>CALFEQ010000138.1 GCA_937949945.1 uncultured Myxococcales bacterium
AGCCCTGACCGCTCGACGCACCGCCGCTCGACCCGCCGCCGCTCGACGTCTCGCTCCCCGACTCTCCGTCCGAGACCTGACCGTTCGACGTCTCGCTCCCCGACTCTTCGCTCGAGCCCTGGCCGTTCGACGTCCCGCTTCCCGACTTGCCGCTCGAGCCGTCGCCGCCTCCGTTCCCCTTTCCACCCTTCGAGGGTTCGCCGGTGCCCTGTTCCACCTCGTGCGTCCGGAACAGGTACGGCGAGACGATCGCCGTCACACCGAGGACGGCGATCGTGAAGAGGAAGAGCACGACGAAGCTCCCTCGCCCCGGCCGCGCGACGGCGACCGCGTCCGTCGGCTCTCGGACGGCCCCGCGCGGACGCACGACCTCCTGCCACGTCGTGAGCAAGAGCGAGTGCCGCGTCGCGAGGAAGACGAGCATGAAGAAGACGGTGCCCGCGAGGCACACGATCGTGAACGGGTCCCAGACCGCATGCTTCGTCCCGCCGTGGAAGGTCGCGACGGCGCCGTGCGTGTTCATCCAGTGGACGGCGCCGCCGATCGAGAAGACGAGCGGATACCACGACGCGACGACGTCGAGCCGGCTCGCCACGCCGAGATAACCGCCGAACGCCGCGAACGTCGCGACGATGAGATAGAGCGCGATCGGCCCGAGAACGAGGCCGCTCAACGACGCTCCGACGAACAGCGTGACGAAGAGGATCGTGATCGGCACGAGCCGCAGCCCCACGAGGCCGAGCACATTGCCGAGCACGTGCCCCGCGACGGTCGCGGCGAGGACGCCTCCGAGGGCGATGACGTCTCCCGCCGACGCGCCGAACCCGCCGCTCGTCAGGACGAGGCTGGTGAAGAGGCAGCCGACACCCCACATCGAGAAGAGGCCGTACGAGACGAGCACCGGCCACGAGCGCCGGAAGGTCGCGCGCAGATTCGCGAACGCTCCGCTCGATGCTCCGCCGATCGGGGCGACGACGTTCTTGCCGCCAGCGTTCACGCCGACCTCCCGTATGCAACGGCGCCGCCTCGCTGTCCCATGTGCAGGTCCACGACGGTGGCGGCGCGAGCGGAGCCCTTGAGCCCGACGAGCCTGTGACGGCCATGGGCGACCTCGAGCCTGTACACGGCGTCCGGAAGCGAGAGGAGGACCTGGAGCGCGTGCCGCCCGCACGCAGCGGCGCGCCACCGGAGCGCGAGGCGATGCGCGCGGTCCTCGAGGCGTCGCTCGAGCGCCTTCGTACGAGCGAAGACGCCGTTCTCCTCGGCGCCCACCGGGTACGGGAGGAAGAGCGCGCGTTTGACGAGCTCCTTGAAGCCGAGCTTCCGCCCGGTGTCGTCGTAGTCGACCCAGGTCTCGATCACGCCCCGAGGAGGCGGACCGAGGGCGTCTTGCGGATCGTAGTAGACCCACGTGGTCTCGCGCGCGACGCGCGGGAGCGACGGCGGCGCCAGGCGCATCGTGACGACGATGGCGTTGTCGAAGGCGACGTCCTGCGACGGAGAGCGGGCGTCCGCTTGCTCCTGTCGCACGCCGAAGTCGAGGACGTCCTCGATGCGCCACTGCGACTGCCACTCCGCGCGCGCGCCGGCGTCGAGACCGTGGGCGTGGTTCGCCGACGCGGGGACGAGCTCGGGGCGCAGCGTCCCGTCGTCGGATCGCGCCACGAGCAGCAGCGTCACCTTCTCGCCCTGCTCGACGAGCCGCTGCGCGATCGCGAGCCATGCCTCGACGAGCGAGTCGAGCGCATCGTCGATCACGGCAGTGTGATCGAGCCAGTCGAACGGCACCCACGTGTCGAGCGCGACGACGACCCGCTTCGCCGAGGTCTCTCGGCTGTCCGGCGTCTTGACGATCATGCGCCCCGCGCGGAGCGACATCTCCCAGTGGATGCGCCGCGTGTCGTCGCCCGGGACGTACTCGCGGAAGCGGAAGAGGTCCTCCGTCGGGAAGCGGTGCGGGCGCGCGAGGATGTCGGGCTCCTCGGTGTTCGTCGGCGGCGGCGCGACCACCTCCGCCGGTCGAACGGCGGGCAGGACGCGGAGGCGCGCCGTCGCGAGCGAGGCGACCGTCGCGCTCGTGATCCCGAGCAGGTCGGTGAACGCGATGCGGAGCGGAGGGGCGTCGTAGGTTCCACGCGGCGTGCGCTTGAGGAGCACGGACAGCGTGAGGCGCTCCTCGCGCGACTTCGGCGGCACGACGTGCCGGACCTCCGTCGCGAGCCGCGGCGGGAGCGCGCCCGACAGCGTGAGGAAGAAGCCGGGCGGGACGGGCACGCCCTTCAGATCGAGCACGTCGCGCACGACGTCACCCGCGCGAGCGACGCCGGGGACGTACTTGCGATGGACGACGGCGCCGCGCGCGAGGAGGTTGCTCGAGAAGCTCCGAACGAGGAACGAGCTCAAGAACGCCGATAGTGACGTGACGACGTAGAACGCGCTCAGCGCGAGCACGGCGACGACGCCGAGATCGGCCCACTGGTACGCGAGCGCCATGAGCAGGAACCCGAGGCCGGTGCACAGGATGAGGAAGCCACGCGGCGTGACGATCGCGGCGGCGCGCGCGATCGCGTCGAGGCGCGTGCGCGTCGTCAGCGCGTTCGCACGGCGGAGGAGCGCGATCTGTGCGCGGGCCTTCCGGATCGTCCCGAGGAGCTGCACGAGGAAGAGCGGGACGAGGACGATGCCGGAATAGAGCGCGAACTTGTCGACGGTGTCCTGTACCTCGCTCGTCTCGAAGAGCGTGAGCCCGCTGCTGACGACGAGATACGGCATCGCGAAGAGCAGCGCGACGTGCCCTATGATGCGGACGATCGCCTCGGGCGGCTCGAACGTCCCCTCCTCGAGGGGATCGACGGTGAGCTTCCCGCGACGCCAGGACCAGACGACCGGCAGCCCGTGCTCGTCGCGCGGCGTGCCGAGCAAGAGGAGGAACCCGTCGATCCAGCCGAAGATGCCGCCGAGCCCGCACGTGAAGAACGTGAGAGCGACGTAGACGAGCCCGACCGCGACGTTGCCGATGGCCATCCGGTGGCCGCCGACCCAGCCGAAGAGCAGCCACATGAGGAGGACCATCTCCTTGGTCCTCGGCGACGTCGGCTTGTGGCGCCGTGGTCGGATCGCGGAGATCACTCGATTCCTCGCCTCAACGCTCGATGGGGACCTGACGCACGACGTAGTCGACGTAGGCTCCCCCGCTCCGCTGGCCGGACACGACGACGCGATGCGCGAGGACGTCGACGGCTGTCCGCTGCAGGTCGGAGGGCACGACGTGGTCGCGCCCCTCGAGCATCGCGACCGCCATCGCCATGCGAAGCCACATCAGGGTGGCGCGCGGGCTCGGCGGCGTGAGGCACGCCGGATCCTGCCGCATCGCCGTCACGACGTTCACGGCGTGACGCTTCACGCTCTCGGCGACGTAGATCGACGGGAGGAGCCGCTGCCACCCGAGGAACTCCTCGGCGGCGAGCACCGGGCGGAGGGCTTGGATCGCGACGTCCTTGCCCATGTGGACGTCGAGCATCCGCATCTCGGCGTCGGGCGGAGGGAAGCCCATCGAGAGGCGGATGGTGAACCGATCGAGCTGCGCCGCGGGGAGCGGGAACGTGCCGTCGTGCTCGAGCGGGTTCATCGTGGCGATGACGAGGAACGGCTGCGGCAGGACGTGCGTCGTCCCGTCGACGGTGACCTGTCCCTCCGCCATGACCTCGAGGAGCGCGGCCTGCGTCTTCGGCGTCGCGCGGTTGATCTCGTCGGCGAGCACGAGGTTCGCGAAGACGGGCCCCGGCACGAACTCGAACGCCTTCTTGCGCAGGTTGAAGACGTTGTTGCCGGTGATGTCGAGGGGCAGGAGATCCGGCGTGAACTGGATGCGCTTGAACGAGAGGTGGATCGACGCGGCGATCGAGCGCGCCAGCATCGTCTTGCCGACGCCGGGCACGTCGAGGAGCAGCACGTGCCCGCCGGCGCACATCGCGGCGAGCACGCGCGTGATGACGTCGCTCTTGCCGAGGATCACGCGCTCGACGTTCTGGAGCACCCGCCGGAACTGCTGTCCGACGTGCGCGATCCGCTCGCGCTGCTGGTCCGTGACGGGCGATTGCCCGGGCACGGGTGCCTGCCCCGGCATCGGGCCTTGCCCCGGCATCGGGCCTTGCCCCTGCACGGGCACCTGCCCCGGCACCGGCGCTTGTTGCGGATGGCCGTAGCCGTGCGGTCCCGGATACGGCTGCGCCGCACCGTGAGGTTGGATCGGAGGCGCCAGGGGCTGGCCGCCGTGGGGGTTCGGAGGAATGCCTTGCATGATCGTTCACCTGGCCGGGAACAAGAAGGAGCCGATGCGGCGGAGCCATCGCTCCAGCCAGCTCTTGTCTCCGAAGGAGTAGAGCTCGGTCCACTCTCGGAGCCGTTCGGGGTCGATCCCCCATGCGCGCGAGAAGCTGCGGATGACGCGCATCTCGCTCTCGTCCATCTGCCCGTCCGACCAGCCCATCTGGAACATCTCTTCGAGCACGCGCTCGCGGTCGTCGAGCGTCGGCGGCGGGTCGATCTCGTTGGGCCTCCACACGCGGATGTCCTCGGGACCGAGCGGAGGGATCCCGCGTTTCTCCGCGGCGCGCGCGAGCACGGCGAGATCGTCCTGGCTCGCCTCGCCGTCGGCCGCAGCGACGGACGCGAGCGCGAGCAGCTCCTCGCGCGGACCACCGTACCTGCGCAGCGAGACCGGCACCGTCGAGTTCCTCGTCGACGGTGGCGCCTCCTCGCGCACGATCACCGGCTCGCCCGCCGTGCCTGCGCCGCCACCGGAGGAGAAGAGATAGTCTGCGACGTCGAACGTCGTCTCGACGCGCTCGCCGCGTTGGAGCGCTTCGAAGACCTCGGTCGAGCTCCGCAGCACGAAGTACACCTCGAGGAGCTCCCGAGCGGAGACGAGCCCTTCTTCCCGCGCCCACCGTTCGAGCGCGCGCTCGACCTCGTCGACGTCGGCGAACGACCGCGGTGGGGCTTTGTCCTCGAGCACGGCGTGCGCCCCGCAAGACGGACACCGCCGCGCCTCGCGCATCGCATCGTCGAGCGCTCCTCCACATCCCGGACACCCCTCGCCGGGCATCACGTTCGCGACGCCGATCACCCTCCCCTCCGCGGTGTGCCCGCACAGCCTGCAGCACACCGCCTCGGGCACGCCGAGGCGGCAGCACGCCGACTCGCCGTCCCACATCTCGACGCGTGCACCTTCCACGCTGCACGAGGGACAATCGACGCGCACCTCGAACGCCATCGAGCACTACTCTAGCGACGAACGACGTACGGCCCAACCGCCCCGCAGCGCGCGAGCGCTCGATAGTGAACATGCAGACAACGCGAGAATTCACTCGCGCGAATCGAGTCTCACTCTCGACCCGCAGCGCCTCGCGCAACCGTGCCGCTGACGCGACTGACCACCAGAGGAGAACGCCCAACTCGTCCATGGCGCGCCTCGTCTCTTCGAGCGGAGTCCGCCAGTGGGAAGACGCTCGCAATTGCGCGAGGCATCGCGCTCGGAAGGAAGGCGCACGCCATCATCGGACGAGAGCGCGCGCCATCGTCAGATGAGGGCGAGCTCATCGTCTCTCGTAGAGAGTCCGCCGGTGAAAAGACGCTCGCCGTTGCGCGAGGCATCGCAGCTCGAAAGGG
Organism: uncultured Myxococcales bacterium; assembly: GCA_937949945.1. Classification (GTDB taxonomy): domain Bacteria; phylum Myxococcota_A; class Polyangia; order Polyangiales; family Polyangiaceae; genus Labilithrix. Next base: position 5,671 of record CALFEQ010000138.1, read on the forward strand.
AGACTCCCTCCCTTTCCGCAGGAAATGCGAAGCATTCCTGCGAGCTCCCTGTCTCCCTGTCGACCCCTGTCTCCCTCCCCACTCCCTGTCTTTCAGAACCGCCCATGAAGGACGGCGCCACCCCCACCAGCGATCGGCGCCGCACCGACGCTCACGGGAGCCTTCGCTCGGGGCGCGGTGAAGTAGAGGATGGCGCCGCCCACGAGCAGCGCACCGCCGGCGATGAAGCCGATCGTGGAGTAGGTCGCGAAGTCGAGCGCCTGGTTGCGAAGCTCGACCCCTCGCGGATCGCACACGTTCGGATCGGGACCGCAGAACGCCTTCGACTCGTCGTTCTTCGCTGCCACCTGGAGCCCGAGATAGCTCCCCACTCCGATGCCGACCACGCCGAGGCCGGCCGTGACGAGGCCGAGGACGCGCTGCGTGCCTCCCTTGCCGGGATCCTCCGGCGGGCTCTCGGGCTTCGGAGGAGGAGCAGGCGTCGGCTCGTCGACGACGGGCGCATCCTCCAGCGGAGGGATCTTCACCGTGATCGCTCCACGCTCGAGCGGCACGGAGATCGTCGTCTGCCACTCCTTCTTGTTCGGCGCGGACACGACGATCGTGTGCTCTCCGCCGTCGGTCGGGATCGGCGTGCCCCAGAGCGGATTGCCGAGCACGACGCCGTCGCGCCGGATCTCGAGCCCCGGCACGTCGGACACCGCCGACGCGTCGATCGTGAGCTTCGAGATCCGCGGCTCGAGCTTCCGCGCCTCTTCTCGCGCGACCCCGACGCGCGGGTCCTTCTGCTTGGCGGCGAGCGCCTCGGCTTCGTGGAACGTCGCCCACGCGCTCGCGATTTGACCATTTTTCGCATAGCACTCGCCGAGCCAGAGCATCGTCCCGATGCCCGGGTCGAGCCGCTGGCTCTCGGCGAACTTCTGACAAGCGGCAGCGTACTGGGCCGCGCTCATGAGCCGCTTGCCCTCGTTGAAGAGGGCCTCGGCGGCTGCAGCGTCGTTCTTGCTCTGTGCGAGCGATGCCGTCGAAACCGTGATCGACGTCAGGAGCGTGGCCGCAAGGAGCCATCGCGCTCGAAGCATCCCATGAGGGTACGCAAAGTCGGGCCGGAGGTCACTTTCGTGTTCCGAACCGGTCGCTGGGAGAATCGGATCGTTTGGGGTCGGCCGTGGCCGCCGGACGCCGGACGGCTGGGCGGGAACGCGGTGTTGCCGTCTTCGGCGCCGACGCGCTCGCGGGCGGAGCCTCCACGACGGGAGGCGGCACCTGATCCGCCGGCGCCTCGACGCTCGTCGGGACGGGCTCCGGCGCCGAGGTCGCTGCAGGCTCCGGCACGTTCGGACCGGCATGCGCCTCCGATCGCGACGTGCGGACACCGATGATGAGCACGATGCCGACGATCGCCATCGCGGCGAACACCGCGAGGAGCCAGCCTCCCACGTTCTTCGTCGGCTTTCGTTCGCGCTGGAGGACGACCGTGGGGATGAGCCTCTGCGAGACCGCCGGCTGCGAGACCACCGGGTCGCGGACAGGTATGCGCTGCGACGTGCCCCTCTCGAGCCGCATCGCCGCGCTCTCGGGCTGCACGATCTCCTCGAGCGCGTAGGCGAGCTCGACGGCCGTCTGGAACCGATCTTCGCTCCTCCGCGCGAGGCAGCGCATGACGATCTGCTCCAGGTTGGGAGGAACACCCACCCATCCGAGCGGCGGAGGCCTCTCGGTGAACACCCGTCGGGCGATGAGCTCCGGCTTGTCGGCCTGGAAGGGAGGCCTGCCGGACAGCATCTCGTAGAGGACCGCGCCGAGCGCGTAGATGTCCGTCCTCTGGTCGATCGTGCCGTTCTCGAACTGCTCCGGCGCCATGTACGCCGGCGTGCCCATGATGGCCTTCGACTTCTGCTCGGCGCCGGTCTTCGAGATCCCGAAGTCGAGGAGCTTGACCCTGCCCGACCCGTCGGCAGCCCGGACGATGTAGACGTTCTCCGGCTTGAGGTCGCCGTGAATGATGCCCGCCGCGTGCGTCTCGGCGAGGGCCTGACACATCTGAAGCGCGTACCGCACCGCGTCGCGGTGCGGGATGGGACCGTTCTCGAGGAGCGCCGCGAGCTCGCTTCCCTCGAGGTACTCCATGACGATGTATGGGGTCCCGTCGTCGAGCGCCGCGACGTCGTGCACGCGGACGACGTGCTCGCTCTGCACTTTGGCGGCCGCCCGTGCCTCGTGGAGGAGGCGGGTCACCGACTCTTGGTTGGCCACCTCCCGCCGTAGGAACTTGATCGCGACGGATTGCTGCAGGAGGAGGTGCGTGGCTTTCACCACGATCCCCATCCCACCCGCGCCCAGGATGCTCTCTATGCGATACCGATTCGCGATGACCGTTCCGACGGCGACGGGGGCGTTCATCGGTACCATCGCCGATCATACCGCCATCCGTATCTGGCCCCAATGCCCGTCGAACCTGGTACGACTCTGGCGGTCCGCCGCCACCCCGGCGAGGGGAGCGTGTAGGTATCGGGCCTTCAGGACCCTGCTCTTGCCACCTCGGGCGCCGCGATCGCGCGTCCGAGCTCGTGTGCCTCGCGGGGTCGGGCGGCTGCGACCGGTCGACGCCCGCAGGGGCCGTGTCTAGGTTCGAGCTCCGATCGATGAGGCGCATCCCGACGATGAAGGAGCTCAAGGAGCGGGCGCTCGAGCCCGACCCCTGCCCGCTCTGCAAGCGCCCGAACTACTACCCATCCGACCACCACCTCGTGCCGCGCACGCGAGGGGGGAAGGTCACCACGACCGTCTGCCGGGACTGCCACTCGGCCATCCACGCGACGTTCAGCAACAAGGAGCTCGAGCGGGAGTACTCGACGCTCGAAGCGCTCCTCTCGCACGAAGGCTTCGCGGCGATCGTGCGTTTCATCTCGAAGCAGGACGGACGCGTGCGGACGGACCTCAACCGCAGCCAGCGGCGGCGTGGGCGCAACGGCTGACGCTCGCGCGGAGAGGCGAGCCTGCCGACTCAGAACTTGCAACCTTTGACGATCGGTAGCCCGACCACGGGTCCACAAGCGTAGAGCGGCGAGGGCACCTCGCTGCACCACACCTGCTGGCATTGGAGGCCTTCGGGCTCGCAGCCCACCTTGGTGTTGGGATCGCACAGGACCACGGTTGCTCCCAGGTGGCTGCAGGACTCCCGGCAGGAGGCGTGCCCCGCGCTATCTCCGAACACGATCAAACAGCATCGCTGGCCTGTCGGGCAGTCGTCGGGCCCCTGGCAGTCGAGCTCGAAATCGTTCGTGTTCTGGCCGACACTGCAAGACCGACATCGAAGGCCCTCGTTGGGCGTGCTCGAGCCGAAGCAGCACTTCTCACCCTCGCCACAGAGAGCGCCGTTGCACTCGATCCGCGGGGGCGAGGGTCCCGCGTCTTCGCCCCTCGACCCTCCTCCTTCCTCCCCGTCGTTTCCCACGCCGCCTTCGACGACACCGCTCGCACGTTCGCCGCCGCCCGTGGCCGCGTCTTCACCGTCGGTGCGCTCGACGGGGTCGTTGTTCGTGTCGGAGTCGGAGTCCCCGAAGAGAAAGAGCCCCCTCCCGCAGGCCATTCCGAGCGTCACGAGCAGAACGAGCGCGGGTCGGGCACGCGTGAAGCCCACGTTGCCATCATGCAATGCTCACCGTCGAGACGCCCCCCCCTTGTCGAGGGACGCCTCTGCGGATCCGCTCCTGTTCAGAACGCCCAACCCACGCTCACCATCTGCCCTCGCGGCAAGGGAGCGACCGTGAACCGAGCGCGATCGAGGAGGCCCGCACGTGCGCCGGGGCGGACCGGGCGATGGAACGAGAGCGGGATGCCGGCGCCGACGGCCGCGCCGATGGCGGCGCCTGCGAGCACGTCCGTGAAATAGTGGCGGTCGGCGGCGATGCGCGTGTACGCGGTCGCGACGCCGAGCACGAGGCCCGCCGTCCACACGAGGGGGGCCACCCGGTAGCCGCGTTTGCTGGCGACGACGCCAGCGGCGGACGCGAACCCGAACGCAGCGACGACGTGACCGGCCGGGAACGAGTGGAACGCGCCCGCCTTCGCGATCTCCGCCGCGCGCGCGTCCTCGTCGGCCATCGCATGGACGTACGGACGCGTGCGCAGCGTCACGGACTCGGCGATCTGGCCGACGAGCATCGCGCCGAGGCCGCCCTCGGCGATCGCGACGACGTCGACGAGCGTCTCGTCCCCGCGATCGTCCGCGAAGGCAGCCAGGGCGGTCAGGCCCACGGCGGCGGCGGGAGCGGCGCCGAACGCGAGGATGTGGCTCGTCAGGTTCGCAGGGCGAGTGTCACGCCGCCGGAGCGCCGTGCGGAACCAGTCGTCGACCGCGTTCACCTCGCCGGAGCCCTCGGGTCCGTCGCACCACCGGCAGCGGCTCGGCTCGAGATCGTCGCGAACGAGATCGAAGCCCACGACGGCGGCGGCCAAGCCGACCGTCACGGGCAGCTCGAGCCGCAGGTCGTGCCGGAGCTCGACGGGCTTCGTGACCGGCTCGGCCCGGGCCTCGGCCGAGGCCACGAGCGCCGACGCCGCTGCCACGATCGTCGATAGAAGGCGCCTCACGTGGAACGACTGTAGTGCAGTCGTCTCGTCCGGGCACGGGCAGCGTCGAAACGCGAGCGCTCGACGTGCCGATCGATGCGCGGATCGCGCGCGCCTCCCATCGCCGTTCGCACTATGCGCGCTCGGGAACGAGCCCGTTCACCAGAGCACGCCGTACCCGCCGTAGCCTCCGTATCCGCCACCGAAGCCGCCGACCGTGCCGAATCCGCGGTAGCTCCGATACCCGCGGGTCACGCCGTAGCCGAGCCCCGTGCCGTAGCCGACGCCGTAGCCTCGAGAGATGCCGTAGCCGAGGCCGCCGCCGTACCCGAGGCCGTAGCCCGGCCCGTAGTACCCGTAGCCGTAGCTCGGTCCGTAGGCCCCGTAGCCGTAGCCCGGTCCGGCGACCCCGAAGCCCGGCCCGTAGACGATCTCCGACGAGACCGTGCCGACGTTCTCCGTCTCCTCGGGCGCAACGGCCTCGTCGGCAGTCTCGGTCGGGAGAGCGCCGCCGTCCATGAGAGCCTCGGCCTCGTCCGTTGGGCTGGCGCAGCCGCCAAGCATGAGGCCGACACCGACGAACGCGCTCGTGACCGACATCTTCGTGAGAGTGGACATGGCAAGTTGCCTCCTTCGACGGGGTCTCCGGCACTGCACGTCCAGTGCCACGCGTCCGCGCGTCTTCGCTCCGCCCGTACGAACGCGCGCACGCAGTCGGTGAGCGCGTGCTCGGCGGCGCGTCGCAGATGGTCGCTCAGGGGGGGAGCGATCACGCCTCGCACACGCACGCGTCGACGACTCGTCCGCAGCCCAGCATTCGGATCGGCGCGCAAGGAGCCCGGCCGTGGGTGCGCGGCTCGACCGGTACGCGTCGGAAGCGGTGGCGTGGCTCGTCCTTCAACCGAGCACGCGGCGGAGCCTCGCCCACATCGCCGGATCGCCGAGCCCTGCGAGGGCGGACGCGAAGGCGGGGAGCTCGTCCCGATACATCGTGAGGAGCTCCGGGTTGTTCTTCGCCGACGCTTCGCAGTTCGCGATGCGGTCGGCGAGCTTCAGCGTCACGGCGGCGGGCAGCGCCTGCATCTTCTCGTAGGCAGACTGGCTCCGCTCCTTACGATTCTTGCCGACGCCGGTCACCGCCCAGACGAGCGCCGCGACGTCGGGCCCGAACTCCCGCTCGATCTCCTCTCGCGTGACCGACGTGTCCTCGAGGACGTCGTGGAGCCACGCGGCGACGCCCAGGTCGCCGCCATGACCGAAGTCGCGGAGCACCGCTCGGACCGCCTCCAGATGCACGACGTACGGCTCGTTGCCGTAGCGCTGGTCCCCATGCGCCTTCACCGCGAAAGCCCTGGCCTTCGTCTCGGCGTCCATGCGTGAGTCCCTGAAAGCGTGGAAGAAGGGCCCTCATCTTAACCGACGCGAGCCCGCCGTACGACTCGACGCGTACGGGAAAACCCACTAAGTCGGGGCCCATGCATCGTCGCCTGCTCTTCGGATCCTTCGCTCTCCTCTTGGCGCTCGGGTGTGGCTCGCCGGCCGGTCAGGCCGGTCCCGTGGCGACGCCTGCCGACTCCGCGACGGCGCAGGGCCCCGTCGACGAGCTCGACAAGGAGCTGCCGCTCGACGCCCGCGTGAAGAAGGGCAAGCTCGACAATGGGCTCACCTATTACATCCTCCCGCACAAGAAGCCGGAGAAGCGCGCGCAGATCTGGCTCGCGGTCAACGCGGGCTCGGTGCTCGAGGACGAGGATCAGCTCGGCCTCGCGCACTTCGTCGAGCACATGGCCTTCAACGGCACGAAGCGCTTCCCGAAGCAGGCGATCGTCGACTTCGTCGAGAAGAGCGGCGTCCGCTTCGGGCCCGACCTCAACGCGTACACGTCGTTCGACGAGACCGTGTACATGCTGCAGGTCCCGACGGACAAACCGGAGATCCTCGCCACGGGCTTCCAGATCCTGCGCGACTGGGCCGACGGCGTGGCGTTCGAAGCCGAAGAGGTGGAGAAGGAGCGCGGCGTCGTCCTCGAGGAGTGGCGACTCGGACGAGGCGCGAGCCGGCGTCTCTTCGACAAGCAGGCGCCCATCGTCTTCCACGGGTCGAAGTACCCGGACCGGCTCCCCATCGGAAAGCCCGAGATCATCAAGGGCGCTCCCCGCGATGCGCTGGTCCGCTTCTACAAGGACTGGTACCGACCGGATCTGATGGCCGTCATCGCGGTCGGCGACTTCGAGGTCGCGGACATCGAGGCGCGCATCAAGAGCGAGTTCGCCTCGATGCAGGCGCCGAAGAAGCCTCGCCCGCGCACGTTCCAGAAGGTGCCCGCACACGACAAGCCGCTGGTGACCATCGAGGCCGATCCGGAGATGACGCAGACCTCGGTCTCGATCACGAGCAAGATGCCCCACCGGCCGGAGAAGAGCGCGCGCGACTACCGTCGCAGCCTCGCCGAGCGCCTCTTCACGGCGATGCTCAACGCGCGGCTCGACGAGGTCCGGCGCCAGCCGAACGCGCCCTTCTTGACCGCGGTCTCGGGGGTCTCGAAGCTCGTGCGTACGGCCGACGCGTTCCGCGTGTCCGCGACGGTGAAGGACGACGCCGTCCAGCAGGGCTTCGAGGCGCTCCTCGAGGAGGTGGTCCGCGTCCAGCGCCATGGCTTCACCGCGACCGAGCTCGATCGGGCCAAGAGCCAGCTCCTCCGGCAGTTCCAGCAGACCGTGAAGGAGCGCGACAAGCAGGACGCCCGCGTCTACGCGCAGGAGATCGTCCGCAACTTCCTAGAGGAAGAGTCGATGGCCGGCGCCGAGGCGGAGCTCGCGATGGTCGAGCGGTTCTTGCCGACGTACACGGTCGCGGAGATGAACGAGCTCGCGAAGAAGCTCACGGCTGGCAGCCGCGTCATCGGCGTCGCGGGTCCGCCGACGATGGCCAAGCCCACCGCCGATGCGATGCTCGCGTCGCTGAAGGCGGTCGAGAAGCGTGACATCAAGCCCTACGACGACGGCGAGGCCGGCGCGGAGCTCATGGCGCAGAAGCCGACGCCCGGGCCCGTCGTGAAGACGAAGACGATCGCCGAGATCGGCGTCACGGAATGGACACTCAAGAACGGCGTCCGCGTCGTGATCAAGCCGACGAGCTTCCGCAACGACGAGGTCCGTCTCTCGGCCTTCTCGCCGGGCGGTCACTCGCTCGTGAAGGACGCGGATTTCGAGTCGGCCCGTTTCGCCGACCAGGTGATCGCGCAGGGAGGTCTCGGCTCGTTCGACGCGGTGAAGCTGCGCAAGGCGCTCGCCGGGAAGGTCGCGAGGGTCACGGCGCGCATCGGCGAGCTCGACGAAGGGCTCACGGGCACGGCGTCGCCGTCGGACCTCGAGACCATGTTCCAGCTCGTCCATCTCTCGTTCACCGCGCCGCGCCGCGACGAGAACGCGTTCGCCGCGTGGCGGAGCCGCGAGATGGAGACCGCGAAGAACCGCCGCCTCTCGCCGGAGGGGACGTTCTTCGAAGAGATGCTCGTATTCCAGACGCAGAACCACCCGCGCATGCGGCCGCCGACGCCCGAGACGTTCCAGAAGGTCGATCTCGACAAGGCGCTCTCGATCTACGCGGACCGCTTCGCCGACGCGGGTGACTTCACGTTCGTGCTCGTCGGCAACGTCGACCCGGAGCAGGTGAAGCCGCTCGTCGAGACGTACCTCGGCAGCCTGCCGTCGAAGGGACGCAAGGAGAGCTGGCGTGACATCAAGGTCCAGTGGCCGAAGGGCGTCGCGACGAAGACGGTCACGAAGGGCACGGAGCCGAAGAGCAGCGTCGTCCTGACGTTCCACGGGCCCGACAAGTGGACCCGCGACACGGAGAACGACCTTCGGATGCTGAGCGAGGTGCTCTCGATGCGCCTGCGCGAGGTCCTCCGCGAGGACATGGGCGGCGTGTACGGCGTGAGCGTCAACGGCACCCTCCGCCGGCGGCCTCGGCAGGAGTACGTGCTGAGCATCCGCTTCGGCTGCGCGCCGGAGAACGTCGAGAAGCTGAAGGACGCGATCTTCGCCGAGGTGAAGACGATCCAGGAGAAGGGGATCGGCGACGACTACATCGCCAAGATCAAGGAGCAGCGCCGCCGCGCTCACGAGATCAACCTGAAGGACAACGCGTTCTGGCTGCGCGAGCTCGAGCGCGCCTACACGTACGGCGACGATCCGAAGCAGATCCTCGACATCGGCCCGATGCTCGAGAAGATCACGTCGGACCGCGTCCGCGCCGCGGCGAAGAAGTACGTCTCGACGAAGCAGTACGTGTTCGGGGTGCTGAAGCCCGAGACGAGCGGCGCCGCTGCTTCGAAACCCTGAACCGGGTCCCGACGAGCGAGGACTTCACAGGAAGAGCGGAAGAACGGAAGGGCTCCGACTCGATCGAATCACGTCTTTCCGCGCTTTCGCTCCTCCTGTGAAACGAAAGAGAATGAGCCCCTCGGCGGAACCGAGGAGCTCACCGACATCGATGGCCGCGACGGACGCGATACGTCACGGCCACATCTCGCCGGCCGTGGCGGGCTCGGCGCGGTCCTTCAGGGCCGTTCGCCCCATCTCGCGCGCGCAGTGTGCGCAGCAGAAGATCGAGCCCTCCTGCTCGACTCCGTGGCCGAGCACTTTGCACCCGCAGTGCTCGCAGACCGGAGCGAGCACGTGGATGGCGCATTCGAAGCAGTCGAAGTTGTACGTGCGGTCGTCCTTCTTGACCTCGAACGCCTTGTCGTAGTCGTTACCGCAGCCGTCGCAGCGTGCCATCGTGTTCCTCCCATCGAGACCCGCTCGTAGGAGTTGCACGATGGAGGCCTGTCGTTGCTCAGGCGTGTGTGCGAGCCGGCGACTCGACGCGAAGGTCGAGTCCAGCGGGCGGGCCGTCCGTCGACAGCGACCGCCCGCCCGCTGTGCTCGGGCGGAGCGTCAGCTCACGTGCGGACGCGGGTGAACGCCCGCGTTGCCCTCGTTGATGACGCGCGCCTCGTCGCGGCCGATCGGGATCCGGCGCTGACGGAAGGTCTCCGCCATCGGGATCCGGAGCTCGAGCACGCCGTCGCGGAAGGTCGCGTGGATGTGCGCGCTGTCGATGCCCTGCGGCAGCGTCACCGTGCGGGAGAACGTGCCGTAGCGGCGCTCGCTGTACTCGTAGGCGCCGATGTGACGCCCACCGTCCTCGATGCGCTCGCGGCGCTCACCGCGGATCGTCAGAACGTGATCGTTCGCGCGGATCTCGACGTCCTGCTCCCGGACGCCGGCGAGCTCGACGCGAACGATGTACTCGCCGTCGCGCTCGATGAGCTCGACGGGGGGAACGAAGTCCTCACGGACCATGAACGGACGACCGTAGGTCGACCAGGGGCGATCGAACGTGTCGAACCGGCTGAAGCGGTCGAAACGGTCGAACCCGCGGGGCCCGAAGAAGACGTCGTTGTTGCGCCAGGGCGTCGTGTAGAAGCCGTCCTGACGCCACGGCGAGGTGTAGAACGTGTCGTTCCGCCACGGCGTGTTGAAGTACGTGTCGTTGTAGCCGAAGCGGGGCGTGAGCTCGATGGTGCGCCAGGGCGACGTGTAGAAGCTGTCCCCGAACCGGCTCGTCGTGACGTGGTGCGGGTAGCCCTGGAACGTGTTGAACGTGTTGTAGCCGTGGAACGTGTTGAACTGGTCGCCGTAGACCGAGAGGACACGGTTGAACACGTGGTTGACGCGACGGCGAAGGTAGACCGGCGTCCCGAACTCCTCGAGCAGCAGATCCATCTCGCGCCAGAGCGTCATGGGCGAAATGGGCTCGGCGAAGAGGCGATCCATTTCGCGACGCATGCGCCGCGGCAAATCCATCTCGTCGAAAAGGTCCTCCAGCTCACGACGGAGGAAGGGGATCGACTGATATCCCGAGGTAACCAGGTTGGCCATGGTGTTCTCCTTCAAACGGCCGAGGTGTGATCGGCGCCGGCTCGCGCAGGCATACCCCGTACCGCCAGGTGCGATGCGCTCACGCCTGCGCCGAATCGACACCCCGAGACGCCGACCTCGCGAAACTCCATCGTGTGCTTCCCGAGCAACGACACGCGCGCCCGAGACGGATCGCCACGCATCGCCAAACCGACACATGCTCTCGCGCACAGCAGGCATCGATGGGTGAAAAGGAGACGTTTGCGTGATCGCACGGTCATCGTGCTCGCGACGTCAGGCTCCAGGCTCCAGGCTCCAGGGATCATTCGAAGAGACGCTTGCGTGATCGCAGAGAGCTCGCGGCTCGCGATCGACGTCGAATCGCTGAGGACTGACCGGAGGTCTGAGGACTGCGAGCGCAGCGCGCACCGTGTGCCCTTCGACGCCGCTGCAACGCGCTCACTCCCTGGAGCCCGGAGCCTCGAGCCTCAGCTCGCATCGTGTACCCTTCGACGCCGATGCAACGCGCTCATTACCGGTTCGTCAGCTTCCTCGCGTCGTTCGCCGTCCTATCGCTCGGGTGCGGGCAGAAGGCGGAGCATCCGAGCACGCCGGTCGTGGATGCGGCGGACGGTGGAGCTCCGATCTCGGAGGGCGCCCCAAAGGTCACGGAGACGAACGTGCAGGGCTCGGACGACGCAGGCGCGACGAGCACGACGAAGACGTTGTTCGTTCGCGAGACGCTCGCGGACTGCCAAGGCGAAGGCCCGATGAAATGCATGCAGGTCCGCGAGTCCGAAGACGCGCCCTGGGAGCTATTCTACTCGCGCATCGAAGGCTTCGACTACGAGGAGTCGTACGCCTACGAGCTCCGCGTCGAGGTGCTGCCCAACCCACGCCCGCGCCCGGGTGGCTCGTCGCTCCGCTATCGCCTCGTCGAGGTCGTCTCGAAGCGCAAAGTCGATCCCGCGAAGAGCCCCTGAGGGGCTCGCAGTCCTCGGTCCTCGGTCCTCGGTCCTCAGCGTCTGCGGTTGCGCGCGCAGGGCGTGCGCTCTCTTCGAGTCTTTCGAGGTGTCCCTCCGAAGGCCGAACCGAGACTACTGAAGTCCCTGGAGCCTGGAGCCCGGAGCCTGGAGCCTCTCTACTGAGGCCTGAGGCCCGAGACCTGAGGACCAACGCCTCGTTTCGTGCGACGATCGGAGAATGCCGCAGCTCCGTTCTCCTCGCCTCGTGCTCGCCATTGCGACGTGCTCGCTCGCCGGGACGATGAGCGGATGTCACATCCGGAGCGGCTCGACGACGCCCCAGCCGACGGCCGCCGGACACGCGCAGCCGCATGCCGGGGCGCCCGCTCCGGGTGAGCCCGTCGTCACCGAGACGCACCGCCCGAGAGCACCGCGCCAGCACGCGAGCGCCCTCTTGTTCCTCGCGGGCAGCCAGGTCCAACAGCTCGTCAAGTACGAGATCGTCAACGGGCTCGCGGTCATGGAGGGCGACATCATCCTCGGGCCCGCGAACACGCTCCCGCTCCGCCTCGGCCTGCCGTGGGCGCCCGCCACGAACGTGCGGTCCGCCGTCGCGCTCGCGAACCGATCCCACCTCTGGCCGAACGGCGAGATCCCGTACGTCATCGATCGCTCCGTCTCGGCGTCGAAGGTCGAAGCGATCAACTGGGCGGTCAGCCAACTCAACACGACCGCCCTCCGCGTTCGTCCGCGAACGGCGTCGGACAACGACTACGTCGTGTTCGTCGACAGCGGCCCGGGCAACGGCTGCAGCTCCTGGCTGGGTCGCGTCGGCGGGCCGCAAGACATCGAGGTCGCCGAATGCACGAGGGGGAGCATCATCCACGAGCTCCTCCACGCGGCCGGCTTCTATCACGAGCAGTCGCGCGGCGACCGCGACGCTTACATCACGATCGCGTGGAACGAGATCGCGCCGGGATTCGAGGACCAGTTCGAGAAACGCGACGGCCGCGGACAGGACATCGGCCCGTACGACTACGAGAGCATCATGCACTACTCCGCGTACGCGTTCAGCCGATCGGGCAGGCCGACCATCATCCCCAAGGACCCGAAGGCCAAGATCGGTCAGCGCGAGAACCTCTCGGCGGGTGATCGCGCCGCGATCGCGGAGCTGTACGGCCCTCCGTCGGGGCCGACGCCGCCGACGCCTCCCCCGAGCCCGCCCGCCCCGACGCCTCCCAACCCGACGCCGCCGAGCCCGACTCCGCCGGCGCCGACGCCGTGGAACGGATCGTTCGCGGGCAACTACACCTCGAACCGCGGGAACGTGACCTGCACGCAGAGCGGGAACGTCGTCAACTGCCAGTACCCGGGCGGCGTGCTCTTCTGCGCGGCGAACAACGCCCAGCTCGACTGCGGATGGACGGGCGGCGGTCAGGGACGCGCGACGTTCCAGCGGCAAGCGAACGGCGTGCTCGCCGGGACGTGGGGCGACTTCTTCTCGAACGACAACCGCGGGCAGTGGGATCTCGTCCCGGCCGGATCTCCGCAGCCGTCGCCATCGCCCGCGCCGCAACCGCAACCGCAGCCGCAGCCGAGCCCATCGCCGGGCCCCGGCTCGACGTCGCTCACCGGGAACTACGCGAGCACCCGCGGACCGATGGCATGCACCGACGCGGGCACGACGGTGACCTGCAGCTTCCGCGAGCCGACCGGCTTGAACGGACGGCTCGATTGCACGAAGGACGCGACCGGACGCGAGCTCTCGTGCACGTGGGTGACGCTCCTCCCGCCCGCGTCGGGCCGTGCAGCCTTCACGCGACGAAGCGCGACGGAGCGCCACCTGACGGGCACTTGGGGCTACTTCACGGCCGCGAGCGGCGCGGGCGTGTGGGAAGCGACGCCTCAATGAGAGCCGACGCCGCGCGGTCGCACGAACCACGCGACCGCGCGCCTAGGCGCTAGCTCGCTGCGAGCACCACCGAAGCCGAGGCCTCCGGCCTCGGCTCAGGGGTACATCGCCGCGACGCCCGCGATGTCGCCCTCGCTCAGCCCCTCGCGTTGCTCCTCGAAGACGCCGCCGTCGATCCTCAGCATCGTGTACTCGCCGTTCATGCTGAAGGCCTTGGGGCCGTAGTGCATGATCGAGCCGAAGTCGTACGGCCCGGTGTCGGTCCCGACGACGCGCGAGTGCTTCTCGAAGTTGAAGCGGTTCTCCGGGGAGATGTTCTCCCAGAAGATGATGATGTGCTCGTCACGGTCGTGGCGCGTCTGCTCGTGGAAGAGACCGACGGCGTGACCGATCTCGTGGATGGTCGACCCCGTGCTGCAGTGACCCGGGAAGCTCGTCCGGGCGAGGGTCTCGCTCGTGGCGAGGTTCGTCGCGGAGCCCGAGCTGCTCACCAGCCCGCGCACGACCGGCGCACCGCCGTCCGGGTGCGGTGACGTCTCCTTGTAGAACGCGTGGAACTTCCCGTCCGCGTCGACGTCGATCGTCACGAGATCCTCGAGCGTCTTCCCTTCCGCGAGCGCGAACGACTGCCCCGAGCTCGTGGCCGCGAGGTCGGTCGGCGTCCCCGTGCTGAAGGTGCCGTCGTTGTAGAACGCGTACGCTCGATCCTCGTCGTCGATCGCGAAGGCGAGCACGTCGGCCGGCGTCTTTCCGGACGCGAGCGTATACGGGATCGCGGGGCCGTACTGCGTGAAGTCTTCGGGCGTGCCCTCGCTGACGGTCCCGTCGTCGAACCAAGCGAACACGTGCCCGTTCGCCGAGAACGAGACGTCGACCACGTTCGCCGCCGACTTCTGCGGGGCGACGAGGTACCGGAAGTGTGGCGAGTACGCGTTCGCGCGCGTGAGCGTGCCGACCGTCGCGAAGCCGCGACGGTAGAACCAGAAGACACGCTGCGGGTTCGAGCGCCGGTCGAACGCGACCGCGTTGACGGTGGTGGCCGCCTCGGCGGTGGTGAGGTTGACGAACTGCCGCCCGCCCATCTGCCCGATGTTCGACGAGCAGTTGTTCGCGCTCCGGAAGTGGAGGTAGTCCCGCTGGGTCGTTCGCGGGACGAACCGCAGCTTCGTCTTCTCCTCCCAGTGGGCGATGGCGGCGAGCACGCGCTCGGGATTCGGCAGGTTCGCGTCGATGACGTAGGGGACGATCGCGTCCGGCCAGCGGCGCCCGACCGACGTCGCGCTCATGACGCCGTCCGCACCGATGGGCAGGACGATGTCGCCCTCTGCGATCGCCAGACCGTCGATTATCCGGTACTTGACCGCCAGCGTCCCCCGAGGGGTCGCGATCGTCGTCTCGAGCACGGGGCCGGCGTTGTCCGGCGCAGGCGTCGGGAACGTGTCGTCCGCGCCCTCGACGTCGTAGTCCTCCACCTCGGGCAGCTCCGTCCTCGACGAGGTCTCGTCCGTGCGTGCGTCGCCCGCAATCGCACAGCCGGCGCCGACGAGAGCGATCCCGAGAAATACGCCCACGAAAATGCGTGCTCTTGCCTTGTCGATCGTCATCGGCATCGGCCGCCCTTCAGTACTTCGCGAGCACGGTGACGCCGAGCTCGGTGAAGTAGGTTGGGTCCCCCGACGGAAGCTCGATCGGTGCCGGCTCGAAGCGAGCGCAGCTCCGGGTGACGGTCGCGGTCGCGGACGTCGTGCAGACGCCCGGCGTCCCGTCGGTGAATGCGGTCCACGAGCCCTCGACGGCGTCGGCGAACGGTCCGTCGAGGCAGATCTGCTGCGTCGCCGTGGGCTCGAGCGCGAACTCCACCTTCACCTTGCGGGTGCTGTCGGCGCTGATGGTCCACGTCCCCGGCGCCTCCGCGTCCGGAGCCGACGCCGGCGTCGGCGCGATCGTGGCGAGGCGGATGTCCATCGCGAAGGCGCCGACCCACGGGCTGCAGTCCTTGCCTCCGGCTTCGTCGACCATGCACTGACGCGTGCGGTAGTAGACGCGCGAGTTGGCGAGCCGCAGCCCACCGCTCACGCCGAAGAGCGTGGCCGCCTCGGCCTTCGTCAGCGGCGCTCCGGTGCAGCTCTCCGGATCGAACGGATCGAAGTCGAGCGGGTCGGTGCAGTACGAGCTCCAGATCCCCTCCCCGTCCGGATCGCAGTCGGGCGGGAGCGCGCCGAGCTTCCGGAGCGAGACGGCGAACTTCGCACGCGGCGCGCCGTACATCTCGCGGAAGATCAGCCAGTACTTGCCCGTCTTGGGGAGAAAGCGCCCGTTGATGAGGGCGTTCACGTCCGTCGGCCGAACGTCGTTGCTGACGGACAGGTTGTCGAAGTCCTCGTCCGTCAGCCAGAGGATCGGATCGGTGGCGTCGAGCGAGACGACCTGCGCCTGGATCTGATCGCCGCGCTCTCCGTAGAACCAGAACGCCCGGTACTTCGGCGTCGGCGTGTAGTCGACGTCCTTCGTCTCGCCGTAGCGGATCTCGCCGAGGATCTCCTCGGGGGTCATCGCGCGGATCGCCGCCTCGTCGGACGCGGTCTCGTCCACCTCGGCGCCCGTGAAGACGGAGCAGCCGATGGCGACGACGGGGAAGAGCGCCGAGACCACGGCGCGGCGAAGCCTCATCGCTCGGTCCCTCCGGCCGCGCCGTCCTCGCAGAGGTGGCGCGGAGACGAGAGCGTCCGCGGCGCGGGCGGAGCGGTCTCGAAGTCCTTCGAGCTGTCTCCCGTGTCGACGCAGCCGCCACCCTTTCGTCGGATCGCGACCGCGACTCCCGGCGCGGGAGCGGGCCCGCTACCCTCGTGATCGGTCGCGGCGCCGTACCCGACCATGTCCACGATGCGCGGATCGTTGCAGCGGGCCTCGGTACGACCGCATCCGAGCGCCTGAGCGGCGGCGTCGGGCGCGTTCTTCGGATCGACGTCGGCATCGCGGACGAGCGCGATCTTGCCGTTCACCGGGAGGATGTTGACGTGCGGGAGCCCGGCCCCGTCCGGCCGGAGGTCCTTTCCGGCCTGCCCCGCCGCGAACCCGACGAGGTAGTAGCCGCCCGGCGGCACGACCGCGTCCTCGGGCAGGTGGCCGCCGAAGACGAAGTCGCCGGCCGTGGCCGCGTAATGGATCGAGAGCCCCGCGAGCTTGATCGGCGCGCGCGTCCGGTTGAAAAGCTCGACGAAGTCACGGTTGTACAGCGCGTCGGACTGACCGCCGCCGCCGTAGACCTGACTGATGACGAGCCCCTGGCCCCTCGTCGTGTCGAGGTACGCCGTCGCGACGGCGCTCTCCTCCGATCCCGTCCGCCGGTCGCACCCCGAGACCGTGCAGACGATGGGGAGAGCTCCAAGGACAACCCCCAGGAGCCGGTTCGTCACCTTTGCCCACATTGCGCAGCGAAGGGATGACTCAGGATCCGGGTGTGGTCAAACCGAAAACGCGCGATTTCTCGATAGCTTCGAAATTTCAGCCCTGTAGCTCCGCCTACTCCCTGGGCAACGGCTTGCCCATCCGGCCACGGGCAGGTGATGCTGCATGGTCTCATCAGGTCGATGGCGACCGACCGCACGTTCCGTCGCGCAAGCTCGCGAAATCACGTGTGTGTGCGGACGACAGACCTCGGCCTACATCCTGCTCCGACGCGCGCGGAAACGGAGAAGAAGCATCATGAACGTACGTGCTGTTGTCGTGAGCTGCGCACTCGCTCTCGGTTCCCTGATCGCGGCCTGTGGAGGTGAGAAAGCCACGAGCAAGCCGGCCGCGGAGCCGAAGCTGACGAGCGCGCCCCTCCCCGCCAGCCCGTCGCTCAACGTCTCCGAGGACATCGCCAAGGCGTGCAAGCTCCATCTGAACGACGTCGCGAGCGCGCCGAAGTTCGACTTCGACAAGAGCGAGCTCTTGCCCGCGGACCACGACGTCCTGGCGAAGATCGCCGAGTGCCTCACGACCGGGCCGCTGAAGGGCCAGTCGATCCGTCTCATCGGACGCGCCGATCCGCGCGGCGAGGCGCAGTACAACATGGCGCTCGGCGCGCGGCGCGCGAGCTCCGTCGCCGACTACCTCGCGCGTCTCGGCGTCGACAAGAAGCAGGTCGAGACGACGTCGCGCGGCGAGCTCGACGCGGTCGGCACCGACGAGGCGGGCTGGCAGACCGATCGCCGCGTCGACATCGTCCTCGCCAACTGACGTCCGCGACGCCGTCCGATCGGATCGCGCGATCCGGCTCTCTCGAGCTCGAGCAGGACACCTGCTCGAGCTCGTGCTTTTTCAGAAGTGCGGGCGGCGCTCGTCCGGGAGACCGGAGACGTCGGGCGCGACGGTCCAGCGATCTTCGTCGGCCTCGTACACCCCGCCCCGACGCTCGGCGCACTCGAAGCAGAGGTAGGTGTCCGGTCCGGTCGCGTAAGGCCGATCCACGTCCGGCCACAGGACCGCGCCACACTCGATGCACGTCGTCGCGTCGTCCCAATCTCCGGTGTCCTGAGTCATCGCCCTCTCCGTCCTTCCGATCGAGCCTGGCGCGGAGCCGGCGAGACCGCGAGCTCCACCGAGGTCGATTCTGCAGCCGAGCCTCGCGCGGCAGAGGTCGTCTGCGTCGCGATCACGCGCAGACCGCCGCACGCGTTACGCCGATGCACGCGCGCCGCCGCGTCGGAGTCGGCTCGTTCGCGTGCGCGGTCGCCGCGGAGCCCCGACGCGCTTCGGCGCCGTCGCGCGGCGGGACTTCGCGTAGCAGACGACCTCGATGTTGTTGCCTTCGCCGTCGAGGACGAAGGCGGCGTAGTAGTTCGGACCGTAGTGTGGCCGCGGGCCGGGCGCGCCGTGATCGGTCGCTCCCGCCGCCAGCGCCGCGGCGTGGAACGCGTCGACGAGATCGCGCCGTGGCACGCGGAGCGCGATGTGCTCTCCGCCGGAGGCGTTCCGATCGCGAACCAGCCAGAAGATCTTCTCTCCGTTCGCGCCCATTCCGCACGCGCCGTCGAGCTCCATGTTGACGCGCATGCCGATCGCGCCGAGCGCCGCCTCGTAGAGCCTCCTCGCCTCGCGATACCGACGGACCGGAATGGAGATGTGATCGAGCTCGACGGAGTTCCTCTTCACGGCTGCCTCCTCGCACGCGTGAATGCGAGAGCAGTGCCGGTGACGGTGGCTCGTCACGCCGCCAGCGATGCGCGGCGATCGCGCAGGAGGAGCGCGCCCCACGCGCCGGCGAGACCGAGGTGGATCGCAGCGTCCAGCAGGTAGACCCTCGAGATTCGTCGCTTCGCGACGTACCAGAGATCGATGGCGGCGAGCGCCGCAGGCGTCGCGGTGCCCACGATGGCGAGCGGCCTCGTGATCCCCTCGCGTCCCGCTCGCGACGCGGAGACGAGCGCGGCGCCGACGCACGACAGGAGCAGCCCGACGGTCTTCACGAGCCAGTGGTCTCGCTTAGGCCCGGTCACGGCCTCGAACGAACGCATGTGGACGACCGGCCAGAGGCCCGTCGCGATGTGGAAGACGCCCTGCGCGCGTGCGAGCCGTGGCGTCGCTTCGCGTCGCCGCGACCGCGGAGGCCGCTCGGCGATCGCCCCCACCTCCATCGGCGCGGGCGGCCCCACGCGCAACGAGGTGAACGCCGGCGCGTCGCTGCACGGAAAGCTCTGCATGCTCGCTTCGTCGACGAGAGCGTCGAGGGCGGCGTCGGCCTCGATCGCTTCGTCACCGCTCGGCTCCGTCGGCTGGTCGTGCTTCCGTTGGTTCATGCTTCGTCCGTCGTGCTCCGGCCGTCTGCGATCCTCGTCGCAAGGGGCATGCCCCCACGAGCGCGACGTGCGCCGGCAGAGCGACGAACGGCCGAGGGACGCCGCGGAACGGGCGCGGTCCCCTCGGCCGTTCGAGCGTCACTCGCGCATCGGCTCACGGCCCTCGCGTCCACGGAGGCAGGGGGGAGCCGCGCGAGCGGTCTTCGTCACTCCTCCTCCTGCTCTTGCTCGTCCTCGTCCGTCATGCCCTCGCTCTCGTCCTCGGTGGGCTCGGTCTGCTCCTCGACCTCCTCGCCCTCCTGCTCCACCTGGTCGCGAGGCTCGGCCTCGCCCTCCTGCTGGGCTCGCTGCACCTTCTCCCGGATCGCCGCCGCGACCTTCGCGCGCTGCTCCTCGGTGAGCACGCAGACCACGCCCTTCGCGGCCCAGAGCCGGGCCTCGATCTTCTCGCGCTGCTTCTCCTCCATGTCGCGACGCGGCGGCGAGACCTCGTCGATCGAGAAGTCGTCACCCCTGAAGGACTCGAGGAGCTTCGAGAAGTCGCGCTTCTCCTTGAGCTCCGGGTCGGCCTCCTTGAGCGCGCGGAGGGCGGAGAAGTACTGACGGAGCACCGCCTCCTGCTCGTCCGTCAGATCGAGCTTCTCGTCCATCCTCTCGAGCACGGCGTCCGGATCGTGCGCGCGCTCCTTCTTCTCGAGACGCTTCTGCATCTCGTCGACGAACTTGTTGCGCTGCTCCGGATCGAGGATCGCGTGGAGCTCGTCCATCGCCGCGCGATCGCCCTTCTTCGCTCGCGCCTTCGCCGCGGCGAGCCGATCGATCTCCTGCTCGAGCGCGCACTCGTCGATGCGGCCCTTCTCGATTTGATCCGCGAGCTTCGTCATGAGCTCGCGGCGAGCGTCGCGCACGGCGGCGTGGCGCTCTTCGGCCTCGGACACGAGCCGACGGACGGCCTTCTGCTGCTCGGGCCGGAGATCGAGCGCTCCGAAGATCTCGCGGATCTCCTTGCGCCGCTCTTTCGCGTCGGCGCCGTGGTGGAAGGCCTGGGTCACCGTGCCGGTCTCTTCGGCTCTCGTATCGGCGCTCGCGACGAACGGGACCGAGAAGACGCCGAGCCCGACGATGCTGGACGTGGTGATGACTCGAATGAGCTTCTTCATGGCGTGTCCTCCTGCCGGGCGCGCGGGTGCAGTCGGTGCGCCACGGCAAGGCGGTGCTCGCGTCGATCAGCTCGTGGGACGCCGAGCGAGCGTGTTTCCGCGCGGTATCCTCGTCGCGCATCGCGGCCGCGCACTGCGCAGCGGGGGCCCAGGCGGCGTCGAGCCGGGCGTCGCGAGTTTGCATGAATGGGTCGGTCGTGAGCCCTCGTCGCTCACGGTCCCGGAGCGCACTTGATGCCGAATGATCGAGCGTCATTCTTCGATCCGGCACGGCGCTTTGCGTCATCGTCGCGACGCAGCTCGTCGGCGACTCCGCGGAACGTCTCCGCCGCCGGCCCCGGAACGCGCGCGAGCTCGTCGTGCGCGTCGATGACGACGCGACGCAACCTCTCGAATCCCGGCCTGACCGGAGCGATCGGGACCCAGCCGTCGCGGGCCGGGCGCTCCGTGCGTTCGATCCGATAGAAGTCCTCGATCCCCATCTGACGGAGCAGCTCGAGCACCTTCGGCGAAGGCGAGACGAGCGTGAGCCGCCCGCCGAGGCTCCCGATCTTCCGCTCGAGCGCCAGGAGCGTCCCCGAGAACGTGCTGTCGATCATCGTGCAGTCCCGCAGATCGATCCGCACCTCGCGGATGCCGCGAGCCAGACGCTCGCTCGCGGTCTCTTTGACGGCAGTGCTCTCCGTCATCGTCGCCGGTCCCTCGACGGCGATCGTCAACACAAGCGGTTCGTCGTGGGCCAGGATCATGGCACGCCTCGTTGCTCGACAAATCTGTGTATCCGCGCTCGAGGGGGCAAGCAGATCGCGCCCGAGCTCGCCGCTGACACGGCGGCACCGTTCTTGTTTCTCGTGCCCGCGAGGCGTTCATGGCCAACGAGAGTCGCGAGCAAGAGGTGCGTCTCCGCACGGGCGTCGAAGGCCTCGACGAAGTGCTCCACGGGGGGTTCTTGCCAGGCCGTACGTATCTCGTGCGCGGCGGTCCCGGCACGGGCAAGACGATGCTCGGCCTTCACTTCCTGACCGCAGGTGCGGCGCACGGAGAGCGAGCACTCTTCATCACGGTCGAAGAGTCGACCGAGCAGGTCTGCAAGGACGCGCGTGCGCTCGGCTTCGACCTTCGCGGGGTCCGATTCGTCGACCTGACCCCCGGAGCGGAGTTCTTCACGAAGGCTCAGTCGTACGACATCTTCACGCCCGCCGAGGTCGAGCGAGAGCCGACGACGCGGATGATCGTGGAGGAGATCGAGCGCGTCCGGCCGGATCGCGTCTTCCTCGAGGCGATGACGCAGTTCCGGTACCTGTCGCCGAACACGTTCCAGTACCACAAGCAGGTCCTCTCGCTCTTGCGCTTCCTCCAGGACCGAGGCGCGACCGTGCTCTTCACCTCGGAGGGCAGCGACATCACGAGCGACGAGCACCTGCAGTTCCTGAGCGACGGCGTGCTCCACCTCGAGTCCACGCCGACGAGCCGATCGATACGCGTGAGCAAGTTCCGCGGCTCCGACTTCGAGGCGGGGTACCACTCGATGCGGCTGACCGATCGCGGGATGGAGGTCTACCCACGTCTGGTCCCGAGCCGCCACGGCCGGCAGTTCATCAAGGAGGTCGTGCCGTCGGGCATTCGGGGCGTCGACGAGCAGCTCCACGGCGGGCTCGAGCGCGGGACCGTGACGGTGATCACGGGCCCGACCGGCGTCGGGAAGACGACGCTCGGGCTCTCGTTCACCAAGGAGGCGGCCTCGCGAGGCGAACGCTCGTGCATCTACCTCTTCGAGGAGGCCGTCGAGACGGTGCTCCGCCGCTCGGAGAACCTGTCCATCCCCGCGCGCTCGATGATCGAGCGCGGCGTCCTCGACGCGGTCTACGTCGAGCCCCTCCGCTATGGGCCCGACGAGTTCGCTCACCTCGTCCGCCAGGAGGTCGAGAAGCGCCAGGCGCGGATCATCATGCTCGACAGCGTCGCGGGCTATCGCTTGTCCGTGCAGAGCGAGGACCTCACGCGCCACCTGCACGCGCTCTGCGCGTACCTCCGCAACATGGGGATCACCGTCCTCCTCGTGAACGAGACGGAGACGATCACCGGAGACTTCAGCGCGACGGACATCGGCATCAGCCCGCTGGCGGACAACATCGTGTTCCTCCGCTACCTCGAGCTCCGCGGCCGGCTCGAGCGCGCCATCGGCGTGCTCAAGAAGCGCGTGAGCGCCTTCGAGACGAGCCTGCGCGAGCTCGACATCACCTCGAACGGCATCCACGTCGGACGCCCGTTGACCGAGCTCCGCGGGATCCTCACGGGGAACCCCGAGCTGCCGAAGAACGGCAGCAGGAGCAAGAGAGCAGCATGAGCCGGATCCTCGTATTGATGGAGCCCGGAGAGAACCGTCGGCTCCTTTGCGAATGGCTCGCGCTGCGCCACGAGGTCGAGTGCACCGACTCCCTCGACTCGGTCCGCCCCGACTTCGATCTCGCGATCGTCGACGCGTCTTCGCTCGAGCGCAATGCGAGCCGTGTCGCCGCCCTCAGGAGCGCAGTACGGCCGCTCTTCTTGCCTTTCC
The DNA here is from genome assembly GCA_937949945.1 of uncultured Myxococcales bacterium. Lineage (GTDB taxonomy): Bacteria > Myxococcota_A > Polyangia > Polyangiales > Polyangiaceae > Labilithrix. The sequence continues at coordinate 28,532 of CALFEQ010000138.1, forward strand.
TGCTCGTCGTCCCGCGGCGGACGTCGAGCACCGTGCCCGGGCAGGTGTGGACGCTCGTCGACGATCTCATCGTCACCCCCGTCGAGAAGCTCGAGCTCCAGGCGCGCGTCGACACGCTCCTGCGTGCACGTGCGCTCAGCCTGGCGAACGCGTCGCTCGCGATTCGGCTCGAGTCGGAGCTCGCCCGCGCGCGCGAGGTCCAGGCCGGCCTCTTCCCGCTCGAGCCTCCGGCCCTGCGAGGCTTCGAGGTCGCCGCGCGCTGCGTGCCGGCACGCGAGATCGGAGGCGACTTCTTCGATTGGGAGTCGATGGACGGCGCGGCGGTCATCAGCGTCGGAGACGTGATGGGCAAGGGCATCCCCGCGGCGCTGCTCGCCGCGACGGTGCGGGCCGTGCTCCGCGCGGTCGCTCGTCAGAACCCGCCCGGGGCCGCGCTCGATCTGTTACGGCAGTCGCTGAGCAGCGATCTCGAGCGCACGTCGAGCTTCGTCACGCTCTTCCACGCTCGCGTGTCGCCGGACGAGCTCCGCTACGTCGACGCCGGTCATGGCCACGCGCTCGTCCGGCGCGCCGCCGGCGAGATCGAGCGTCTCGAGCGATGCGGTCGCCCCGTCGGCTTCCCGGCCGCGGGTCCCTATCGCGAAGCGTCGCTCGAGCTCATGCCCGGCGACGTGCTCTTCGTCTACAGCGACGGGCTCTTCGAGAGCAGCGGGCGCACGCCCGAGGAGCTCATCGCATCCTTGCGATGCACCGACAGCGCCGCGTCGCTCGTCGACCAGCTCGTTTCCATGTCGCCGGCGTCGGATGCGATCGACGACGTCACGGTCCTCGCCCTGAAGCGCACACCGGACGCGAGCTCCGACACGAAGCAGCTTCACTGAGCCCAGAGGCGGCACGTCGGCTGGAGCACGTCGCCTCGCCGATGCTACGCTCGAGCTCAGGGGCTTGGTCGGCGGGAGGCTTGGAATGAGGCGTGCGTTCGTTGTCGCGGCCGTATCTTCGTTCGTCTACGCGGTCGCCGCGTGCTCCGGATCGTCCCCAGACCCGATTCCTTCGGACCCGGGCGGCAGCAACGGTGGCGTGCCCGGATCCGACGCGAGCGGCGGGTCCAGCGGAACGAGTGGAAGCAGCGGAACCCAATGTGGACCTTGCGATCCGCCGCCGCCCCATCCCTCTTGCAAGGGGACCGACCCGTGCGGGTGCGGGCCTTACACGTGCAGCGACGGCGGACAGGTCGACGACGCCGGGCACGACGACGCCGGGCACGACGATGCTGGGCACGACGACGACGCGGGGCCGGACTCCGGTGTCGAGCCGGACGCCGGCGCGGGAGACGCCTGCGAGTGGGGCGCTGCGAACACCTGCGGTCCCGGCAGGTACTGCCGGGCGAACAACTGCGGCAAGGGAAGATGCGTCCCGATCGGCTTGATCGAGACCACCACGAAGGGCCCGGTCTGCGGATGCGATGGCGTGACGTACTGGAACGAGACGGTGGCCGCGAAGCACGGCATGAGCGTCCGGCAAAAGGGCGAGTGCTCCGGGGTGAACGCCGTGACCTGCGGCGGCTTCGTGGGCACGAACTGCCCGGGCAGCGCGAGCTGCGCGCTCCGCGTCAAGACCCAGGAGCAGTGCTCCGTCGCCGACCTCCCCGGCATCTGCTGGCAGCTCCCCGCGACGTGTCCGCTCATCTCCATCGGCCATCGCACGCGGGCGTGTGACTCCCGCACGTGCAGCGACGAGTGCGGCTTGATCCGATCGTCGACGCCGTACTTCGAGGACAACGACTGCCCTCTGTGAAGCGCGTGGAGCGTCGGGGGGCCGGCGCACGCCCCCCGACGCGGGCACCCGTCAGTGGACGGGCTCGGCTTCGCCTTTCGCGTGCTCCTCCTTCTCGGCGCCTTTGATCTGGATGCGCCGACGCTGCGGTCTCTCCTCCTCGGGGATGGGGATGGAGACCTCGAGGATTCCGTTCTCGAAGGTCGCTTGCACGTCGTCGAGGTCGCATCCCTCCGGCAGAGTGATGCGGCGCTCGAAGGCGCCGTAGCAGCGCTCGCTGTACACGCGCCCGCCGCGTCGCTGCTCCTCGCTCTCCGTGCGTTCGCCGGAGATGACGAGCTGGTCTTCGTCGATCTCGACGTTGACGTCGTCCTTCTCGAGACCGGGCAGCTCCGCCCGGAAGACGAGGCGGCCGTCACGCTCGAACGTCTCGATCGCCGGCGACCAAACGGCTTCCAGCCGCGGAAGCCGCGGGAACGGCCCGAGGCTGAGCGGTGCGAGGGGCGCGAGGAGCGAGGGCGTCCTGAGCCCCACGTCGGAGAAGAAGTCGTTGAAGACGCGGTCCATCTCATCCATGAAGCGGCGCACCATCGAGAACGGGCTCGTGGTCACCGCGCCGAGAGGTTGGCGCCCCGTCCGAGCAAGCGAGCGCTCGTGCGAACGAGAACGCTCCACCTTCCCGCCTTTCTCTTCCTTCTTCTCCTTCTTCGCGGCCTCGGCCTGCTCCGTCTCCTGGGTGGCGGCCTTGGCGTGTCCCGGCTCTACCGTCTCTGTCGGTCGTTGCTGACTCATCTCTCGACCTCCCTTCCGCGCAGGGGACGGGAGCAACGCGCGTACCGCGGCAACGGCGCCGATACGGCGCGTGGATCGTCAGCGCACGCGACGTCCGGGAGGAGCAGAAGGCGACGTGACGTGCCGCTCGATCACGACAGGACGGTCGACCCAAACGCGCCCCACGCGTACGCCGACGAAGGCGCCGCGAGCGTAGAGCGGGTCGTAATAGTAAGGCGGACCCCAACGGTAGTCCGGGGAGGGCGCAACCTCGAGCCGCTCGAACGGCGTCCGCTCGGAGATCGTCATGTTCGGCATCTGCACGCTCCAAATCGTTTCGAACGACGGGAGCTCGCCGGCCTCTTGCATGTCCTCCGGCAGCGGGAAGAAGAGGTCGATCGTACGCTCGTCACCGGGAGGGATCACGACGATCGGCGGTCGGCCCTCGTCGACCCTCGCGAAGGCGGCGCGGCTCTCGCCTCTCGCAGGCAGCACCGCGCGTACGTCCCGCGTGTCCACCCGCCACGCGGCGTCGGAGTTGTTCGCCACCACCAGCCTGACGTGAATGGTCCGAAGCTCGTCGGGGGCCCCGCGGTAGCGGAGCTCGTCGGCGGGCTCGATGTCCACGAGCCCGAACGAGGCGACGCGGACGTCTCCGCGCGGAGCTTCCGGAGGGATACGGTAGTGCGACGCGGCCCTTCCAGCGACGGTGGCGCTCGAGGCCACGGCTGGCTCGAAGACGTAACGTGGCGATCCGCAAGCGGCGCACGTCAACGCGACCGTCACGACGGCCAGCGCACGAGCGAGACGGAAGCGATCCAGAGCGCGCATGACCGAGCCTGCTGCAAGGGTCATGCGCCGCGCGGCGCGGAGACCGCCTCGGGCGACGTTCGCGCGTGCTCGAGGAGCATCTCGTCGGCACGCGAGCCGCGTGGCGTGCCAGACGTGATCGCCGTCGACATCGGTCTCGCGAGCGCGGGCGTGTCCGAGCTCCTCGGCTGCGCGACACGCACCGCACGACGGCTCGAACTCTTCGGACCGCGGCGTGTTGCTTGCCAGCCATGGGATCGCAGCGAGGAAGCCATGGCCGAGCATCTCTATCCCCCCGTCTCGAAAGAGCTCTCCCAGAAGCGTCGTGAGCTCGCGCCCGAACCCGAGCGTGCGTTCCGCGAGTTCAGCAAGGCCGTCTTCGCCGACGGAGCCCTGTCCGCGAAGACGAAGCAGCTCATCGCCGTCGCCGTCGCGCACGTCACGCAGTGTCCGTACTGCATCCGCGGCCACACGCAGGGCGCGCTCTCTCGCGGCGCGACCGAGCAGGAGATCATGGAAGCGATCTGGGTCGCCGCCGAGATGCGTGCCGGCGGAGCGTTCGCGCACTCGCTCGTCGCGCTCCAGACCATGCACGAGCACGCCGCGGGCGAGCGCTGATCGCGCGGCGCCCGCGGCGCGTCCGTCGTGAGCGCGGAGGCGTTACGGGACCTCGTACTCGACGCTGAGCTGAGGTCGGTCCTGGCTGCTCGTGGCCTCCGACGAGTGGATCATGAGAAGATCGTACTTTCCGTCGTTGTCCGTCTTCTTGCTGAACCGAATGCGGAACTGAGATCGGTAGGCACGCGACGTTCGCTTGCTCCAGTCGTCTGCGACCTTGTCGAGCTGGTTGACCGACATGGTCGTCTTGGATTCCGTCGCCAGCACGATGCTGAGGTCCTCGGTCCAGCAGACGGTGCCTCTCGGGTTGCACTTCGTGTGCTGGAGGATGGGCGTGTCGAAGTCCGAAACGTCGAGCGACGCCCCGAAATCGACGCTGTCGAGATAGAGCGGGCCGAGATGCGCGAATGTGTTGGCGTCCACCGTCTTTTGTTTCAGGGTCAACGTGGCATTCGTGATCCGGATCAAGTTCGAAGGAAGAACGCTGAGATCGAAGGAGAGGAATGCGCGAAACACGTAGGAGGGGATGTCACCGATGACGAACGCGGGAGTCCTGAGCTCCACGGTGTGCCCTTCCACGACGTCTCCATCGAGTGTCGGCGTCATGTGCCGACGCACGAGCCGGATCACCCGGAAGGTGCGCGACACGGCCTCGCTCATCGGATTGCCCGCGAGGTCCTTCGCGCCCGTGCCGATCTGCCAGGTGACGGTCGTGCCGTGATTGAACGTCGTCGCGAAAGGCACCGTCATCGTCTTGCCGTCCGCGCTCCAAGACGGCACGCCGAGAGAAACGCCGGCGGGGCTCGTGATCGAGAACGCCGACTGCGCGGACGCCTTGTCCATCGGCTCCGAGAACGTGACGACGATGGACGGCTTCAGCGGAACGCCGATCGCGTTGTCTGCGGGGTCCGTGGAGACCACGGTGGGCGGGGTCGTGTCCGGCGCCGACGCCGTCGTGAACGAGAACGAGTAGGGTGCCGCAAGTCCGTTGCCCGCCTCGTCCTGGATGCCCGTCGCCAGGTTCACCTCGTACGTCGTGTCGTGCTCGAGCGCCGCGCTCGGCTCGAACGTCACGAGCGTGTGCGTGGCGTCCCACGTGAACGTCCCTGCGAGCGGCGTCCCTCCCGCCTTCTTCACCGTGAACGTCGAGGCCGAGACGCTGCCGGTCGTCATCGCCTCGGTGAACGTCACCGAGATGGAAGTGGTCGTCGCGACGCCGGTGGCCCCGGCCGCGGGCGCCGTCGACTGCACCTGCGGCGCCGTCGTGTCGGACGGCGCGGCCGTCGTGAACGAGAACGTCGTGCTGCCCGTGAGCGCGTTGCCCGCGAGGTCGCTTCCGCTCACAGTCACCGCGTAGCTCGTCGCCGGCGCCCACCCGTCCGAAGGCGAGAACGTCACCTGCGTGTCACCGTTCGTCCACGTCGGCGCCCCGATGTCGACGGCGGGGCTCGTGAGGACCGCCACCGTTCCGATGTCCATCGGCTCGGAGAAGACGATGGTGAGCGTCGTCGTCGTCGCGACGGAGCTCGCGCCGTTCGCCGGGACCGAGCTCGTGATCGTCGGCGGCGTGGCGTCGGAGTCGTCCTCGCGGGTCGTGAACGAGAACGTCGTCGGGGCGAGGCTCTCGCCTTGGAGGTCCTGGCCGGCGACGCTGACCTGATACGTCGTCCCGAACGCGAGCGGCGACGCGATGGGGAAGACGGCCTGCGTGGTCGTCGCGTCCCACGTGACGGCCCCGAGCGTGATCGACGGAGAGGTCGTCAGCGTCACGCTCCCGATCTCCATCGGCTCGGAGAACTCGAGGACGATGGATCCGGTCACGGCGACGTTGACGGCTCCGCGGGGCTGGTGGAGACGAGCACGGGCGGGCTCGCCGCATCGTTCTTTTCGCCCGCGTCGCCGTCTTCACCGGCGTCCTTCGGGGTACCCGAATCGTCGCTCGTTCCGGCGTCGTCGCTGCCAGCTCCTCCTTGACCGCCTCGGCCGCCACCCGCGCCGGCGTCGTCCACGACTTCGCTGCTACCTTCGTCGGGCGGTGGATCGACGCTCGATTCGGAACCGCACGCGCCGATCATCGCGATGAGGACCATCGACAGAAAGGCGAACAACGACCGATACATCACACCTCCGAGCGCAAAACAGCGAAGCGCCCGGGCCGCGCAGCAACCGACATGCCGCACCCGATACCGGCGCCCTGGCCCCGCCAGACTGCGGTTTTTTCTCGTTTTGCCCCGGTCCGTCGCCGGCCTTCGCGACCTGTTGTCTAATCGAACCGACTAGGCAACGCTGAAGGCGTTTCGTCCGTCATACGTGCTACCGACGTGTCGATGCTCGCTTGGTGCCCGAGCAGCCGTTTCCGAGTCGTCCGCGTGTTGGGGCGCGGAGGAATGGGCCTCGTGTACGAAGTCTTCGACGAGGAGCAGCAGACGACCTGCGCGCTCAAGCTCCTTCCCGACGTGACCCCCCGCGCGCTCCTGCGCTTCAAGCGCGAGTTCCGCGCGCTCCAGGGGCTCAGCCACCCGAACCTGATCCGCCTCGGAGAGCTCCTGAACGACGGCGATCGCTGGTTCTTCACGATGGAGCTCGTACGCGGCGTGGACTTCCGGACGTACGTCCGCGGCGAGGAGGCCTCCGTCCGCGCCGTCCCGTCCGTGTCGTTCGTCGAGAAGCGCACGACCGGCGACGCAGGCGCGACGCTGACGCTCGACGACGAGGCCGAGTCCGTCCGCAGGCCTCGGGAGCCGGACAAGCCACCCTCCGTCACGTCGCCCTCGAGATTGGACGAGGGCCGCCTGCGAGACGCGCTCACCCAGCTCGCTCGCGGCCTCGAGTTCCTGCACGCCTCGGGGAAGGTCCACCGCGACGTGAAACCGTCGAACGTGCTCGTGAGCGAGTCCGGGCGCGTCGTCCTGCTCGACTTCGGGCTCGTGGCCGATCGCTCCGGGGCCGGCGGGGCGACGGAAGACGACGGGCGGGTCCAAGGGACGCTCGGGTACATGGCGCCCGAGCAGGCGCGCGGGACGTCGGGACCGGCGGTGGACCTCTACGCGATGGGCGTCATGCTCTTCGAGGCGCTCACGGGCACCTCGCCGTTCGACGACCGCTCGATCGCGAGCGTGCTCCTGCGCGCAGGCCTCGAGCCTCCGCGTCCGAGCGCGATCACGCCCGGGGTGCCCGAAGACCTCGACGAGCTCTGCGTACGCCTGCTCGATCCGTCACCGGAGAAGCGGCCGTCCGCCCGTGACGTGCTCGAGTGGCTCGGCACGCACGACGAGCCCGAGTCGACGCGCGGCATCGACACCGGTCGCGAGCGACTCGTCGGACGTCGGCGCGAGCTCGAAGAGCTCTTCGCGGCCTACCGCGAGAGCGCCGACGGCCTGGCGGTCGTCACGGTCGAGGGCACGTCGGGCATCGGCAAGACCGCGCTCGTGAACGAGCTCGTCGCGGAGCTGAAGACGAGCAGCGAGCCTCCGCTCGTCCTCCAAGGCCGTTGCTACGAGCACGAGGGCATTCCGTACAAAGCCATAGACGGCGTCATCGACGAGCTCGCGCAATACCTCGCGCAGCACCCGCCGAGCACGTGGGACACGAGCCCGCTGCCTGCGAACACCGACCTGCTCTGCGTTCTGTTCCCCGTGCTCGAGCGCGTGCCCGACTTCAGCGCCCACCGATCGTCGTCGCCCGACCGTGCATGGGAAGAGCCGCACCGCATGCGCCGCGACGCCGAGCAAGCGCTCATCGCGCTGCTCGCGGGGCTCGCCCGCCTGCGACGCATCGTCATCTGCATCGACGACTTCCAGTGGGCCGACGCGGACAGCCTGACGTTCCTCGGCGCGCTCGGCCGCGCACCAACCCCGCCGCCGCTGTTGCTCGTGCTGACGAGCCGCCAGCAGGTCCAGCTCCCGTTCGAAGGGAGGGCGCGGCGCATCTCGCTCTCACCGCTGCCGCCGGACGAGGCGCGCGAGCTCGCGTCGTCGCTCCTCGCGCACGCAGGCGAATCGGCGGCGGACGCCGCGGAGGCGATCGCCGCAGAGGCCGGCGGCAATCCGTTCTTCGTCCACGAGCTCGCGTGGCGCGTCGCGCGTTCCGCCCGGGCCGAGGCGCTCTCCGCCGCGAGCGTGCGCCTCGACGACGTCCTCTGGGATCGCATCAGCGCGAGGCACGGGCCGTCGCGGGAGGTTCTCGAGCTCGTCGCCGTGGCGTCCGCCCCCCTCCCGCAGAGCGTGGTCGCGGAGGCTGCACGCCTCGATCCGGCGTCCTTCGCGAGCGTCGCGCAGGATCTCCGCGCCGAGCGCTTGATCCGCACGACCGGTCTCCGTCCCACGGACGACGTCGAGACGTACCACGACCGGATCCGCGAGGCGGTCGTCGGCAAGCTCGATCGTGCGACGCGCGCGTCGAGGCACCTCGCCCTCGCGCTCGCCACCGAGCGGCAGCGCCCGGACGATCTCGACGCGCTCGTCATGCACTTCGAGGGCGGCGGCGACACGGCCCGCGCCGGCGAGTACGCGCTGCGGGCAGGCGACGCCGCGCGCGCGGCCCTCGCGTTCGAGCGCGCGGCGTCGTTCTACCGGCGGGCGATCGCTCACCTCCCCGCCTCGAGGTCCCGCGCCGAACGGCTCCGTCTCAAGCTCGCCGACGCGCTCGCGAACGGCGGGCTCTCGGCGGACGCCGCGATCGAGTTCGAGCGAGCCGCCGCGGAGGCGGAGCCCGCCGAGGCCCTCGAGCTACGCCGCCGCGCGGCCGAGCAATGGCTCAGCTCCGGCCGCCTCGACGAGGGGTTGAACGCGATCCGTGCCGTGCTCTCGCACGTCGGAGTGCGCGTGCCGAGCTCGTCGGTCACGGCCTTCGGATCGATCCTCCTGCACCGCGCGAAGTTGCGGCTCCGAGGGTTCGACTTCGTGGAGCGATCGGCGAGCGATGTCGCTCCGGACGCTCTGCTCCGCGCGGATGCGCTCTGGGCGGCAGCGGCACGGCTCGGCGCGGTCGACCCGATCCAAGCCGCGGATTTTCAGGCTCGGCACCTGCTCCAGTGCCTCGACCTCGGCGAGCCGTTCCGCATCGTTCGGGCGCTGCTGACCGAGGTGATCTTCCTTTCGACGAACGGCCCGCGCGCGTGGAAGCAGACGCAGGAGCTCCTCTCGCGCGCCCGCTCGATCGCCTCGCGCATCGACTCGCCGTACACGACGGCGCTGGCCTACTTCGCCGAAGGCTTGGCCGACTACGAGCGCGGTCACTACCGCGAAGGGCACGCCTCGCTGGAGCGCGCCGCGGAGTCGTTCCGTACGGGGTGCACGGGCGCGAGCCACGAGATCGCGCTCTCGAAACGCTTCGCCATCGACTGCCTCTTCAACCTCGGCGAGCTCGACGCGCTACGTCGCGAAGTCCCGCTGTTGCTCGAAGACGCGCAGCGGCGCGGTGATCTCTATCTCGCCGCGGAGCTGCAGACCGGACTGCCGAACATCGTCTGGCTGTGCGCCGATCAGCCGGACGAGGCGCGACGCATGTCCGAGCTCGGCATCGCACGGTGGCCGCAGCACCGTTTCTACCTGCAGCACTACTACCACGCGCTGGCGAGCGCTCACATCGCGCTCTACTGCGACGACGGCGAGGCCGCGCTTCGCATCGTGGAGGATGCGTGGGGCGGGCTGAAGAAGAGCCTCTTCCTCAACGTCCAGGCCGTGCGCACCGAGGCGTGGTACCTCCGCGCGCGCGCCGCGATCGCTGCGCGTTCTCCGAAAGCGCTCGCGATCGCGCGGCGGGCGGAGGCCGCGCTCGACGCCGACCCCGTCCCGGCTGCACGAGGCTACGCCGCCGCGGTTCGCGCGGCGCTGTCCTGGCGCAAGCGCGACGTCGAAGCGACGAAATCGTGGCTGCGAGAAGCGGAGCGCGCCTTCACGCGTGCAGGCACGGGGATGCTCGCGGCCGCGTGCAAGCGTCACCTCGGGCGGCTCGACGCGTCCTTGCGAGACGAGCTGATCGCGGCGGAGGCGTGGATGCGCGCTCGCGGCGTCGTCCGGCCCGACCGCTTCAGCGCGCTGCTCGTCCCCGGCATCGATGCATGATCCTTCTCGGATCTCTTCGCGGCTCAGCGGTTCGACTTCCGCGGACGCGGCAGGCGGTGGATCGAGAGCTTCGTCACCAGCGTCGCGCGCGAGATCCCGAGCATGCGCGCTGCCTTCGTCTGGTTGCCGTTGCACGCCTCGAGCGCGGCGACGATGCGCTCGCGTTCGGCGCGCACGCTCTCCGGCTCGTCGGCGGCCGCGGCGGCCTGCTCGGCGGTGCCGGCGGCCCGTTCGGCGGCCGCGCCCGTGGTCCTCTTCTCGCCGCGCAGCACCTCGGGCAGATGAGCGAGGCGGATCTCGTCGTCCTCGGCGATCGCGAGCGCCGCGCGCAACGCGTGCTCGAGCTCGCGCACGTTGAAGGGCCAGTCGTGCAGGAAGAGCGCCCGTCCCGCCGCGCGCGACAGCACGAGGCGCTCGGCCCGCTCCTCGGCGACGAGCGGCAGGAGCTCGCCGACCAGGAGCCCGACGTCCTCGATCCGCTCGCGGAGGCTCGGCACACGGACGACGTGGCCGCAGAGCCTCGCGTAGAGGTCGGCCCGGAAGCGTCCCTCGGCGACGCGCGCCGCGAGGTCCGCGTGCGTCGCCGCGATCACGCGCACGTCGACGGAGACGACGCGCGTATCGCCGACCGGCAACACCTCCTTCTGCTGGAGCACACGCAGGAGCGCGACCTGCGACGACTCCGGCAGCTCGGCGATCTCGTCGAGGAACAGGGTGCCGCGATCGGCCGCGCGGACGAGGCCGGGCCGGTCCTCGGTCGCGCCCGAGTAGGCGCCCTTCCGCACGCCGAACAGCTCGGCCTCGATCAACGTCCGAGGGATCGCACCGCAGTTGAGCGCGACGAAGGCGCCGCTCCGGCCGGACGCCGTGTGCACCGCGCGCGCGAGCACCTCCTTGCCGGTGCCGCTCTCGCCCGTCACGAGGATCGACACGTCGCTCTGCGCGACCCGTAGCGCGGTGGTGAGCGCCTCCGACCAGACGGGGTTCAACGTGCGGGGCAGCCCTCGCGTGGGCCGCTCGGAGAGCGTCGCGTCGAGCGGACGCCCGAGGTGTCCCTGCCGCCCGCGCGGCACGTTCACCGTCGCGACGCGATGGACGAGGATCGTGTTGCCCACCTCGATCACGTCGCCGTCCAATAGCTCCTTGCGCTCGACGCGCACGCCTCCGACGAACGTGCCGTTCTTGGAGCCCTGGTCCACGAGCGTCCAGCGTCCTGCGCGATCGGCGACGAGCTGCGCGTGGGCCGAGGACATCCACGCGTCGGGAAGCTCGACGCGCAACACGCGCGCACCTCCGTCGGACGTCTCGCGGGTCCAACGCCGGCACGCGCCGCGGCCGATGCTCACGGACGTCGTGTCGAGGTGGATCCGCGCCGGCGGCGCGCACGGCCTCGCGCAGTCGAGCGCGATGACGAGGTACGGCACCGTCGCGGGCTCGAGCCCGTCGGACTCACCCTCGATCGCGGTAAGGGTGCGCGTCTCGTCCACTCCGTCGATTCTACGCGAGCGGACGTGCGTTCGGGGCCTTCCCTCGTAGGGAGGGGCGTCGCCTCAGTAGATCTGCACGGAGCCCGAGGACACGGTGCAGGCGCCGTTCTGCGGCGATCCCCCCGTGCGCAGGATCTCGTCCGGCGTCGGCTCTCGGTACTGGCCGCTCAGCTCGATGTCGATCATGCGGAGGATCGCGCGATCGAGCTTCGTGACGAAGTAGCACGGCACCGTCGGCTCCTTGTGCGGATTGCCCACGCCGGAGTCGTCGGTGAGGAAGAGGTAGCGCCCGCCCGTGAGCTGCGCGGCGGAGCGCATCGTGTGCTCGGTCAGCTCGTCGACGCCGCTCGACGCGACCGGGTAGACGTGGATGCCCTTGTCACGCGCGCTCCGGATCGCCGCCGCCATCGCCTGCGCGTTCTCGACGTGGTGCGGGGCGTCGGCGACCCAGAACATGATGCGCGCGGTCGCTGCGTCACGCCGCCACGAGAGTCGATGCGCGACGTCGAGAGCCTTGTCCGGCGCCTCCGGGTAATCACCGCCTCCGGCGGCCACGGCCTTGCCGAGCTTCGTCTGGTACTCGGCCGGGTCGTCGCGGAAGTCGAACCATCGAACGACGTACTCGTCCGTCGTGTCGCGGTAGAGGACGAGCGACCAGCGCTGCGCCGAGCTCGGATACTTCGCCTGGATGGAGGAGGCGAGCGCGATGAACTCGCTCTGCAAGTAGCGGATCTCGTCGCCCATGCTGCCGGTGGTGTCGATCACGAGCGACACGTCGAGCGTCGCCTTCGGCTGCGCGCTCGAAGCGATCGAGCGCGACGCCTCGTACTCCGCATCCGTGATCGGCACGAGCCCCGGCGTCTGCGCGACCGACTTCCGGTACTGCGTGAAGAAGTCGAAGTTGCGGTTGTCGTCCCACGCACCGGCCGTGAGGACCCCGGGCGGAACGGTGCCGTTCCCGCCCGAGGAGCCGCCACCCCCGGGGGGGAGGGGGCCGGCGCTCCCGCTGCCGGCGCCGCTGCTGCCGCTGCTGCCGCTGCTCCCGCTGCTGCTGCCGCCGCCGGCGCCGCCGCCGCTGCCCATGCCGACGCCGTCGGCCATACCGCCGCTCGCCGGAGCGCCTTCGCCCGCCGCGCCCGGGTCTCCGGGGATCTCGCCGTCGCCGGTGATACCGTCGGCCCAGAGATCCCCCGTACCCGGCGGCGTGTCGGACGGCGAGGCGCCGCTGCTTCCGCCTTCGCCCGACGAAGCTCCACACGCGACGCAGAAGACGACGAGACCGAGCGCGAGCCGACGCATGATCACCTCCGCAGGGGCCTGTCGTCAGCACGCGCCGTACCAGCCTTGCTCGCGGCCGTCTTTCCGCGGGCTGCGCGAGCTTCGGCGACGAAGCCCTCACTCGGTGGCACGCATTGGCGTTCCGGGCTGTCACAACCCGGCACAACGGAGGCGGTCGCGCGGCAACGCGGCCCCCGTGGGCCTCCCGGGGACGACGCGCCTCGGCCGAGCGTCAGAGATGGTAGTCGCCCGCCGCCTCCGGCTGATAGCGGATCTCCTCGATCGTCCACGCCCGTGCGCTGCCGCGGCCGACGACGTGGACCCGCTCGCCGACGCGAGCACCGAGCAGCGCGGCACCGAGCGGGGTGAGGACGGACACGCGACCGGCGCTGGCATCGGCGTCCTGCGGGTACACGACGTGGACCTCGCGGACGGTCCCATGGTCGTCGCGACAGACGACGTGCGAGTTCATGGTCACGACCGACGCCTCCACCGCCTTGGACGGTACGATCACCGCGCGTTCGAGCTCGCGCTGGAGCGCTTCGGCCAAGGCGCCCGCCTTGTCTTCGTAGAGCTCGACGACCTCCGCGAGGCGGCGGCTATCCTGATCCGTGATCGTACGCGGAGCGTGCATGCTGATCTCCTCCGACGCTTCGTGGGCCGTTCCCACGAGCTCGACCGCGTCGCGTGAACGCGCGCAGCCCGGCTTCCCCCGCGGGAACGCGCAGAAGACGCAGACACCACCATCATAGTTCGTCGGAGGCCCTCGCACTGTTCCGTCAGCCGAACAGTGTGATCGGCAGCACGGGTGGTGCCGGCGTTTCTTCGTGGTCGAGGTGGTCGAGCTCGACCGATGAGCAGGCGCCTTCGGCCGCAGGGACGAAAACGCGCAACCGATTCGAAAAGCGGCCGATGCACCCGGCATGAACGTCCCGTCGCGAATCCGGGAGCGCGTCACTGACACCGTCGCGCACGGAAGCCTGAAGTCCTACGGGAGCACCGGCGTCGTGAACGGCTCCGTAGGCGCGGCCGTTGGCGCCGGCGTCGAAGTAGGCCTGAGTCGAGACGTTCGATCGTTCTACGGCGACGGCTACCAGCTCTCCATCGCCACGCCCTCGCCGTTCTCCGTCAACTTGTCGTTCACCCTCGTCCTCGTCCTGTTCCTCTGGATCGCGAGCGCGACCGGGGCCTCCTGGTTGGAGGTCGACGCGAAGGTGGTCGCGGGACACTACACGCTCCGCCGTTCCGAGACGGTCCCGCTCGATCGCATCGCCGCGGTGGCCGTCCGGCGGCAGCTCGCCCCGACCCGCAATTTCTGGCCAGACTAGTTCTCGTGCATCACGGTCTTTCGCGCCGACGAACCGGGCGTGATCCAGATCCGGGCGAGGAGCTCCGAGGCAGACGCCTTCCTCTTCGCCCTCGCACGAAGCGCGAAGCATGCGGGGCTCTCGGGCGTCGCGCCGTTCGCGATCCCGCGACGTCAGTACGTCTACGACCTCGTGCCGCTACTCCCTGCAATCGCGATCCCGTTCGCCTTCCCGTTCCGCGTCTCGTGGTCTGCGTTCGCGCTGGCGACGGCCGTGTTCGTCGCGTGGACGGCACTGTCGTGGTGGCGCTTCGCGAGGCTGGCCAAGGCGATCGCGGCCGGAGAGATCCCGCCCGCGCTGCAGCAGTGGGTGGAGCTGCTGCGCACCTCCGAGTCACCTCGACGAAAAGCGAGCAACCAATTCGAAGCGCGGCCGATGAACCCATCGTGAGTCGTTTCGACACTTCACACGGAGGACACGATCGAGCCATGAAGCTGAGGTCATCGGAAGGTGCGTCGCTGCCAAAGCTCTGCGCCGCGTGCTTGGTGCCGTTGGTGGCGCTGGTGCCGGCCGCGACCGGCGACGACGCTCCCCTTCGCTTGGTCGTCTTCTCGCTCCTCGTCCTCGTCCTGTTCCTATGGCGCGCGGACGGGACCGGAGCGGCTTTCGTGGAGCTCGACTCGCGAATGATCGCGGCGTCCTTCGTGGGACGCCCTCGGGAGAGGATCCCGCTCGAGCGCATCGCCGCGGTGACGGTCCAGCGACGGCTCGACCTCACCCGGGGTCTCTCGGTGAAGTCGTCGACGTCCATCACGATCTTCCGCGCCGACGAGCCGGGCGTGATCCAGATCCGTGCTTGGACCCCCGAGGCCGACGCCTTTCTCTTCGCCCTCGCACGACACGCGAAGCACCTCGGTCTCTCGGGCGTCGCGCCGTTCGCGATCCCGCGACGCCATTGCGTCTACGAGCTCTTGCCCCTCGTTCCGGCGATCGGCCTCCTGTGCGCCTTCCCGTCCCGGGTCTCCTGGCTTGCGTTCGCGCTGGCGGTCGCCGTCTTCGTCGCGTGGTCGGCGCTGTCGTGGTGGCGTCTCGCGATGCTCGCCGAGGTGCTCGCGGCGGGAAAGATCCCGCGCGCAGCGAAGAAGTGGGCGGAGCTCCTGCACCTCGCGTGACGGCTACTTCTCGTCGCGATCCCGGAGCGACGGTCTCCGTCGATGCCGCTCGCGTTCACTGGAGATCGACGACCACGTCGTCGATCCAGACACGAACCTCGCCGAACGGCGGGTTCCCCATCCGCATGGCGCCGAGGGCATAGCTCACGAAGGCAGGCTTGAACGCCGAGCTCAGGGTCTTCTGCGCGGCGACGACGCCGTCCATGGTCACGGTGATCGTGCGCGTGTCGAGGGCGAGGTCGACCTCGTAGCGCGCCCACGATCCGGCCAGCGGATAGCGCGTGAGCTCGTGATAGGCGTCGCCCGTGGCCGAGCTCTCGAGGATCGTCGCGGAGCGCGCCTCGAAGTACAGCCAGAGCTGGCGCGCCGGGCCGGTCGCGTCGGCCGAGTCCGCGAAGAACAGCTTCGAGACGACGACCCGCTCGCTCTCCAGGTCGTCGACGAGCGCGTCGAATGCGACGCGTACGTGCGTGGAGACCGTGTTGGCTTCGCGCAGCAGGTAGGCGTCGCGCCGCGTCTGGCCCGAGCCGCTCCTCGCGAGGAGCGCTCGCGGCGACGAGCGGAACCTCGTGAGGTCGAACGAGAGCTCCGCGCCGGACGACACGTGCATCTGCCAGTCGTAGCCGAGGGGATTGGTGTCGAAGTCGTCGCAGAACGTCGGCTTCGGATCGAGTGTCGCGCAAGCGAACCCGGCATCCGCGCCCGAGCCAAGGGCGTCGACCGTTCCGCCCTCCGGCGTGGCGACCTCGGCGACGTCCGAGAGGTCGGCTCCCCCGTCGTCCACGGGAGCGCCGTCGCCCGAGATACCGCTCAGATCGGTGAACAACGAGCACGAAGCGACGCCCGCCACACACGCGAGCGACAGCACGAGGCGCGGCATCGTGAGCATGTCTTCCCAGTATACCGCCGCCTCGGTCGCTCGATCCCGATCGCCCGCGGCCGGCTACTTCTCGTCCGCTATCTCGACGAGGCGCCCCTCCACGAGCTCCGCGCTCGCGATCTTCACGACGCGATCGGTCTCGGTGATGCCGGTCGCGATCTGGATCGTCTTTCCGGTGTCGCGCTCGATGACGATCGGCACGAGGCGAAGGCGATTGTCCGGGCCGACGACGGCGACACGGGTGCCGTTGGCGTCGCTCATCAGCGCCGTGGCCGGAACCTCGAGGACGCGGTGGGGCGTCGGCAGCGAGAGCTCGACCTGAGCGTACATGCCGGCGAGGAGCTCGCCGTTCGGATTCGGGACGTGGATCACCGTCGTCATCGTGCGCGACTGCGGATCGAGCGCGGAGGCGAAGCGCGCGACCTTGCCCTCGAACGTGCGTCCCGCGTACTCGCGGACGCTGATCTTCGCGGGGAGGTCGTTCTTGACGCTCGGCGCGACGTCCTGCGGCACCTCGACGATGACGCGCATCGGATCCGTGGTCGCGAGCTTGAAGAGCTCGACCGACGGCCCGACGAGCGATCCCTTCTCGACGCTGCGCGACACGATCGTGCCCGCGAACGGAGCGACGACACGCGCGAAGGCCTTCTCCTGCGTGAGGCGGCGGACGTTGGCGCTCTGGGCCTCGAGGGTCGCCTGCGCGAGCGTGACGTTCGCCTCGGCGACGGACGCCTCCGCGCGGCTCTTCTCGACCTCGTCGACCGACGTGACGCCGGTGGGAGCGAGCTTCTCGCGGCGCTCGAGGCTGGACTTCGCGTAGTCCCTGCTCGCCTTCGCGTGCTCGAGGGCCGCGGTCGCCTGCGCGAGCTGCGCGCGCGCCTGCTCGAGCTGCTGATCGAGCTCGGGCGTGTCCACCTCGACGAGGAGCTGGCCGGCTTCGACCTTGTCGCCGATGTCGACGAGACGCCGCCGGACGTACCCGTTCGCGCGCGTGCGGATCGACGCCTCCTCGAGCGGCTTCAAGCTGCCGGGCAGGACCATGGCGCGATCGCTCGAGAGGACCGTCGGGGTCACGACGGTGACGCGCAGGACGCCGCTCGACTCGCTCGACATGGTCGTCTCGAGCTCCTGTCGTGCACGCTTCTTGGGGAGCCAGCCGATGACGAACGCCGCCGCGACGATCGCCACGCCGACGAGCGCGAGCGCCGCAGCGCGCGTGCCCGAGATGCGCGCAGGCGGCGGCAGGTCGAAGCCGAGATCTCCGTCGGCGTGCGGCCCCCGCGTCGCTGGACGATGTTCGGGCTCCATCGAATGACTCATAGCGCCTCGATCTCTGCATCCACCTTCGGCGGCTTGCGGCGGAGGATGCTGTACATCACGGGGACGAAGAAGAGCGTAGTAAAGGTGGCGATCAAGAGCCCACCGATGACGGCGCGCCCGAGCGGTGCGTTCTGCTCACCACCCTCGCCCAGCCCGAGCGACATCGGAAGCATACCGATGATCATCGCGGCGGCGGTCATGATGACCGGTCGGAGGCGCGTCATGCCGGCGGCGAGGGCCGCCTCGCGCGCGTCGCGGCCGACCTTCCGCTGATCGTTCGCGAACGTGACGACGAGGATGCTGTTCGCGGTCGCGACGCCGACGCACATGATCGCGCCCATCTGCGCGGGGACGCTGAAGGTCGTCTGCGTGAGGAACAGCATCCAGGCGATGCCCGACAGGGCTCCCGGCAGCGCCATCAAGATGATGAACGGGTCGAGCCAAGACTGGAAGTTCACGACCATGAGCAGGTAGACGAGCACGACGGCGAAGACGAGGCCGAACGCGATGCCGCGGAACGACGACTCCATGCTCTCGACCTGTCCCTTCATCTTCACGATGGTGCCGCGCGGGAAGGTCGGCCGCATCTCGTCGATGACCTTCCGCACCCCGGCGGCGACCGAGGCGAGGTCGGCGCCGTCGACGTTGGCCTGCACGTCGTACGTGCGCGTCGCGTTGTAGTGCGTGATGTTCACGGGCGTGGTCGCGCGTGACATCGTCGCGACGTTCGAGAGTAGCTGTGGCGTCCCGCTCGGAGTGGCGAGCGGGATCGTTCCGAGCGCCTCGAGCGAGTCGTTCTCGTACTGAGGCGTCGACACGGCGACGGAGTATTGGACGCCGCGCTTCGTGTCGAGCCACCAGCTCGGCGTGACCTGCGAGCTCGACGAGAGGGTGACGAGCAGGTCGTTCGCGACGTCACGCACGGTGAGCCCTGCCTGCCGGGCCATCGTGCGGTCGACGTCGACGCGCACGGCGGGCTCGTGCGGGACCTGCGCGAGGTGGACGTCGACCGCGCCCGGCACCTGCTTGATCCGCTCGGCGAGCCGCTGCGCCAGCTCGAGGGTCGCCGCGTCGTTCCCCGGCGCGCCGACGACTTGGACGTCGATCGGCGCGGCGATGCCGAAGTTGAGGACCTGCGTCGAGATGTCCGGCGCGAGGAAGAAGAAGGTCGTGTCCGGGTGAGCCTCGGCGAGCTTCTTCCGCAGCTTCCGCACGTACTGCGCGGTCGGCGCGTGTCCCTTCTTCAGCGCGATGAGGATCTGCCCGTCGGCCGGCGAGATCGAGGTCCCCTCGCTGAGCGAGAGGTTGATGCCGCTGTACGGCGTCCCGATGTTGTCGATCATCGTCTCGATCTCCGCCGGCGGGATGACGGTCTTGATCGTCTCCTCGATGGCGGCGAAGCGCTTCTCGCTCTCTTCGATGCGGGTGCCCGGCGGCCCGCGCACGTGGAGCTTCACGAGCCCGGCGTCGACGGTCGGGAAGAAGTCGCGTCCGATCAGCGGGTACAGCGAGAGCGAGAACGCCACGAACGCAAAGAACCCGAGCACGGTGAGCTTGCGCCGTACGAGCAGGAGAGCGAGCAGGCTCCCGTAGGCCATGCGCATCCGCTCGAACCCGCGCTCGAACGCGGCGAAGAATCTCCCGGCGATGCTCTTCGAGCCGTACCCATGCCCATGCCCGTGCCCGCTCGCGAGCGCGGCGGCCTCGCCGCGGAGGAGGTAGCGCACGAGCGTCGGCACGAGCGTTCGCGACAGCACGTACGACGTCATCATCGCGAACACGACCGCGAGCGCGAGCGGGACGAACAGCGATCGCGCCGCGCCCGTGATGAACGCCACCGGCACGAAGACGATGCAGATGCAGAGTGTCGCGACGAAGGCGGGCTTCGCGATCTCCTGCGCGCCGTCGATGATGGCCTGATAGAACGGCTTCCGCTGCGCCATGTTGCGGTGGATGTTCTCGATCGCGACGGTGGCGTCGTCGACGAGGATGCCGACCGCGAGCGACATCCCACCGAGCGTCATGACGTTCAGCGTGTGCCCGAGCAGCGACAGGGCGATGATCGACGTGAAGATCGAGAGCGGGATCGAGATGACGACGATGAGCGTGCTCCGCCAGCTCCCGAGGAAGAGGAGGATCATCAGCGCGGTCAGTCCCGCGGCGATCACGGCCTCCTTGATGACCCCGTCGACGGCGGCGCGGACGAAGAGCGACTGATCGAAGAGGAGCGTGACCTTCAGATCCTTCGGGAGCCGCGCCTCGATCGTCGGGAGCATCTTCTTGATGCTCGCGGCGATCTCCATCGTGCTCGTGTTGCCGTTCTTGAGGATCGACATGAGCACGGAGCGCTTGCCGTTGACGTGGACCATGTTGGTCTGCGGCGACGAACCGTCGCGGACGGTGGCGACGTCGCGCACGTAGACCATGGTCCCGCGGACCTCCTTGATCGGCAGCGACTCGATCTCGGCGAACGCCTCCGGGCTCGCGTTGAGGGCGACCGCGTACTCGTTGGTCCCCATCTTCGCGGTGCCGGTCGGCAGAATGACGTTCTGGTTCGCGATCGCGACGGTGACGTCGCGAGGCGAGAGCCCCCACGCGTAGAGGCGCTGAGGGTCGACGTCGACGACGATCTGTCGCTGCTTGCCGCCGTAGGGCCACGGGATCTGCGTCCCGCGGATCGTCGCCATGTCGGCGCGCACGAAGTTCGTGCCGTAGTCGAACAGCTCCTGCTCGGAGAGCGAGTTGCTCTCGAGCGCCGCCTGGAGGATGGGCACGTTGGACGCGCTGTACCGGAGGATGAACGGCGGCATCGCCCCCGGCGGCGCCATGCGCACGGCGGTCTGCGAGATGGCGGTCACCTGCGCCGTCGCGGCCTCGATGCTGACGCCTGGCTGGAAGAAGATCTTGATGATCGCGGTCCCGCGCAGCGACTGGCTCTCGATGTGCTCGATGTCGTTGACGGTCGTCGTGAGCATGCGCTCGTAGTTCGTGACGATCCGCTTCTCCATCTCCTCGGCGGAGAGCCCGTCGTACTTCCAGATCACGGAGATGACGGGGATGTCGATCTCCGGGAAGATGTCGGTCGGCATCCGCACGGCAGCGAAGGTGCCGCCGAGGAGGATGAGCACCGCCATCACGATGAACGTGTAGGGGCGGCGAAGAGCGAGCCGAACGAGCCACATGACGAGTCGGGGTGACCATTGTCACGTTCCCGATACCCGCCCCGGACGTCCAATATATGGATCAGCGCCCTCTGATACCTTGTAGGTATCGTCCTCGTGTTATGCTGCGAGCGTCGTGGAGCTGCGCCATCTGCGCTACTTCGTCGCGGTCGCAGAGGAGCGCCACTTCGGGCGCGCAGCCGAGCGCCTGAAGATCGCCCAACCGCCCCTGAGCCGCCAAATCCAGGACCTGGAGGCCGAGCTCGGTGTGCGCCTGTTCGACCGCTCGAGGCGTAAGGTCGAGCTTACTCCGGCCGGCGCGGCCCTCCTCGAGAACGCGCGCGGCGTCTTCAATGCACTGGAGCTCGCCGTCCGCGAGACGAAGCGCGCAGCCCGGGGAGAGCGCGGCCGTATCGCCATCGGCTACCCGACGTCGCTCGCCTACAGCGGCCTGTCCGAGCTCCTCCGCGCCTTCCGAGCGAAGTTCCCGGACGTGGAGGTCGCCCTGTCGGAGCTCTCCCCGCAGGCCCAAATCGACGCCCTCCGCGCCGGCCGCCTGGACGTCGGCTTCGTCCGCGCGGTGCGTGACGAACCGGGCCTTTCGTCGATCCTCCTCCGCCGCGAGCCGCTGGTCATCGCGCTCCCGGCCGATCACGCCCTCGCCCCGCGCAAGCGCATCCAACTGGCGTCGCTGGCGGGCGAGCCGTTCGTCTTCTTCCCACGCTCGCGCAGCCCGGCGTTCTTCGATCACGTGATGCGCCTCTGCCACGCGGCGGGCTTCACCCCTCACATCGCGCAGGAGGCGCAGCAGCTCGACGTGGTGAGCCTGGTCTCGGCGGGCTTCGGCGTCTCGATCGTCCCGTCGTCGCTCCGCCACGTACGCCGAGCGGGCGTGGTGTATCGCTCGATCGCGGGCAATCCGAAGACGGATCTGCGCGTCGCATGGCGAAAGGACAACGACTCGCCGGTCGTGCGCGGGCTCGTGGAGGTCGTGCGCAAGCTCGGGATGCGCGAGCTCAGGGCATCGCGGTGAGCCCGCGAAGCGCGGGGCGCCTTCGCCGTTCGCATTGTCGCCCAATCAAAGGCGGGGGAGGCCGCGGCCACGCAACGCGTGGGACACTGGACCATCGTTGCCCAATCAACGGCGTGGGAACCCGCAGCCCTGCAGGGCGTGGGGCACCGGCCATTGTTGCCCAATCAACGACGTGGGGAGGCCGCGGCCACGCAACGCGTGGGGCGTACCGGGCCATTGTTGCCCAATCGATGCGTGCCGTGACCGTGGAGCGCGTGGAGCGCACCGGCCGATTGTCGCCCAATCAATGACGTGGCGAGGTGTCGCACGGCGAGGACGTTTCTGGAGAGGGCCCGCCGATCATCGGCACCGCCATCGGGAGTGCCACCGCCGGCGATGCTCACGAGGTGTCTCGCCTTTCGACTCGCCCCACTGCCTGCGAGTCGGAGAGGGGGTCAGTTTTGGTTGCGTCTGAGGGTCAGTTTTACGTGCGCCCTACAGATCGCGAGACGACACCCGCGGAAGCCACGGTCGGACCGTCGCGACGCAGCAGCACAACAGACGAGGGAAGTCGCGCGACGTCGCTCGACACCAGCTCTCTCGACGACTCGCGCTCGAGGCGCCAAGGCGAGGGCCGGACCATTGTCGCCCAATCAAGCTCGCGCAGGCGACGGCCAACGAGCCGACCGCGTGGGACGGGTGGACCACCGCCCACGAGCCGACCACCTGGAACGTGGCTGAACACCGCCCACAAGCCGATCCCCCGGAACCTGGCTGAACAACGCCCGCGAGCCGAACGGTCGGAGCGTCGGAGCCGCCGGGAGTGATGCCTTTGATTGGGCGACAATGCCCCAATGCGCGATCCGCGTGCGGGCAGCCCCTTCGCACCTCGTTTCGCAACCGGGCAACCGGCTCGTCTGAGCGCGAGCTCGCGTCTGCAACGCCGTCGCCCGCGAATCGTCCGATGCGTTTGATTGGGCAACAATGCCCCCGACTCCGCCCTCCGTCATCCCCAGTCATCGCCCAGCGCGCAGGCGATGAGGGTCACTCGACGTGAACGCCCCGTCGCGATGCGGTTCGCAACAGTGTCGTGCACCGCTTACTGACATTCGACACGAGCCTCGCCGCCGAACGTTGACCGACGCGCTCGCCATGCTCATCAGTGCGCGCGATGAGTCCTCGCCTCGCTGCAGGCGCCGATGCCGACCGTCAGCTCGGCCTCGAGTTCCCACTGGGCTCCGGTGAAGGAAGGCGCAAGCGGGGAGGTCGTCGACGAGGAGCAGGACGAAAGAGAAAGAACCCGAAAGCGAGACCGAACGTCCCGCACCGCGTTCGGCCACCTCATCACCGTCGATATCCCGTGCACGTGACGATGCGCGCGGTTCGAGGCGTTCCGCGCTTTCGTTCGGAGCTCGTCTCGAACCTGATGAAGACGGTCCTGAAACGACAGCGGAGACGACCATACTCCGACGACTTCCAGGTCGTTCACTTCTCGATCCAGGACGATCACCTCCACTTGATCGTCGAAGCGACCGCAGAGGCGTCGGACGACGAGGCCAAGCAGGCGCTGCGCACGGGAGTCAGCGGCTTCGCCATCTCGTTCGCTCGTCGCCTGAACCGCCTCGTGCACCGCAAGGGCAAGGTCTGGGCGGATCGGCATCATCGCCGTGACCTCTCGTCGCCCACCGAGGTTCGAAACACCCTCGTCTACGTCTTCCAGAACTACCGGCATCACGGCCACATCGTGATCGGCTCGGGGATCCTCGACCCCTACTCGTCGGCATGTCGCTTCGACGGCTGGGCCGACGACCACGTGACGTTCGTAGAGACGGAGCCATGGCCCGACGCACGACCACGGACCTGGTTGCTACGCGTCGGCTGGCTGCGAGGCGGCGGTCCGCTCTGGACGTCCGAGGTTCCGCGTGCGTGGGTGAGGGCTTCCGAGCGCGAAGCTTCCTGACGTGACGCGCTCGTCAACCTTGCTCCGCGCACGGATCGAGTCGCGCCTCTCTCTTCGGGTCTCGCGGCGCGGGTCGGTCGACGAAGAATCGCACACGCTCGTCGACCTCCTGAGCGTCGTCGAGCAAGCCGACGACCTCGAGACGCTTGCAGTCGACCCCTCGCGCCACGAGCCAGCGCGCGACTTGGTGCGCGAGACCCGCGGGCCATCGAGGCGTCGGCGTCGAGCTCATCATCTTCGGGTTGGCCGTGCACTCGATGCGCACGCGCCCGGCGTCGGGATGCGCCTCGAGCCACACGCGCACGTCCTCGAGGACGCGCTCGCTCGACGTGGAGAGCACGCGCGGCCCCATCGACTTCGAGCCCTTCGATGGCCGGACCTCGAAGGTGATCTCGGGAGAAACCGTGAGCTCGCCCGACATGGCGTCGAGCGAGACCGATACCGACGGCAGCGTCGTCCGGGGCTCCGGTGCTGCCGCCGACGCGGACGGCGACGCCGAAGACGCCGTCCCCACCACGGCCGAGGACTCCATCGGCGCCGCGACCGGCCTTCCTCGCGCATCGCATCCCGCGGTGATGCCGACGGCCGCCGTCGCCGAGGCCGCCGTCGCGAAGAGGGAGATCAGAAGGTGGGAAACGACACGTGCTCTCACGCTCGACCTCGAGCGTATCAGCGTCAGGGACGGGAGCGCCGAGCCTCATGCGGCGCTCGACACGGGCTCGTGGAGCACGCTCCGCTTCGACCGCGACGCACGTTCCGCGCTAGGCATCCAAGGAAGCATCCAGGAAAGGCATCCAGGAGAGGCGCCATGATCGACCTCCATTTCTGGCCGACCCCGAACGGGCTCAAGATCACCATCTTCCTCGAAGAGGCAGCGCTCCCGTACCGGATCGTGCCCGTCAACATCCTGCGCGGTGATCAGTTCAAGCCCGAGTTCCTCGAGCTCAGCCCGAACAACCGCATGCCCGCGATCGTGGACGACGACCCGCCGGGCGGAGGCGAGCCGATCAGCGTCTTCGAGTCCGCGGCCATCCTCCAGTACCTGGCCGAGAAGACCGGAAAGTTCATGCCGAGCGACGTCCGCGGGAAGAAGACGGTGCTCGAGTGGCTCGCCTGGCAGGTCGCGAACGTCGGTCCGGCGTTCGGTCAGTACAATCACTTCGCGCACTACGCGAAAGAGAAGGTCCCGTACGCGATCGAGCGCTTCGGGAACGAAGTGCACCGCCTCTACGGCGTGCTCGACAAGCGCCTCACCGATCGCGAGTGGGTCGCGGACACCTACTCGATCGCCGACATGGCGATCTACCCGTGGTTCCGCTCCTACGAGCGCATGAGCATCGACATCGCGGAGTTCCCCCGCGTGAAGGCCTGGCTCGATCGCATGATCGCACGCCCGGCCGTAGCGCGCGGCGTGGAGGTCGGTAAGGACCTCATGCAACATCACGTCATGGACGACGAGGCCCGCCGACACCTGTTCGGTCAGCGGGCGGACGTCGTTCGGGGGCGTTGAGCGACGGAAGGGCGAGCGTTCGCTCCTGCAACGCCGCCCTCATCCCGCCGCTCGCGCTCGGGTCCCCGGCCGCTCCGTGATACACCGCCCCGATGCTCCTCGTCGTCGACCCTTGGCACTGGCTCACGAAGGATGGCCACTTCGTCGTCGACAATCCGCGCCTCTACCGCCGCATGCTCCGCATCGCGCGGTTCATCGAGTACGGCGGACCGCTCGAGAGGAACCACGCGCGCGAGACGCTCGTCGAGTGCAAGCGACGACCGAAGGGCAAGGCCTGCCCCGGCCTCATGTGGGTCCTGAAGACGGCGCAGGACGAGATCCTCGCTCGATGCGTCCACTGCAGGACGGACGAGGCGCTGATCCACAACTGGCAGACGACCGAGTGGGCGAGGGGCATGACGAAGCCGGTCCCCGTCCATCTCGACGCGAGCGTGACGAGGCACTGACCCCGACCGTCAGGGTCGGGAACGATCGGGAACGAGGAACGGGCTACGCCTCCCCGACGACCTCCTCCGCGAGCTCCACGTGCGCCTCGTGGGCGCGGCGCTGGTGAGCCTGACCACAGTCGTGATGCGCAGGCCGCCCGCATAGATCGCAGGCGAAGCCCTCCGCCGCGAACGTGATCCTGCGGCCACACTCGATGCAGGGTCGTCCCGCGACCTGGATCCAACGAGACGTCTCGTCCCACCGCGGGTCGTCGAAATCCTCACGAAGCCGGCGCGCGTGCCGCGCGTACTTGGAGAGCGCGGTCGTGAGGCCGAGGACGCCGACGACGAAGACGAGCGCACCGAGGAGGGTGAGCGAGTCGTCGCGCGCGCTCGCCGCGAGGACGACGGAGACGAGGCCGGCGAGCGCGATCAGGCTGCCGATCGCGATCCCGAGCTTGCCCGTGGAGGAGTGCTCGCTGCTCATGCTGCTTGCTCCTTTCGGCCGCCGCGATCGCGCGCGCTGCGCGTCGTGATGCACGCACGCGGGAGGCGACGAAGGCTTCCGACTGCAAGCGCCCGGCCGTCGAGAGCGAGCGCGCGCCGGCGCGACCGCACCGCAGGCATGCCGCAGGCAGCCGAGCCCACGCCCCGTTCGTGTGTCCGCGCGAGCTACTTCACGAGGTCGGCCGACCGAAGACCCGGGATCGTCTCGAACCCGTTGCCGACCACCTTGAAGAGAATCACCTCGAGCGCCGTGTCGCCGTTCTCGCCGATGTCGAACGTGCCCGCCGCGCCGACGTAGTCGATGTCTCGCCCGCTCCGCACGGCGTCGAGCGCCTCCGCGAGCTCCGCAGGGCCGTACGCCGCTCCGGGCGGCGACGACACCTCGTAGAGGGCGTCGCGGATCGCCTCGCGATTCTCCGTCGTGCCCGCCTTCTCGATCGCGAGCGCGAGCACCATGACCGAGTCGAAGATCTGCGGGATCGGCGCAGGCAGATTTCCGGCGTCCTCCGACGGCGGGAACTGCGCCTCGTAGAGCGTGGCGAAGCGGTTCCACTCCGGGCTCGTACGGCGCTCCTGATTGCACGCTGCGCCGATCACGCCGTTGACGAGCGAAGGCTCGTTCACGTCCTTCGGGTTGACGCGCCCGGCCTCGATGAAGCCCTGCTGGTAGAAGCGGATGAAGCCGAGCGACAAGAAGTTCTCCGGCGAGAACGCCGGATCGTCTTGGACCGCGAGGCGGAACGCGCGCATGTACTTGCCGCCGTCCGCCGGGAACATGAGCAACGCCTGGCACTCGACCTCGCCGTTCCTGGCGGCGTCGATGACGGCGGCGGCGTCGGCGTCGTACGTCGCGGCGTTGTTCTGGATGATGAAGTCTTTGATCTGACCGCCGAACTTCGTGTACTCGGCCTTGAGCGCCTCGATGGTCGCGTTCCCCTGCCCGGGCGCATCCTCGGCGTAGACGGCGGCCATCTTCTTGCACGCCTTGAACGACGCAGGCACGCCGCCATCCGCATCGCCCCCGCCGCCTCCGCCTCCCTGCCCGTCGCCCGGAGGAGCGAACGAGCCGCCGAGCGCATAACGAGCGATCGCGCGCGCCTGGTACTCGACGGCGCACGACGTCCGGAAGAGGTACCGATCCCTGCCCTCCTGCAGACGCGGCACCTTCGGCGACGTGGCGAACGGCGCCAGGATCGGGATCTTCGCCGCCCTGAACGCCTCGTGCATCGCCTCGAGCGCGCCCGTCGTGCTCGGGCCGATGAACCCGACGGCGCCCCGCCGGATGAAGTCGTCGCCGATGCCCACGATCGACTGGTCGTCGCCGCCGTCGTCGCGAACGTCGAGGACGACACGCCGGCCCAGGATTCCGCCGACGGCATTGAGGTGTTGCTCGGCCACACGGAGCACGCGCTGCGAGCCGGCGCCGAAGTCCTTCTGCCTCGTGAGGTCGACCGTGGCGCCGATGATGATGGGCGGGTCGGCGACCACGTGCGTCTTTTCCGTGCAGGCCTGGTTCGTGCCGAAGAGCGCGAGCCCGAGGGGGAGCGCCGACACGAGCAGGAGGGCCGTCCGCACGGCACCTCCGTTGCGTACCGCCGCGAGGCGCCGGGAGAGCCGGCGGAACCGGCGGAAGGAAGGCGAGCGACGGAAGGCCATTCGCGTGAGCCTGATGGTAGCATTCCTCCGCCGATGACCGCTTCTTCCCTCCAGCATGCCCGCTCGGGTGACCGGAGACGGCGCATGCGCGTGTACGGCGTCCTCGCCGTGATCGGCGCGGTCGGCGCCGTCGCGACGGGCTGCGCCGAGGAGAAGACGGCCGACGTGAAGCTCGACGTGGTCTTCCCGTCGACGATGATGGCCATCGCCTCCGACGAGGTGAAAATCGTCGTCTACGACGATCCCGAGCCGGGCGCCTGCCAGCGCATCTACCTGAAGCGCATCACCAACCAGACCGACCTGCCGCCGGTCGTGCTCGACCCGCCGGCGGTCTCGGTCTGTCAGCTCGCGTTCGGGCGCGCCCCGACGCTGAAGCTCCCGCTCGGGAAGCACTCCATCCTGGCGGTCGCCATCCGGTCCAACGAGGACTTGATGGTCGGCTGCTCGGACGTCGCGATCTCGGACGAGGTGACCGAGGTCACCGTGAACCTCACGCTGCCGGGGACCACGCCGATCCCGCCGCCGACGACCTGCGCCACGCTCCGCGACTTCTGCGACGAAGTCTGCAACTGACGGGTCGCGGCGGCGGCCTCGGCCTGTTCCCGCGGCCCGTCGATCACGTCAGCGGACGATCACCAGCGACGACCGCCGCGACGCCGGACGACGGCGCTACGCCGACCGCCAGGCCCACGTCGGCCCGCCGCCCAAACACCGGTGGCGTATTCGTCGTCGTCGAACCCGTTGCGCTCGCTCCCGCCGCCGCCGCCCACGCCGCCGCCGCCGGCCACGCCGCCGCCGAACCGGATGCCGCTGCCGCGGCTCGGGCGCGCCTCGGCTTCGTTCACGCGAAGCGGCCGGCCGTCCAGGAGCGCGCCGTTCGTCTCGGCAATCGCCTTCTGCGCCTCGGCGTCCGTGCCCATGGTGACGAACGCGAAGCCGCGCGAGCGGCCGGTCTCACGATCCGTGACCACGTGGACGTCGGTGACGGTTCCGCAGCTCGCGAACCATTCGCGAACGGCCTCCGTCGTGACGTTGAACGAAAGATTGCCTACGTAAAGTCGGTTTCCCATAGTGTCTCTCGATATCGACGGCGCAATGAAGAGTGAGCCTCCGTCCAGTGCCGTCGGGATCGGAGGGAGACTTCGCGGAACGTCTTCCGCAGCCTCACGTGACGCATCGAGCAGAGCGAGCGCGATCCCGTGACCGAGAGAGCAATCGATGCAGAGAAACGCTGTGTGAGCCCCGACAACCTAGCGCACCGCTCGAGCCCCGCAATGCGAATCGTGCGAGCTGACCGATTCGTGACCGAACCGGACTCAACGGACCCGGGCGCGCGCGGACGCCTGCGTCGCCCTCCTCTCCGCCGTGCACCCGAATCGAATCGCGTCCTCCAGCGTGGAGAAACCGCCGATGCCTCCCCAATCACGGCGGGCGACGCGGAATGCGGAGCGGAGCGTGTCCTCGTAGACGTAGAGCTCGTCGCCGTTCTCGCCCGGACCATCGCACGTGATCACGTGCACCGCGGATGGCTCGGCCGTGAACCGGGCCTCTCCTGCTCGAGCTGCCGCGACGTCGGCACGCGAGCGCGAGCTCTTCTGCGACGACTCCGCATGAGCTCCAGATTGCCCCGACTCGAGGAGCGCGAAGCCGCCGAGCGCCGCGAAGATGGCGCGTACCTTCTGCAACGCACCCGATCGCATGAGCGCACCTCTCGAGGTCGGCCCTTGCGATTCGTGTGCCTTCGCTACCGCGAGCGGACGAAAGAAGAAAAAGCTCATCGGTCCGGAACATTCGCCTTTCGTGCGTGTCCGCACCGGCTAGATGGTGAGCGTGCTGGACCTCCTCCACCCCACCCCGCTCCGGCGCATCGACTACGAGGAGACGAAGCTCGCGATGACGCTGGCGTTCGCCGGCGGCGTCTCCAGCGGGCTGTTCGCAGACGCGCTCGACCACGCGAAGGTGGCGCCGTCGACGTGGGAGCCCGAGACGTTCGCGGGCGATCTCTTCCTGCCCCAGTTCGTCGCGCTGTGCATGAAGGTGCGGATCGACGGACGCGAGCATCCGCTCACCTCCTCGCGACACGTCCTCGCGCTCCTCGCCCGTCCGCCCGCGGATCCCGCCGTCGTCCATCATCGGCGCGGCGTCGTCGCGGAGCTCGCAACATCGCCACACCTCCGAAAGGAGCTCGAGGGCCTGTACCTCTCGCTCTGCCGATTCCGCGCGCACCTCGAGGGAGCGAACGGAGACGCCAAGCTCGATCCCAACCGGCGGCAGCTCGAGATCCTGCAGCTCGCGAAGGAGATCATCGACCGCTGCGCCGAGGGGTTCGTCACGGCGCGCTCGGGGCTCGCGCGCCTCGCCGCCTTCGGTCGGCGCGTGCAGGCCGGCGAGCCCTATCGGTCGCTGGCCGACCTGATCCGCTACGACGAGCGCCTCGCGACGCTGAACCTGAAGGTTCGCGTCGGCGCCGACGGTCGGATCCGCGGCTTCGAGATCCTGGCGATCCAGGAGGACGCTCAGAACCCGTTCGTGAGCTCGCCGTGGCGGCGTTGGCTCGCGAAGGTCGAGCTGTTCGTGCGCGGCTTCAAGTTCGGCGACGGCGAGATCATGGCGCGCCTCATCGACGCCGTCTTCGAGGGCCTCAAGGACGAGCTCCCGAGCTTCGTGCAGCTACTCGGCGACGTCGAGTTCCTCCTCGGATCTCTCGCCTTCTGCGATCTCGCGCGCGACGCCGGGCTCGCGACGTCGCTCCCGGACCTCGTCGCTCCGGACCAACCGCGCGCGCTGCGCGGCCTCTTCAACCCGCTCCTCCTCGCGCACGGGATCACGCCCGTGCCCTGCGACGTCGTCACGGATCGACACGACACGACCGTGCTCGTCACCGGGCCGAACTCGGGCGGCAAGACGCGCCTCCTCCAGTCGATCGGCCTGACGCAGATCCTCGGGCAGGCGGGCCTCTTCGTCCCCGCGCGCTCCGGCGCACTCTCGCTCGCGAGCGGGCTCGTCGTCTCGCTCATCGAGGAGGCGAAGGCGGATCAGACGGAAGGCCGGCTCGGCACCGAGCTGCTCCGCATCCGCGCGCTCTTCGAGCGATTGCCGCCCGGCGCGATGGTGATCCTCGACGAGCTGTGCTCCGGCACGAACCCGTCGGAGGGCGAGGAAATCTTCGAGCTCGTCGTCCAGATGCTCGAACGACTCTCCCCGCAGGCGTTCATCACGACGCACTTCCTCGCGTTCGCGGCGCGGCTCGAGCGCGAGCGGACCATCGCCAACCTGCGCTTCCTGCAGGTGGAGCTCGGCGCAGAGCAGCGCGCCACGTATCAGTTCGTGCCGGGCGTCGCGCAGACGTCGCTCGCCGCTCACGCGGCCGTCAGGCTCGGCGTCACGCGCGATCAGCTCATGTCGCTCGTCGATCGGAACATCCACCTCGCGCAGGCGAAGAGCGCGCGGCGCTGACATGCCGACCTTGCTCGTCAACCGACGGATGAACCCCGCCCTCGCCGCGCGCGTCGAGGCGAGCGTGACGGGCCGGAAGCGAGACGCGACCTCGACTTCGCGCATGCGCAGGCTCGTGTCGCTGGCACGCCTCGCGCTCGTCCTCGCGCTGGTCTTCGCGATCCACGCCGTGATCACGACCCGACAGCGGATCCGGACCGACGTCGATCGACGACGCGCCGAGCTCCTCGAGACGGTACGCACCCACGCCGCGACTCTGACGGTCGAGGATTGGAAGGCCGTCGAGCGCATCGAGTCGTGGCTCGTGCGGCTCTCCGGCGCTTACGAGGGTGACCGGGTCGACGACCGGCTGCGTTCGCGCGAGGGGCGCACGCGCATCCTCGGCCGGCCGGCGGTCTACGTGAGAGGTTCCATCGATTCGCTGCGGACCTCGGACGGGGTCGCCGCCGCCGCCGCGACGTCGTCGAAGGACGCGCTCCTCCTCTGCCTCTTGGATCCGCCCGCGAGGCGCACCGAGGCCGCTCTCTACGAACGCGTCCGCACCGCGTACGCAGGCGGCATGGTCCTCGAAGAGCGCAGCGCGAACGTTCGCCGGCTGGACGACGCGATCGTCGGCCTTCCGTTCCTCCTGCCGCCCTGGTCCGACCGCGTGCGCGCCGCCGAGGGCGCCAAGGAGCTCGCCCGATTGAAGCGAGACTTCGAGCGAGCGCCCATCGAGCGCGCGAAGCGAGCCGTACGCGCCGAGGTCCTCGTCGCCGCCATCGACGAGCCCGGCGACGGCAAGGTGCCGACGGAGCTCGACGGAGAGCGACCGCACGACGTCCGGATCGCGATCGTCGACCTCCCGAGCGGCGAGGTCCTCCTCCGCATGCGCCGGCGCGTCGATCCGAGCAGCTTGTCGGATGCGAAGCGGCCGATGTACGCGAGGGGTCTCGACGGATGCGCGCTCGCCTTCGACGTCCACCGAGAGCTCGATCGCTGAGTCCGCACGCGACCACACGACGCCAGAGACCATCCCCACCGGCTCGCCTAGGATGGCGCTCATGGACTGGGGTGACGGACAGTACGAGCTCACGGCGGCAGCTCTCGAGCCTGCCGCGAAGCGCGCCGTCGACGCGGCGAAGGTGGGATCGGGGATGCGCGTGCTCGACCTCGGCGCCGGGACGGGGAACGCGGCGCTCGAGGCCGCGCGTCGGGGCGCCGAGGTCCTCGCCGTCGATCCGGCCGCGCGGCTGCTCGAGGTCTGCCGCGCTCGCGCGGCGGAGCAGGGCCTCTCCGTGAGCGTGGCGCAGGGGGACGCCGGGAAGATCCCGGCAGGCGACGCGAGCTTCGATGCGCTCGTCTCGGTGTTCGCAGTGATCTTCGCGCCCGACGCCGAGGTCGCGGCGTCCGAGATGCTCCGCGTGGTGCGCCCGGGCGGCAGCATCGTCGTGACGTCGTGGGTCCCGGAGGGACCGATCGCGAAGGCCGGCGCGATCCTGCGCGAGGCGATGGAGAGCGTCGCGCCGCCGCCTACCGAACGCCCCACGCCGGCCTGGGGCGATCCGGCATGGGTACGCGGGTTGTTCACGTCGCGCGGCGCGACCGTGAGCATCGAGGAGGACACGCTCTCCTTCGAGGCCGCCTCGCCCGAAGCATGGTTCGAGGAGCAGGCGCAGCATCATCCCATCTGGCGCCGCGGGCGAGATCTGTTCGCCGACGCCCCCTCCAAGTGGGAGCGCACGCGCGAGCGAAGCGTCGAAGCGCTCCGGGCCGGGAACGAGGATCCGGCGCGATTCCGAACGACGAGCCGCTACCTCGTGATCGTCGCGACGCGGCCGGCGTGAGCGCGTCCGAGCGCGCTCGCCGCGGGCGTTCGCGGGTCAGAGCGTCCGGATCACGACGTTGTCGAATCGGAAGGCCGCGCTCGTCTGCGGCCCGACGTTGGCGCCCAGGTGGACGGCGCACGCGGTGGGCTCCTTCGCGATGGGGAACGGGTCGCCCGGTGGGACGAGATCCAAGCTCGGGTCGTCCACCGCGACGAACGGCTTCATCGGCTCCTTCACGCCGAGGCGGACGAAGACGCGCCTCCAGCTCCGGAGCGCGGGCCGGTTCGCGAGCCCCACATGGCGTTCGTCCGTGGCCATCGTCTCGACCCGCATCTGGAAGTCGCTCCGGGACGCGCGCAACACGCGGACGGTGAGCCTGTAGTTGATCACCGAGTTCCCCTCGCACGAGACCAGGAGCGGAGTCGCGTAGTCCTCGGTCCGTAGATCCTCCGCTCCCGCTTCGCCCGCATGCTTCACGTGCTCGACGTACAGGTCGAAGGCGACCTCGATCGCGTTCGTGGCGGGGACGATCTTGACGACGCGCCCTGCAAGCCCGCCGGCGTCCCCGGTCCACGTCGCCTCCGCCAAGAGGCTGAAGGGGGAAGAGCGCCACGTGAGGTCGTTGCGCTCGAGGAGGGCGTGCGCCCTGGCGACCTCGACCTCGGTCCAGCGTGGGAAAACCGACGCGTCGGGCTCGTCGACGTCGTCGAAGTCGTCACAGAACGTCGCGTCCTGGCCCGCGCACCATCGGTCCACCGTCGGCGAGACGACGTCCGAGCCGCCGTCGTCTACGGGAGGCGCATCCGCGTCGGAGTCGTTCCCTTTCGCCCCCTCGCTCGCCTCGAACGAAGAGCATGCCGCTGCGATGGCGGCCGCAACCGCGAGAGAAGAAGAGATGGTGAAGCCCACGTGCGCGCGCACGTCGTGAGGCTATCAGACCCATCCGTGTGTGCGCTCGTCCCGCGACGCTCCGCTCGCCCACGGGCGCCGATCCGGCGCGCCTCCCTTCGCGCCGACCGGCGTGCGACAGCGAGACTTTACGGCATTCTCGCGCTTGCTTTGCCCACGACGAAGCGGACGCGCCCGCGGAGCCGCTCGCCGTCGCTGGCCGTGATGTCCCAGCGAACGACGTAGCCCCCGCGGCCCTGGTCGGGCACAGCGATCGAAAGCTCCTCGAGCGGATCGGCACCGCTGCCCTCGATGACCAGCGACGACGTTCCCGTCGGACCGACGAGCGAGATCTTCGTGACCCGACTGTCGATCGGCTTCGAGAAGCGCACGCGGACGCGATCGGGAGGACGCTCGACGACGGCGCCGTCCGCCGGCACCACGTCGACCACGCGGGATTGAGCGCCGCGCGCATCCCACCCCGCGGCGAGGACGACGGAGGTGGCGGCGAGGGCGAGCATTCTCTTGGTACTGCCGGTCTTCACGAGAGGGCCCGCAGTGCAACGGCTGCGCCCTCGCGCGAGAGAACACGGTCGCCGGCAGGCACGGCGTCGCGTGACGCCGTGCCGTGCCCTCGCGACCGCGCGCCTTTCGCCGCGCACGCACCGCGGCGCGAGACCAGCCCGCTCTCATCGAGCAGCCATCGGCGAGGGTTCTCCCGCCGACGACAGCGCGTGCCGCGCGACCGCGCGCACCTCGGGGTCCGGATCGTTCTTCGCCGCCC
Organism: uncultured Myxococcales bacterium; assembly: GCA_937949945.1. Classification (GTDB taxonomy): domain Bacteria; phylum Myxococcota_A; class Polyangia; order Polyangiales; family Polyangiaceae; genus Labilithrix. The sequence continues at coordinate 63,183 of CALFEQ010000138.1, forward strand.
AGGCGATCGCCTCGCCCGCGCCCTCGATCTTGTCCGCATGCCTGACGACGAGGGCGAGCGCTTGGTTGCGGACCGCCTTCGACGGGTCGGTGCGGAGCACCGCGAGGATCACCTCGGCGAACGCGCGGATGTCGCGGAACGAGATCGCGGTCAGCACGGCGATGCGCACGCGCGGCTCGGGGTTCGTCACGAGTCCGGCGACGAGGAGCTCGTCGACCTCGGCCCCCGCGATGAAGCGGAGCGCCCCGTACGCGGCCGCGCGGATCTCCCAGCTCTCGTGCGTGAGGTATCGCTGAATCACCGGGAGGGCACGCGGATCGGCGGCGTTGCCGATCGCCTCGAGGTAGAGGACGACGTCGCCCACCGTGGTCGCGCCCTCGAGCAGCGCGAGGAGCGTGTCGAGCGCGGAGCTCGCGGCGGCCGGCTCGCTGGCGCGCACCTCGCGGATCTGATTGCCGAGCGCCAGCGTGCTCGCGCTGCGCTGAGCCGGATCGCTCGAGCGGATCCCCGCCTCCGTCGCCTTCATCGCCTCGGGCGTGGGGTTCGGCGAGAGGCCGAGCCCCACGACGGCACCGACGCGCGTCTCCGACGGTGCCTCGCTCGCACGCATCACCGATACGAGCGCCCGCTGCGCCTCGGGCGTCCCCGCCGCGCTGAGGCCGCCGACGATGATGCGCGAGGTCACGTCGTGGGGCCGCTTCAGTACGGCGTCACGCGCCTCCGCGGCGGCCTTCGGATCGAGGCGGAACAGCGCCTCGAGACGCGTCAGCATCACGTGCGCCCGCCGCTGATCGTCCCTCGATTCGGGCGAGAGCGACTCGAGCTCGGCGAGCATCTTGCGGAAGTCGGCCCCTGCGACGCGGCTCTTGTCCATCCGAGCCGACGCGGCAGCGAGCTGCTCGCGATGATCGAACGTGCTCGCCTCGAGCTTCGCGCCTTCGCGGTCGAACGCGTCGGCGAGCTCGGGCGCCTCGTCGATCTTCACCAGCGTCGCGGAGACCTTCGACGCCATCGAGAGCTCGTAGCTCTGCTTCGGCAAGGACACGACGAGGGTCTCGTCCTCGTCCACGGAGCGCGGCCAGCCGTCGGGCTCCAGCGCGACGGTCCCGCGCGACGCGACCTCGTAGCTGCCGACCTCCGCGACCGGCACGAGCCCGTTCGCGCTCTGGACGCGCGTGTACTGCTGCTTGGTCTTGCGAACGGTGGGGAGCGTCCCGGCGCAGGAGTATCCGGCGATGTACTCGCCCGTGCCGTCTTGCTCGACGGCGAGCCACTCCACTCGCTCGGGTCGATCCGGCGCGACGAACTGCATCGACGCGAGGACCGCGCGGAGCTGCTCGCGCGTCTCGCCGTCGATCGTCTCGTCGAACCGGAACGAGACCACCCGCCCCGCACGATCGAGCGTCACGAAGAACGGGCGGCGGAGCTGGGCGGTGTCGATGTCCAGCGGCGAGCTCGCGCCGCTGCTCGAGAGGTGCGCGTCGCGCAGCTCGGCGTGGAGATGGACGACGTCCGCCTCCACGCCGGCGACCGTCAGCACGAGCGCGCCGTCGAGGCGAAGCTCGAAGCGCGTCTCGTGTGCTCCTTGCGTCCGAGGCGCGAGGCGGTACGCACGCGTGCTCTTGTACGTGTACGTCCGTCGCGCGCCGGCCCGCCATTCGCGCACCGGGACGGTCGGCTGCGGCTGCGCGACGGCGTGGAGACCGGGCGTCGCGGGCACCTCGCTCTCGGCGGAGCGCCCGGACGCCGAGGTCCGGACGGGAGCGTGGTCGTCGCGGACGAGGCTCCGAGCGCCCACGATCGCGACGGCCACGCCGGCGAGAAGCGCACCGACGGCCAGGCGGCGGCGCGTGCTTCGAGCGAACGACATCGATGGCTCCGGCTCACAAGCGCACGACGCCCTCGTCGTTCCAGACCTCGACCTTCTTCTGTCGGATTCCGTCCCACTCGAACAGCGTGATCGAGCCGACGCGCTTCCCCATGATCTTGCCGTACAGGTCGATGCTCCCGTAGAGCGCGTCGAACGTCAGATCCGAGCGCCCCGTCCAGTGGATCGTCTTCGCGTCCTCGAACACGGCCGAGACCTCCGAGGGGAGCTTGAGATCCATCAGGTTGATGGTTCCTTCGACGCCGGCCTCGGCGACGACCTTGCCGACCGAAGCGCCCGCGGTCACGTCGAGGTTCGTGAAGGGCGTACCGTCGAACCGCACGCCCGCGGTGCCGGCCTCGGCGCCGATCTTCACCCCGAACGATCCGACCGCCTCGGCGGACACGCTCACGGACAGCGGGCCGACCCCGACGCCCGCCGACGCCTTGAAGATCCTCTGGGAGTAGGTCGGCTTCGCCTCCAGGCGCGCGGGCATCACGAAGTTGACGAGCACCTTGCCGACGGCCGAGATCGTGTAGCCGGCCCACGCCGACGTGCGGTCCGCCCGCGCGAAGCCTTCGAGCTCGAGGATGTCGACCTTCTCGTCGAACAGCTTCGCGGTCACCACGGCGTTGGCCGACGCCTCGAGGCTCCTTCCGACCTTGCCGCAGTACTCCTTGCGCTGGGATTCGTACGCCATCACGCAGCCGGTCTTGAACAGACCTGTCGTGGGGAGGCCCAGCTTCGAGAGCTTGGCGTCGCAGGCGGCGGGGGCCTCCTTCTCGGTCGGAAGCCAGTCGCAGACCTCGCGGTAATCGAACGTCTCGTAGTGGGCGCCGACGGTGAGGCCGCCGCCGAACTTCCCCTTCTCCTTGTAGTACGGGTAATCGTCGCCGCCCCGGACGAACGGGTCCGACGCAGCCTCCGCAGGGTTGCTGACGAGAGTGAACGCAGTCGCAAGCAAAGCAGCACAAGCGGACACGGCCACGTGCGTCTTCTTCATCTGAGCCCTTCTTCTCCCTGAAGCGGCCTCCGCGAGGCGCGCTCCGCGCGTTCGCGTCGGCTTCGCCGGCTTCCTGGAGCAGCCGGCGTGCCAGTCGAGACGCGCCGGAGACGCGCAGCCAAATGCCCGAAATCACGTGCTCGGTTCGCGACGACGGATCGTCGTCCGGGAGCGATTGAACAATTCGTACAAGACGAATCGTTCAACGCGCACCCTGTCCCGATCAGCGCTTGCGCGGTCGCGGGACGTTGTACTTCTCGAGCCGCGCGATGAGCGTGCCGCGCGCGATTCCGAGCATGCGCGCCGCTTGGGTCTGGTTGCCGGCACACGCCTCGAGCGCGGCGAGCACGCGCCTTCGCTCTTCGTCCTCGGCGTCGTCTTCCGTCGAGGGCAGCTCGGGGAGCGTCATCGCGGGAGGACGCGGAAGCGCGAGATGCTCGGGTGAGAGCGTATCGCCCTCGCAGAAGAGCACCGCTCGCTCGATGACGTTCTTCAGCTCGCGGATGTTGCCCGGCCAGTCGTACGCGGTGAGCGCGGCCACCGTCTCGGGCGCGAAGCGGAGCGGAGGACGGCCTGCCGCGCGGCGCGCCTCGTCCGCGAAGCGAACGGCGAGCGGCTCGATCTCGGCGACGCGCTCGCGAAGCGGCGGAATGACGAGCGTGACCCCGTTGAGCCGGAAGTACAGGTCCTGGCGGAAGCGGCCCGCGCGCACCTCCGCCTCGAGGTCGCGGTTGGTCGCGGCCACGAAGCGGACGTCGATCGGTCGCGGTCGGAGCGAGCCGACCCGGAGCACCTCCCGCTTCTCGAGCACGCGGAGCAGCTTCGCCTGCATCGACAGCGGCATCTCGCCGACCTCGTCGAGGAAGACGACGCCTCCGCTGGCGGCCTCGAGCAGCCCCGGCTTGTCGGAGGTCGCGCCCGTGAACGCGCCCTTCTCGTGTCCGAACAGCTCGCTCTCGAGGAGCGGCTCGGAGAGCGCCGCGCAGTTCAGACAGACGAGCGGCGCCCGCGCGCGAGGAGAGCGCGCGTGGATGGTGCTCGCCATCACCTCCTTGCCGACGCCGGTCTCTCCGAGGATGAGGACGTTGATGTGCGAGGCCGCGACGCGATCGACCATCGCCCAGAGCTTCGCCATCGGATCCGCTCCGCCCGTCGGCGCCGCGGGCGCCGCGACGACGGCGGGACGCGGTTCGACCGGCGCGGCCGCGATGGGCTCCTCCGCGACGACGTCGACGGCGGCGTCGATGCCGGCGCGGCGAAGCGCGCCCGCGACCGCGTCCGCCGTGATCGGCCACGCATCGTCGCGCGCGACGATCATCAGACGACGATCGACGGGTCCGGTCTCCGCGATCACGGTCGTGTCGTCGCACACCTCGTCGAGGATGCGATCGAACCGTGCGAGGAGCTCGCGCGTGGAGGGGTCGGCCTCTCCCCAGGTCGACGGCGCCCCTGGGCCGAGCGGGACTCTCAGCACGACCTGCAAGACTCGGACGCGCTCGCCTCGCGAGCGCGCCATCGCCACGTGCCGCTCGAAGGACGCACGCCCGTGGAGACGAGGGCGGCCGGCGGACTCGCGCGCAGGCTCCACCATGAGGACCGTCGATCCGAAGCGAACGACGTCACCGATCGCGAGCGGCACGGGCTCGTCCGGCGGGAGCTGCCGCGTGCCGAGGAACGATCCGTTCCTGCTCCCTTTGTCGACGACGGCGATCGCACCGTTCTCGACGCGGACCACGAGGTGACAGCGCGAGACCTTGGGATCGTCGACGACGACGTCGCAGTCCTCCGCGCGCCCGAGCGTGATCTCCCCGGACGCAGGGAGGGGACGCGCGAGCGCGCAGCCGGCGCCCATCACGACGAGCGAGAGCTCGTGCGGAGCTCGTGCGCGCGCTTCGCGAGGAAGATCCATCGGGGATCTTCGAGGATAACGCGACTACTTCGTATACGGAGCGACGAACGCCTTGCCCGGCTGCGCCGCCGACGGCGCGCACGCGCCGCCCGGGAGCGGAGGATCGATGTCGCCGAGGTCGGCGTCGCATGTGTCGACGACGAGGAGGATCCTACCGAGGCCGCCCTTGCCGCCGTTGCCGCCCGACGCCGTACCGCCGGCGCCGCCGACGGCGCTCACCTCGCCACGGATCACGATCGACGGCGCTTCGAGCACGACGAGACCTCCCGATCCGCCGCCGCCTCCGCCGCCTGCGAAGCCCTGCACCGATCCACCGGCGCCGCCGTTCGCGCGGATCGCGCCGTTGATCACGATCTTGGTCGCGGACGATACGCGGACCGCGCCGCCCCCGCCTCCGCCGCCTCCGCCGCCTCCGCACCGGCCGAGGATCGCGCCGCCGCCGCCACCGCTCGAGCCCGGGCGAAACGTGTCACGCTCGACGGCGAGATCCGAGATCGCGAGCGCGCCGATCGATCCGCCGCCGCCTCCTGCGCCCGTACCCGCGCCACCCGCGTAGACGCCGCCGTCCGGCTCGCCGCCTTCGGCCGGCCCGCCGTCCGGCATCGCGCCGAGACCTCCGGTACCGATCCCGTCGACCGACGCGCCCGCGCCTCCGGCGGCGTCGGTCGATCCTCCGCCGCCGCCTCCCGCGACGCCACCACCGCCGCCGCCACCTCCGGGCCCCGTGCCCGCCGAGTTGACGGCGCCCGCGCCGCCGCCGCGATCGCCGCCGGCGCCGCACGGCCCGGAGCCGGCCTCGCCCGCGACGCCCGCGACGGCGCCGAGGCCGCCCGGCCCTCCGGGTCGACACGGCAGGCCCGCGTCGCCGGGCTCGCCCGCGATCGGGCTCGCGAGCACACCGCCGCCGCCGTTTCCGCTGTTGCAGCCGCCGGTGACCTGCGTCCCGCCACCGCCGGCGCCGCCGGAGACGTCGATCACGCCGTCGATGACGACGTCGCCCGTCGCGAACAGCTCGAGCACGCCGCGGTTGTTCGCGGCGAGGCGGAGCGTCGTGTTCGACGGGATCGCGATCGTCAAGAACTCGTACCTCGCTTCGTCGAGCTCGACGATCTCGGCGTCCGGCGCGAACGCGTCTCGATCGCTCGTGCCCGAATCGTCGGGGAGCGTTCCCCCGTCGACGGCGTCTCCGTCGTCGCTCGCGTCGACGCCACCTTCATGAACGGTGCCGCCGCTCGCATCGACGCCGCCGTCGGTCTCGCTCGAGTCCGGCGTCCATGGAAGCGGCACCGTGAACGAGCACGCGACGAGCAACGCGAGCGACGAGGTGAGAAGGGCCTTCGCTCGCCACGCGCGCGCCATCACAGCTCCAAGACGAAACCGGGCGCGCGCGCGCTCTTGCTCGGCGTACGGTTGCCCAGCACGAGGCCCACGACGGCGGTCACGGCTCCCGCGACCGCCGCGCCGATCGCGAGATTCACCAACAAGGCCGAGGTGTCGAGATCGCTCGACAGGTCACGATGCTCGTCGATGCACGACGAAGGTGCTCCGGGCACGGTGCACCGGGATTCGTAGTCGTCGAGCCTCGCCTGCCCCGCGACGCCCATTCCGATCGCGAGGCCGGTGCCGACCATCGCGACGGCCGCGCCGATCGGGACGAGCGGCGAAGGCGACGAGCTCGTCGCCGGACGTCGCGCGACGCGGCGGAACGGGAACGGAGCCGGCCGCTTCTCGGCGCGCGCGGCAGGCTGCTCGCTCTCGCTCGGAGCTCGCTCGAGGGTGATCGGGACCTCGACGACCGCTCCGCGCTCCACCTCGACCTTCGTGCTCCGATCGACGTAGCCGGGCGCGCCCGCCTCGACGTCCACGACGCCGGGCGACACGACGTACGGCGCGCCCCAGACCGCGCGCGGCACGTCGACGCCGCGCACACGCACGTGCGCGCCCTCCGGAGCCGGCTCGAGGCGGATGACGATGTGCCCCACGGCCGCCTTCGCGCGCTCGACGATGCCGCGGCACGCCTCGACGTGCTGCTCCTGCGCCGGATCGCCGGCCCCCTCCCGGACGCAGAGCTCCGCGGTCCCGAGCGCCTCGGCCGGCATCGACAGCGCCTCCTCTTCCTCGGCGATGAACCTGCGCAGCGACGGGCTCATGCCGATCTGGCCCGCGCGCCGCGCCAGATCGAGGGCGCGCGCGTGATCGCCGGCCTCGCGAGCGGCCTGCGCCTGCTCGATCAAGCCTCGCCGCGCGGCCACGTTGGCGTCCTCGATCGGCGCAGGCGCGTCGTCCGCGCGCGCATGCGGCGCGAGCGAGGTCGTCATGACGCCCGACAGGACGAGAGCGATGGCGCGGAACGCGCGACGCACGTCGCGGAATCCTACTCGATCTCGTAGCGGCCCGTGGTCGAAGATGGCGAAGGCCCCGGATTCGTCGTCCGCCGCGTGGGCTCGGCAGAGCTCCGCACGACGGCGCGCACGGTGGCCGACGGCGCGCTCCGCGGCGCGGGCGCCGCGCCGGCGTCCACGGATTCGACCACGATCGACGCCGCCGCCGGCACGGTCGACGCTCGCTCGACGCTCGCCGATCCCTCCGCCGTGCTCGGCGCCGCGCTCGCGGCGGCTTCGGCGGAGACGGCGACGCGCTCCTCGGACGCGGCCGGCGCCGGCTCCGAAGCCACGCCCTTGTACGCCACGAGCGCGATCGCCGTCGCACCGACGATGCCGACGCCGGCGAGCCAACGCGCCGACCACCGCCGCTCCCGGCCGTGCCCGTTCGGCACCGAAGCGGCGGCCGCGGGCGTGACCGGCGACTCGCTCGCCGGCGGCGCCTCTTCGATCGTCGCTCCTCCGGGCGCGCGCGCTCTCTCCAGAACGACCGTCGCGGGCGAGTCGGCGACCGTCTCGACGTCGGACGAGCGGGCCGCGTCCGAGCGGTCCGGGACGCCGACGGAGACGGTGAGCTCCGCGCCGCGACGCCGCTTCGCCTCCTCGTCGACGTCGGGCTTCAGGCTCGCGGTCGGGATCACGCGGGGCGGCTCGTCCTCGAAGGCCGCCGCCCACGTCGACGCGGTCTCCGGGCTGGCGAAAGGAAGCAGCGCGCGACCGAGGGCCGCCATCGACGGGTAACGATGCGCGGGCTCGCGGGCCATCGCCCTGTCGACGACGCGTTCGAGCTCCTCCGGCACGTCCGGGACGATCTCCGTCATGCGAGGACGATCCGCGAGCGTGATGCGCTGGAGGAGCTCGAACAGCGACTCGGCCTCGAACGGCCGCCGGCCGGTGATGCACTCGTGGAGGATGACTCCGAGCGACCACTGATCGGTCGGCGCGCCCACGTTCTTGCTGTTCAGCGCCTGCTCCGGAGACATGTACTTCGGAGTCCCGAGCATGACGCCGGTCTCGGTCACGCCGAGGTCGGCGTCGATCTTCGAGATGCCGAAGTCGAGCAGCTTCGGGTGCGGCGCGCCGTGCGGCGTGCGCACGAGGAAGACGTTGTCGGGCTTGAGATCGCGATGGACGATCCCCGCGGCGTGCGCGGCGGCGATCGCGGAGACGATCGGCAGCAAGAGGTCGACCGCGCGGCGCACTTCGAGGCGTTTCTCGCGTGCCAGCAGGGCCCCGAGCGACTCGCCCTCGAGGTACTCCATCACGAGGTAAGGGACGCCCTCCGCGGTGCCGACGTCCGAGATCGTGACGACGTGCGGATGCTCGATCCGCGCGACCGCCTTGCCCTCCCGCATGAATCGCTCGAGGACGGTCGGGTTCTCGGCGAAGCGGCGGGGGAGCGCCTTGAGGGCGACGCGTCGATCGAGCTCCACGTGCCGCGCCTCGTAGACCGTACCCATCCCGCCCGAGCCGAGCACGCGCACCACTCGGTAGCGACCGAAGACCTTCCCGGGAGGGATGGACGCCAGCACGCTAGAAATGTCACCACACCGCGCCGCCGTCGTCGACGAGACGAGCTCGAGCGAGGCGCGCAAACCGCTTGACGCGACCGGCCTCGCTCGACCAGCCTGCCACCGTGAAGTTCCGGCACATCGCGCCGACCGTCATCATCGGCACGGCCAGCATCATCATCGTCGCGATCACGGCGATCGCCCAGATCCTGACGGCGCGGCTCGTCTCGACGGCGCACGAGGGCGACTACGACCTCATGCGACGCGCGTTCACGAGCACGCTCAAGGCGATGGAAGACGAGGCGGCATCCGACGCCGAGATCGTCGCGAGCATCCCGTCGGTGAGAGCGGCCCTCGCCAAGCGTGATCGCGCGGCCCTCCAGGCCGAGACCCTCGGGATGTTCAAGAACATCGAGGCGAAGTACGCCATCGATCAGGCCCAGTTCCACATCCCGCCGGGCATCTCGTTCCTGCGGCTCCACGACCCGGGGAAGTTCGGGGACGACCTGACGTCCTACCGCCCGATGCTCGCCGAGGCGATCCACGAGAAGGGGCTTCGGAAAGGTGTGGCGATCACGCGAGGCGGGCCGGCGATCTTCGGCATCGTGCCCATCCTCGACGACAAGGGCGAGCTCATCGGCAGCTTCGAGATGGGCCTCGAGTTCGGTCCCGTCCTCGACGACATCAAGACGGCCTACGGCCTCGAAGGCGCGGTCTTCTTCGAGGAGAAGGTGCTGCGCGAGATCGCGACCGACATCGAGCCGGACATCGTCACGCCGAAGAACCGCGTCGGGAAGTACATCCGCTACCACGCGACCCACCCCGAGGTGATGAGCACCGTCGTCACGGACAAGGACGTCGAGATCACGCAGCCGAAGCGCTTCGAGCGCATGGTCTCCGGCGTCCCGTACGGCGTGCAGCTCATGCCGCTCTACAACTACGCGAACAAGCAGATCGGCGTGGTGGCGATCGCGATGAGCTTCCAGGAGGACAAGACGCTCGCTCGGCGCGCCATCATCTGGCAGGTGCTCGCCGGGGTCTTCGGCGTCGTGATCATGGCGGGCGCCGTCCTCGTCACGATCCGCGGCTTCCTCCTCGCCCCGCTCGCGGGCATCAACGAGCGGATGCGCGCGCTCGCCGCGGGCGACACCTCGAGGCCGGCAGAGCCTCTCGACGACTACTGCGACGAGCTGAGGATGCTCGCGACCAGCTACGAGCAGCTCCGCACGCGTAACCAGCCATGAAGCGAAGGCGCTCCCCGTCACGCATCCTCTGGCTGATCGTCCTCGCGACGATCTTCGCGGTCGCGCTCGTGCTGTTCCCGGTCCGGATGAAGAGCTCGGGCACGACGGCGACCGCGCACGCGGCGGCGGCTCCGGGTCCGGCAGCAGGCAAGGCGGCAGCGAACAAGGGCGCGCAGGGCGACGCCGGCGCGGAGCCCGAACAGGCCGCGACCGCCGACGCGGCCGTCCCGGAGACCGCGACGCCTTCCGCCGCCGCGCCGGCCGTGCCTGCCGCCACGGATCTCCGATCGATCCCGCTCGGCAAGGGCCTCCCCGTCCTCGTGAACATCGCGGTGTTCTTCCTCGAAGTCGGCTCCTTCGACGACACGAAGGGCGAGTTCGAGTGCACGGTGGACGTGCGCCTACAGTGGACGGATCCGCGTCTCGCCTACGACGGAAAGGGAACGCTGCGCGGGCACCGCGAGTTCATCGGCAAGGAAGCCGAAGAGCAGCTCGAGAAGATCTGGGCGCCGAACATCGACGTGAAGAACCGGATCGAGACGGGCGGCTACGTCGGCCGGCGCCTGCGCATCTTCCCCGACGGCCGCGTGGAGTCGATCACGCGCACGACGGGGAAGTACAAGACGACGGTCAACCCCGAGACCTACCCCTTCGATCGGCAGCGCCTGCCGATCGAGCTCATCGTCCGCGAGGAGACCGCCGACGACGTCCTCCTCCGCTTCGAGAAGGAAGACGTCGAGTGGAGCCGCTTCGGTGCGGACGTGAAGCTCGACGGTTGGGAGCCTCGCCTCGTCGATCTGAGCGCGGGTCAGGTCCCCGGCTGGAACGGCGACCGGTACTCGACCGCGACGGCGACGCTGTTCGTCGATCGCGTCGCCTCCACGAGCCTCGCGCCGGTCTTCATCCCGCTCCTCGCGTCGCTCCTCATCCCGTTGCTCGCGCTCTGGATGAACAGCACGACGGAGGAGGGCTTCAAGGTCGACGCCTTCGAGCTCGCGAACATGAGCATCGGAGGACTCTTCTCCGTCATCGCGCTCAGCTTCGCGATCTACTCGTCGAACCCGATCATCGCGACCGGCGACAACACCGTCACGCGCCTCTTCGCCCTCAATTACGCCGCGCTCGCGGTGGCGCTCACGATCGTCGTCGTCTTCTTCCGCTACCAACTGCCGCGGCGCTGGTTCGGCATCCACGTCCAGACCGAGGCGTTCAAGTTCCTTGCGTGGGCCACCCCGCTGTTGTCGCTCGCGACGAGCATCGCGTTCTTGCTCGTCGCAGCGGCTTGAGCCCCACGGCATGCACCGTCCTGCCCCAATGCCGGGCTGCGTGTTGCGATCCTGATCGCGCGAGCTTTCACCCATGCACGGCCGTAGCCGTGCCGACCGCCGGATTTCGCGAGGTTGCGCGAGACCGAGGCATGGCACGGGACGCGCATCTACGGAGGTCGCGCCGCGGTGAGGCTTCTCCCCCCCGAGCCCGCCGCGACGTTTTCTTTTGTTCTCGTCGAAAAAGAGCGCGAGCGTGCGAGCTCTGCGTGCGGCCGCGCCTCTCGTGACGGCGTCGAGGCGCGCGAGCCTACGCACGCGGATGGGTCACGCTCCGCTCGATGCAGGCGACCGCCGCAGCCACCCCGTCTTCCCGGCGGATCTCTGCGCCAAGCTCCTCGGCGCGTGCTCGCATCTGCGACGTCGATGCGGCCTCGATCGCGGCGGCGAGCGCGTCCGCGGAGAGCCGCTTGCGGTCGAGCGCCTTCCCGACCCCCAGCGCCTCGACGCGTCTCGCCCAGAACGGCTGATCGCCGAAGAACGGACAGACGATCGTCGGCACGCCCGCGCGGAGCGACGCCGCCGTCGTCCCCGCTCCGCCGTGAAGAATCGTCGCGCTGACGCTTCGGAACAGTCGGTCGTGCGGGACGCTCCCGCTGACGACGTGGACGTGTGGCGGGACGTCGTCGAGGGCGAGCGCTCCAGCCCCGGTCGAGAGGACGCCACGGTTGCCGGTCTTCGCGAGCGCCGCGACCACGTCGGTGGCGAGCTTCTTCGGATCGATGCCGGGCATGCTGCCGAACCCGACGTAGATGGGGCGCGCTCCGGCGGCGAGGAACGCGGCGAGCTCGTCGGGCGGCTGCCACGCCTCCTCGTCGAGGAACCAGTATCCGGTGACGACGACGTCGTCTCCCCAGTCCGGCGGGACGGGCACCACGCGCGGGCTGTACGCGTAGAGCGTCGCAACGGGAGAGACGCGGACGCTCGGCCGCGCGCGAAGCCCGAGGGAGCTCTCCCTCCACTCGCGCAGCACGCCTCCGAAGAGGAGCTCCCCTCCCCTCGCCGCGAGCGCGTGGCTGGCCTTGTTGAAGGGACCGAGCGAGGCGAACGGGACGAGGGGGCTCGGGAACGCGGACGTCGGCGTGAAGCCAGGCAGCGGCGAGGCGAGGATCCTCGGGAGCGACAGGCGCTCCGCGATGTGCGGAGCCGCGAGCGACTTGGGGTGATGCAGCACGAGGTCCGGCTCGAAGGCCCTCACGGCCGCCCACTCCTCGTCGAGCAGCCGGCGCATCAGCGGACGGACGTGCCCGAGGAGCTTCAGCCCCGCGCTGAAGGTCGCGCCTCCGGCGACGGCAGCCTTGCCCTCGGGCGTGTCGAGCATGTCCAAGAACTCGCCCGGCAGTGGCGCGCAGCGGACCCCTCGAGACTCCACGAGGCTCGCGAGCTGCGCGGGTGCCGCGAGCTGCACCTCGTGACCGCGGCGCAGGAGCCCGAGCGCGAGGGCGATGAATGGCTGGACGTCTCCGCGCGTGCCGAGCGTCTGGATCGAGATCCGCACCCCACCGACACGAGAGCACGTCGCTGCGTGTCGGAAAGACCTTCGTGCGACGAGATCTCGTCGTCGCTCGAGCGCGACGGCTCAGCCGCGCGGACGGCGGTGGATCACCTCCGGGCTCGGCGCGCTCTTGCGGCGAGCGCCGGGCGGCATTTCGACCTTCAGCCCGCGCCGTCGCGCCTCGCGAAGCAGCGCGCTGATGCGCGTGTGCGGCGCGCCTTCGCGATCGGCGAGCGACTCGAGCAGCGCCTCGTCGGTGAGGTCGTAAGGCCACCCGGTCGGTGGCGGGAACGACTCGACGTTGCCGGGGAAGACGCCGCCGCGCCGATCGGCGCCGGCCGCGGAGAGCCGCTCGTGCATCCACGCGAGCGCGGCCTCGCGCTCGCCGGGCTCGACGTCGAGCGACGTGAGGATCGACGTCAGGATCTGCACGTGCAGCGGCTCGAAATGCGTCGCTCGGACGACGACGTCGTCGGGCGTGACGGTGGCGCGGACGAAGCAGTCCTCCGGATCGTCGGCGCCGAGACCGATCTCCACGCGCCGATCGTCGAAGAACGCACGCAGGTGAATCGGCGCGTTCGGATCCTTGATGTGGAGGTGCGGGCGCTCGGCGTAGTCGAGGTTGACGATCTTCCAGGGCATCGCGCCCGCACGATATTCGGCCTCTTTGCCGCGGGCCAGAGCGGCGTCGTGCTTCAGTTGAGGACGTTCACGCGCCGCACGCCCGTCGCCGCCTTCGTCTCGCCCACGTAGGCCTCGACCACGAGCTGGTACGAGCCGTTCGGTACCCAACCCGCCGTCGCCCATCCGATCTCGAAAGGCGGCGTGGAGTCCGTCGCGATGAGGTAGCGATGGCCGGCGGAGGTGACCGAGTAGAAGAGCACCTTCGTAACGGGCTCCGTGCCGCCGCCCGTCGTCACGACGATGGGGACGGTACCGGAGACCGTCTGGTTCTCCGCCGGCTGATCGATCGCCACCCACGTCCCCGTCGACGACGGCGGCTGCGGCTCGGAGCCCCCGCCGACGTCCGGGGACGGTGATGCGGAGGCGTTCTCGGAGAGCGCGTAGAGCCGATGACGCGCGATGGCTCCCGTGATCTTCGCGATGTACTGCTCGTGATACGGGTTGTATCCCGCGTAGGTGATTCCCTCGACCCAGCGGTTCACCGCCGTGACGACGTCGACGCCCGCTCTGCGATCCGCCTGATAGCGCTGTGTCGTGGGCGCATACAGTGACGACGTTGCGAGGCGATTCGCGACCCAGCTCACGCTGTCTTCGAGGCTCGCGAAGACGACGTACACGTTCCCGACGTCCCAGGCCGGCTGACACTCGAGCGTGTACGAGCCCCGGCTGCCGGCGCCGCCCGCGGGCATCTTGTAACCGAAGTAGTTCTGCGCGTAGAGCGCGGTCCTCGTGAAGCCGTAGCCGCTCTCGACGGCGGCCATCGCCGCGATCGCCGCCGCCGGAACGCCGACCTCGGCCTCGGCCCGCTGCGCCGCCCGCCCGACCCGAGCGACAAAGCTCTGTTGCTCCGCGGCCGTCGGGTGGCCGGGCTGCGGGTCGTAGCAGCCCCAAGACGGATCGTTCGGGGACACGCCCTGCGACCCGGTCGCGACCTCCTCGGTCACCTCGGTCGCACAAGCTTGCAGGATGCACACGGTGACCGCGGCGCAGGCACGCACGAGCGCCGCCGGACGCGTCGACCTCCGAGCCGTCGCGATCACCATCCCATCGCGAAGAGAGCGAGCGCCATGCCATTGTCGTCGTCGAGGCCGACCCGTCGAAGACGCATGTTTTTCGCAGCAGGCGAGACGACGGCGCCCTTCGTCCGGCGACACCTGGGGGAACGGCGATCCGACCCGCGCTCGAGCGCGTCGGAGTCGCCGCACATGTGTGACGTTGGTGCCTGAAGCTCTCCGACCTCGGACGGACGTCGATGCGGTCGACGTCGTAGTCGATCGGACCTCACCTCGCCGGTGCAGCGTGGCCGAATCTTTTCGACGAGACGATCGCCGAACGACCAACCACGGTGGATCGTTCCCATCATCGCGTCGCGCCGATGCGATTGCGCAGTTCGTGAAGATGCATGCACCGTCGGGAAGACCGACGCTCGAAGCACGAGAGCGTCGATCGCTCGACCGGCCCTTGCGTTAGCCTGGAGCCGATGCCGTCCTCGCGTTCGCGCTTCTACGCGATCGGCGCCGTCGCGGTCGCGCTCGTCGCAGGCGTCGTCTTCCTCTCCCTTCGTCGCGAGCCCACGAAGCCGGGCTCGACGACGAGCGCCGAAGAAACGCCGTCCACGGAGGTCGCGAGCGCCGTGGCGACGAGCGCGAGCGTGGCGTCGACGATGCCCGTTCGCGTGGGTGACGCGGGCGCCGTGCGCCCCTCCAAAGGCCACGTGGTTCGGACGCTCGCGTGGGGCGGAGGCGAAGGGAAAATCGGGCTTCCGGGCGAGGAGGAAGGCGAAGGAGAGACGCCGCTCCAGCTCACCACCGACGAGAAGGGCAACCTTCTCCTGCTCGACGGCGAGAACGACCGCATCGTGCGCCTCGGGCTCGACGGCAAGCCGCTCGGCGAGATCGCCGTCCCGATCAAGGAGCCGCGCGACCTGGCCGTGACCAAGGACGGCCGCGTGTTCCTCCTCGAGGCCCGCGGCGACGACACCGGCGTCACGATCGTCGGCCCGGACGGGAAAATCCGAGGGAGAATCACCGTCCCCGAGTACGTCGCGAAGACCTCGCGCAGCGTGGTCGTCTCTGGGAACGACGTCTTCGTCGAGTCGTACCGCGGCGAGCTCACGCGCGTCGCGGACATCACCGGAGCCCCGGATCCGGCGCCGAAATCGGTGCCCGGACAGCCGACGCGCGACGGCACCGGCTACCTCAACGCGCGCCTCGTCGAGGACGACTCGGGCACGATCCACGTCTGGGTCGTCGACCGCGAATCCCAGGCCGAGCGCTTCAGTCGCCACCTCCGGCCGCACGTCCTCGCCGAAGGCATCTTCCTCGTCGACACGGACCTCGCCGGCACCATCTACATCGGCATCACGGGGTTCGCGGCGCCGGGCGACGAGAAGGTCGTAGCGGAGCTGCTCTGCCTGGATCCCGCGAGCGGCGCGATCATGGGCGCGGTCGATCTCCCCCTGGATCTCGGTGCGGAGGCGATCCTCGACGCGAGAGCGCTCGACGGCGGGGGCGTCGTGTACTCGGTCTTCACGCGAGCGGGCGTGCGCATCGAGCAGCACGACTGCCGTTGATCGCCGTCGCGATCGTGTAGGAGCGCCTACGACAAAACGCTGCAAAATCTGGAAAGTTTCTCTCGAACGGAGCGGCCCGCGATTTGCGAAGGAAAGCGATCGGGTTGGCGCGGAGGTTCCCCGATGCGCAAGTCGTTCGCTCACAGTTTCCTCGCCCTCGCAATGACGTGCTGCGGTCTGTTCGCCTCGGGTTGCGGCGTCGTGACGGGAGACGAAGACGACGAGATCGTCGGTGCCGACGAGCGCGTCTCGCGCTCGGAGGCGCTCACCAAGAACGTGCCCGTCGGCTCGAAGCTCCGGACGACGACGGGCCTGAACCTGCGTTCGGGCGCGAGCACGAGCAACAAGATCCTGCTCACGATGCCCGCGGGCTCGCTCGTGACCGTGAGGCAGTCGGCGCCCAAGAACGGGTTTTACGCCGTCAGGTACGGCAACACGGACGGCTGGGCGCATGGGAACTACCTCGTCGAGGTCAGCAGCGGCAGCGGCGCCACCGGCACGGCGAGCAACAAGGCGGTGAAGATCCAGGGCCCGAAGGTCCGCGCGCACGTGCAGGCGTTCGCGAACGCGGCGTGCTCCCAGATCGGCTGCCCCTACGAGATCGGAACGCGCAACGGGCACGACCCGACGGCGGACCGCGCGATCGACATGATGATGGCGAAGTACGGGACCAAGCCGAAGGACGGCGGCGCGCACGGGACGAAGATCGCGAACTTCGCGCTCAAGAACGACGCCAAGTACAAGGTCATGTACGTAATCTGGCAGCAGAAGATCAATTCCAACGACGGCCGCGGCTGGCGTCTCATGGCGGATCGCGGGAGCATCACGCAGAACCACTACGACCACGTGCACGTGAGCTTCGATCCGTGATCAGCTCGTCCGTATGAGCCGCACGCCTGCGCTGTGCGAGGCGTGATCGAGCGATAGCGGCACGTCTGCACCAACGTCTGCACCGAGGCGCGGGCTTCGCGACGGACCACCAAGGCCGAGGCCGCGCGCTCTCGCTCGACACGCCCGCGAGGAAGCGGGCCGATGCGCGCTCGAAGAGCTTTCTGTGGCCTCCGCGATGCACGGCGACGCGGCTCGACGGAGGTACGGAAATGCTCAGCCCGAAGAAGGTATCGCTCACGGTCGTCACTCTCGGCGCTGGGCTCGTGCTCGGCGGAGGATGCGTAACTTCCTCGCCGGACGAGCACCTGAGCACGCGAGCCGAGGAGCAATCCCTGGAGTCTCCGTGGCGAGGCAACGTCATCGACGAGGCCGAGAAGGCCGGCGAAGAGGCAGCCCAGGAGACGAAGCAGACCGGTGAGGAGGCCGCGAAGAAGGCCGAGGAGGCCAAGGAGGAGGCGGCCGAAGAGGCGAAGGAGCGCGAGGAGAAGGCCAAGGAGGCCGAGGAGGAAGCCGCCGAAGAGGCGAAGGAGCGCGACGAGAAGGCCAGAGAGGAAGCCGAAGAGGCCGAGGAGGAAGCCGCCGAAGAGGCGAAGGAGCGCGAGGAGAAAGCCAAGGAGGAGGCCGAGGAGGCCAAGGAGAAAGCCGCCGAGGAGGCGGAAGAGCGCGCCAAGGAGGAAGCGGACAAGATCGATCAGGAGCTCCGCAGGGACGATCCCCTCGACCGCCGCTTGGATCGGCGTCGCGACCACCGCCGCGATCGCGATCACCGCTGGGGCCGCGACCGCGACCGCGCGCGCCGTGCGCGCATCTGCAACGTCCGCGACGACTTCCACTGCGAGCGCGGCCACCGCGGATGGCGATGGGCATGGGTCGCGGATCGTCACGGGCCTGGCCATCACGACCGCCGCGACGGCGCGCGGTGCTGCGTGCGCGTGAGGGATCACCGGCGGTTCTAGGCGTCGGTTCCAGCGGACCGCCCGATTACCGACAGCTCGTGCACTTGCGCCAGCAGCAGTGCGTCGGGTGCATCTCGGCTCGTCGCCACGACGAGCGGCTGGCACGCCGCTTTATGGCTCGACACATTTCAGAGGTGTGTCGAGAGCGAGCGTCGCGCCAGTCGCTCGGGCTGGCCGTCGCGAACGGTGGCATCCATCTCTCGGCGTCGGTCCTCTCGAGGGGTCACGTGACGCCGGAAAACCACCGCGATCTGCTCGACGGTGCGAGGAACTCTAGTAGCCCCAGAGCTCCTGCAGCTCCTCGTCCGAAGGCGACACGCCCCACGTCTTCAGCGGAGGAGGCGGCTCGTGGTCCCAGTGCTCCCAGAGCTCCACGGGCAAGAGGAGCTTGGGTCGGGCCGGGAGGGTCGCGCTCGTGAGGGTCGTGGTGGAGACCGCGTGTCCATCGAGCGCGTCTTCCGCCTCGCGCGTCGAAGGGATCTCGTCGTCGGAGGAAGACGACGGAGCGGAAGTCCACGCGCTCGCGACCTCGTCCGCGATCGTGGCGAGCGCCGCGCTCCTCGTTGCGGGTGTCGTCGGGGCCTTCCCACCGTTCCCACGCGGGCTGCACCCGAGCGCGAGGGACGCGATCGCCACCAAGCCGATACCCGAGAGGTATGCGCTCAACTTCATCGTCGCGCTCGTAGCACGCCGTTTCGAATCGGCAACGTGTCGGAGCTCCCCTCGCCTTCCACCGTTCCTGTGAAATCACCCCCGCGCGCGCGAACCGTTGCTAGCGTCGAGCGAAATGACGGCGAGCGGAATCGTGGGCGGCCCGACGGAAAATCCTCGGATCCGCGAGGTCCTCGGGCGCCGGGCGGCGCAGCGCGGCATTCGCTTCGTCTGGGACGCCGACCGCGTCATCACGTACACCGGCTCGCGCGGGGCTTGGCATTCGAGCACGCGGGCCATCAACGGGCGGGACGACGAGATCAGCGTGCATCCCGGCGAAAAAGGCCTCTTCGAGCTCGAACGCGTCGCCGACGCCGGGCACGTCGAAGTCGAGCGGCTCGAGATCGACGAGCTGTCCAAGCGGCTCCAGACGACGCTCGACTGGTTCGATGGCTGGGCGAGGTTCTTCGGCCAAGGGCCCGGGCCGGGTCATTGAGAGGCCTGCCGGCCCATCGACATGGGCTCGCCCTTCGCCCCGATGACGCGGCTCGCCATCGCCACGAGGTACGGCGGCGCGAACGCGAGCGCGTAGAAGACGAGCATTCGCCCCGTCGCCGACGTGACGTCGCCGAGCGCGAGCAAGACGAAGAAGAAGGCCGCACCCGGCGCGCGCAGGAGGATCTCGGCGATCGGGATCCGGCGGCCGGCGCGTGATGCGAGCAGGGTCGCGAGCAACAGCAAGCCCCACGCGGACGTGACGGCCCACGACGGCGCGATCGGTCCCTGGACCCAGCGGAAGAGCGTCCACCAGCTCGCGAGGACGAGGCCGTGGGTGACGAGCGGAGCGATCGGGATCACGAGGAGGGCTCGCGCGAACGCGCGGCCGTCGCCGAGGACGGCGGTCGCGATCGCGGCGAAGAAGGCCCAGCCTGCAATGCCGACGAGCGGGACGTCGAAGACGCCCGGATCCGTCCAGGCCCACAAGCCCGCGCGGACCGCGATCGGCTCGATGAGCGAAGCGTCGGCGAAGACGACGAGCCCGGTGAGCGAGGCGACCGCGAGGGTCGATGACCATCGCGCGCGGCCGTGGACGAGCCCCCAGCGGACGCGCGCGTCGGGGCTCGTGCGAGCTCCTTCGAGCGCGTCGTGAGCGAGCGCATGGCGCGCGACCGAGGCGGCCGAGTCGATGACGACCGGCCAGACGAGGACGACGACGAGCGGGACGCGACCGACGAAGACGGTCCACTCCGGCGAGTACGAGTAGGCGCCGTGAGCGCGGATCATCGTGTCCTCGCCGATGGCCGCCGCGATCGCGAGCGCGAGGAAGCGAAGGACGAAGGCCTTTCGTTCGCTCGCGTCGCCCGCGAGGACGAGGCGCGCACCGACGTAGGAGGCGACGATCGCGAGACAGACGAGCTGGAGGACGACCATGGCACCGCCTCACACGCCGGGGAGACCGAGGCTCACCCAGCCGTTGTAGAGCGCGAGCATGCCCGCGCCGACCCACGTCAGACGGATGCAGTCGCGCGCGTCCACGAGCGGGACGCGGCTGCCGTGGTCGCGCGCGGCGCGCGCGCGACGAGCGCGAGCCTTGTAGTAGACGAGCTGGAAGACCGGCGCCGCGATCATGACGACGACGCGCCACGGGATGGCGCCGGCGACATATCCGGCGATCGCGAAGGCGCAGGAGGTGGCGATGAGCGCGTCGATGATGCGCATCGCGATCTGCTCGCCGTGCACCACCGGATACGTCGCGACGCCCGCGGCTCGATCCCCCTCCGCATCGCGGAGGTCGTAGAGGACCTCGTAGCTCAGCTCGAAGAGCACGAAGAAGCCGGCCGTGAACACGATCCCGAGCGGCTCCATCCGGAGGACGAGCCCGGCGTCGCTGCCGACGGCGATCGGATACGCGAACACGGTGAGCACGAAGCCGATCGCGCTGGCGGTGTTCTTCCAGAAGTAGAGCTGCTTGATGCGGCGCCTGCCGGGGAGGAGCGGCCAGTTGTACGCCATCCCGAGCGCGTGGAACGCGAGACGGAGAGGCCAGAGCCGCGGAGCCACGAGCTGCACGACGACGAACGACGCGACGAGCGCGCCGATGCCGCCCCAGAGGAGCGCGCGGCGGTTTCGCGCGACGAAGTCCGTCCCGACGATGCCGTTGGCGCGATCCTCCGGGATGTCGACGACGCGGTTGAGGAGGTTCACCAAGAACCAGTCGACGCCGGCCACGATCGCGACGAGCGGCATGCGCTCGCCGAAGAACACCCACCCGAACGTGAGCGCGCCGAGGGCGCCGATCGCGACGATGTGGAGGCGTCCGGTAGCAGCGAAGACGCGCACGCCCGACGCCTAACGCCGGCCCGACGCTCCGGCAACAGCCCTGCGCATGTCGACGCGAGTCGATCGACACGTGCGATGCCCACCGGCAGCAGACGGCTCGCTCGACGCGAGCGCATGGAGCTGCCGATGTCCCGCACCCGCCACCGCCGAACGGGCGTCAGCGGCCACGAGCCAGCACGCACCGGCGAGCGCGCCGTGACGCGCCCCCAACGGGAGCCGCGAGGCGTGCCGACCGCCCCCTTGCCCGTTGCGCAAGATGGGAACGAGAACTTCCGTAGGGGTGGGGTGATCCCGAAACTCACCGCCCGAGGCGTCGATGGGCCAGAACGCGAAAAATCCGCGGCAATTCCAGGCCTTCCCGGCGTTCGCGCCACGGCACGACGGTTGCGATGAGGGCGGGCATGCTCGCTCACCACTCTCGTTTCGCCGTCTCGATCCTCCTCGCGCTCCTCGTCGCCGCCTGTGAAAGCGAAGGCGGGGCACCGACCTCCCTCGACCGCCATGGCTCCGGCGCCTCGGCGGACGTCTCTCGCGACGAGTCCGCGCGGTCCGTGGCCGATGTCGAGCAGCCCGCCACCGACAGCGATTCGTCCGGCGGGCCGACGACCCAGCCCCGGCCCCGGGCGTCCGCCGAGGTTTGCAAGCAGCTCCTCGATGCAGCGCCGCTCGGGTCCCTCACGTGGGAGGTGAAGACGAAGGACGATCCGTTCTCCTACCGGCACGTCTCGATCGCCGCCTACCCGATGACACGAGTGTCGCCCGACGGCACGGTCCACGTGCTGAAGCTCGTCCTCTCGACGCTCCCCGACCCCAACGCGTGGAACGCGAAGGGCGTCACGCCTTCCGAGGAGTTCACTTGGAACATCGAGCTCTCGGACCCCGCCGCTTCGCCGGGCGTCGGCACGTACGCCGAGCCGGCCCTGTATGAGTTCCACGCGGGCTATACCATCGACTGCGAGACCGGCGGTTACGGTTCCGGCTCGGGCACCGGGAGCCCCACGAGCACGACGGTCACCATCACCGAACGCACGCCGACGGTCGTACGCGGTGTGATCGAGAGCGAGGATGGTCGCGTGAGGTTCGAGGCGCCGATCCTCGACTCGGCCGCCGGCTCGGACGCACCTGAATCCATCTGCTGCCTCGACGACGAGAGCTCGTCGAACTGAGCCCTCTCGTTCGGTACGAACGATCCGGCGACCTCGACGCCCGAGCCGAGGTCGCCACCGAATCGCTCGTCCACGATCGCGCTCGAACGCGATCGCCGGCGTCGCTCGTCACCTCCCGCTCGGCGCGATGTTCCACGCGGCGATCGCGATCGAGGCCCAACCGACGAGGAACGCGACCCCACCGAACGGCGTGACGGCGCCGAGCGCGCGTGCGCCCGTGAGCGTCATGACGTAGAGGCTCCCGGAGAAGAGGACGACGCCGAGCACGAACGCAATCCCGGCGACCGTCACCATCGCCGAGGACGATCGCGTCGCGAGGAACGCCACGACCGCGAGCGCGAGCGCGTGCACGAGGTGATAATGCGCCGCAGTGCTCCACCACTCGAGCCGCGTCGCGCCGTCGGGCAACGGGCCGAGCCGCGCCTTCAGCCCGTGCGCACCGAACGCGCCGAGCGCGACCGCGAGGAAGCCGAGGATCCCGGATCCGAGCAGCGCGAGTCGTTCCATGCCCGCCACGATGGGGGCGCGCCGAGCGGGAGGCAAGTGGTTGCAAATCGAGCGTCTTCGTCGATCTGCGTCGTGCGAGCTTCGAGCGCCGGCGCCGAAAAACGCATGGGACACGTTCGGACGACTTGCCCATGCGCGACGAAGCGCGAATGCTGAGCCATCATGCCACGAAGAACTGCGCTCCTTCTCTCGTGCTTCGGCGCCGCTGCGGCCATGGCTCTCGCTTGTGGGGACGACGACGAGCACGGTGCGACGACCTCGATCGATCCCGACGCGAGCTCGCCCGACGGCTCCCCCGCCGTCCCGTCGGCGGACGGCTCGGACGGCTCGGACGGCGACGACGCCGGCACGGACGCAGGCCTTCGCTCCGTGACGATCACCGTGCTCGACGCTCGCGGTCCGAAGCCCGACATTCGGGTCGTCTTCCACGACGCCACGGGCGCGGTGCTCGAGACGAAGCTCACCGGCGCGGACGGCAAGGCGAGCAGCACGGGACCTCTGCCGGCGATGGCGAGCGCGGCGCTGAGCGCAGGCTCACACATCGTGACGTTCGTGGGCGTGGAGAGCGGGGATGATCTGGTCGTACGAGATCCCGAACCGATCGACCTCGCCAAGCCCCTCGGTCGGTACGCGGTCAAGGTGCCGACTCCCTTCTCCGGCGCCACCCAATACGTCTTCCTCGCCGGCGGTTGCCAGACGGCCGTCGAGACCAGCCCGTCGGCCGACGTCGCCTTCTACCCCTTCTGCATCCGAGAGCCCGCCACGGTGCTCGTGCGCGCCGACCAGGGCTACTATCCTCAGGCCTACGCCTTCAAGAAGGGCAATCCGGTGCTCACCGACGGCGGCACCCTCGAGGTCACCACCGGAGCATGGGCGAACTGGAAGCGCTTCGAGTTCGCCCATCGCATGGGCGAGGGCTCGTCCAGGCAGCTGCTCGAGATCGCCGATGGTCACGGCTACCAGAGCGTGAAGTCGACCCTCGAGTCGCCCGATCTCGCCGCGTACTCCCTCATCGAAGGGTTCGCCGACGAGCTCCAAGCGACCGCCTGGGTGCCCAGGAGGATGCTGATCAAGCGTTTCGCCCCCACGGACCGCGTGGAGTTCGATCCCGCCGACCTGCCGCCGCTGTTCAGCGACCCCAGCTTCGACGCTTCGGATCCGACCCGCCCGAGGGTCGCGTGGGCGAGCGATACGACCAACACGGACGGCGGTTACGTCTACCTGACCTTCGGACCGGAGACGGCGCCGCGCAAGTACCGGTGGACCTTCATCGTCCCTCCGGGCACGGCGAGCGTGGTCGCTCCGGCGCTGCCGAGCGAGCTCGCCGCTCCGTGGTCGGACGACGCGGGAGCCGTCGCCTACCGGCCTCCGCAGATCCTCTTCCTCGAGGGCGACGTCATCCCGTCGTACGCCGACTTCCGCCGCCGGCTTCCGATCGACGTCTCGTGGGAGCTCGCTCAGAACGGTCCCTACCTGCCCCCGCTGCCGGTCGCCGGATATTACCGGGTCATGTACTGGCTGGAGTGACGCGAGGCCGGCGCCGACGCGTACGGAGTCACGGCTTGCACGCCCGCTCGAGCCCCGCCTTGCACGCCTCGGCCATGTACGTCTTGGCCTCGGCGGGGCCGCCGGGGACCTTCTTGGTCGCCATGGCGTGCCCCAAGAGCGCGCACGCCATCTTCTCGCCCTCGTTGCACCACTCGAGGAGCGCTTGCGCGGCGCCTCCCGGATCGCGGAACGTGCCTCGCCCCTCGAGACGCATCCGCGCGTGGTGGATGCATCCGCTCGGGACGGCCGCCGCGCAGGCCTTGGCGTAGTAGTCGGCGGCCGCCTCGTCGATCTTCCCTTGGGAGTCCTTGTACCGATCCGTCTTGGCCTCCTCGACGAGGCCGCGCATCACCCACGCGCGCGGAGAGAGCGTCTCGAAGAGCCGGTAGAAGCCGCGGTAGCGCGCGGAGACCCAGAGATCGAAGCACGTCTCCCAGTCTTTCTCTTCGCACTTCTTCACGCACTCGAGCTGCCCGCCGGCTTCGCAGAGGCGAGGCGACTCGTACTCGCCGGGCTTCTCGACGTGCGCGAGGGCGATGCACTCCTCGACCGCGTTGGTCCACCCGAGCTGCTCGCAGACGTCGTGGAGCGTGGAGACGAGCTTGGTGCGATCCCTGACGACGCTGGGCTCGCTCAGCGCGTGCTCCGCGAGGCGGACGCAGGCGTGGCGCAACCCGACGGAGCACGCACGCAGATCGAGGGCGTAGGCGCCGGCGCGGTCGCGCTGCCCGCCGATCCCCCACCACATGGCGCGGCTCGCGACGGAGCAGGAGAGGCGGTCGCCGATCGAGCCGGGCATGCGCTTGTGCGCTTGCTCGATGTCGAGCGCGCAGCCTTTCTTGGCGAGCGCGTAGCCCTTCGCCGGATCGGGCGGCACGGTGCATCCGCGCTGGAGGAGGAAGGCCGCCACGCCGCATCCGATCCCGTCGCCCTTCTCGCACGCCGGCAGCGCGAGCTCGAGCGCGGCGGCGTGGTCCTGCGGGGGATCCCGGAGCAACGACACCGCGAGCTGGGCGCAAGCCGGATAGAGCCCCGCGTCGCACTCGCGCTTCAGGACCTCGCGCGACTCCGCGATGTCGGCGGCCTCCGTCGAGTGGACGCGCTCGTGCGCGCCCATGTAACACGACTCCACGGAGCCGGCGCGGCACTCCTTCACGCACTCTTCGCCGTAACGCGTCTGGCAAGACCCGTGGAACACCGGCGCGTTCTTGCCCTTCACCTGCACGTCGGGCGTCGCCTTCTCGCTCTTCGGGCGCGTCACCACCGGCTCCGGCGGCGGCCGGCGGATGCCGCGCTTCTCCGCTTCTTCGCAGCCGCCCCAGAACGGCGCGAGGTCGCGGCCGTTGCGCCTCAGGATTCGGAACTCGACGCGGCGGTTCTTGGCGAACGCCCTCTTCGTGTTCGCGGGATCGATGGGGCAATAGGAGCCGTATCCCATCGAGCGCAGCCACTTCCGATCGACGCCGCGCGCCACCAGCGCGTCGGCGACCGCCTTCGCGCGACGCTTCGTGAGCTCGAGGTTGCTCTTGTCGTTGCCTTGCTTGTCCGCGTGGCCCGCGACCTCGACGAGCTCGATCTCGGGATTGTCGATGATCGCCTGCGCGATCGCGCGGATGAGCGCCTTCGAGTCGTCCATGATCTTCGCGGAGCCCTTCGCGAAGTGGATCTGCTCGCTGATCTCGATGCGGTCGGCCTTCACGATGACCTTCGGCGCATCGGGCCAGACGGGTCGCCTGCGCGTGGGGTCGGCGTTCGCCGCGCAGCCGTCGAACGGGTGCGGATCCTTCCCGTCCTCCGCGCTCGCGGGGCACAGGTCGTACTCGTCGTCGATGCCGTCCCCGTCGTGATCGTGGACCTCGAACGCGTACGAGCTCGCCACGGTGCGCGGCGGCAGCGCGGGCCGCTGCGACGGATCCGACGTGTCGATCGAGCGGTAACTCGCGAACGACGGGTCGCGCTTGATGATGGCGTCGACGTCGATGCACTCGAAGGCCGCGTCCTTCGGCAGAGGCGACGTCAGTGGATCGCCCGCGCCGCCGGGCGTCGATTTCGACGCCGCCGGACCACCGGTCACGGCGCAAGCTGCGATGGCGATCGAGATGGCGATCGACGAAAGAATGGCCCGCGAGCGCACGACATGGCCGAGTCTACTTCAGCGAGCGCTCGACGCGCCAACTGCGTCCATCGAGCTGCGTCCGTCGAAGGAGAGGCGCACGGAGACCGGCTTTCCGTTTCGCCTCGATGACGTGGAACGGAGCTCGGCCCATCCGGTTCGCCGCCGGTACGGCCCCTGCTTGGTTCTGCGCGATCCGTGTCTGTCTGATCGAGGAGCGAACATGAGCCTGTTCAAGCGAGCTCTCGCAGAGCTCATCGGCACGTCTTGGCTGGTCTTCGGCGGCTGTGGAGCCGCCGTGCTCGCGGCGCAGTTCCCGATGGTTGGGATCGGCTTCCTCGGGGTCGCGTTTGCGTTCGGCCTCGCCTTCCTGTCGGGCGCGTACGCGCTCGGCGCGATCTCGGGCGCTCACTTCAACCCCGCGGTGACCGTCGGCGTCGCCGTCGCGAGGCGGTTCCCGGCGAAGGAAGTGCTCCCCTACGTGGCCGCGCAGGTCGTCGGTGCGATCCTCGCCGCCGTCGTGCTCTTCATCGTCGCGAGCGGCGCGCCTGCGTTCGATGCGCGAGCGAGCGGCTTCGCGGCGAACGGGTTCGGCGACCATTCTCCGGGCGGCTACGGGATCGCCGCGGCCCTCATCGTCGAGGTCGTGACGACGCTCATGTTCGTGCTGGTCGTGCTCGGCGTGACGGACACGCGCTCCGCGACACGGAAGGGGTTCGCTCCGATCGCGATCGGGCTCGCGCTCACGGCGGTTCACCTCTTGAGCATTCCGGTCACGAACGCGTCCGTGAACCCTGCGCGGAGCACGGGACCGGCGCTGTTCGCGGGCGGCTGGGCCATCGGACAGCTCTGGGTGTTCTGGGTCGCGCCGCTCGTCGGCGCCGCGCTCGCGGGCGTCCTGTACCCGCTGCTCGCGGGACAGGCGCGGGAGCGACCGATCGAGGAAGAGGGCGCGGTCGCGATCCCACCGGAGCCCGCGCCGGCTCACGGATGAGCGCTCCGCGCACCCGCGAGCTCCCGCGTCACGTCATCGCGCGCCGTGCGCCTCGGCCGCGCGAATCGCTCGGTCGAGCGTGTCGTCGCCGCGCAGGCAGCGGTGGCAGTCGGATCGGCCGCGACGCCCGCAGCCTTTCGTGCTCTTGAGCGGCTGGAGCAGCGGCAGCGCCCGAGCGTCCGCGTGCTCGCCCGAGCGCTCCAGGATCTCCTTTCGCCGTTCGCACGTCGAAGCGGAGGACAGATCGATGAGCAGGAGCGTCGATGGCGATGCCTTCGCGCGGACGGCCGGCTTGTTCAGGCTCGCCTTCGCCCGCGCCGTCGTCGACGCCGGAGCCGACTTGTCCTCCGAGAGATCGTAGAGCGCATCGACGCCGTCGGCGCCGAGCGGGCCTTCGAGGAGCGCGAACGCGTCGTCCGCCGTCTCGAACTTCGACGCTGCGCGCGCGACGATGCCGACGAGGTCGCGCGGCAAGGGCTCGGACGAGGCCTCCGTCGCGCGACGGATCGTGCGCAGCGCGTCGGACGTGCGCCCGGCGTTGTCGTACACGAACGCGAGCTCGCGAAGGACGGCGACGTCTCCCGGATACTTCTCCGCGAGCACCTCGAGCGCCGCGTGCCCTTTCAGCATCGCGGCGCGAAGCTCGTCCTGCGACGCGGTCGCAACCGTCTTCGCCGCCGTCCCTCCGACGAGCCCCTTCCCCGCCGATCCGTCCGACGGCTTCTTCACGATCAAGACGACCGTGACGACGAAGACGAGAAAGAGCGGCACGACCGCGGCGACCACGACGAGCCACCCGCGCGGTCCCCGCAGCACCGCCTCGAGCCGCGCGAGGTGCGCGGTGACGACGTCGATGATCGCCCGAGCGCGCGGCCCCTTCGCCACCGACTCGGCCGCGGCGCGGAAGGAAGCGGCGACGCCGCCGCCTCGCGCTCTCGCCGGGCCGCGCTCGGCGACCGTCGGCGCGGACGCAGGCATCCCGGGCACCGACGCAGGCATCCCGGGCACCGACGCAGGCATCCCGGGCACCGACGCAGGCATCC
>CALFEQ010000139.1 GCA_937949945.1 uncultured Myxococcales bacterium
GCCCTCTTCGCTCGCGCTCGCGCAGCCGAGCGAGACGAACGCGCCCGCGCCGCCGCAGGATCTGATCGAGAAAGGCCGCCAGCTCTTCGAAGACCAGCGCTACGAGGAGTCCATCCAGGCGCTCTCGGCGGCGTTGCTCCGTCCGGACAACACGAAGGAGCAGAAGGTCGAGATCTACCGTCTGCTCGCGCTCGACTACATCACGCTCGGGCGCAAAGAGGAGGCGGACAGCGCCGTGCGCGGTCTGCTCGTCGTCCAGCCCGACTACGAGCTGCCGCCGACCGAATCGCCGCGCTTCCGTGACTTCTTCGCCGAGGCCCGCGCGCGTTGGGAGGCGGAGGGTCGACCAGGCCTCGTGAAAGAAGCTCCCGCACGCCGACCGGTGGTCCTTCGCCATGGCTCGCCCGCCTCCGCGAAGAGGAACGAGCCGATCGAGCTGCGCGCGAAGCTCGAAGATCCCGACGGACGCGCGGCCGGCGTGACGCTCCGCTACCGCGCCGGCTCGCGCGGCGAGTTCGCGACCGCCACGGCCGAGCTCGAGGGCGCGTCCGTCCGCGCACGCATCCCGGCGTCGGCCGTGAAGCCGCCGGTCGTCGACTATTACCTCGAGGTGCTCGACGAGGGCGGCGCGATCATCGCGTCACGCGGTGATGCGACGACGCCGCTCCGCATCGCCGTCCCGGACGGCGGCGGCCCCGGGTGGATCGTGCCGCTCGCCATCGGCGGCGGCATCCTCGGCGCCGCGGCGATCGTCGGTGGCCTCGCGCTCGCGGGCGTCTTCGACCAGCCGCCGCCGGCCGGACGCGGCCCCGCGACGGTGACGGTCAACGTCGGCGAGGCCGGGCTGCGGTGGTGACGACACGAGAGAATCCGATGAGCGAAGCACCCGATCAAGGACGACCCGAGCCGCGATACCCGTACGTGCACGTCGACGTCACGCCCGAGATGGTGGACGAGACGAGCGCTCTCCTCTTCGAGCTGGGAGCCCAAGGGGTCGAGGAGCGCGACGAGGGGACGCTCGCGAAGTCGTCGGGCGCCGGCAAGGTCACGCTCGTCGCCTCGTTCGCCTCGCGCGAGGAGGCGGAGCAAGCGATGGCCGAGCTCCAGGACCTCTCGCCCCGGTACGAGGAAATCGTGGGCGATGCATGGCGCGACGCGTGGAAGGAGCACTACCGCCCCTTCACGATCGCGAAGGTCTCGGAGGCCTCCTCGTCCGCGACGAGGGCCGTCGTCATCCGGCCGCCCTGGGAGGCGTACGCGGCCGCTGCCGGCGAGCGCGTGCTCGAGCTCGATCCGGGACGGGCGTTCGGCACGGGCCTGCACGAGACGACGCGTCTCGTCGCGCAGGCGCTCGCCGATCACGTCCGCGAGCTCGCCGGTGTGACCGTGCTCGACGTCGGCTGCGGAAGCGGCGTCCTCTCGCTCGTCGCGCTCGCCCTGGGCGCCTCGCGCGCGGTCGCCGTCGACATCGATCCCGACGCGATCGACGTGACGCGCGAGAACGCCGCGCGCAACGACATGAGCGAGAAGATCGAAGCGAGCACGACACCGATCGAGTCGGTCGAGCTCGTGTCGCCCGTCGTCCTCGCGAACATCGAGGCGCGCGTGCTCGTCCCGATGGCGCGCGAGCTCGTACGGCACGTCGCACCGGGCGGTCTCTTGCTCCTCTCCGGCATCCTCGTCGGGCAGAAGGACGAGGTCCTCGCGGCCTACTCGGACATGGATCTCGTCGCCTCGCCGTCGATGGGCGAGTGGATCCTGCTCGCGCTGCGCCGTCGATGACGATCCGTGCGCCGGTGAGAGGCCTCGCGGACGGAGAGCGCGTCCTGCCCGCGGAGGAGTCGCGCTACCTCGCCCGGGTCTTGCGGCTCGGTACGGGCGATCGGTTCGTCGCGTTCGATCCCGACGCCAAGACGGAGGCCGATTGCGTGATCGTCGATCCTTCCCCCGGCGGGCTCCGCGTGAAGATCGAGCGGACGCGGCCGGCCGAGGTGACGGCGAAGACGCGGCTCGCGCTCGTCTACGCGCTCGCGAAGGGAGACAAGGTCGACGCGGTCGTGCGCGACGCCACCGAGCTCGGCGCGACCGACGTCATCCTCGCGCAGAGCGCGCGCTCCGTCGTGAAGCTCGACAACGCGCCCGATCGCGCCGCGGCGAAGCTCGATCGATGGCGGCGCATCGCGGAGCAGGCGGCGCGGCAGTGCGGGCGCGCCGATCCTCCGACGATCGACGGCGTCCACGACTGGTCCTCGGCCCTCGACCGCGCCGCCGACTGCGACGCGCGCTTCTGCCTCGATCCGCGCGCCGAGCACGGCCTCGGCGCCGCGCTCGCGCCCGCCGTCGCCCGCGGCGCGTCGATCGCGTTCGCGATCGGCCCCGAGGGCGGGCTGTCGCCCGAAGAGGTCGAGATCGCAGCGAGCAAGGGCTTCGTTCCGGCGTCGCTCGGTCCGTTCGTGCTCCGCACCGAGACGGTGGCCGCGGCCGTCCTCGGCGCAGTCCGTGTCCTCGCGTCGACGTGATGCGTCTCGCGTTCACGCCGGCGGCGGAGGCGCCGCGCGGATGAGCCCCCTCTCGAGGAGGCTCCCGCCGAGCGCGCAGAAGTAGAGATAGCCGCGAAATTCGCCCGCGCGTTCGATGAGCCGCTCGAGCTCGGTCGCATCCAAGCGCGTGAGCGTGCCGAGCCCGCGCGTCGCGCCGACGTCGCCGGGAGGAAAGACGTCGAGGCGTCCGAAGCCGCGCAGGAGGATCAGGCCCGCGCTCCAGCGGCCTATCCCCGGGAGCTCCGAGAGCGCGTCGATCGCGGCGTCCGTGGGCATCGCGGCGATGGCTTCCTCGCGGAGCGTCCCGGATGCGATTGCTCGCGCGATCGATCGGAGGCACTCCGCCTTCCGCCTGCTCAAGCCGCACGCCATCAGTCGATCGATCCGCGCCTCCGCGACGGCGCCCGCCGTCGGGAACGCCCGATGGCGCTTGCCGTCTCGCTCGAGGACCTCGCCGAAGCGCTCGACCAGCCGTCCGACGACCGCCAGCCCTGCTTCGAGGCTGATCTGCTGGAACGGCACGACGTTCGCGAACGCCTCGAAGAGGTCGGCGAATCGCGGAGGGCGCATCCCCCGGAGCGCGAGCGCCACCGAGCGGAGGCACCTCTCCCTCTCCACCAGGCGCCGGAGCGGTCGCGGATCCACGTCGAGGCCGAGGATCCTGCGGACCGTCGCGACGAGCCGCGCGCGCGTCGCCGGCGCGCCCTCGCCCCACAGGCCGAGGCGCAGGTCGGGCGCGTCGATCGTCCCGCGGTCCTCGACCTCGACGACCGCGAGGCCGCCAGCCGTTCGCAAGACGCGCTGATAGCGGTCGCCCGTCCACCACTCGACCGGGTTCGTCGGACGCCTTTGGAGCACGCGGACCGTCGCCTCGAGGTGGAACGGCGCCTCCACGACGAGCCGGCTCGACCGCTCGCTCATGCGACGGGATCGGGCAAGCGCTGCGCCAGCGCGCGCGGCTCGCCTCGTCATCGCTCGCGCGCGGACGCTCGAGCATCGAGCCGGCTCCGCCACAGGAGCGCGCCCCAGAGCTGCGACGTCGCGAGCGTGGGGCCGAGGCAAGCCACGAGCAGGACGAACGCGTCGAGCGCTCCGCGCGCGCGGTGCGCTCCATCGACGGCGACCTCGACGAAGGTGACGATCGCGTCGGCCAACGTCGCCATCGCGAGCGCACGCGCGAGGGTCGGCCGCCAGCGGAACGCGAGCGAGAGCATCGCCGTCCCGAGCGCGAGGTTCCACACGACCCAGGCGATCTGGACGGCGCTCGAAGGAAAGAAGCGCTCGGTGGGCGCCAGGGCGAGCGCGAGCGTCCACGGGACGAGGCAGAGGGCGAGCACGCGGACCCCGAGCGCGGGGGCGTGCGCGAGCGTCTCGAGCCCGAACCGGACGAAGCTCCCGCGTGCATGGCCGTCGCGATATCGCAGCGTGAACGCCGAGAGCGCGTCGAGCAGCGCCACGTTCCCGGACGTGCCCTCCGGCCACGCGAGGTGGATGGGAGCCCACTCGCTCGGGCGCAGCTTCGCCTTGAAGCGGCGCACGCCGTCGAAATCGTAGAGCGGCGCGGCGCAGGTCCGGACGAACCGGAGCCAAGGGCTCACCGATCCGGCGAGGGGCGCCAGCCCGAGCGTCACGTAGCGGCTCCCTTCCTCCGCGACCGCTCGCATCGCGGCGTCGAAGAGCAGCTCGGTGGTCCCGTTCGGCGCGTCGGGGACGCGCAGCAGGTCCTCGAAGAACCATCCCTGCCGCTGGTACACGGGCACGGCCACGAGCAGCCCGACGAGCCGGCCGTCACGCTCCGCCGCGAACCACCGCCGCTCGTGCACGAACTCGAAGAGCTGCACGTCGACGACGAAGCCCATCGGCGCCATCTTCCGCGAGGCGAGCCAGCGCGCGACGAGCGCGTCGACGTCGCCTCGTATCCTGGCGTCGGCGGACTCGATCTCGGACCGATCGATCGCTCGCACGACCACGCCCTTCGCGCGTGCGCGACGGAGCTGCTCGCGCAGACGTCGATCGCCACGGAGCACGGACGCCCAATCGGCCGGGTCCCACGACGGCTGCTCGCCGATGGGCATGCTCGAGACGCGCGCGACACGCAGGAAGCGGTCCTCCACGGCGAAGAAGCACGCACGCCGACCGCGCGCGCGAGCCGCCGCGACGAAGGCGTCCGCGCAGCGCGAGACGTCCTCGAGCGCGGCGATGGGCACACCGGCGGCGACCCAAGCGCGCCCCGTGTCGACGTACGCGACGCACGCGTCGAGCTCGGGGTGGAACCAGTAGGCGAACCCGCGCTCGAGCACCTGGAACGACGTCGTGTTCCAGCCGTGCCGCCGCAGCAGCTCGAGGACACGCCACCTCGGGTCGGCGCGCGCCTCGTCTCGTCCCGTGTCGGCGAGAGGCGCGGAGTCCGCGATCACGGACCGGCTATAGCGTGTCCGAGCGCGGTCCGCGAGCGATCAGCGCTGCGGCCCGAGCGCAGGATCGTAGGCGTTCTGGTACTTGCGCGCGCAGTAGTTCTCGGGGATGCGGCTGCCCGTGATCTCGCGCTTGTTCAGCGGGCAGACGAAGGCGCGCAGCTCGTCGGCCGTCCACGACGGGAACATGATGACGTCGCCCGTCGGCCGCTGGACGGAGCGCTGCGCCGGGTAGTCGACGTCCACCGCCTTCCCTCTCCACGTGTCGGGCTTGCGGAGCACGGTGACGGGCACGTCGAGCCCGGTCCACGCCGTGCCGCGATGGACCGTGGTCGTCATGTCGACGCCGATGAGATGCGCGAGCTCCGTGACGTGCTCGCCCTGCATGCGGTTGCAGCCGTGCGAGACGGGCCCGCGGATGAGGCGCCACTCGCCGTCCTGCGCGGTGATCGGGCCGTGGAACGCGATGCCGCGGTTGTACGGGATGAACGGGAAGCCTCCCCACGCGGCGTCGGAGTTGGTCGGCACCCACGGCGACACGCGCGTGATCTTGTAGTTCGTCCCCTGCGAGTTGACGCTCGACCCGGTCGCGATCGGATAGACGACGGCGATCTTCGTTCGCCCGTTCTCGACGATGAAGTCCGCGTAGTACGGCAGCGGGACGTTCCAGTCGCGCGGCAGATACCCCGTCACGCGCGCCGTGTGCGCCGTGAGCGAGACGGTGATCTCCGGGTTCTCGAGATGGGGGAGCGTGCCGTTGTAGACCCACTGCTCGGCCGCTCCCTTGCGCAGCTCGTCCTCCGTGGCGTCCGTCTCGCCGAGGGCCTCCTCGTCGGGGGAGTGAACGGCGCATGCAGCGAGCGAGACGAGGGTGGCGACACCAACCCAGCGAACGAGCGAGCTCATCGAAACCTCCGTTGGATGAGCTCGCACTTGTGCACACAAGGTGCCACTCAGCCGTTCCCCGATTGCGCAAGGATTTGCGCTATCGCGGCTGCGCGAGGGGCCGTGATTTGGATCGCCGGCGATCCAGTCGCGGCGTTTTGCCGACCAGGGCCTCGTGGCCTCCCCGCCGGCTTTCCATGTCGTTTCTCGGCTCTAGGCCACGATCGGACGGACCCGCGTTGTATGCTGGTCTCGCATGCTCGAACGCATCGCGCTCCACCAGACCCGCCTCCGGACGCCCGGCCTCGGGCTCGAGGGCAAGGGTGTGGCGCTGGGCGCGAAGGGGCTCGTGCTCTTGCCTTCGCTCGACCGCCTGGTGGCGTGGCTGAGCGTCTACACCCGCGAGCACTCGCTCGAGGACCTGATGCCGAGCCTCGTGATCGAGATCGTGCGGAGCAAGCTCGGCACGAAGGAGATCACGCTCTCGTTCGCGGCGGAGTCGAGCGACCGCATGGATCGCGTCGCCGAGACGGCGCGCCTCGTGGGCGGCTTCACGTTCACCGGCACGAGCCGACACTTCGTCCAGTACCGCGATGCAGCGGCGCCGTTCGGCTACGACGCCACGCAGCTCATCTCCACGGACGCGCCGCTCGTCCTCTACCACGACAGGTTCACCCAGGTTTACGGCATCGAGAAGCAGGTCGGGCTCAAGTCGCTCCTGCTCCGGCTGATGCCGCACGTCGACCCATCGACGGTCGACGACAGCGGACCGCGCTTCATCGTCGCCGAGCAGGGGCTCGGCCCCGCGCTCATCCACTACTTCGTCCGCTCGCGTGTCGAAGGCGAGGTCGCCGTCGGCGAATGGCCGCCGGAGAGCGCCTTCGACGAGGGCCCGATCCGGCGGTACATCATGCGCATCCCCGATCTGCCGAAGCGCATGCGGCCGCTCATGGCGAAGACGCCGGGGATCACGACGTTCCTCCCGGCCGGCCCCGGCGTGGCGGTCGAGCTCGGCTACCGCCACCCCGTCGCGCTCCGCGCGTGCCCCGTGTTCGATCCGAACGGGCTCGTCCTCATCCGCGGGCGCGGCGACGAGCCGTGGACGCTCGAGAAGATGCCGCAGATGGGCGACCTCCGCGCGTTCGCGCGCGTCGAGCTGCGGGGCGACGCCGGACCCGACGCGCTCCAAGCGACGGCGACGAAGCTGCCCGATCCGGTGCGCGTCCCGCTGCGCGTGGTGCCGTCGGCGGCGCCTTGGCGAAACGTCACGGCGACTTGGATCCAGCCGAGCCAGATCCCCCTCCTCCGCCGCATCGCCTACGCGCTGCCGCACCAGACGATCCTGCGCACGCAGATCGCGCTGACGCAGAAGGGCGCCTTCCTTCGATCGAACCACGGTATCGAGGCCATCCCGCTCGGCACCTTCTTCGTCGAGATCCACCCGAACCTGTACATCCCCGCGGGCTACGACGTCACGCCCGCGGTCGCGCCGGAGGTCCTGTATCGCGCGCTCGGAGCCTCCGCTTCGCAGGTCCTCTTCATCGACACGTCGGCGCGAGCGATGGCCGTCGAGGAGAGCGCGTTCTCCCCTCTCGAGACGGCGCTGCTCGAGGCGCAGGCGTGGGAGCCGATCGTCGCGGACGAGATCCATCGCGCGCTCGAGGAGGCGCCCGTCGACCTCAAGCTCGAACCGCTCGGCGTCTTCGCGCTGAGCCAAGTGCAGCCCCCGCCGGCGCCCGACGGCGCCGGCACGCCGCAGCTCCCTCCGGGAGAGCCGCCTCGATAGACGATGGCGAAGGACGATCCGCAGGCGCTCTGCGAGCGGCTCTTCACGACGTTCCTGGCCCCCCTCGTGCTGGGCGGGACGATGCGTCCGGGCAAGCCGTTCGGCGGCAAGCAGGCCCTCTCGATCGGCGACCGGGAGCCGAGCGACGTCGACCTCCTGTCTCGATGCGAGCTCGCGCGTGTCCGCGTCGCGCGGAAGCTGGCTCCGATCGACACGCTCGCGCGCGCGCCGAGCGGCACCGAGTGGGCGCTCGCGGCGGTGCTCCACGACCTCGTCCAGTCGACCCATCCGGGGTTCGACGCCGTGTTCCGCCGCAGCGGCCCGAAGCGCATCCTCGACGTCGTCGAGAAGACCCTCGAGCGGATCCCGCCGCCGAAGAACGTCGGCGAGGCCATCTCGCGACACACGTGGTTCTCGCGGATGTTCGAGCTCGCGCGCACGGACATCGACGTGCGCTGGTGGACCGGCTCGGAGCGCTTCCTCGGCACCGAGCCTCCACGGCGCCTCCTCGCTTGGCCCGAGCTCCGTCGCGTCACGCAGACGCGCACGCCCCGGCCGCTGATGGACCTGCCCACGAGCGGATCGGCGGTCGACCCATCGCGCTTCGGGTCGATGGTCGAGACGTTCCTCCGCAAGACGCCGCTCACGGACCTCGCCACGCTCACGCGCGGCTCGCCGGCCTTCGTGTGGACACACGAGAACCTGTCGCTGGTGGCGACCCACGGAGGACGCACGATCGTCGGGCGCGCGCTCGCTCTCTTGCCCCAGCGCGCCGTCGACGCCGCGCTCGGACGCGCCACGAAGCAGCTCTTCACGGCGAAGGCGGTGCGCTCGCTCTGCGTGGCCGTCGACCTCTTGCGCGACCGCGCGCTGATGGCCGCGAGCACGCGGCTCGACCAGGACGAGCCCGAGCCGCTCACGCTCGGCGATCAGAACGACGCCGCCTTCGCGATCGGCGCGGGCGCGCTCGTCGCGAGCCACTGGATCGCGCAGACCGGCGGCGGCTTCAACGAAGCGCAGCGCCGCACGCTCCTGCGCGTCCTCGCGCCGGCCGCGAGCTCGGCGGCGGCCAAAGAGGTGAAAGCGCTGCTCGGCTGATCGGACGCGCTCCGCTCGGAGCGCGTCCGCGGCTCAACGACCCGGCTTGTTCTTGAAGGCGGCCGGCTCGGGCGCGGGCTCGATGACCTCCATCTTCTCGTACGTGAGCACGCCGTTGACGGGGTCCGTGACGATGCCCGTGGACGACTTGGAGAAGGAGAAGCCGTACTTGCCGGTGATCTTCACCTTCGCGCCGACGGCCGGAAGCGGGAACGGCACGTCGACGTTCCACATGTCGTCCTTGTAGTAGTCCTTCTCCGGGTTCTTGATTTCCTTGATCCGCTTGTACTTCTCCATCGCCTCGTAGACCGTGGCGAAGTTCTTCGCCCAGCCGAGGACGCGGATGCGCGGCTTGTCCTGACCGGCGCCCTTCTCGTCGGCGATCCAGAACGACGGGATCTCGGCCACGCAGTCGTCCGGATCCTTCTTGCCGACCTTGTGGATCGCGCAGCTCGGGGCGTCGGCGATGTTCTCCGCGACGATGTACCCCACGATGGTGATGTTGCCCTTCGTGACCTCCTCCTGGTGGATGCGGCTGCGGAGGTGATGCGACGCACCCCAGACCGTGTACGCGTCACCGACCTTGATCGGTGCCGAGTTCAGCGTCGGAGGAGGGGGCAGGCTCGGCTTGCGCCCGGACCACTCGGGAGCCGGCTTGTAAGGCTCGTCGGCTCCACTCGAGCAACCCGTCGCGGAAGAGACGACGAGAACGGACAGGACCACGCCGAGACGCCGGAGACTCATGGGGACAGAGGAATACCACGGGCAAAACACGTGGGACAAGCGCGGATCCATCCGAGGTTTCGCGAACTTCGGCCGAGCTAACGGTCCGTTTTCCTTTTGGAGCCCCCTGCTGGAGACTGGAGACCGAAGCCTGATGAAGGACACGATCGCGATCCGGAGCGCGACGCCCTCCGACCACGCGGCGTTCGCGCGGCTGTTCGTCGAGCTCGGGGTCGACGATCCCGTCCCGCCTCGAGAGCGCTTCGAGCAGGAGCTCGTCCCGACGACGCTCGTCGCCGAGCGCGCCGGCTCCGTCGTCGGCTACGCCTGGTACCGGCCGGCGAAGGACGCGGTGCACTTGAGCCACCTCGTCTCCGCCCCGGAGGCGCGCCGCACGGGCGTCGGCAGACGGCTCATGACGGAGGTGGCGCGTCGCGCGCGGGCCCTCGGTTGCTCCGTCATGCGCCTGAACGTCAAACCGGACAACGTGCCCGCGATCGCGCTCTACGAGAGCTTCGGCCTCTCACGGGTGTTCGTCAGCCGCGCGATGAAGATCCCCTGGTCCGTCGTCGAAGCGTGGCCGAGAGAGGCGACGCC
>CALFEQ010000140.1 GCA_937949945.1 uncultured Myxococcales bacterium
CCAGGGTTGCGCCTCGCGCGCCAGAGTTGCGCCTCGCATGCTCTCATGCGCTGAGCGGCCCGATGTAACGTGCCCGCGGACGAAGCAGGTGCCCGGTCTCGCGCTGCTCGAGGGCGTGCGCGATCCACCCGGCGAGGCGACCGCAAGCGAAGATGGCGAGCGCCGAGCCGCGCGGCAACGACAGCGCGCTCGCGACGGCGACGAGGCCGAGGTCGAGCGTCGGCTGCTCGTGCGCGACGAGCAGCATCGCGTTCGTCATCGAGACGAGGATCCGCACGGATCGCGCCCTGCTCGACACCCGCTGCGCGATCTCGAACAGCCGCAAGCCCCGCGGATCGCCGTCGGGATACAGCGGATGCCCGTACCCTGGCACGGACTCGCCACGATCGAGCCGTGCGGCCACGACCTCGGCCGCGCGCTCGGGCCGGTCGATCTCCGCGATCATCGCCTCGACGCGTGCGGTCGCGGCACCGTGCAGCGGCCCCGACAAGGCCGCGAGCGCGGCCAGCACCGAAGCCGACAGGCTCGCCCCCGAGGACGCCGCCACGCGCGCGGCGAACGTCGACACGTTGAGCTCGTGATCGGCCGAGAGGATCAACGCCTCCGTCATCGCCTCGACGCGCGCCGGCGTCGTGCGCCCGCCGAGGGCGACGAGCAGCGACCGCGCGGAGTCCTCCGCGGCGAGCGCCGACGCGACCGCATCGACGCCGCGCGGAAGCGCGCACGACGCCACCAGCCGCCGGACGAGCACGCCGGCCCGCCGCCTCGTCACCTCGATCCCCTCGCCTCGCTGCTCGGCGGCCGCGAGCGCCGACGCCGTCAAGAGCATCGCCTCGAACGGCTCCGCACCGTCCCGGAGGAGCGCGCGCAGCGCCGACGGATGCGCACCGAGACCACGCTCCTTCGGCGGAACGAAGGGGCCGCCCCAGAGCAGCTCGCAGACCTCCTCGAAGCTCGCGCCGCGCTCCGCGAGATCGAGCGCCGGAGTGCCGCGATACACGGGCCCCATCGGCCCGACCGTCCCCACCGCCGTATCGAGGACCGGCTCCCCCCATCGGAGCGCCCCGGCGGCGACCGCGGCGTGTCCCGCGCGCGCCTGGCTCCGCGCCTTCAGCCGCTCGAGGTCCTCGCGATGGTAGAGCCGGCTCCGCGAGCCGCCCGGCCCTGCGACGCTCCTCACGAGCCCGCGGCTCACGTACGCATAGAGCGTCTCCTTCTTCACGCCGAGGAGCTCGACCGCCTCGTTCGCCGGCACCCACTCGCGCGATCCGGGCGCCTCGTCGTCGTGGCGAGCTTGATTGGAGATCGAGGCACGTTGATTCACGAATCCATGATGATGCGCCCATCGAGCTTGTCCACATTGATCAATGTTGAATCGCCAGCGCGGAAGCGCGGCGTGCAATGGAGCTGCTCGATGACGACGTTCCCGACCACGACGACCGTGACCACCTCCACCCGCACGGACGAGAGCACGACGGCAGGCCCCCTCGCGGCGGCGCCGGCGCCGACGCCCCCGACGCCGAACCCGCACCTTTCGCGCAGCGAGACGCCCAAGGTCGAGGCCGACGGCCTCGAGGACGTCGTCGCGGCCACGACGCGTCTGTCCGACGTCGACGGCGCGGCGGGACGGCTCGTCATCGCCGGCAAGCCGGTCGAGGACCTCGCGGGGCGCGTCACGTTCGAGGACGCGGTGCACCTGCTCTGGACGGGGCGCGAGCCTTCCGCGGAGGAGCGGCAGCGGGTCCGGTCGCTGCTCGGAGAGGCGCGCGAGGCGGCCTTCGAGGAGCTGAGCGACCTCGGTGATGCGCTCGCGATGCCCGACGGCATGGACGCGCTGCGCGCGGCGGCGGCGCACCTCCAGGGCGACGATGCGAGCGCTGGTCGCCGCAGCACGGACGACGCCTTCCGCGAGGCGCTCCGGATCACCGGCGCACTCGCGGTCTTCGCCGCGGCGTGGGCGCGGCAGCCGTCGCCCGTCCGCCCCGATCCTCTGGCGTCGCACGCAGCCGATTACCTCCGCATGGCCACCGGACGGACACCGGCCCCGCACGAGGTCGATGCGCTCGATGCGTACATGGTGACCGTCATCGATCACGGCATGAACGCGTCCACTTTCACCGCCCGCGTCGTGGCGTCGACGGCGTCCGACACCGTCTCCGCCGTCGTCGCCGCCATCGGAGCGCTCAAGGGCAAGCTCCACGGCGGAGCGCCAGGGCCGGTCCTCGACATGCTGGACGCGGTCGGCACCGCCGACCAGGCGCGGCCGTGGCTCGAGCGCGCGCTCGCACGCGGTGAGCGCATCATGGGCATGGGACATCGCGTCTATCGCGTCCGCGATCCGCGCGCCTTCGTGCTCGAGCGCGCCGTCGCCCGGCTCGAGCAAGCGCGCGCCACGAGCGACGCCGCAGGCTCCGGCGGGCACGACGTCTCAGGGCGCCTGCTCCTCGCGCGCGCGGTCGAGCGCGAAGCCGAGGCCCTCCTCGCGGCGCGCCATCCCAATCGCGCGCTCCGCGCGAACGTCGAGTTCTACACGG
The DNA here is from genome assembly GCA_937949945.1 of uncultured Myxococcales bacterium. Taxonomy (GTDB): domain Bacteria; phylum Myxococcota_A; class Polyangia; order Polyangiales; family Polyangiaceae; genus Labilithrix. Next base: position 2,535 of record CALFEQ010000140.1, read on the forward strand.
CCGTCCTCCTCGAGGCGATCGGCCTGCCGAGGACGCTCTTTGCGCCGACCTTCGCCGTCGCCCGCTCCGCAGGCTGGTGCGCACACGTCGACGAGCAGCGTCGGACGGGCCGCTTGATCCGCCCGCGTTCGCGTTACGTCGAGGCTATGCCCTGAGCAGCAGGCGGCGGCGTGGTCACTGGGGCGCGCTCGTCCTCGACTGCGGTCGTCGGCATCCACGTACGCTTGTCGAGACGATACGGGTGTCTGCGAGAGCGATCGTCAGGTGGCGGGATGGCCGGATCACGACCCGCTGAGCCAAAAGCCTCGTCTAGCCTCACTGCTGATGGCCCTGTACTCGCCCCGGAGCGAGCTAGGGTCCTCGCCTAGGGTGACGCGCTCGAGCGCGCTCCGCGTCAGGACGCAGGCAGACGCATCCTGAGCGCTTCGGGAAAACGCCGGAGACACCCAAACAACAGAGGTCGTCCGTTTGGACGGCGAGAAGGCGTGGGTGCGCACCCACGAGACGGCGACGTTGTACGCACCGCAACGTTCTCTGCACCGCCGACCGTCCTTCGGTGACGACCGCGCCGAGACCGATGCTCGCGATGCGCGCCGCTCTTGCTCGGGTGATGCCAGAGCCGAGGTCCGAGGGAACCCGAGTGGCAAGCGCGCTCATCCTGAGCACTACGATGGGCCCTCGATGGCTTCGTCTTCGCTCGCCCCCGACATCTCGACGCGACGACCGGCATCAGCGCCTCCGTTGCTCGGAGGGGAATCCTGTGCACGACGATCATCGCCGGTCAGCGTGGATCGATCACCATCGTGCTCTCGATCGACTTCCCGTCCGCGGAGACCTTCCAGATGTCGATCGGGCCCGTCGTCTCCTCCGTCGCGGGGTCGTAGTCGAGGGTGCCCGACGCGCCGACGAGGTTCACGCCCGCGCCCGACGCGAGCGCGTCGACGATCGGGCCCCAGTTGCCCGGGGTGACGCGGACCTCCGGGCCGGGGACCGAGAGCTTGCGCAAGCCTCGCGCGATGCCGAGGCCGGTGATCGCGCCCTCGTGACGGAGCGACCACGCCGCGCCGTAGAACACCATCCACGCGGCGTCGTACGCGTGCGGGACGAACGAGAGCGCGCTCGCGTCCTTCCGGAACGCCGCGCTGTAGCTCGCCTTGAAGAGGTCGAACGTCGGGCCGCTCGGCAGGGCCGGGCGGCTGCCGACCACGCGCGGGAGCGCCGACGCGCCGGCCGCGCCCGCGAGGAGATCCGGGTTCGCGGCGCTGTCCGTCAAGAAGAAGCTGATGCTCTCGTAGGCCGTCACCGCGCTCGCGGCGTTGAGGAAGGCGACGGCGTCCTGCGTCTGCGAGGAGAAGAAGAGGACGAACGGCGGCTTCGTCGCCGGGGCCTCGAGGATCGCCGCGTCGCGCTGGCTCGCCGTCGCGAACGAGAGCGTCGTCACCTTGCGGCCGCTCTTCTGATAGGCCTTCGTGAAGACGTCGGCGAGCGCGTCGCCGTACGGGCCCTTCTCGTGGACGACGACGACGCTGTCGTACGCGGGCCGCTGCTCGATGAGCCACCGCGCGATCGCCTCGCCCTGGATGGTGTCGGGCGGCGCCGTGCGCCAGAGGAGCCCGGGGCGTTCGTCGGTGGGCGCCGGCTCGTCGTGACCGGTGAGCTCGGGGCTCGACGCCGCCGGCGAGATGACGAGCACGCCTTGGTCGCGGATCGCGTCGAAGACGGCGAGCGCGTCGCCCGACGCGCTCGGCCCCACGATCGCGGGGACGCCGAGGACGTCGGCGAGCCAGCGCGCGCTCGCGACGGCGGCGTCGACGCGCTCGAGCGAGTCGTACGCCGGGTTCTTGGCGATGTCGCAGAACACGACCCCGAAGGGGCGGCCGTCGAGCCCGCCCTCCTCGTTGACCTGCGTCACGGCGAGACGGATCGCGTCCTCCCGGCCACGCTGGGTCTCGACGCTGCCGTCGGCGAGCGCACCGATCATGATCGCGTTCGGGTAGCTCTCCGGTCGGAGCAGGAGATCCGGCGGCGAGGTCGTCGCGCAGCGCGGGTTGGGCGGCGCTCGCTCGCAGAAGCCGTCCGCCGCGCAGACGTAGCCGATCCCGAACGCGCTCCTGCAGTCGGCCGTCCTCGTGCACGCCTCTTCGGACTTACGCGTGAGCGTGCAGCTCGCGAGCAGCAGCGCCACCGTCGAGGCAGCGGCGAGCCTCGTGCACAGGAGCCACCTTCGCGAGGGACTAGAACGTGCCGACGACAACGAACCCCGCGCCCGCTGGACGCGCCTCGATTTTCGTGATGTGCGCCCGGGTCGACGGCCGACGGGCCGACGAGCCCACGTTCACCTTCGCCGACGCTCTGTCGCCGCCCGCAAGGAGGAGGTAGGCGCCGAGGCCGCCGAGGGCGAGCCCCGAGACGAGCGCGATGTCGGTGACGAGCCCGAACGTCTTCTCGCGATCGATCGCGGCGGCCACCTCGCGATCGCAGAGGCGCCCCGCAGGGACGTCCTTGCATCCCGCGTCGACGTCGCCGCGCGCCGAGAGGGTCAAGACGCCGAAGACGCCCGCCGTCGCGAGCGCCGCGCCGCCCGCGCCGAGCAGGACGATGGGAAGGGCCGGCGTCGGCTCGCGCTCCGGCGCCGCGGAAGGGCTCGGCGCAGGCTCCTCGACCTTCGCGGGCGGAGGCGGCTCGGGTCCGTCCTCTTGCGCGCGTTGCGCGCGGATCCTCTCCTCCTCTTCCCTCGCCCGCTCTTCGGCCTTCTTCTGCTCCTCGACGCGCTTCTTCAGGTTCGCTAGACGCTTCTGGACGATCGCTGGGTCCTTGGCCTTGCCGCTCGCGAGGTACTTCTCGAGCGCCTCGACCGCCTCCGCATATCGCCCGAGCCGCTCGAGCGCGTTCGCGATGTTGTAGAGGAGCTGCGGGCGCCCGCTGAGCTCGTACGCCTCGACGAAGGCCTGGTGCGCCTCCTCGTAGCGACCCTCCGCATAGGCCGCGTCGCCCTCCTGGAACAGCTCGCGTGCGCGCACGTCGGCGGCCGCCCTCTCCGGCGACTTCTGGGGCGCGGCGCTCGCGGTCGCGCCTCCTCCGAGCGCGAGACCGACGGCGACGGCCACCGACGCCAAGGCCCTCCTCCCGGTCATTCCTTCCAGGGGTCGATGTTATCCGTCTTCAGCTTTCCGTCCGAGCTTCCCTTCGACTTGCCGGAAGACGACTGCCCCGACGACTTCTGCGAGGCCGGGGTCGCCTTGGACGACGGCCGTGCCCCCGCGGTCGAGGCAGGGCGCGTCGCGCCCGCCGCCGAAGCGACGAGCCCGATCTTCGGAGAGATCTGCGTCGTCTCGTCGAACGTGACGCGGAACGGCTCGTACCCCTGCGCCGTCACCTCGAGCTCGTGCTTCTGCCCGTCGCGCGGGAACGTCCGATGGAGGCGGCCGTTGCCGACGATGACGCCGTCGACCTTGATGACCGCCGACGGAGGATCGACCTGCAAGTCGACGTCGTACGTCCCGACCTCGCTCGCGACCGGCTGCGCCGGCGGACCGACCGCCGGCGGCTCCAGCGCCGACGCGGAGGGCGCCACGGAACGCCCCGGCCGAAGGGCGATCACCGCGACGAGGGCGGCGAGACCGATGCCCGCGCCGACGAGCGAGACGAGCACGCCCGTGCTCCTCGGCTTCGCATGCTGCGCGGTCGCGCTCACGCCCGCGCCGAAGCTCGGCAGCCGATCGAACGCGGCGCCGGGCGGGGTCGTGCTCGGATGCGCGATCATCGCCTCTCCGAATGCAGGCGCCGCCGGCGCGCTCGGGATCGCCGGCGCCGCCGGCGCGAGGAACGGGCCCGACCCGATCAGCGGATGCTGACTCGGGTGACTCGGATGCCCGCTCGAGCGCGGATGCTGACTCGGATGCCCGCTCGAGCGCGGATGCTGACTCGGATGCCCGCTCGGAGGCGGCGAGGACGACAGAGGCGCGGGCGGCCCCGTCGGAACGGGCGGCGGCGTGAGCGGCTTCGTGCCCGAGAGCGGCGGCTTGCTCGGGACGGTGACGGTGACCTCGGAGCTCGCTCCTTGGAACGTCGGTGCCCAGATGAGCCTCACGCGCTCCGTCGCGAACGGAAGCAAGGCCTTGCCGAGCGCGCGCATCGACGGGAAGCGGTCGTCCGGCTCGATCGCCATCGCGCGCTGGATGACGCTCTCGAACGCGGGCGGGATCTCCGGGTTGCGCGCTCGCGGCGGCACGTAATCGCCCTTGCAGATCGCCATCGCGAGCGTGACGAAGTTGTTCCCGAGATCGGCGAACGGCCGAACCCCCGTCGCGGCTTCGTAGAGGATGACGCCGACCGAGTACTGATCGGAGCGTCCGTCCGCCGTCTTGTCCGCGCGCATGAGCTCCGGAGACGCGTAGTGCGGCGTCCCGACGAACGCGCTGTCGGTCGTGAGCGCGGTCTGCGGCGAGTCTTGGACCAGCTTCGAGATGCCGAAGTCGAGCACCTTCGGCACGATGTCGCCGTTCCAGGCGCGCGCGAGGAAGATGTTCGACGGCTTGAGATCGCGATGCAGCACGCCTTGCTCGTGGGCGAAGTCCACGGCGGCGATGATGGGCAGGAGCAGATCGGCGATCGTCTCGACCGGGAGGCGGCCCAGGCGCCGGATCATCGCGGAGAGCGACTCCCCTTCGAGGTACTCCATCACCAGGCACGGCAGGCCGCCCATCATGCCGACGTCGGTGACGTCGACGATGTTGGGATGGCGGATGCGTGAAGCGAGCTGCCCCTCGCGGAGGAAGCGCGCGACGACGACCTCGTCGTCGAGATACTTCTTGCGCAGCGTCTTGATGGCGACGCGCTTGTTCAGCCCCGTGTGCAGCGCGTCGAAGACGTCGCCCATCCCCCCGGACCCGATCTTTCGTCGGATCTGGTAGTTGCCGAGGGTGGTCCTCGGCATCGCGTCCGCGCGCTCCGTCACATCGCGATCCTATCAGGACGGGGCGCCGGACGCCTTCCGGGCGGGCATGGCTCCTACGTGCGCCGGCACGAGCCGCCGGTCACGTGGGGCATGTGGGCGCAGGGGGCGAAACGGGCTCTACGGCGAAAGCCGCGTCAGAGCCCCGGATCGCAAGCGAGCGGCGTGACGTGGACGGATCCCGACGGACCTCGATCGGCCGCGAAGAACGCCACGAGCGCCCGCCCGTCCGCACGAACGGCGACCACGGGCTGGCCTGCGTTCACCGACTCGGGCGAGACGACGAGCGGCTCGCCACGCGGCTCGAGGTCGGCCGTGAGCCGGCGCGCGACGACGCGATGAGCGCCGGCTGCGCCGTCGGCGTACGCGAGCAACAGGTCGCCGTCCGGCATCGCGGCGATCGTCGGAGACATGCCCTTCCCGATGACACGCACGGGTCCGAGGACGGGCACGCCGTTCTCGTCCGGCGTGACGGACGCGACGACGATGTCGAACTCGCGCTCGCCGTACGGGCGCTCCGCCCACGCGACGACGCCGCCTCCATGCCACTGCGCGACCGCGGGCGCACCGAGGGTGGCTCCCTTGCGGAAGATCGTGACGAGCGGGCCCGCAGGGGTGAGCGAGGCGTCGACGAGCCCGACGAAGAGCGTCGCCGGACGGCGGATCGCGACGATCGCGCCACCCTCGTCACGCGGCGCGACGCGCACGATCTCCGGCGCGGGCGGCGGCGCGGGGCGCGCCGGTTGGGTGACCCGTGCGCGCTGCGCCGTACGCGCGGCCGTCTTAGCGTGGAGGCTCGCCTTCTGCGCTTGGGGACGCGACGGCGTCTTCTCCTTCTCCGCCGCGCGACGCACGCCCGGGAGAGGCCACAAGAACCGCGGGCGCATGCCGCTCTTCTCGTCGGGGATCGCCATCACACCGCCCCCGCGCGCCACGACGCGGAACGCCGGGTTGTCGCCCGCGAAGACGGTGCGCGCGTCCTCCGCGTCGAGACGCAGGTCGAGCGCTTCGTCGTCGTCGCGCCCCGGATCGATCGTGACGCGCCGAACGGTGAGCGGCGTCCTCACGCGGATGGTCTCGGCGACGCGCAGCCCCGAGCCTTCGACGCGGACGCCGAGCGCCTCGGTCACGCCCGACGCGAGGCCGACGGCAAAGCCGGTCTCGAGGACGGCGACGTCGAGGCCCGGACCGAGCTGCGCACGTCGCGCCAGCGTCCGCGGCTCGCCGGTCAGACAACCGCCGAGCGGCGGGACCGGCGCCGGATCGACCGCGACGCTCGCGAGAGGCGATCGCTCGTCGACCACCATCCGCGGCTCGCGGGACGCGGCCTCCGCCTTGGGCGCACGGCCCACACCGACGAAGAGGCCGACGACGACGGCCGCGAGCGCCGCGTGCGAAGCGATCAGGGGGACGACGACGCGGCGCAGACGCCTCCTCCGCTCCGCACGCGCATCTCCGGCCGGATCACGGGCGACGTGCGTCGCCGGCGTGACGGACAGCGCCGTCGACACGTGCGGAGGCTCGGTCCGCGGAGGCAGCTCGCTCGACGCCAAGCGCGCCGGCTCCACCAACGGCTCGACGCTGGGAGGAGGAGGCTCCGTCGGCGGCGGACGAAGCAGAACGCCGAGCGGCTCCGTCGGCCGCGATGCGCGTGCATCGTCGCCGTCCCCGATGGACGGCGGCGGAATCGTCGCGAGCGGCTCGGTCGCGAGCGGCTCGGTCGCGAGCGGCTCGGTCGCGAGCGGCTCGGTCGCGAGCG
>CALFEQ010000141.1 GCA_937949945.1 uncultured Myxococcales bacterium
AAGCGTCATGTCTGTCCTTTCGACGGAGGGCTACAGCAACGGCGGTGCCGGCCCTTCGGCGCGGGGCTTCGCTCCCGGATCGGGCGCCAAGTGCTCGATGTTTCTCGGGGACGCGCCTGCTCGGGCGGAAGAACGCGACCGAGCTGGATCCCGCCCGCGGACGAGCGGAGGCCCAACGGGGAGTAGGGATCAGGGCAACGACCTCCTACATCTTCGGATCGTCCGACCTTCAGGCGCGTGCCCGACGAGGGTATCCACAGGCCCATGACGGAAGCGGGCGACGACGAGGTCACCATCGAAGGCGCGATAGCGCTCGACGGCGTCGAAGAGCTCGCCGTCCAGGTCGCTCTCGTCGTCGGGGCGGAGACCGTCGCGTCGGCGCGGATCCCCGAAGGCGAGTTCACCTTGGCCCTCGACGACGGCCGTAGGGTGAAGGTGGAACGGGACGAGCAGACGCGCGTCGAGGGACTCCCCACGACGCGCATCCGCGGGCGTTGGGAGGAGCTCGAGAAGCATGCCGAAGCGCATCGGGTCGGCGGACGCGCGCCCGGGCCCCACGTCCGTGCCGAGCTCCAGCGGCGCGTGCTCCGTCCGGGCGCTCGCGTGAGCGTTCGCGGCGCGGTCCTCGCGCGCGAGGTGGCTGGGACGGCCGCGGGGTACCGTGCGCCCGGCGGCTCCGTCGCGGTCACGCACGTCCTCGCTCGTGAGATCGCGCCGGCCCCCAAGGTCTCCTCCGCGCGCGGGAAGGTCACGCTACCGATCGCGCAGATCGGCGGGGTCGCGCTCTTCGTGATCGGTCTCGCATTGTTCACGCGTTGGGTCGTCGCGTGGCCGGCTTCGCTCGCTCATCCGGACGTCGCCGCGCTTCGGGCCGCGGCGGGGACGACCATGTCGTTCTACGCCTCGTTGGGGGTCTTCCTCCTGCTCGACCGCTCGAGGCATTCCATGCGGCTGTTGCCGCAGTTCGTTCGGGCGGACGGCGAAGACCACACGCCCCTGGAGTCTCACATGGTCGCGTTGTTCGCCGGACTCGCGTTCTCGATCCTGATGGGGCTCGGAGTCGGCGGCATCCTCGAGACGGTGTTGGCGGCCGAGAGCCTCGAGGTCCGCGGTTCCAAGGGCCCGCTGGTCCGGGGCTCGAGCATTCCGGCGACGTTCGCGCGCCTCGGGATCATCGCCGCTTGGGTGGGACTCTGGCTTCGCGAGCGGCGCGAGGCGAAGCTCGCGAGCCTGTTCCGGGATCGCGGATCGGGCTGGAAGGTACGAAGCGGACGAATCGAGACCGGAAGCCTCGTGCTTCGCAGGCTCTTCTGGGGAGGCGCTCGCTCGACGACGACGGCCTTGCGGGGTCACGTCGAGGCGCCGCTCACGATCCGGAGCCGCGAGGGCTCGCTCCGCGTGGAGCCCGACGGACTGCTGCTCGGGATCGACCCGGCCATCCCGTTCCAGCGCGACGGACGCAACATGCGCTGGGAGACGGGACCGGGAACGGCCGTCGCGATCGCCGGCCGGCTCGACGGCAAGCGTCACGTTCGCGCGAGCGGGCCGGAGTCGCTCCTCGTCTTCGCGACGAGCGCCGACGACCCCACGCAGACGCTGCGGCGGCTCCTCCGTCAGCGTCTCGTCGTGCTCGCGATCGGACCCGTCGGGGCGATCCTCGCGCATCTGCTCGCTTACTTCGGGTGAGCGGATGCGAGCTACATGATCGCCGAGTCGAGAAGACGCGAGTGGATGACGCGCCGGGGCTTCGAGCCCAGATTCGTCGGGTCGACGTTCGTGCGGAAGATGTCGAGCTCGACGGTCGGGATGGGGATCTTCACACCCGGGCTCGGCTCCCAGTCGTAGACGCGTAGCTTCGGGACGGGATCGAGGATCGACGTCTTCGCCGAATCCTTTCCTTCGCCTTTCGCGACTCGGGCGCCGAAGAGCGAGACGTCATGGCCTGGGTCCTGGCCGTTCGGGAGCTTCCAGGCGGAGACGACCTCGATCTTCATCACGACGCGGCTCGTGCCCGGGCCCACGCGGAGTCTCTTGCCCTTCGAGGACGCGAGGGCGATCCGAGCGGCGTCGGCCCATCCCGGGCGGCCTCCCTCGGCGTCGAGGAGCTCGATCGAGACGACCTCGCCGTGCGCGTCGGAGACGGCCACGAACACCGCTCGCCCGCGGACGGGCGCGACGCTGCGCCAGGTGGCGTCGGCGAGCGCGGTGAGGACCGGACCTTCGGGGCCGAGGCCCAGCGCGCGATCGCGTTCTCTGCCTGGATCGCGGAGAGCTCGCTCGACCACGCGCTTGGCCTCCGCTCGCTCCACGTCGGCCTCGCTCCGCGGCAAGAACGCGTTTCGGCCGATGCCGATCCCGATGTCGATCGGTCGAGCAGGCTCGGCCGACGGAGCCCACGGAGGCTCGACGCTCCGGTCGTGGTCGTTCGAGGCCTCCTTCGACGGAGGGCCGGCCGCCTCGTCTCGGGCGGCGGCACCGGCGCTCGCGAGGTCCGCTCGACGTGGTTGCGACGATGCCGAGGCGCGGATCTCGCGCTCGGCTACGGGGCTCGACGTGCGAGGCGCCGTCGCCCGCGCGATCGTCGGCTCCGACGGCCGATCGGTGTGCTCCGTCGCGACGAGCTCGAAGACCTGCTCGTCCAGCGGCGATGGTCGGGAGGCCTCGGGCGGGCGCCACCGTTCGGGGAGCGAGGCCACGAGCCATGCGGCGAGCGCATGGAGGAGCAGCGCGACGAGGGGAGGGGTGGTCGCGCGCAGCCACGCTCCTGGCTCTCTCTCCTCCTCATCGAACACCGTGACGATCCTCCCTGTTGCGGCTCCGCGCGCTTTCATTCAGCGGCGGTCACGTCTCGACGTTCCGAGCGCGCACGCGCGAACGACGTGGTATGGCCGTTCGCCATCGCGAGCGTAAGCCGCCGAAGGCGGCCCGGGGACCGACGGGCACTGCTTCGTGGGTGCTTCTTCGAGCGATCGACCTGCACGGTCGTGGTGACGGGCTCGGCGAACGTGACGTCGTCGGGCTAAAGGACGTAGAGGGTGCCTGCGACCCGCGTTCATGCGGACGCTCACGCGCCTTGTTGCGTGCATGCTGGGGCGTCGCGATGATGCGTGCTCGCACGCGCGGCCGCGCGCAGCGCCGACATGCCTGGTCACGATCGTGACCTCCGGAAACCATCGGCTCGAGGATGGGGCGAGCACGATCCAACCAATGGAATCACGAGGTTTTCGGGCGATACGCGGTGACGCCGTGGTTGGAATGTTACGTGCTCACTGCTCCGCAGGGCCGGCGGAGGAGACGGCACGATGCAACAAATCGCGATCTTCATCGTCGGCTCGGGCGTCGTCGGCCTCGTCTGGGGCATCCTCCAGAGGCTCGAGGCGGGTCGGATCGCCTCCGCGCCCTTCGCATCGACGGGCAGCATCGCCGCGGGCGATGCGCCGTTGGGATCGAAGCGCGAGATCAGCGCGGAAGGTCGCGTGTGCTGCCCGCACCCTCTCGTCGCGCCCTTCAGCGGCACACGGTGCCTCTTCTACAGCATCAAGTGCACCGCCGAATGGAAGGAAGGAGCGACGAAACGCACGAAGGTGGTCGACGAGCAGAAGGTCGCCGCGCCCTTCTCGATCGACGACGGCAGCGGTGGGGTCTGGACCGACGCGAGCGAAGGCGGCGACTTCGATCCCATCCAGTCGAAGAAGGAAACGAAGAGCGGCGGAAGATCCTTCTCCGCCCTCGCCGACGGCGTCGTGCAGTTCGGGGACTACAGGGTCTACGCGAGCGACGGCGTCCCCTCCGACGCGAAGTTCACGGTGGAGGAGCGAGCGCTTCCCGTGGTCGAGCGCATGTACGCTTGCGGCGTCGCCGACGACCGCGGAGGGATCGCCGCGCCGAAGTGGACGCAGCTCGTCCTGTCGTCGAAGTCACGTGACGAGCGGCTCGCCTCGTCGTCCCGGCGCGCGAAGCTCTGCATCCCGGTGGGCGCCGCGATGTCGGTCATCGGCCTGTGCATCGGCATCGTCGACCTCTTCCCCCAGGACGCGGAGGCGAGCACGGAGTCGAGCGTCGTCGCGTCGATCCCGACGACGCCGGCGAAGACCACAGCGACGACGCCAGACCACGCCCCGTCGCCTCGGAGCGACGAGACATCGACCTCCGACATGGCTCCGAACGAGAGCGATGTCGCACCGGCCACCGACGAGCCCATCGTCCGTCACACCAAGAAACCCAAAGCGAAAGGAAAGCCCGCGAAGAAGAAGACCAAGAAGCAAGCGAAGACGAAGGGCACGGCGGCGCCGAAGAGCTGAGCCACCCGCGACCCCTCACCCCACCTCGAGGCGCCGACGGGCTCTTCCGATTCGCGAGCGAAACGAGAGCAAACCCGAGAGAGAGCACGCACACGAGTCGAACCGGAGACCACCCCTCGCGGGTGGTCTCCGGTTCGGTTCTTTCCATCCGCGGTCGGGCGATGGCCCGGCTTGCCGAACGCATCGCGATCGTGACCCGCGGGTCGTCGCGCCCAATCAAATGACCATCGACGCGTCGGGGGTGGACGGGGCTCTCTGATCGAGATGTCTCGTTTCGCTCTCCTCGTGCTCGTCCTTTTGGGGCTTCTGGTTCCGGTCACGGCGCTCGTCGCGTGCATGCCCCCGGATGGCGATGCGAGCCCCGGCCAGGACGGTGGTCCTGCCGACGCGCTCGCTCCCGGGGACGACGCGCCGATGGGAGACGCCGGAAACGCTCCGAACGAGGTGAACGGGCGGCCGCCCGAGCCTCCGAGGGTCGTGTCGACGATCCCGGTGACGGGCGCGCAGGGGGTCGCCTGGAGCCAGCCCATCACGATCGAGTTCTCGCGACCGATGGACACAACGTCTTCGACAATTCGTTCTTCCCGCACATCTCCGTCGGGCAGATGACGCACGTCTCCTACGCCACGTTCGACGGCGTGAAGGTTTTCCCTGCGGGCACCGAGATCTTCGGGCCGTACGATGACGGCAAGCTGCAGGTGGAGATCGGCGCGCTCGTGAAGTTCTGGCCCTCGCCCTGACCCCCACGAAAAGGTCGTCCGAAGACGAAACGGCGCGAGAGCCTGGTCGTGCTCTCGCGCCGCGGCGCCGTCGCGTGAGGCGCCGTCGCACCGTCGTCACTGGACGAGTCTCGCTCAGAACACGCTACGAACGAGACCGCCGTCGATGCGTAGGGCCGCGCCGT
>CALFEQ010000142.1 GCA_937949945.1 uncultured Myxococcales bacterium
GAGCAGCTTCTTCGCCTTGCGCGTGCGGCCCTCGAAGTACGCGAGGCAACCGTCGACGAGCAGGGAGTGCGAACGGACGAGCGGGATCCTGGCGCAAGCACGGAGATCCGAGGCGGCTCGGCGGAGATCCGGCAGGCGCCTCGCGCGCTCCTCCGGCCCGCCGACGAGGCACTGGTGCAGCCGCGCGTGCGCGACGGTGACGTAGTACTCGCTGACCACGAGATGGACGAAGTGCGGGTTGTGACCCTCGCTCTCGAACTCCCGTACGAGCGCTTCGAAGTCGGAACCGAGATCGTCCTTCTCCAGGTAGTACCGGGCGCGAGCGCCCCACGAGACGAGGCGGTGGTAACCGCGCCCCGCGTCGCGCGGGCTGACGAGATCGAGCTGCGCGGCGAGCCATGGATCGTTCCTCGCATCCCGCCCGATGGCCGTCATGGCCGCACGCGTGCGGTGGATCAGGTAGTCGGCGACGCCCGGCCGAGAGCGGCTGCGGCGCAACCTCTCGAAGGCGCGCTCCATCCAGGAGAACGCCTCGTTCGCACGGCCACGGACCGATTGGATCGCCTCCGCGCCGCTGACGTTCAGCACGTATTCGTTGAGCTCGAGCCAGGGGCCGTGGATGTCCGCGCACTCGCGCATGCCCACGAGGGCCTGATCCAGGTCACCGGCCCAGCTCGTGACGAGCGTGCGCATCTGGGCCGCGAACGCGACGGTCGCAGCGTCGCCGTGCCGGGCGGCGATCTCGCTCGCGCGCTCGATCGCCTTCTTCGCGCGGTCGTGGCGCCCGAGCGCCGTCAACACGAATGCGTAGAAGGCCTCCGCCCGGGCTCGGGTGCTCGGTGAGCCTCCCCGAGCGCTCAGCGCGACGGATTCGATGCTGCTCTGGATCACGCGCGCCGGCTTGCCGTACTCGAGGCCGAGCCGCGCGTTCTGGTAGTGGAGCGCGCAGAGCAGATCGATCTCGCTCTCCGTCAGAGCGCTCGAGCGGTTCACCAGCCGTTCGACGTTGCAGCGCGCCACGTGAATGGACGTCGTGACGGCGGAGGCGACGTCCTCGACGGGCATGCGTGCTCCGACGGCCTGGAACGCGCGATCGAGCACCTCCCATGCACGCTCCGGCTCCGCGCGGGTCTCGTACACCCAGGCGATGCGTCCGAGCAGGACCGCCCGCCCGGCCGGGTCCTTCGTGAGATCGAGGGCGCGCTCGAAGGCGGCGAGGCTCTTGTCCGTGTCGCCGACGCGGACGTGGGCCTCTCCCACGTTCCGGTGGAACGCCGCGTCGAGCGCAATGCCGGCCGCCTCGGCCGCAGCACGCGCCTGTTGGTAGAAGCGAAGCGACGTGTCGTTGTCGAAGCGCGCGAGCGCCGCATCGCCCGCCGCACGGGCGACCCGGTAGACGCGAGCAGGATCCTTGTCCTTCTCGCCCGCCTCGAAATGGAGAGCGGCCGCGCAGAGCTCCTCGAAGGAGGGCGTGGCCTCCGGGTCGTCGAGCACCTCCGCGACGCGCTGGTGCAGAGCGCGTCGCTCCGACTCCGAGAGCCCCTCGACGATCATCTCCCGCAGGCTGTCGTGGATGAAGCGATGCCGGCGGAGCTCGTCCGGCTCGACGATCCCCGCACGGCGCGCGGACGCGAGGCCGTAGGCGAGCTCGTCTTCGCCGAGCTCGAGGACACGACCGAGCAGCGTCTCGTCGAAGGAGGAGCCGATGATGGCCGCGGCCTCGAGGACGCGCCTCGTGGACGGCGGCAGCTCCGCGAGCCGGTGACCGAGGAGAGCCACCGACCCTTGAGGGAGCACCACGCGGTCGATCCGCGTCGGATCGAACACCCACGTTCGCGCGTGAGGACGAACGGCGCCGGCGTCGAGGAATGCGCCGAGGACCTCGAGGACTCCCAGGGGCGTTCCGTCGGCCATCGAGTGGATGACGTCGATGAGACCGGTATCCGGCTCGGACTCGCCGAGGTACGAGGCGACGAGCGCCGCGACATCGTTCCGGCCGAGCTGACCGAGCTCGATCTCGACCGCCTTGCGCGCATGCGTGGCGAGGAGCTCGTCCACGAGACCGCCCGGATGCAGGCGCGAGGCGATGACGAGCGTGACGGGGCCGCCGGCGCCCCGGAGCGCCATGCGCTTGAGCGCGTCCGCGCTCACCGGGTCGATCCACTGTGCGTCGTCGAGCGCGATCACCGCGCGGCCGAGCCGCTTCGAGAGGCGAAGCAGAATCTCCGCGGCGCCCTCGGCGAGCGCGTCGCCGGCGACCTCGACCCCGGAGAAGAGCCTCGCCGCCTGCACACCCCGGTCGTCACGCTCGAGCGCGGCCATCCGCTCGGGAGCAATGAGCAGGGCCACCGGTGCGAGGTTTCCGACGGCGGCCCGCAGCTCGGCGGTGCCTCCTTCTCGCGCCGCGAGAGCGTCGCAGAGACGATCGAGGATCCGTCGAAGGCTCGAGAGCGGGGGATCGTCCTGCCGGCAGGCAGCATCGATCACCGTCACGACTCCCCTCACCCGCTCCTTGGCGGCGGCGAGGAGGCGCGTCTTTCCTCCACCTCGCGGACCTCGCAGGAGGACGAGGGCGCCGCGTACGTCTCGATACGCGAACAGGAGGCGCTCGAGCTCCGCCTGGCGAGCCGCCAAGCGCCCCACGGTCCTGCCGTGGGCGTATCCGCGCGGACCGAGCGGGCGGCCTCCCGCGTTCACCCGATCCAGCTCTGCGCCGAGCGCATGAGCGTCGGGATATCGATCGGCCGGGTCCTCGCAGAGGAGCCCGCCGACGACCTCGGCGACGGCCGGACTGACACCGCGAGCGACGAGCTGAGCGGTCGCTTCGCTGCCGAACGGCCCGGCGGTGGGCGGCGTGGGGAGCTCGCCGCCGAGGCACTCGAAGAGGACGCGCCCCACGGAGTAGAGGTCGGACCGTGCGTCGACACGTCCGAGCGGTGACAGCTGCTCGGGCGCGGCATACGCCGCGGTCCCGGCGGTCTCGGCGCCGACGCGCTCCATGGGCGTCGCGAACCCGAAGTCGACGAGCTTGAGCGCTCCCGTCGGACGCTCGACGATGATGTTGCGCGGCTTGACGTCTCGATGAACGAGCCCCGCGTCGTGCACGGCTGCGAGCACGCTCGCGAGCTGGCGCGCGATTTCGACGGCGCGCTTCTCTGCGATGGGGCCGTGGGAGAGGATCCCGGCGAGGGTCTCGCCCTCGACGAGCTCCATGACGAGGTACGGCAGCTCGTCGACCGCGCCGACCTCCAGCACCGCAGGAAGGAGCGGATGCTTCACACGGGCGAGGGCGACGGCCTCCCGATAGATCCACCGGGTCCATCGCGCCTTGACCCTCGGAAGCTTCACGGCGCAGACGACACCGTTCTGTCGTCCGCGGAAGACAATGGAGTGTGCACCGGCACCGAGCTCCCCCTCGATCTCGACGCCTGGGATCTGCGGGTACTTCGTCACCCCGCTGGAGCATACTCGCCCGAACGCCGATGGGAACGCGTAAACTGCCGCTTCCCGACGGCTTCGCCGTCAGGCGATGGGGTGGATGCGAAGCTCCGGTGGCAGATGGCGCACGAGGGGCGATTCGCCGAAGAGCAGAGGCGCCGCCTCCCGGCAGACGGCTTTCGCGACGCGTAACCCTCCCTCGAGCCATGGCGGTGTGAGGTCCACGAACGCGACCCGCTCCGCGCGCCTCGGCGGACGCGGCTGGGCGTATCGAGTGTGCGCCCCGTCGAGCCAGGCGCGGACGATCTCCCAAGCCCCTCTCAGCTGATACCGATCGAGATGTTGCGCCGGCCCCGCGTTCGAAGGGACCTCTTCCGGAAACGGCTCTCCCCACAGGA
>CALFEQ010000143.1 GCA_937949945.1 uncultured Myxococcales bacterium
TCTCGGTCGCGGAGCTCTCGGTCGCGGAGCTCTCGGTCGCGGAGCTCTCGGTCGCGGCGGTCTCGGTCGCGGCGGTCTCGGTGGCAGACGCTGCGGTCGTTGCTTCGCTTGCGGTGTTCTCGGTCGTGGGCGCTGCGGTCGCGGCCGGTGACGCCGCGGGCTCCGCGGCTTTCGGCGCCGCCTGCTCGGGCACCGACGCAGGCTGCGCGGCGGGGACCGGCGCCGGAGGCGACGGCGCCTTCGACGTCATCGACGTGCGAGCGACGGCCACGAGACAGACGATCGTCGCCCCCGCGACGGCCCATTTGACGTAGCGGGCGAAGCGAGCGCGCCGCTCGACGACGGCAGGCTCGGCCTTCCGCTTCATCTTGTCGGGCACGGTCAGCGCCTCGGTGGCGTCGACGCTCTCGGCGGCGAGGTGCCGCGAGACGTCGGCCTCGGAGAAGAACTCCTCGTGCTCGAGATCGCCGACCGGCGGAACGCTCGTCTCGTCGACGCCGCCCGCCTCGGCCTCCTCGCCCGCCGCGTCCTTCTCTTTCGCGTCGGCACGCTCGCGCTCGGTCTTCGAGGCGTCGTCCTTCGTGCGCTCGCTCTTCGCGTCGCTCTTCTCGGTCTCGGCCTCGTCCTTCGACGCGCTCTTTTCGTTCTCGACGTCGCCTTTCGTCTCGCTCTTCGGGGCGGCTTCGGCCTCGTCGCGCGTGTCTTTGTCGCTCGTCTCGAGGTCCTTCACTTCGAAGCGCGTCGCCGACGATCCGAAGGCGGCCGTCGAGGTGAAGTCCTTCGGGCGCGATGCACGCCCTTCACTCTCGCTCGGCGGCGGTGCCGTGGGCCGCTCGGCTTCGCGGTCGTCGTTCGCCCCGATGCCGGCGAGCGTCTCGCCCGAGCCCTTGCTCTTCGAGGACGGACCGTCCGCGGCGATCGATGCCTTCGCTTCGATCGCAGGCTCGGAGGACGGGACACTGATGACGACCCGTGGCGATGCGGAAGGTCGGATGTCGCTGCTGAGGGCGTCGGCCGTCGACGGCGGGGGCTTCGCTCCGATCAGAGGGCGCGAGTTCCTGTTACGCCTGCTCGAACGACCCTTTCTCATACGACCCTCGATGGGTGGCTGGAAGAAGCTGGGCGATGCCCATGCAAGCAGCGTGCACGAGCGAAGCGTTGGCGCCTTCGCCCGTACCCGAAGTAGGAGTGGGCGGTATTGGAGCCCTTGCCCATGGTGACCGTCAACGCACAGACGACGGGTTCGTCATATTTTCGTCCCACGTTGCGCCACCTTGAGCCGACTGCGAAGGCCTACCTGTGAACACACGCTCGAAGAAGACTCGTCGTGTCGAGCGCCCGACACGCGACGCGCACCGTGGCGAAGAGGACGTGGCGGCCAGGTCGCAAGGAGCCTCACGGCCGATGGCCGACGTCATCGTGTCCCGTCGCGCGCTCGAATCGGTCCGACGTGGACATCCGTGGATTTACCGCGCGCAGGTGGTCCAGGTTTTTTCCGCGCAGCATCGCTCACCGCCGGACGCCGGGTCGATCGTTCGGTTGTCCGACGAAGACCGCCGTCCGATCGGGACGGGCGTGTGGGATCCAGAGTCGCCGATCGCGGTGCGCGTGTGGTCGCTCGATCCCGAGACCCGTGTCGACGCTTCGCTTTTCCGCGAGCGGCTCGAGCGGGCCATCGCGATACGCCAGAGCCTCTTCGCCGACGGCGAGACGAACGCCTATCGCATCCTCAACGGAGAGGGCGATCGTGTACCGGCGTTCGTCGTCGATCGCTACGCGGACGTTGCAGTTCTCCGCGTCGACGGAGATGCCGCTCGCGCCCTCGTGCCGGTGCTCCTCGCCGACGTCGAAGCGCCGCTCCGCGCGCTCGGCATCACGACGCTCCTCGAGCGCACCTCGCGGCGTGGCGAAGCGCCTGCGATCCGACCACGCTTCGGCCCTCTGCGGGAAAAGGTCGAGGTCAAGGAGCACGGCGTTCCCTTCGTCGTCGATCTCGCACGCGGGCAGAAGACGGGCGCGTTCCTCGACCAGCGCGAGAACCGCAGGCGCGTCGGGCAGATCGTCGCGCGCCGAGCGCGGTCGGGGCCCCCGCCGCGCGTCCTCAACCTCTTCTCCTATACGGGCGGCTTCTCCCTCCACGCGGCGCTCGCGGGCGGCATCGTGACCAGCGTGGACGTCGCGGCGGCGGCACACGCCACGGCGCAGGAGAGCTTCCGGCTCGCCGGCGTCGATCCGAGCGCGCACTCCTTCGCCGCGGCCGACTGCTTCGCGTGGCTCGAGCGCGCGAAGAAGGAAGGCAAGAAGTGGGACGTCGTGATCAGCGATCCGCCGAGCTTCGCGCCGAGCGAGAAGGCGAAGGCGAAGGGCCTCGCCGCGTACCGTGCGCTGCATCGGGCGTGCGCCGACGTGCTCGCGGAGGGAGGCACGCTCGTCGCCGCCTCGTGCTCGAGCCACGTCACCGCCGAGGACTTCGCCTCCACGCTCGACGACGTGGCGCTCGGCAGGCACGACCTCCGCCTGCTCGAGATGTTCGGCCCGCCCGCGGACCATCCCACGCTGCCGGCCTTCCCCGAGGGCCGCTACCTCAAGCTCGCCGTGCTCGCGTGATCGGGGCGATCGCCGCGCGCGATCACCGATGAAGCGCCACGCCGTGGTATGCACAGCGTGCTCGGCGCGCTCCGAGCGCACCGGCTCGCTTCCACTTCGATGCAGGTCGATCGCTATCTCGTCGACAACGGCCACGGCTGGCGGCTCGCGCTCAATCGCTACCGTCATTCCCAACGGACGGGACGCGAGGCGCAGTCGCGAGGCCGTCCCGTCCTGATCGTCCCGGGGTACGGGATGAACTCCTTCATCTTCAGCTTCCACCCCTCGGGGCCGTCGATGGTGGAGTGCCTGACCGCGCGAGGCCTCGAGGTGTGGACGGTCGACCTGCGCGGGCAAGGCCGGTCCATCCGCGCGCGTGGGACCAACCGCTACGGCATCGCCGATCTCGCCATCGAGGATCTCGGCGCGGCGATACGGCACGTCCTGTCGACGACGACGACCGGCTCGACGAAGCTCGATCTCATCGGTTGCAGCCTCGGCACCGCGCTATCGTTCGCGCACGTCGCGGTCGTCGAGAACGCGCCCGTACACGCCATCGTCTCGATGGCGGGTCTCGTCACGTGGCGCGAGGCGCACCCGCTCGTCCGTTTCGCGTTCGGCTCACCGAAGCTCGCGGGCATGATCCGGATCCGCAACACGCGCCGCCTCGCGCGCGTCGCCCTGCCCGTCGTCTGCCGCGTCGCCCCGTCGCTGATGAGCGTCTACATCAACGAGCGCTCGACGGACTTCTCGCAGGTCGCGCGGATGGTCCAGACGGTGGAGGATCCCCACCCGGTCATCAACCGCGAGATCGCGGAGTGGATCCGCCGCGGCGATCTCGTCGTCCGCGGCGTGAACGTCTCGCGGCGTCTGCCCGAGATGAAGCACCCGTTCTTCTGCGTCATCGCCAAAGACGACGGGATCGTGCTCCCGGCGACCGCCCGCCACACGTACGACACGATCGGATCGCCCCGGAAGGAGATCCTCTTCGTCGGCGATCCCGACATGCCCATCGGGCATGCGGATCTGTTCTTGTGCAAGGGAGCGCAGCCGCGCGTGTTCGCGCCGATCGCGGATTTCTTGTTGGGAGTGTGACGGCGGGGATCAGGCTCCAGGCTCCGGGCTCCAGGGAAGAGAGGCTTCGCGAGCCCGCGTTCGCTCTCGTCGAGCCGCAAATCCACTGCCTCGGCCGAGGCCAAGACCCCCACTGGAGCCTGGAGCCCGGAGCCTGGAGCCTCTCTTCAACAAGCCTCGAGCTCGTAGAACAGCACCCCCGCGTCCTTCTTGCACCAGATCCCGCAGCCGACCTGAACGTAGTGGCGTGAGAGGCGCGTGCGATACCAGGCGCCGGTGCGGCCGTGGACGTTCACGTCCGTGCGGTCCGCGTCGCAGACCTCGCGGATGTCGCGCTTCGTGATCGCCTCGAGGTAGAGGAACGCGCCCGTCATCGCGGCGAGGTTCTCGATCGCCTTCTCGGCGCCGGCGTCGTCGAGGTACGGCAGGACGCCCTGGCAGATGACGAGGTCGAACTTCTCGCGCGCGCGCCACTTCGTGATGTCGCGGTGCTCGTGCCCGAACTCGCGACAAGCGTGGAGGCTGTACTCCGTCGAGCGGTAGGCCACCTTCGGGCGATGCTTGCGGAACCAGTCGCGCCAGAGACCGACGCCCGCGCCGACGTCGAGCACCGTCTCGAGCGGGTACTGCCACCACTCGATGAAGGACACGACGGCCGTGCAGAGCTTCGCGACCTCCTCGGCCGAGTGGACCCGGGTGTGCGCGCTCCCGTAGTAGCGTTCGTAATAGGCCGCGTCGAAGGGGTCGGCGGCTTTGGCGCGGGTGGGCATGGGGCGTCTCTCGTTCGGGGCTCGGCGTCGACGATGACCGCTCTCGGGCATCGCCCCCGTTTACCACGCTCACTCGTATCGGAGCGCCTCGATCGGATCGAGCCGCGACGCCTTCCGCGCCGGGTAGAGGCCGAAGACGATCCCGACGAGCGCGCTGAAGGCGACCGAGATGCCGATGACGTCGACCTGGATCTGCATCGGCCACTGGAATTTGCCCGCGAGCCACGTCGCCGTGCCGACGCCGAGCGCCACGCCGATGAGCCCGCCGGCGATCGAGAGAACGAGCGCCTCGACGAGGAACTGCAGGAGGATGCTCCTCGGCTTGGCGCCGATCGCCATGCGCAGGCCGATCTCGCGCGTACGCTCCGTCACGCTGACGAGCATGATGTTCATGATGCCGATCCCGCCGACGAGCAGCGAGACGGCGGCGACGCTCGCGAGCAGGGTCGTCATCGTCTCGGTGCCCTGCTGCCGGGCGGTCGCGACCTCGGAGAGGTTGCGGATCGAGAAGTCGTCGTCGGCGCCCAGCGGGAGGCGGTGCCGGTCGCGGAGGAGCGCCCTCACGTCGGCCAGCGCGCGGCTCGTGGCCTCCTCGCTCACCGCCTGGACGAAGATCGTGCCGTTCAGGTACTTGCCGAGGCCTCCCTGGATCCGCTGGGCGAACGTCGTCACGGGGATGAACGCCGCGTCGTCGTAGTCCTGGCCGCCGGGCGACTGCCCCTTCTTCGCGAGCACGCCCACGACCGTGAACGGCGACTGGCCGATGCGCACCGTCTGCCCGATCGGGTTCGCCGACCGGCCGAAGAGGCGCTCCACGACGGTCTGCCCGAGGAGGACGACCTTCGCGCCCGCGTCGACGTCGGACTGCGTGAAGCCCTGACCGTACTCGACCTGCCAGTTGCGGATCTCGAAGTACTCGGGCGTCGTCCCCATCACGCCCGTCGTCCAGTTCATCTCCTCGCTGACGAGCGACTGGTTCGAGCGGAGCGACGGCGCCGCCGTCTTCACGGTGGAGACCTCCGTCTTGATCGCGGCGAGGTCGTCCCACGTGAGCGTGGGCATGCTGCCGAAGCCGCCGAACGAACCGCCCGCCGTCGTCGAGCCGGGCATGATGATGAGGAGGTTCGTGCCCATCGCGGCGAAGGCGGCCTCGACCTGCGCCTTCGCGCCGGCGCCGATGGCCATCATCGCGATGACCGCCGCGACGCCGATGATGATGCCGAGCGTCGTCAGGAACGACCGCATCTTGTTGCGCAAGACGGCGCGGACGGCGACGAGGACGGTGACGAACGGGTTCATGCGACGCCCTCCAACGGCTGCGGCGGCGGCGCCGTCGACGGGCGTGCCGGCTTCGGCTGCTGCTTGTGGTCCGACACGATGAGCCCGTCTTTGACGACGACGACGCGCGAGGCGTGCTCGGCGATGTCCGGCTCGTGAGTGACGAGGACGATCGTGATGCCCTGCGCGCCGAGCTCCTGGAAGAGCGCCATCACGTCGATGCTCGTCTTCGAGTCGAGGTTTCCCGTCGGCTCGTCGGCGAGGATGACCTTGGGGTCGCCGACGAGCGCGCGCGCGATCGCGACGCGTTGCTGCTGACCGCCCGAGAGCTGCGCGGGCGTGTGATCGAGCCTCGCCCCGAGCCCGACGCGCTCGAGAGCGGCCTTCGCGCGCCGCTGGCGCTCGCGCGCGCGGACGCCGCGATAGACGAGCGGCAGCTCCACGTTCTCGAGGGCGCTCGTGCGCGCGAGCAGGTTGAAGTTCTGGAAGACGAAGCCGAGGACCTGGTTCCTCACGTCGGCGAGCTCGTTCTTGCTCATGCGCGCGACCTCGCGCCCCGCGAGGATGTACGAGCCCGAGGTCGGGCGATCGAGGCAGCCGAGCAGATTCATGAGCGTCGACTTGCCCGATCCCGACGAGCCCATGATCGCGACGAACTCGCCCGGGTAGACGTCGAGCGACACGCCGCGGAGCGCATGCACCTCGACGTCGCCGGTCTTGTAGACCTTTCGCACGTCCTTCACACGGATGAGCGGCTCGGACATGGCGGAAGAAGAGGCTCCAGGCTCCAGGCTCCGGGCTCCAGGGGAATCGGCCGCAAAGCTCCCGGCGGTCCGTCGACGGTCTCGGAGAATCGTGTCGTCGTCGCCATCGCTCGCTTTACTGGAGCCTGGAGCCTGGAGCCCGGAGCCTCTCTCAAAACATCCTTCCCATTCGCGGCGGACCGCCCGGCGGAGGCGTCGGGCCCTTGCCGGCGATGTTCGCTTCGAGGATCACCTGATCGCCCTCGTTGAGACCGCTGACGACCTCGGTCACCGTCCCGTCCGTCAGCCCGGTCTTGATCACGACCGGCTGGGGGCGGCCGTCGCGCAGCACGTAGACCGTCTTCTCCGAGGGATCGCCCGGCGGACCGCGGCGCATCGGCGGGCGAGCCGATGCGAGCCCGGTCGCGATCTCTCCGCCGGCCGACGTCACCGACAAGGTGGCCGCGGGGCCCGCCGCCGACGCGATCGCGGAGGCGACCTCGGGAGGCGGCTTGAAGCGAATCGCTGCGTTCGGGATGGCGAGGACGTCGTGCCGCTCGGCGTACACGATGGTCGTCGTCGCGGTCATGCCGGGGCGGAGCTTCAGCTCCTCGTTGTCGATGTCGATGATCGCGTTGTACGTGACGACGTTCTGCACCGTCTGCGCGGCATTGCGGATCTGGGAGATCTTGCCCTTGAAGCGCTGCCCCGGGAACGCGTCGACGGTGAACCAAGCATCCATCCCGGGCTCGAGCCGGCCGACGTCGCCCTCGGCCACGCTCGTGTGGAGCTGCATCTTTCTGAGGTCCTCGGCGATCGTGAAGAGGACGGGCGCCTGCAGCGACGAAGCCACGGTCTGCCCGACGTCGACGTTGCGCTCGATCACGGTCCCGTCGATCGGCGAGATGATGTCCGTGTACGAGAGGTTGACCTTGGCCTGGTTGAGCGCGGCCGTCGCCTGCTCGAGCGTCGCCTTCGCGACCTCCGTCTGCGCGATCGCGACGGACAGCGCCGTCTCGGCCGCCTGGAGCTCCGCGCCCGACGCGAGCCCTTGCTCGGCGAGCGACTTCGCTCGCCTGTGCGCGAGCTCCGCGTCGCGCTGCTGCGCCTCCGCGCGAACGAGGCCCGCCTTGGCGGCCGCATAATTCGCCTTCTCCCGCTCGACGGCCGCGATGAAGAGCTGGGGATCGATCTTCGCGATCACCTGGCCCTTCTTCACGGTGGAGTTGAAGTCCGCGTTCAGCTTCGCGATGCGGCCGGTGACCTGAGCGCCGACCTGAACCGTGACCGTCGCCTGCAGCGTGCCGCTGGCGGTCACGCGGGCGATGATCCTCCTCTTCTCCACCGGGACGCTCCGGTACGTGATCGGAGGCGTCGCTTTGCTCGATCGCCAGCGCCAGATCCCGACCCCCACGCCCGACAGCGCGAGAACGACGACCAGCCAACCGACGATTTTCTTCAGCATGGGAGCGGGGGGATGTTAGGCGCTCGATCCGCGCCACCTCGAACGAAACCGACGAGCCGTCGATCCTTTCCACGCCGGCCGCACCGACGGGCGAGGCTCGACGGCTGAGCCATCGGCCGGGCGCTCCTTCTACAACGACCGCCCGCCGCGTCGATGGCGGCGTTGCGAAGATCGCCAAGAGCGTGATTTTCCAATGATTCGGAAGCCCGCCCGGGGCCCGACAGCCGACCGGATCGTCCGCGAGGCGGCAACGAGCGGCCCGACGAAGCGCGTCGAAGCCGCAACCGATGCTCGACGCCGCGCCGTGACGAGCAGGTCGCGTGCGCCTTCGAGCTCGGGCAAAACCCCGTGCGAGCTTCCCGTCGATGGCGGCGAGGTCGAGATCTGCGGCGGACTACGCCGACCTCGAGCGGCTTCCTTCGAACGTCGTCGGAGCGATCCTGAACGGCGTTCTACACGTGCACCCACGACCGGCCGCTCTCCACGCGCGCGCAGCCTCGGCGCTCGGCGAGGAGCTCGGACCTCCCTTCAACCGCGGCAGAGGCGGGCCGGGCGGATGGATCATCCTCGACGAGCCCGAGCAGCACCTCGGTGAAGACCTTCTCGTTCCCGACCTCGCGGGGTGGCGGCGGGAGCGAATGCCCGAGCTTCCGGACGTCGCGGCGTTCGAGCTTGCGCCCGACTGGGCATGCGAGGTCCTCAGTCCCAGCACCGCTGCCATCGACCGACGTCGCGATATCGCTGATTCGCAGCGCGTCAGCTCCCCTTCCCGCCCCTCAGTTCCGGTCGGTGCAGGACGCGAGCACGCCGACGATCCTCTCGTAGGACTTGGTCCAGTCGCCGACCTCCTCCGGCTTCGCCCCCTCCCGCGTGACGAGCCTCAAGCCCGCACCGTCGAGCACGGCTCGGTCGCCACGCTCGCCGAGCGGCCACGACAGCTCGCCTTTGTTCGACGCGAAGTCGAGCACCTTCTTCTCACCGGGGCCGAGAGCGCCTTCGAGGCAGCCGATCGGATCGGACGCGCCCTTCTGCTTCACGAACATCGCGCTCTTCTGCCGCGCCTTCTCGACGCTCGGCCACGCGAAGCGCACCGCGTCGATCACGGGGTGGTCCACCTCGGCGGTGCAGATCAGGTCCGTCGTCCTCGCCAACAGGTCGGTCGTCGTGGCGCACTTGCCGTGAGGAAGCGCCGCGACGAAGCCCTTGGCCGCGTCCTCGATCGGCATGGTGACGTCGAAGCGCGCGAGCTCCGACAGCGGCGGCCCGTTGATGATGCGGAGCTGCGCGGCGTCGGGCTCCGGGCCGTCGAGGGCGGCATGGCGAACGGCCGCGAAGAACGCGTCGGCCGCCGCGACTCCGGCCTCGCCCTCGACCCACGTCATGACCTCGACGCGCGCCCTGTACATCGGCGTCGGCCGAGGATCGACGCGAAGGAGCGTGCGGCCGGTGTTGATCTCCCGCTGCTTCACCGCGTCTTCGCGAAGCCGGTTCGGCGCGATCTTCGCGAGCCGTTCGAGCACGCGATCGGTGTCGAACTTCTCGCCGGCGAGGAGAGCGATGCTGTACGTCGGCCCGCCGGCGCCTCCGAACGACACCTCTTTGAAGACGCCCTTTTCTTGGAGCTCCACCTTCACGCCCGGCCTCGGCTCGACACGGAAGAGCTCGCTCGCATCCTCCGACGGCATCGAGAACGACCAGCGCAAGAGCACGTCGTCGCCCGGCGGCGTGGCGCGCGCAGCGTCCTGCTCGGCTTTCTTCCCCGACTGGTAGAACATGAGGCCGCCCACGATCACGGAGATCCCGAACACCACGAGGAGCGGGACGATCGCGTTCTGCTCCGCCGCTTGCGCCTCCGCCGCACGCGAGCCGTCGAAGCCTTCGTCCTCCGTCGACTGCCCCGCTTTCCGCTCGGCCTTCTTCTTCGCCGCCTTCACCAGCTTGCGCCTGAGCGGGCTCGGCTCCTCGAAGTAGAGCCACCACGTCTTCACGGGCGTCTGCTTGTGGCCAGCCCGCGCGTGCGTCCGCGAAGAGATCCGACACGGCACGCGGCAGTACGCACACGTGACGACGCCGTCCTCGTCCTTCACGCCGGTGAGCGGAGCCGAACAGTTCGGGCACCGCAGGACGACGACACCGCTCTCCTCGATCGTCGTCGCCTCGTTCCGTCCTGCCTCGTGCTCGTCGGCGAGCACGCCGGCGAGCCGTCGGAACCGCACGCCAGAAGGCAGCTCGTACGTGCTCTTCGCGTCACAGTTCGAGCAGCCGACGTCGATCGTCCCGTCTCGCTTGCCGAACACGACCCGTGGCGCTCCGCACTCCCGACAGAGCGGGTTTCCCGGGCACGCCCGGTACTCCCCCTCCACGGCCCAGGTCGTGCTCACGCCGACGTCGGCGAACGGCTCCGGCTTGGCGATCGACACGCCCGGTTCCGGAAAACGCCCTTCGGGCCCCGGCGCGCCGAGGTCGCCGGCGGCGTGCGCGAAGTCGACGAGCTCGTGCCAGTTCGATCGCTCGAAACGCTGCTCGAGCCCGCATCGCGTACAGACGACGCCCTCCCCGAGCTCGAAGTGGTTGAGCGGCACGTCGAAGCGACACGCGTTGCACGTGAACGTCGCGCGGACCGCAACCCAGTATCCGCCATCGGGCTGCGGAACCGCCCGTAGCGCGGGAGTCCCGTACGGCGTGCCGCACGCCTCGCAGGCAGAGCGCGAGGCGTCGACGATCACGCCGCATCCGCTGCAGATCGACAGCTCCGTCACCGTGCCCCTCCTTTCGTCTCCGACGACGATACAGAGGCGGCGACGGGTCCGCCACAGGCGCCGCAGAGCCTCGCTTCCCGCGGAACCGCTCGAGCGCCGCTCGTGCGGGAGCGCATGGTCCTCTGCTAGCCGATCTCGTGAAGGACGACGCGCTAGCCTGTTCGATGATGGTTCTCGAACCGCCCTTCATCCGCAGCGTCATGCTGATGCGCGCTCGGATCGAAGAGCCCGACGAGTACCCCTTCTCGCTCCCCGCGGTGCAAGGGCTGGACGGCCTCGAGCTGTCGTCCGTCACCTACTTCATCGGTGAAAACGGCTCGGGGAAGTTGACCATCGTCGAGGCGCCGTCGAGTCCATCGCGCAGCATCGTCCGCCTGGTCTCGCCGACGTCTGACCGTGGAGCTCGATCTCGCTTGGCACCGATCGCGCTCGAGCGTTCGCAGGCCGAGGAGAAGGAAGCTGACGCGAGGGGAACGAGACGCCGTCAGCGTCGAGCCCCTCGTCCGAGAACCGGCACCGGCAACGCGTCGAGCCGACGACGCGCATGGTCGTGAGACGACGGGCTCCCGCCGGATGCGCTCCAGAACCGGCGGAGCAACCGCCACCAACGGCGAGGCCACCACCTCTCTCTCCGACGGCGACCGGCGGCCGCTCATCCAGCACTCGACCCCGCGCACCGTGCCCCACTGCCGGCGGCGCACGGCATGCGCGTCACGTCGCAATTTTCTGTTCGATCACCGTAGTCTACCGATCGTACCGAGGATAAAGTCGTGGGCGTGAGTGAATCGCGGCGATCTTCGGAGGGAGGAGGGGTGACGTACCCGACTCCGCCGTTGGGTCGCCCTGCGACGAACCCGAGCGGCATCTCCCCGTCGCCGGTCGTCCCGGTGGCGCCGCCCTCCCAACCTTCGCAGACCGGTGGCTTTCCGGTGGTCCCGGTCGCACAGCCGGCGCCGTCGCCGAACCCACCCGGTCCGTACGGGCCCGCTCCGACGCCTGCGCCGCAGGGCTCCCCTCCTCCGGGCGCGGTCAATCCTTACCAGAGTCAGATGATCCCGCCGATGGCGGCGGCGTACCCGCACACGCCACACGCGCCCCATGCACCGCATGGGCCGCACACGCCGCAGGCGTTCCCGCCCACGGCGACACCGCAGCACGGCGTCCCTGCCCCACACCCGTCGTCGCCGGCTCTGCCGGGAGCGGCAGGGCCGGCAGGTCCGCCAGGACCGCCACGCCAAGGGGAACAGCGGACCGGGACGCTCCCGGCGATCCCCGTCGCTCAAGTCGCAGCCCAGGTCGGGGTCACGCCCCCGATGCCGCCGGTCGTGCCGACGGCGATGGGGAGCCGGCCGGGGACGACCGGAACGCTGCCCGTCGCGCCGCGGCGGCCGCCGTCGTTCGTGTCGGAGGGCGGCGGGCCCCGCATCATGGTGAAGTACCCGCAGATCGGCTCGAAGCTGAAGGGCCAGCGCGGGGAGTACGAGGTCCGCGACATCATCGGCTCCGGCGAGTTCGGCGCCGTCTACGAGTGCATCGGACCGTTCGATCAGATCTACGCGGTCAAGATGGTGCGCCCGGCGAACCGGCCCTACGCCGAGGTCCACGCCGAGTGGGCGCGCGAGGTGCAGCGGCTCTTCACGCTACGGCACCCGAACGTCGTCTACATCTACGACTCGTTCGCGCACGATCACCTCTTCTATCTCGCGCTCGAGCGTTGCGACCACCCGCTCAAGGCGATGCTCGGCACGCCGATGCAGGAGGGGCTCGTCATCGAGATCTCGCGGCAGCTCCTCGCCGCCGTGCAGTTCCTCCACGACAACGACGTCGTGCACGACGATCTCCACCCCGGCAACGTCCTCATCACGCACACCGATCGGCCGACGGTGAAGATCAGCGACTTCGGGATCAGCCACGAGCTCCGCGGCGCGACGGCCGTGCGCCCGAACATCGTCCACCACGCCATCATGGCGCCCGAGATCCTCGCTACCGGTTACACGAGCCGGCAGAGCGATCTCTATCAGGTGGGCCTCCTCATCTACTGGATGCTCACCGGCGAGCCCGCGATGAAGATGGACGTGCCCTACCAGGAGCTCGTCCGTCAGGTCGCCGAAGGCGAGCCCCGGCAGCGCGCCGAGCAGCTCGGGACTCCGCTCGGGAACCTCATCGCCAAGATGCTCCGCCGGCGCGAAGCCTTCCGCTACACGAGCGCGCGCGAGGTCTGGGCCGACCTCCGCGAGCTGCCCGCGTGGAAGCAGCGACAGCTCTTCCCCGCGAGGTGACGCGCCCAGCGCAACGGCCCCGCGCGACCGTCCCGTGGCGCCCGAAACGAGCAGCCGGAGGGCGCGCCCGCGAGGGCGCGCGCGAAACGCGCATGCTCCGGACGGTTCGCGCGGGGAACGCGCAAGAAGAGCGCAAGACGGCGCCCAGAGGCCCGGCCACCACCACCGATGGCCCTGCGGGCGACCGCCAGCCTCAGTTGCGGGATGTTGCCCTCATGTGACTGAAAAGCGCGCCCGACCTTCGTTCTGACGACGGAAGGATCGCGCGCCTGAGCTAGAGTGTGCAGCACGATGTCCGGCGCGCAGGAAAAGAGCAGTGCGGTCGCGCGGTATCGACTGCTGCGAGAGCTGGGGCACCGCTCGCAGCGGACTTGGGCGGCCGTACGGAGCGACGGTTCGAACGCCCTCGTCGTCATCAACCGCTACTCGCGTGACGCACGCCTCGAGACCGAGCGCGTCAGCGCCGAGGCGATGGCGATCATCCACCGCGACGCACGCTGCCTCGCGCGGAACTGGCACCCGAACATCACGCGGGTGCGGCACGTCGACATCTCCGGCGACACCCTCTACGTCGCGACGGAGATGCTCGACGGCGTCACGCTCGAGGACCTCCTCGTGCTCGCGCGGGAGCGCGCCGCCGGTGCAGGCGGGAGCGAGTCGGTCGGCGAGAGCGGAGCACCGCTCTCGCACGCGGTGCTCGCGCGGATCTTCCTCGACATCCTCTCCGGCCTCCACGCCCTGCACTCGCTGCGCGACGGCATCAGCACGCCGCTCGACGCGTACCACGGCGAGCTCTGCCCCGCGAACGTCGTCGTCGGCAAGGACGGCATCACCCGCATCATCGACCCCTTCCGTCCGCGCCCCGTCACCGTCGGCCCGCAGAGCGAGGCCCTCGGATACGCCTCTCCCGAGACGCTCGCGGGCGAGAGCGGCCAGGACGCGCGCGTCGACATCTACGCCGCCGGCGTGATGCTCTGGGAGGCCTTGATGGATCGGCGGCTCTACGACGACCCCGATCCCGTGCGGATCGCGCACCGCCAGCGCGAAGAGGACGTGCCGCGACCGACCTCGCCGCTCGGCGACGTCGCGATGAAGGCCATGGCCTTCGATCCGCTCCTCCGGTGGCGCTCGGCGAACGAGATGGCCGCCGCGATCCGCGCGTGCGCCGGGACCATCGCGCCGGGCGCGACCGTCGCGCAGATCGTGCTCGATCTCGCCGGCGACCGCATCCGCGCGCGGCGCGCCGAGCTCCACCCCGGCGGGTCCGGCGAACGCCCTGCCGTGAAGGCGCCGATGCCGGAGCGGCGGCAGTCCGGCGCTCTCCCGCGCGTGTCGATCGCGTCGAACAACGTGGTCGAAGAGGTGATCGCCCCGAGCAGCGTGCAGCGGCGCGACGACTCGGCGAGCCTCATGACGTTCGCGAAGCGCGCCGCGGTCCTCGAGGGCGGCTTCACGAAGGGCGCGGGCGCCGAGCCGAAATCGGAGGCGCGAGGCTCGTCGAGGAACATCCCCGATGCGATGCCGACGGCGCGCCAGCTCGACCTCTCCACCTCCACCGAGGCGCCCACGCCGTACGCGCCGCCCGTTCGGCCGAAGCCGGCAGGGCCCGCGACGGCAGGGCCCGCACGCGTCCGGAAGGTCGTGTCGCTCGAGCGTCGCACCTCCGAGCCCGACCTCGAGGCGTCGCACGCGGCACGACCGAAGAGCCCTCGCCCCGCGCCGCCCTCGAGCTCGGCGCAGCGCATCGTGCGGCGGCCCGTGACGAACGCGCCGCTGCTCTTCAACCGTCCGCCGCCTTCGCGCGAGGAGACGTCTCACGACGATCTCCCGGGGCCGCGCCAGAGCATCCCGCACGAGCAAGCAGCCGCCTTGCTCGAAGAGGCCAGGCGCCTCGAGAGCTCCATTCCTCCGAAGGCCGCGCCGGTCCGCGACGAAGACGCGATCCCGTCCCTCGACTCCGACGCGCTCCTGGAAGACTCCGGGTCCGAGGTCGAAGCGCTCGCGGCCGCGCGTGAGATCGCCGTCTCGAGGGAGTCGCTGACGCCTCCGGCGGTCGAGGCGGCGGTAGTGCCTGCGCCGCTCGAGGGGACAACCGCCGAGCAACGACCGGAGCCTGGCCCGCTCGAAGGGCCACGGTCGGAGGCTGCGCCGCGAAGCGCGTCGACGCTGAGCCTCTCCTTGACCCCGACACCGCCGGCTCCGGCGGTGGTGGGCCCGACGCCTCTCGAAGCGACGCAGTCGGAAGCGGCGTCGACGGAAGCGGCGTCGGCCGAGGCGTCATCGCCGGAGTCGTCGGGAGCATCGTCGTGGAAGTCGCCGCGGGAAGCTCCGCCGCCCCCTCCGCTGTCCCTCCCGTCGCTCGATGCGTTGACGTCGACGCTGACCGAGCCGCCCCGGTCGCATGCTTTCGGAGGGACGAGGACGCCGGCGGACGTCGAGAGCTCGCCTTCGACGCGGCCGCTGGTCTCCATCGACCCCGCGCCGTCGTCGGAGCCGAGTGGCCCCGCGCCGCGAAGGAGCGCCCTGCCCTTCATCGCCGGGATCGCCGCCCTCGCGATCGGCGTCCTCTTCGCCGGCGCCGCGATCATCTCGCGCCGCAGCGCCGACGCCGCGATGGCGTCGCCGCCTCCGATGGCGACCGAGATCGAGCCGCCGCGCACCATCGTCGCGCCGCCGCCCGTCGAGCCGCCGGCGACGAACGAGACCACGACTTCCGACGCCGAGCCCGCGAGCCAGTAGGGCGCGCATCCTCTGCGGTCGCGGTAACGCTCGCGCTCGGCGCCGGTTCGTCGTGCCGTGCACCGCCGCGATCCGCCGCACCTCCGGCTCGGCCTCCTGGCTCGGTGGAGGATTCCACCCTCGTCGATCTTCTTGGTACGGTACGGGCCTCGTGCGTCAGATCGAGCCCCGTAACCAGCCGCCAAAGCGGCTCGGCCGCTTCGAGGTCGGCGCCAAGATCGGCGGCGGCGGGATGGCGACGGTGTACTTGGGTCGCGACGTCCACGAGGACGGGACCGAGGAGCTCGTCGCGCTCAAGGTCATACGCGACGAGTTCGCGCACGACGAGCAGTTCACGGCGATGTTCATGGACGAGGCCAAGATCCTCGCCCGGCTGTCGCACCCGAACGTCATCCAGACCCTCGAGTACGGCGTCTCGGACGGACATCGCTTCATCGCGATGGAGCTCTTGAACGGACGCACCGTCGCGGACGTCTGGGACGTCCTCATCGCCGAGGAGAAGCGCTTCGACCTCGGGACGGCCGCATGGATCTGCGCGCGCGTGGCCGAGGGCGCGCACTCGGCCCACGAGCTCGTCGACGAGAACGGCGCTCCGCTCGGCGTCATCCATCGCGACGTCAACCCGACGAACATCTTCCTCACGCACACCGGCGAGGTGAAGCTCATCGACTTCGGCCTCGCTCGCGCGCGCATCCGGCATTCGAAGAGCGCGGAAGGGATCGTGAAAGGGAAGTTCCCCTACCTCGCGCCGGAGCAGGCTCAGGGACAGCCGATCGATCGCAGGATCGACATCTACGCGCTGGGCACGACGCTCTGGGAGATGGCGTCGATGCGACGGCTCTTCAAGCGCGACAACGACATCGACACGCTCAAGGCGATCCGCGAGGCGCACGTCCCGGACCTCCGCGAGGAGGATCCCGACTTTCCCGAAGAGCTCTGGAAGATCATCGACCGCGCGCTCCGACGTGACCGCGACGAGCGCTACGCGACGGCCGAGGAGATGCGCAGGGACCTCGACGCGTTCGCGCGCTCGAGCGGGCCGCACGTGCCGAAGGTCGCCGCCCTCGTCGCCGGGCTCTTCCCCGGCGGGGAAGCGCGCCAGGCGAAGTGGCTGCGCGACGCCGCCGCCGTGCGGATCACGTCCGAGACGATGACGCCGCCAGCTCCGGTGCCCGTCGCGTCGTCGAGCCTGCTCAAAGCGGCCGAGCCCGCCGAAGGGGCGGAGAAGGGCGCGCCTGACGAAAAGCCTTCCGAGGTCCGATCGAAGGGCGAGCCCGAGGACACGGCCGATGCCGGCGCACGCGACGCGCAGAAGCGCGACGGAGAGAAACGCGACGGCGAGAAGCGCGCCACGCGGGAGAGCAAGACGGAGGCGCAGGGCGGTCGAGCGCGCGGCAAGGCGTCGAAGGGCAAGAAGTCGAAGTCGCGATCGCGCCGCTCTTCTCGTCCGCCCGCACACGTGAACGGCGAACGAAAGCAGCCGGCGAAGGCGAAGGCGAAGCCGCCGGAGCCGGAGCCTTCGGACGCCGACTCGCCCGAGGACACGCGCAAGCTCTGGCTCATCGTCGGCGCGGTGGTCTTCGTCCTCGTGCTGCTCGCGATCGTCGCGTCCAAGTAGCGTTAGAAGCCCGGCGTCGTCGCGACGCTGCCCCTCGGCTTCGGCGTGGGCTTCTTCTCGGGGGACGGCGTCGGACGCCTCGTGGACGTCGGCCGCGTCGTCGCCGTCGCCTGTGCGGGCGGACGCTGCGGAGGCTCCGCCGACTCCGCGCTCGTGGACGCGGGCTCGTCGCTCGCGTCAGAGCTCGTCGCCTCGGCCGTCGGCGTCGGCGCCGGCGCGGGCGTGGAGGCCGGCGGAACGGAGGAGCGGCTCGACAGCTCCGCGGTGGGCGAAGGCGGTGGCGACGAGTCGGCCGCGGCCGACTCGGACGAGCGCCCGAAGAAGAGCACGAGCCCCACGGCGAGGATGGCCGCGCCTGCGGCGACGGCGATGGTCGCGGGCGCGTTCCACCGGCGCGCCACGCCGGGGATCGACTGACTGGACGAGATGGCGACGCTCGACGGGCTCGACGGCAGCGACGACGACGATGGCGAGAGCGGCGGCGAAGAGACCGCGACGTCCACCGGGCGCAGCTCCTCCAGCGCCTGCGCGAGGTCGTCGTCGGTGACGTCCATGGACGAGCGGAGAGCCTCTGCGAACTCGGCGCAGGACGCGTATCTCTCGTACGGCCGCTTCGCGAGCGCGCGGGAGATCGCGATCCAGAGGCGAGGCTCGATGCGCGGATCCGGGTCCACCTCGTGCTCGAGGACGGCGGCGAGCGAGGCCGACGCCGTCTCTCGTTCGAAGACGCGCACGCCGGTGAGCATCTCGTAGAGGACGACGGCGAACGAGAACATGTCGCTGCGCCCGTCGAGGTTCTCCTCGCCGCGGATCTGCTCCGGCGACATGTAATAGGGCGTCCCGAGGACGCTACCGTCCATCGTGAGCGCCGAGCCCGCCGCCGGATGCTTCGCGATCCCGAAGTCCAGGATCTTCGGGATCACGTGGCCGTCGGGCTCCACGGCGAGGAAGACGTTCGAGGGCTTCATGTCACGATGGACGATCCCCTTCTGATGCACGTAGTGCATCGCGGAGAGGACCGGCAGCGCGACCGCCAGCGCCTGGACCGGCGTGAGGACGCCGCGCTCCTTCCTGCACTGCTCGAGGGTCGCTCCGCGCAGGAGCTCCATGACGAGGGCCAGCGTGCCGTCGGCCTCGTCGAGCAGGTCGAAGACGCGGACGACGTTCCGATGCGAGATCGTGGCCGAGAGGCGCGCCTCGCGCCGGAAGCGTTCGTCGTGGACCGGCGTGCGCTCGGAGCGTTGCAGCGTCTTGACCGCGAGCTCCGCCTGGGTCGACTCGTTGCGCGCCACCCAGACGTCGCCCATCCCGCCGCGTCCTATCCGCCGGATGAGACGGATCTTTCCCCCGAGGAGGGTGTTCGGCGGAATGTCTTCTCGCGCACCCAAGACGGCTCGCCGATCGTAGCGCACGGCAGACCCCGAGCGCGAGCGGCAGAAGTCCGCGTTTTTCTTGGCATCGGCGTCGAGCCGTCAACCGCACGACGACGAACGGCAGCTCACGTTCGTCTGCGAGCCGCCCGTGGGGCAGCAGACTTCGTTTCGGCTGCAGTTGCGCTCGCACCGGTCGCAATGCGACCTCGAACATCCGAGGCACAAGCGATTCCCGCAGCAGATCCCCACGTCGTCCGGCGGCGGCTTGTCGGGACAATCGTAGTTGGTCTCGTTCTGCCCGCTGCTCGCTCCGCTGCTCGCCCCGCTGCTCGAGCCACCGCCGGCGTCGTCGGTGCCGCCGCTGGTTCCACCGCTGCTGGTGCCACTGCTCGACGACACCCCGGCGTCGTCCTCGAACCGCAC
This sequence comes from uncultured Myxococcales bacterium, assembly GCA_937949945.1. Lineage (GTDB taxonomy): Bacteria > Myxococcota_A > Polyangia > Polyangiales > Polyangiaceae > Labilithrix. The sequence continues at coordinate 19,108 of CALFEQ010000143.1, forward strand.
GTCGGGGATCGAAGAGCAGCCCACGAGGCAACCGAGGGCGATGAGCAGCGCCGCGCGCATGGCCCCGAAATCTTAGCCCAGTCGGGCGCCGCGTGCGCGTCAGAACGTGAACGCGAACCCGCGCGCCGTCGGCCGGAAGACGCTCGCGGCGGTGCGCTCGGTGGGCCGGACGAGCAGGTAGACGCCCACCCCGACCGCCGCGAGCCCGACCGCGCCCAAGGTGACGCCGAGCGGACCGAACAACTCGGCTCGGTCGATGTCGCTCTCGACGTCGGCGCGCTTCGCCGTGGGGCAGACGCCTGCCGGGCAGGTCTCCTCGATGTCGGCGATCGCGCCCTCACGCGCGAGGAGAAGCGCCAGGCCCGTCGCGAGGAGCGCGCCGCCTCCACCGACGGCGACCCAGCCGAGCGTGTCGTCCTTGCCGGCAAACGACGCGCTCGACGACGCCTCGTCGGCCGGCGTCAGCTTGATGACGTGCGTGATCTCGCCGCCGCCGTCCTCGAGGTGCACCTTCTGCTCGCTCGGAGCGACGCCTTTGCCGGTGGCCGCGATGACGTGCTCGCCCGGATCGAGCTCGATCGTGCGCGGCGTGGTCGACGCGGGGACGGGCGCGCCGTCGACGGTGACGCGCAGATCCTCCGGCGGCTCGTCCTCGACGCGCAGAGAGATCCTCGGGATGCGCTTGTCGAGCTCGGCGGCCCGTTCCGCGGCGGCGTCCGCGATCTCCTGATCGTTCGGCGCCATCGCCGATTTCTCGGCCGCGAGCGCCCGGTACATGTCGCGCGACTCGCGCAGCCGTCCCATCGCGGCGAGGACCGTCGCGATGCGATAGCGGACCGACGGGCTCTCCTTGACCTGGGCGACGCGCCGGAACTTCTCGAGCGCCTCGGCGTAGCGCTTCTCCTGCTCGTCTTTGAACGCCTCCTGGAACAGCTCGCGCGCCGCCTGGAGCTCCTCGGCGGTCGGGCCGTCGGTCTGCGCGGAGGCCACGCCGGCATGCGCCCCGATGACGAGCGCGACGGCGAGCACCCAAGGTCGAAGGCTGGATCTTCTACCCGTCATCGAAAGACACGCCGTAGAGACCTCGCTTCTTTAGCAGATCCCGCAGGTGATGACGGGCGACATCCGCCTTGCGCGCCGCCGCGGAGAGGTTCCCCTGGGTGCTCCGCATCAAGAGCGTGAGGTACGCCTTCTCGAAGCGCTCGATCGCGCGCTCCTTCGCTTCGGCGAACGTGCCCGACAGGTCGAGCGGCTCTCGCTCGCCCGCGGTGCCGCGGAAGCCCTCCCCTTCCCCGGCGACGTCCGCGCGACGGATCACGCCGTCGCGTGCCACGGCCGCGGCACGGAGCAGGGCATTGTCGAGCTCGCGCACGTTGCCCGGCCAGGGCATCGACGAGAGGTGCTCGAGCGCCTCGACGTCGATCATCGCGTCCGACCCTGCACGCGCGAGGAGCTTGGCGCAGATGAGAGGTATGTCTTCGCGGCGCTGACGGAGCGGCGGGACGAAGACGCGCACCTGCGCGAGGCGGAAGTAGAGATCCTCGCGGAAGCTCCCCTTGTCGATGGCGTTGCGAAGATCGCGGCTCGTCGACGACAGGACGCGGACGTCGATCGGGATGGGCTTCTGCCCGGACACGCGCACGACCTCGCGCCGCTCGAGGACGCGGAGCACCTTCGCCTGCAACCCGAGCGGCAGCTCGGAGACGCCGTCGATGAACACGGTCCCGCCGTTCGCGCTCTCGAACAGGCCGATGCGGTCCTCGGGGACACCGGCGGCGGCGTCCTTCTCGTGGCCGAACAAGAGAGCGTCCGCGAGCGCCTCCGACAGCGCCGTGGCGTCGATGATCACGAACGGCCCCTTCGCGCGCGGCGACGCGTCGTGGATGGCGCGAGCAAGCTCCTCCTTGCCGGTGCCGGTCTCTCCCTGGATGAGGACCGCCAGGTCCTTCGGCGCGATACGCTCGAGCGTCGCGAACAGCTCGCGCATCGCAGGGGTGCGACCGACGACCGCGCCGAAGGACTCGCGCTCGACGGGCGGGGGCGCGGGGGCCGCCTCGTCGACCTCGAGGCGCAACACCGTATCGCCGATGGTCACCTCGCCGCCGATGGCGAGCTCGATGTCCGTGACCCGGTGCGCGCCGAGCCAGGTGCCGTTCGTGCTGCCGACGTCCCGCACGCGTACGCGATCGCCGTTGCGGGTCAGCTCGAGGTGCGCGCCGCTCACGCGAGGATCGTCCACGACGAAATCGTTGGTCGGATGACGCCCGACCGTGGCGCTCGTTCGGGCGACCGCGAACGCACGTCCGGCCGACGGTCCGCTCACGGCGACCAGCTTCGGAACCGCCGTCGTGCGCGCGACGACCCCGGGAATCGCTTCCGTCTCCCCACGCACGTCGCTGCTGCTCATTGCGAGACCATATTCATCTTCCGTTGCAAGAAGCAACACCTGCATGATTCTTCACATTTCCGGTCGCCATGGCGCGTCGTCATCGGTATACGGAAGGCCATGACAGAGGCCCGCCGAGCTCGCTCCCGGAGCGCGTACGTCCAGGAGCTGTTCGCCCTGGCGAAGCGATACAAAGAGTCCTGGTCCGACGTCGTCCGCGCAGGTCTGCCCGGTGCCGATCTCCTCTCCGGCATCACGGTGGCGGCCGTGGCGCTGCCTCTCAACGTCGGTCTCGCCATCGCGAGCGGGATGCCGCCGATCGCCGGGCTCGTCGCGGGCGTCATCGGCGGCGGCGTCGCCGCGCTCGCCGGCAGCTCGCAGTTCCAGGTCTCCGGACCGGCCGCCGCGCTGAGCGTGATGGTGCTCGCGCTCGCGCAGCAGTTCGGAGTCGAGGGCGTCGCCGCCGCGACCATCTTCATCGGCATCGTCGAGATCGCGCTCGCCTTCGCCCTCGCCGGCCGGGTCGTGAAGTACGTCCCGGAGTCGGTCCTCGCGGGCTTCACGACCGGCGTCGGCCTCAAGCTCCTCGACCAGCAGATCCCCGAGCTGCTCGGGTTCCCCGAGGTCGTCGACTGGGCGCCGGATCATCGGGCGAACACGATCGACATCGTCACGATGATGCACCGGCCGATGTGGCTGCACGACGTCTCGTGGCTCGCGGCGCTGAGCGGCGTGTTCGTCATCTTCTTCGTGACGGCGACGCGCTCGTTCAAGCGCTTCCCGGCCGCGATCGTGGGCATCGCGCTCGTCACGGCGGTGTCGATCTACCTCGGGTGGGACGTGCAGCGCGTCGCGAACGTGGGCGAGGTCCCCTCGCGGCTCCCGATGCCGTCGTTCCCGCTGCTCCCGGACGAGAAGTGGATCGACCTGATGATCGCGACGGTGCCGCTCGCGCTGCTCGCCGCCGCGGAGTCGCTGCTCTCGGCGAGCGCCATCGACCGGATGGCGAACGCGAAGCGGCCGCACGACCCGAACGTGGAGCTCGTCGGGCAGGGCCTCGCGAACTTCACCGTCGGCCTCTTCTCGGGCATGCCCGTCACCGGCGTCGTCGCGCGCAGCGGCGTCAACGTACAGAGCGGAGGGCGTACGCGCCTCGCCGCGTTCTTCCACGCGGCCGTGCTCCTGGGCATGATGGTGTTCCTCAGCAAGTACATCAGCCAGGTGCCGCTCGCCGCGCTGGCCGGCCTGCTCTGCGTGATCGGCTTCCGGCTGATCGAGCTGAAGACGCTCGTGCACCTCTACAAGGAGCACAAGCTCGAGGCGCTCGCGTTCGCGATCGCCGCGGTGGGCACCGTCAGCGGCCACCTCATGACGGGCCTCGTCGCGGGCCTCGTCGTCCACTTCATCAACCGCCGCCTCCATCGTCACGAGGACGCGGCGGTGCGCGAGCTCGAGGAGAACCGCAAGAAGGGTATCCGCGGCGTCCTGATGAAGGAGAAGGCCGAGGCACGCCGGCCGGCGCACTTCGAGCACCTGCCGCACGAGTACCGCAAGTGGCTCGGGCAAATTCGCGAGGAGCCGCTCATCTCGAAGAGCGCCTACGTCCACCCGGCGGCGACCGTCATCGGCCGCGTCGTCGTCGGCGACAGGGCCCACATCGCGGCCGATACCTCCGTGCGTGCCGACGAAGGGGCGCCCTTCTACATCGGGCCCAACACGAACATCCAGGACGGGGTGGTCCTCCACGCGCTCAAGGACAAGCGCGTGGTGGTCGCCGGAGAGCCTTGGGCGATCTACGTCGGCAAGAACGTGTCGATCGCGCACGACGCCCTCGTGCACGGCCCGTGTTACATCGGCGACGACACGTTCGTCGGCTTCAAGGCCGTGGTGCACGACTCGATCGTCGGCTCGCACTGCTTCATCGGCATCGGGGCGGTCGTCGTCGGGGTCGAGATCCCCGACGGTCGCTTCGTCCCGCACGGTCGCATCGTCGACAGCGCCGACGCGGTGGACGCGCTACCCCACGTCAGCGAGGCGCACAGGGAGTTCAACGAGGACGTCGTCGAAGTGAACCGGGGGCTCGCGGTCGCTTACCAAGCCCGCGACCGCGAGCGACTGCGAGAGCAAGCGGCACGCGCCGACGACGGCGCGCGGCGTCCACCCATCTGGGATCTGCGCTGGGCCCCCGACCTTCCCAAGGAGAGGTTTTGATGTTCGAGATCGGTTTCGCGGCGGGTCTCGCCCTCTACTTCGTCTTCGTCTTCTACCGCTGCACCTTCAGGGTCGAGGAAGGCCACCTCGCCGTGCTGGTCGCCTTCGGTAAGGCGGAGACGCTGGACGGGCATCGCAAGCTCAAGACCTACGGCCCCGGGATGCACTTCAAGAAGCCCTGGGAGAAGGTCATCTACGTCTCGATGAAGGAGCAGACGCTCGATCTCAATCGAGAGGAGGGCGGCGGCACGGCGATGACCGACGACGGGACGATCCTCCGTCTCGACTCGTACGTCCGCTACGTACCCGTGAAGGAAGAGCTCTACGAGTTCCTCTTCGGTCTCGAGCGACCGCTCGATCACATCACCGGGCTCTTCACCTGCCTCCTCCGGAACGAGATCGCCAACTTCCGCAGCCCGGAGGGCGAGGACAAGCCGGTGCGCGGCAAGGCGCTCTCGCCTCGCTTCGACTTCGCGAGCCAGGCGGGCTCGTACGCGCTCATTCGTCGCGAGCGGAAGCTGCTCAACGAGCGCATCCAGGCCTTCTGCCGGGAGCGCATCGACAATCGGTACGGCGTCCGCTTCAACGCCGTCGACCTCGCGGACATCTTGCCGCCCGACGAGCTCGCGGACGCGCTCAACGCCGTCATCCAGGCGCAGAGCGAGGCCGACGCGCGCGTCCACCGCACCGAAGCCGAATGCCAGCAGCGACTGCTCGCGGCCGAGCGCGGCGTCGAGATCGCAGCCGCGCGTGCACGCGCAATCGAGATGGAGATCAAGAAGCTCGCTTCGTTCCTCGAAGAGCTACAGGACAAGGGCGTCCTCGAGGCCTACGTCGCGCGCCGGCGCGCGGAGGTCACGAGCGAGTCCCGCACGCTGTTCGTCAAGGAGGCCACATGAGCTCGGATACCCTCTTGCTCGTCGCCGGGCTCGTCGCCGGGCTCGTCGTCATCCCCATCGTCGCCCTCGTCGTGCGCGCCACCACCGTGTCGGTCGAAGACGAGGAGGCGGTGCTCGTGACGAGCTTCGGCAAGCTCGTAGCCACCTACACGAAGCCCGGTCTGCACGTCCTTCCGACGAAGCTGATGCCGTGGGTGAAGCTGCAGCGCGTCTCGCTGCGCCGCGACTTCCGCCACTTCAAGAACGTCCACGTGAACGACGCGCGCGGCACCACCGTGATCGTCGACCTCTGGGTGGAGTTCCGCGTGGCGGATCCCGCGAAGGCGGTCTTCTCGGTGAGCGACTGGAACCTGGCGCTCCAGAACCTGGTCGCGCACGCGGCGACGTCCATCCTCGGCAGCCGCGAGTTCCGCGAGATCCTCTGCGACCGCACCGAGCTCGGCAAGCTGCTCAAGAACGACATCTCCGCCGAGACGAGCGCGTGGGGCATCGCCATCGAGCTCGTGTTCATCCGCAACGTGAGCCTGCTCCCGGAGGTCTCGCGCCAGATGTTCGAGACGATCGCCGCGCGCCTCGAGCGCGCGAAGGCGGACATCGAGGAGACGGGTCGCCTCGACGCCGCGCAGCTCGAGGCCGAGACCTCGATGCGCGTCGCCGAGCTCGTCGCCGAGGCGAAGGGACAGTATCCGGCCGCGGTCGGACGGGCGCTCGCGGAGCTGAAGCAGAAGCCGGCCGTCTTCGCCGCGTACAACGAGCTCTACGAGCTGTCCCTCATTCGACCGCACCGCACGATCGCCTTCCGTGGCTTCGCCAACGGCGAGCTGCGCGCGACCGACGCCGCCATGGTGCACATGGACGGCGCGGCGCTACCGCCGCGTACCGACTCCGTCCTCGGCAAGGGCTGACGGTCGCCCGTTCGCGGGCTTCGGTGATGGACCTTCCGTCCACCAGCCCCGCGGGGGCGCTGCGTGTAGGTGCCCGATGCTGATGCTGAAAGGCCGCAAATTTCGGGGGCGTCCTGAGGAAACGACGAACCACCCCGGCGGCAGCCTTCTTGCATTCACTTCCGTGGGGTCGAGCCATGGAAGTTCGCTGTCCGGCATGCGCAGCACGCTACACCGCTGACGACGAAAAGCTTCGGGGCAAGACCGCGCGGATGCGATGCAAGGCCTGCAACGCGGTCTGGCTCGTGTCGGGGCCCGACGTCGCCTCGCCCGGCGCGAGCTCCCCGGCATCCTCCGTCGCGCCCGCGGCGGTCGCCCAGGACAAGGAGGAGAGCAAGCGAGCTGCCGTCATCAAGAAGGGCGCCGAGCGCGAGAAGCGCGATCTGTTCGGGACGCCTGCCGACGTGAACGGCTCGGTCAAGCAGACGCTCCTCCCGCCGCCGGCGTTCGGCTTCAAAGCCGGCGCGCGCAACGAGGACTCCGTCCTCTTCCGTGTCGATCAGCTCAAGGCGGCCGCCCGCTCGGAGAAGCCGGCGTCCGAGAAGACGCCCGCGGCCGAGAACAGGACCGACGACGAGGGCATCATCGATCTCCGGGCGCTCTCGAGCGCGCCGCCCGCGCTCCGACCGGTGCCCCTCCCCGTCGCTCCGCTCTTCAGCGAGCCGCCCGCCGTCACGCTCGAGGTCGACGACGGCAAGGCCGCCACCCCCACGAAGCGCACCAGCCGGTGGCGCCTCGTCGGCACGCTCGCGGCGGCCGCCGTCCTCCTGCTCGGCGTCGGCTTCGGCGTCGCGCTCGTCTTCAAGGGCGACGAGCCGGTGCCCGAGCCGATCGCCGCCGCGCAGCCGCCTCCGCCGCAGCCCGAGGCGGCGCCTCCGCCGAAGGTCGAGGCGCCTGCCGCCGACGAAGACAAGAGCAAGGACGAGAAAGGAGAAGAGGTCGCGTCGGCCAAGGAGACGAAGGGCAAGAAGGGCAAGAGGGTGAAGAAGGGCAAGGCCCGCACGACCAAGAAGGCGGCCCCCGCAGCGAAGCCGAAGAAGCCCGCGGATCCTTGCGGCTGCAAGGGCGACTTCAACTGCATCCTGGCCTGCACCGCCAGGGGCGGTAAGTAGTCACTCGCGATCGATCGGAACGACGAGGACGCGCACCGTCGCGTCGCCTTCGCTCGCCGCACGGCGAACGGCGTCGTCGTACTTGCCGATCGCGGCAGGGGCGCCGACGACGACGCGGATCTCGCGCGCGCCCTCGAGCTCGCGCGCCGATCCCGTGATGCGCACGGCTCCGTCTTCGGAGACCTCCGTCCTGGCGTCGAGCGGGTTGGGCTCCTCGGAGCCCGGCGCGCCCGACGCGAAGGCGTAGGCGACGATCTTCGTCGCCGGCGCGGTCGCGGGTCGGAGGAGGATCTCGAAGCGCGCGCTCTTCGCCTTGCCGAGGCGGAGCCTCGTGGAGTCCCCTGCGCCGCCCGGCTCGCTCGTCGCCGACACCGCGTACTCCGGCAGCTCCGGGCTCGACGGCCCGAGCCTCGGCCCGGTGACGACGTAGAGGACCATCGCGGCAGCGAGCGCGAGTGGGGCGACGAGCCGCTTCGCCCAGCGTGCGCGCGGCGACACGCCGGTGTTCTCCTCCGTCATCGGTCCTCTCCTCTCGGTGTCCGGTCCTTCTCTTTCCACATCCTCGTGCCTCGAGAGCTCTCGCAATCAGCGCGGGCGCCGGGCGCGTTCGTGATGGAGCGCGATCCCGCTCGCCACGGCGACGTTGAGGGAGTCGAAGCCCGGCGCCATCTCGATGCGCACGCGGCGCGCGCGGTCGAGCACGAAGTCGGGCAGGCCTTGGCCCTCCGTCCCGAGCAAGAGCGCGCGGCGCGCGGGCGGCAGCGCATCGATCGTCTCCTCGCCGCGAGGCGTGAGCGCGATGGGCTCGATGCCGGCGCGCTCGAGCAGGTCGAGCATGTCCCCCGCGGAGGCGCAGCGGGCGAAGGGCACGAACAGCGCCGCGCCGACCGAGACGCGGATGGCCTTCCGGTAGAGCGGGTCGCACGTCTCCTGATCGAGCAGCACGGCGTCGGCGCCGAACGCCGCCGCGTTGCGGAAGATGCCGCCGACGTTGTCGTGGTTCGTCAGCCCGACGAGCCCCACGACGAGCGATGCGTCGGCGACGAGCTGCTCGGGGTCGAGCTCGGGTCCACGCTCGCCGAGCGCGAGGATGCCGCGATGGATGGGGAAGCCGACGACCTCGTTCATCACGTCCTGCGGGACGACGTACGCGGGCACGCCGTCCGGCAGCGCCTCGATCACGTCCGCGACGGCGTCGACACGCCGCCGCTCGAGGAGCAGCGAGCGGACCGTGTACCTTCCCCGCGTCGCGAGCACGCGGAGCACCACCTCGCCTTCGGCGATGAAGAGCCCATCGCGTCCGACGAGGTCGCGCTCGCGCACCGCGACGTAGGGCTCGAGCGCCTCGTGCGTGGGGGAGTCGATCTCGACGATGCGGGCCGCCATCGCAGCCGAACCTAGCAGCCGAGCGCCGTCACGGCCCAGGTCGTGTGAGCCGCATGACGGCCTCGGCGTGATCGGGCAAGAGCTTCAGCATCTCCTCGCGCGGCGGCATCTCGAAGTCCTTGAAGTCGAAGCCGGGCGCGACCGTGCACCCGCACAGCGACCAGCGCGAGCCCATCGGCACCGCGGCCTGCCACACGCCCGCGGGCACGACGTGCTGCGGGCGCTCGCCAGCAGCGATGTCGCGCCCCAGCACGAGGGTGCGATGCACACGACCCTCGAGCAGATGCAGGCGGACGGGGTCACCGTCGTAGTGGTGCCAGACCTCGTCGGACGCCACGCGATGGAGCGCGGAGAACGACCCGGCGGGGAGGAGGAAGTAGATCGCCGTCGACGCCGAGCGCGTCCCGCCGTGCGGCAAGCCGCCGAGCACGAGCGGAGATCGCCACGTCTCTCGGAAGTAACCGCCCTCGGGGTGCGGACTGAGGCCGAGGGTCTCGATGAGCCGCGCCGCTTCCGGATCGAGCATGCCCCTACCCTACCTCGTCTCGATGCTGCGTCGCTTTGCGACGGCTGCGAGCTGCGACAGTACGACAGGGAGGACAAGGGATACGGGCTCCTTCCGCCCTCCAAAAGAGACGGCGCTCCCGACTGCGACGTCCTTCTCTCCAGCGGGTCCTCTGCCGAGCCTAGCCATCGACCGAACGAGCTCGCGTTCCGTCGATGCTGAGCGGTTCGTCGCTCGCACGAGCGTCGAGCGCACGAGCGCCATCGCACGCGAGCGCGACGCGCTCGAGCGCGAATCGATGGCGAGCTTGTAAAACTTCACGCATGCGTGCTCGAGCTCGCGCGCGCGTGCGTTCGCATCACGTGTTTTTCAGCATCGGCGCGCGCCTGCGAGCATCGCAGACGACCTCGCGCTCCGCAGGATCACGTCGAGCGCGAGTGTGGGAAGAATTGATGGGTGTACCCCGCAATCTTGCGGAATCGTTGGCGCTCGCGTTCCGCAGTCGTCGCGCTGAGGTACTCTGTCCTCATGGGGTCGTCTCAAGGTCGCAGCGCACGAGACGTCACGAAGGCGAAGTGGGACAATCCGCTCGCGGGGGAGCGTCTCGAGGTCGAGCTGCCTCGGTTGTTCATCCAAGTCGAGCGGGAGCGCGGCCGCGCGTCATCACGCACGTACGTGCACGACGGCGAGATCTGTCGGATCGGCTCTGCCGCATCCAACGATCTCGTCCTCGACGATCCGACGATTTCGCGCTTCCACTGCAGCATCCAGCGCGAAAGGGGCAAGTGGCGCATCGTCGACACGGGCTCCACGAACGGCACGCGCGTCGACGGCGTGCGCATCCTCTCTGCGGAGCTGGAAGGTCAGGCCGTCCTCGCGATCGGAGACTCGCGTCTTCGCGTGCGCCCCGATCGCAGCGGGAACACGAGCCTGCCGGTGGTGAAGGGCTTCGGTTCCCTCGTCGGAACGAGCCCAGCGATGCAGCGGCTGTACGCGACGCTCGAGCGCGTCGCCGCGAGCGACATCGACGTGCTCATCAACGGCGAAAGCGGTACGGGCAAGGAGCTCGTCGCCACCGAGATCGTCCAGCGGAGCCCGCGCGCGAACGGACCGCTCGTCGTCGTCGACTGCGGATCGATCTCGCCGGCGCTCATCGAGAGCGAGCTGTTCGGTCACGTGCGCGGCGCGTTCACCGGCGCCGATCGCGATCGCGAAGGCGCGTTCGAGGCGGCGGACGGCGGGACCGTGTTCCTCGACGAGATCGGCGAGCTGCCGCTCGAGCTCCAGCCGAAGCTCTTGCGCGTGCTCGAGCAGCGCGAGGTCCGCCGCGTCGGTACGTCTCGCGCGAAGCGCGTCGACGTGCGCGTGATCGCGGCCACGCACCGCGAGCTCGAGCGCGAGGTCAACCGCGGCCGCTTCCGTGACGACCTGTTCTATCGCCTCGCGAAGGTGAGCGTGCGCGTGCCGCCGCTGCGCGATCGCCTCGAGGACATCCCCGCCCTCGTCGAGGCGTTCCTGTCCGCGTTCGGCCGCCGCGACGGCGGCCGGCTCTTCTCCCCGGAGGTGCTCGAGGAGATGCGCCGCCACGACTGGCCGGGCAACGTCCGCGAGCTGCGGAACTACGTCGAACGGAGCATCGTCCTCGACGACGCCCCGCCGCCGTCGTCGATGCGCACGATGCGCAGCGGCACGGTCCCCATCGTCCGCCTCGACGAGCTCGAGAAGGCGGACAGTCGATCTCGAGCGGCCGAACCGCCCCTCCCGGAGGTGGATCGCTCGATGCCGTTCCGTCTCGCGAAGGAGCGCGCGATCGAGCGGTTCGAGCGGGCGTACATCGGCCCGCTGCTCGAGGAGTGCGAGGGGAACATGAGCAAGGCCGCGCGCACCGCGCGCATGGACCGCATGTACCTCCACCAGCTCGCGCAGAAGTACGGGTTCCGCATCTCGCGGCGGAACCAGTCGACGGGGTCCGGATAGGCGCCGGCCGCCCACGGCCGCTGGACCGGGCGACGTCGCCGTCGGCGACGCGCGCGACGAGCCGTGAGACGACTTGCGCGCCCCGCCGTGCTGGCGGAGGATGCGCTCGTGCGCGGCCGCGACCTCCTCTTCACTTCGCACGGAGAGCCGCGGCTGGTCGTGCCCGGCGTCATCGGCGTCGTCGTGGCCTTCGTGGTCGCGCTCGCGCTCATCACGTTCACGAACCGCCCGCGGACGGACGAAGAGCGCGCCGAGACCCTGCTCCGGAGCTCCGCCCCTGCCCAAGCCGAACGGATCTACGCCGAGCTCGTCCGCGAGCGGCCGACGGTCCCGCTCGTCCTCCGTCTGCTCGAGGCGCACGAGCAGGCGCTCATCTTCGAGAAGGTGGCGAAGGCGAGAGAGGAGGAGCACCGCGGGAGCATGGGTCTGCCGCCGGGCCCGAACGCGCCGATGGCCGAGGAAGAGCTCGACCGGATCATCGCCGAGCTGCCCGAGGACGTCCGTGCGCCGGCCGCGTTCGCGCGCGGGCTGATGAACAGATCCGTCGCCCCCGACGTGCGCGAGAAGATCGTTCAGGGCGCCGCCCGCGAGCCACCGATGCCGTGGGCGAACCACCTCCTCGCGCGCGAGGCGGTCCTCGGCCAGAAGCACGAGGAGGCCGCGGAGCTCTTCGAGAAGGAGGGCCTCGCGTTCCCCGACGAGCGGCGCGAAGACCTCGACGCTTCGCTCCGGATCTGGCTCGGCCTCGGCGCGTGGGACACGCTCCGAGACAAGCTCTCGGACCCGCGCATCGCGGGGCTCGCGAGCCCGCACGTCCGATACAAGCTCGCGATCCACGACCAGGACTGGCGCACGGCCGTGCGGCTCGTCCCGAAGATCTGGGCGCCCTCGCTCGGTGGCACCGGCCTCGTGATGACGAGCATCGCGGCGCTCGGCTGGGCGTTCTTCCTCGCCCGGCTCGGCAAGCTCGGGATGCGCGTCCGCTTCCGCCTGCCGATGTACGTGCTCGCGTTCGTGCTCGGCGTCGCGAGCGCGTTCCCGACCGTCGCGATCATCGCGATCGAAGAGGCGAAGCTTCGCCTCGTCGAGACGGGCGACCCGGCCCGCGACGCCCTCTTCTTCGTCTTCGGCGTCGGCCTGCGCGAGGAGGCATCGAAGCTCCTGCTCTTCCTCCCCCTCCTCCCGATCCTGCGCCGCTGGGGAGACAAGCTCGACGTGCTCGTGTGCGGCGCGATGGTGGGCCTCGGCTTCGCCGCCGAAGAGAACCTGAACTACCTCGCCCACGAGAGCCTCAACACCGGCCTCGGCCGCTTCCTGACGGCGAACTTCTTCCACATGGCGCTGACCGGGACCCTCGCGTCGGCGCTCGACGACTTCGTCTCCGATCGAGAGAGGTACGCCGCGGCGTTCTCCCGAACGTCGCTCCTCGTGGTCGGCATCCACGGCGCCTACGACTTCTTGCTCTCGCACGAGGAGTTCGGCGGGACCTACTTCGCGATGGCCGCGTTCTTCCTCGTCGCGAACCTCTTCCTCGGCGCCGTCGACGCCGCCCGTCGCCGCGCGGATCGCGGGATCACGCCGCTGCACGCGTTCATCTTCGCCGTGGCCGTCGTCACCGGCGTGAGCCTCGCGTATGCGGTGATGGCCGTCGGCCCGCTCGCCGCGGTCATCGTCATGGGCAGCGGCCTGCTCGGGCAGGCGATCATCGTGTACGTGTTCGTCAAGACGCTGCGCGCGCTGTGACGGCGGTCGTGCGCGACGACGGCCCCGGCGCCGATCCGTGCGCTTGGCCTCTACGAGTCCTGCAGCAACGCAGCGCGGCCGGCGGCGTGATGCGCGCGGAGCCTCCCGGGGGACACGCGATTCAGCGTATCGCAACTCTGCCGGACGATGGCGCACGCCTTCTGCGTGCGACGGCCGCAGCCCCGATCGCTTCCCTCGGCACGTGCGTTGCTCGCGCACGAGCCGACGAGACCACGCCTCGAGCCGCAAAGGAGCCGCGATCATGCCCACCGAACGCGACAAGATGCTCGCCGGCGAGCTGTACGATCCCCTCGATCCGGAGCTCGTCGCAGCGCGCAAGCGTGCGCGTGACCTGTGCCTGGCGCTGAACGCGACGACCGAAGCGCAAGAGGAGGAACGACGCCGCATCCTGCGCGCGCTCTTCGGCGCGGGTGGAGACTCCGTGTGGATGCAGCCGCCCTTCTACTGCGACTACGGCTCGAACATCGAGCTCGGGGAGCGCGTGTTCTTCAACTTCGACTGCGTGGTGCTCGACGTCTGCAGGGTCCGCATCGGCGACTTCACCATGTTCGGGCCCGCCGTGCAGATCTACACGGCGACCCATCCGATGAACGCCGAGCTGCGCAGGACGAAGGAGCTCGGAAGGCCCGTCGAGATCGGCGCGGACGTCTGGGTCGGCGGCGGCGCCATCATCCTGCCGGGCGTGACGATCGGCTCACGCGCCGTCATCGGCGCCGGCAGCGTGGTGACGCAGGACGTCCCCGCGGGCGTGCTCGCCGCGGGAAACCCCTGCCGCGTCCTTCGCGAGATCACCGAGTAGGAGCCGTTGGAGCAGGGACCAAGGCCTGAAAACACATCGGCCCGGCGGGCCAAGGGCCCAGCCGAGCCGAGCTTCGTGGGCGCAACAGGATTTGAACCTGTGACTTCAACCGTGTGAAGGTCGCACTCTACCGCTGAGTTATGCGCCCGGGATAGCGCTGGAATGAGTAGCGCAGGCTCCCCCGGCTTTCAAGCGGTCATCGCTCGCGCTTGGCCCGACCATCACTTGTTGGCCCGCGGGGCGGCGGCCGAGGGGTCGCAGGGATAGGCCCCGTTCTGGGGCTTCAGCGTGCCGTCGGCCTCCTGCTGGAAGAAGCGGAGGGCGAGCTCGACGTCGTCCGGCGTGATCGTGGCGGCGCCGGAGCGCGGGCAGAACGCATGGACCCAGCTCACCTTTTGGAGGCTCTCGTGGAGCTCCTGCAGCTTCGTGCCCTCCTCCGTCTCGGAGCTCCCGATGAGGATCATCGGCGCCGGCTTGCCGTTGCCCGGGGGCGCGAGCATCCCGCCGTTGACGATGGCCCATCCCTGGCTGTCGAACAGGCCATGGGTGGCGACGAACGCGGCGAAGACGCCGCCGTTCGAGGAGCCGAGGACGTAACGCTTGTGGGTCCCGGCCTCGAGGAGCGCCTCGACCTGCCAGAGGACCCGGTCCCACTCCTTGATGAGCCCGCGGATCGTCTCGGTGTCCTCGGGGTCCTGCGGCCAGCAGAAGTGATCCTTGAGCTCGGCGCGCCAGTCGCAGAGGCCGCGCTTGCCGCGCGGGACGACGACGGCGAAGCCACGCTGCGCAGCGAGGCGCACGGCCTCCCACTCGTCGGGCGCGCCGTGGCCGACGTACATCCCGTGGAGGTAGACGAGGATGGGCGTGTCCTTCGTCGGCGTCTCCGGGATGGCGAAGCAGGTGTCGTTCGGTCCCGGCTCGAAGCCCTCGGGACACCACGACTCGGTGGTGTGCGCGAGGACGTTCTTCTCCGGCGGTGGCTTGCACGACGCGGAGAACACGAGCGCCGAGAGCGCGAGGAGCGAGGAGGCGATCCGCAGGATCCTGGGAGGGGCCCCAAGCTGCATCGATCGATCACTCTACACGACACGCCTCGAGGATGCGCTCCCAGAGCGCCTCGCGGCCGATGCCCGTCTCGGCGCTCGTCCCGACGACGACGAGCTTGGCGTTGCGGCCCTCGTGAGCGAGCTTGGCGAGCGCGGGCTTCTGGGCCGAGCGGGAGATTTTGTCGATCTTCGTCGCCGCGACGATGATCGCGAGCTCGGGGCGCTGCGCGAGGAACTCCACGAGGGCCTCCTCTTCCTCCTCGAGCCCACGGCGGATGTCGACGAGGATGACGACCGCCCGGAGGGTCGGTCGCTTGCGAAGATACCCTTCGAGCAGATTTTTCCAGGCCGCGGCCTCCGCCTTCGGCACCTTCGCGTAACCGTAGCCCGGGAGGTCCACGAAGACGATCCGCGCCGGACGCGAGGCGTCGACCTCCGAGCGCGCGAGGCGGACGTCGAAGAAGTTGATCTGCCGCGTGCAGCCCGGCGTGCTGCTCGTGCGCGCCAAGCCCTTCCGCGACAGGAGCATGTTGAGGAGGCTCGACTTGCCGACGTTGGATCGACCCGCGAACGCGATCTCCGGCGCGCCCTCGAACGCCGACGTGGGCGGCACCTGATCGGGACGCGCCGCTCCCTTCGCGAACTCCGCGCGCGAGACCTTCACGGCCCGGGACGGCTTCGCCGGAGCGGGACGGTCACCCGACGCTACGGGCTTCGAGGTCTTCTTCTCGGGAGGGTCGGTCACGGCAAGCTCACGGAAGCTCGAGCGGCGACGCCGCCGGAAGCGATGGTCCTCCTTACAATCACGCGCGGCGTGCGGCCAGCACCTTCGATCAGGCGCTCGCGCGGCGGCGCGCGAGGCGGCGCCGGATCGGAGCCGTCACCTCCGCGAGCTCGCGCGCGCCGAGGCCCCAAGCCGCGACCAGGAAGACCGCGCCGAAGACCATCGCGGAAGACAAGCCCGGCAGCGCGCGCCCGAGCGCTCCGGGCACGAGGCCGGTGGTGATGCGCGCGAGCCCTCCGCCCGCCACCGCGGCGATGACGGAGGCGACGAGCACGCGCGCGCCGGAGCCGAGGATCTCGCCGCCGCGGAGCGCGCCGAGCTTGCGCCGCAGCGCGACGGCGAGCAGGAGCATCTGTACGGCGCTCGAGCCGGCGACGGCGACGCTGATGCCGACGTGACCGAGCGGGCCGCGCAGCGTCACGGCGAGGACGACGAACGCCACGAGATCGAGGACGCTCACGACGACGGGCGTGCGCGTGTCCCCGAGCGCGTGGAACGCAGGGATGAGCTGGCGCGTCGCGGCGACGGTGAAGATCGCCCCGCCCTGCCATGCGAGCGCGCGCGCGGTCTGATGCGAGGCCTCCGCATCGAAGTGGCCTCGCTCGAACAACAGGACGACGAGCGGCTCGCCGAGCACGACGAGGGCGACGCTGCACGGGATCGCGACGAACATGGCGAGGCGCATTCCGTGCGCCCACGTCGTGACGAGCTCGTCGATCTGTCCCTTCGCGGCGAACGTCGAGAGCGACGGGAGCGTCGCGCTCGAGATGGCCATGACGAAGATCCCCTGCGGGAGATCGCACAAGCGCGAGGCCCACGAGAACCAGCTCTGCGCGCCTTCGCCGAGCTCCGAGAGGAACCTCCGCGAGAGCACGAGGTCGACGTAGTAGACGCCGAGCCCGAACGTCATCGGGACGATGCGCCGGAACATCTCGCGGACGTGCGGGTCGGAGAAATCGAAGACGGGCCGGCCGACGTAGCCGATCGCCCGGAGCGCCGGGAGCTGCGCGACGACCTGGAGGACGCCGCCGGCGAGCACGCCGATCGCGAGCGCCATCGACGGATCGACGCCGCGCTCCGCGAGCGGACCACGGAGCGCGAAGGCGGCGCCGATGATCCCGACGTTGAAGAGCGCAGGCGCGAACGCGCTCACCGCGAAGCGCCTCTTCGCGTTGAGGGCCGCCATGCCGAGAGCGGCGGTCCCCATGAAGAAGATGTACGGGAACATCGCGCGCGTCAGGTCCGCCGTCAGCGCGAGCTTGCTCCCGCCGTCGCTCGCCTCGTAACCCGACGCGAAGAGCCACGTGAGCTCGCGCGCGAACACGATGCCGAGGACCGTCACGACGAGGAGAGCGACGAGCGAGACGCCGCGCGCCCTCGCGAAGAAGGCGCGGCCCGCGTCGTCGCCGCCCTTCGCGAGCCGATCGCTCAACACCGGGACGACGGCGCTCGACACGGCGCCTTCCGCGAGGAGCTGGCGGAGCGCGTTCGGGATCGTGAGCGCCACCCAGAACGCGTCGGTCTCGCGGCGCGTGAAGAGCGCCGCGATCACGGCGTCGCGCCCGAAGCCGAGCACGCGCGAGAAGAGCGTGCCCGCGCCGACGATCCCCGCGCGGCCGACGAGCTTCTCGCGCTCCCGCTTCCCCTCCTCGCCCGCGCTCGTCATGCTCGGGACCGGGCCATTTCACATCCGCGGCAGGTCACCGTGCTCGTCCTTCAGGCTCCCCGGCCGGCACTCGTCGCAGTGGCAGAGCGCGCGCAGGTACTTGTACGAGTAGAGCCCGCTGCCGTGCCCGTCGAACCAGACGAGGCGCAGCGCGTAGTTCCCCACCGGCTCGATCTGGTCCAGCTCCAGAGCCAAGTCGCCGCTCGGCTCGATGAACGAGATCGTCCCGCTGTGGCCTTGGCAACCCGCGCAGGGGCAGTAGCCGCGGAGGATCCGATGCGGGTAGATGCCCTTGTGGCCGTCCGCCCAGTCGATCTCCGTCACCCGCGCGCCGCGGGGCGAGCGCACGGCTTTGCACCGCGCTTTCGGGTCCATGGTCACCCGTTTACAACGCCCGGCGGCGCGGCGGTCATCCTTTCTTGGCCGCGGCGACGCGAGCCTTGATGTCGTCGAGGTTGACGACGCCCGCGGTCGCGCCTGCCGCAGCCACGGCCTTCGCGCCGAGGAGGTGACCGACCTCGAGCGCTCGCGTCCAGGTCTTCGTGTCGTTCCACTCCGGACTGCCGGGCTTCGCTCCCGCCTTCACGAGCACGGCGAGGACGCCCGCGACGAACGCGTCGCCGCCGCCCGAGCGATCGACGCAGCGGACGCGCTTGGTCGGCGCCGTCGCCTGGCCGTGCGCTCCGACCGCGGCCGCGCCGTTCTCGCCGCGTGTGAGGATCCACGTCGCCTGCTTGGCGTTCTCGTCGAGCCACGACATGCCCCGCTTGCCCGCGACGGCGCCGAGGTCGCGCTCCGACGCCTTGAGCACGGCAGCTCGAGCGGCGAGGTCCTTGACCGCGCTCTTCATCTCGTCCGCGTTCCGCCAGAGATGCGCGCGTACGTTGAGGTCGACGACGACGCAGCCCTTCGCCTTCTCGACCGCGTCGAGGAACTTCTCCGTCGCGGCGCGCATGCTCGGCATCATGCTCGTCGACGAGACGAGCGCGAAACGCGCCTTGCCCATCGCCGCCGTGACGGCGTCGGGCGAGAGGTTCAGGTCCGCGCCCCGATGCGGGATGAAGCTCGCGTCGCCCGTGGGGCCGTTCACGACGAACGTCACCCCCGTCGAGCCCGGCGCGCGGACGACGTGCGAGGTGTCGACGCCCTCGGCGGACAGCTGCGCCTCGAGGGCCGCGCCGAGCTTGTCGTCGCCGACCGCTCCGGCGACGGCGGACTTGATACCGAGCCGCGCGAGGACGACGGCGGCGTTCGCCGACACGCCGCCGATCTCGCGCCGGAACACCTTGGCGATCGGCTCTTTCTCCGCCCTCCCCTCGGCCTCGTAGAAGTCCCAGAGCAGCTCGCCGAAGCAAACGACGTCGATGGTCACGGACCCGATGTTCCTTCGGATCGGGCCGCCCGACAAGCGCCCTCACGCGCCGGCGCCCCTCGCGCGTTCACGCGCCGCTCGGATCGAAGTCCGCGTGGGCGGCCATGGCCTCCTCGACGATGTCGACGATCTCGCCGCCTTGCTCCCAGGACAGCGCGACGTCCGCGCCTCGCTGGGCGCTCGCAGCGAGCGCGCGCAGCTCGCCGCCGATCGTCCGCCGAGCGCCGCCGCAAGCCGTGCACACGATGCCGCCGCGCGCGGCGTCGACGAACGCAGCGCGTCCCTCCGGGCACGGCCTCTCGCAGCGGATGCACCGCTCGAGCTCGAGGGCGTAGCCCATGTCGGCGAGCAGCCGGAGGCCGAAGGTCGCGAGATGCCGGCGCGCCTGCGCGGCGAGTTCGGGCCCCGCTTCGCTCGGGAGCCGCTCGAGCGCCTCGAGCAGCGCCTCGATCGATCGCCACGCGGCGGGCTCGGGCGTCCGCGCCGGACACAAATGCCGGATCCAGCGGAGCGCTTGGCCCGCCGCCTCCATCGTCTCGAGGCTCGAGACCGTCGCCGTCCGCGGCCGCTGGATGCGAGCCTCCTTGAGGACGCAGAGCTCCTTGCCCTTGTCCTCGATGGAGACGAAGAGCTCGTGGATCGGCTCGAGCGCCCCGCCGAAGCGCTTCTGCGATCGCCGCGCGCCGCGCACGATCGCCGAGAGCTTGCCGGCCTCGCGGGTGAAGAACGTCGCGATGACGTCCGCTTCGCCGTACGGGACGCTCCGTACGAGCAGCGCGGGCGTGTCGATGCGGCGGATCACCCGATGAGAGGTATCACCCCAGGCGGCAGGAGGCCTCCTGGCTCACGGTCTGGCTCAGCTCGAGCGGCATGTCGCGCCCGCGCGGCTTGAGCACGATCGAGAGCGCGAGCGTGAAGAGGATGAGCAGGAGGACGAGCGCGATCGCGACGCCGAAGCGACGGCCCTGCCCCTCGCGGGCGGCCTGCACGGGCGACGCGACCGGCAAGGGCGTGACCATCGCGACGCGACGGCTCGCGGTGTAGCGGGCGACGATCTCGTCGGGCGTCAGGCCGAGCGTCTGCGCGTACGACCTCAAGAAGCCCTTCACGAAGACCTCGCCAGGGAGGTCGTCGAAGTGATCCGCTTCGATGGACTCGAGAGTGGCCACGGGGATGCGCGTGACGCGCGACACCTCGGCGAGCCCCATGCGCTTCTTCTCGCGCCGCTGCCGAAGGGTGGTTCCGACCGACTCCATGATCACTTGTTCCTTGTCTCGTTCGGGTGTCGGCGCACCGCTCGCGTCGCTACCGCGAGACGCGCCCTTGGCGTCATTGGACATTTGCGGCCGGCGTCGACTGGGACTGCGACGGCTGGATGCCGCCGCCGTTGGTGGTGGTTGAGGGGGAGGCCCCGGCCATCTTCGCAGCGTCCGCTGCGGGGAGGCTCCCGGCGGGCGTAGCCGACTGGGGCAGCTTCGCCAGCTCACGGGCGCAGACCTTCCCGGTCAGGGTCTCCTTGGAAATCTCGACACAACGCTCGTAGTCCTGCCTCGCTTCCTCGGCCTTGCCGAGCTTCGCGCGGACGCGCGCCCGCGCCTCCCACGCGTCCTGGAGGTCCGCGCACTGCGGGTCCGCGGTCACGGCGCTCGTGAAGCTCTGCTCGGCGAGCTCCATGTCGCCTTTCTTCTCGAGGCCGATGCCGAGGCGGTAGTGCCCGACGCAGAAGCGCGGCTCGGTCACCGCGTTGCGGAGCGACGCGATCCCGGCGTCGAGCTGCCCGTCGAGCACCTGCGCCCAGC
Organism: uncultured Myxococcales bacterium; assembly: GCA_937949945.1. Lineage (GTDB taxonomy): Bacteria > Myxococcota_A > Polyangia > Polyangiales > Polyangiaceae > Labilithrix. Next base: position 39,758 of record CALFEQ010000143.1, read on the forward strand.
CGAGGTTCCCCCACGCGAAGTAGGGATGCACGTAGGCCGGGTCCTTCGTGAGCGGCTCGAGGACCTGGATGGCCTCCTTGTACTTCTTCTCGTTGATGAGGACCTGCCCGAGCAGGTTCGTCGCGTCGCGGAACTCGGGGTTGTGCTTCAGCGCGTTGCGCGCGCTCTTCTCGACCTCCTCGAGCTTGCAGTCGGGATCGTCGAACCCGCGCGGCCCCGAGCAGAACGAGAGGAGGATGGCCGCCATCAGGTAGTGCGCCTTGTCGTTCTCCTCGTTCAGCGCGATGGCCTTGCGCACGTGGTCGAGGGCGACGCGCACGTTGCCCTTCTGAAAGAGGTCACGCGCGATGTCGTACTCGGCGTCGCTCTGGATCTCCGGGCTCTGCGCGCCGGGGCGCTGCGCCTTCGAGCCTGCGCATGCGGCGACGAGGATCGCGAGCGCGATCGCTCCGACGCGTGCCCCGACCGACATGGACGGGCCGCGGCGCTCCGCCCTTATGGCGTCCGGTGCTGCGGCTCGAAGTGGGGTCGGCGAGCACACGCGCATGGGACTCGTAGGCGCCGGGCTTAACCCACTGCTCTACAATCGTCAACCCCGAACGACACCCACTCAAGATGTCGTCATCACTAGAGATTTTGCGATTGACCGTGTGCGTTGACTTCGCGTGCCAAAGCCCGTCGACGCAACGCGCAATCAGCGCCTACCAGGTAGGAGTCCAACATATCAGCGCCCTTACGCGGCGAGATTGATCCAGGATGTGAGCTAATCCGACGCGCCGAGGGCAGCCGCGCGCGACGGCGGAGCGCTGTTGGCAACCTGTGGAGAAGTGGGGGCTGCCTGTGGATTACCGCTCGCCGCGGATTTCTTCCTTCGCGCCGAGGAGCGCGTAGAGCCGGCGGAGCGCCTCGACGTCGGGGATCTCCACGCGCTCGCCGACGATCCGCAGGTACTGCTGGTCGCGCAGGCGCTGCACCGTGCGCTTCACGGTGTCGACGTCGAGGCAGACGCGGCTCGACAGCTCGACCGGCGAGATCGTCAGCTCGACGGGCCCGGGGTGGTTGCGCGCCATCTTGAGGAGGGCGCTCACGACCTTCGACTGCGTGTCCCGCAGCATCAGGACCTCGATCTGATCCTCGGCGTCGCGCAGACGGCGCACGAGCTGCACGAGGATCCGATCGGCGACTGCAGGGAAACGCTCGACGATCACGCGGATGGCGGCCCGATCGAGCGAGAGAAGGACCCCGTCCGAGATGGCGACCGCCGTCGACGTGCGGACCGCGCCGTCGAGGATGGCGCCTTCGCCGAACAGATCGCCCGGCCGTAGCACCGAGACGCTCCGCTCGACCATGCGGACGCGCTTGAGGAGACGAACCCGACCTTGCTGGATCAGGAAGGCGTGGGTGGCGGGCTCTCCCTCGCGGAAGACGATGTCGCCCTGGGCGAAAGGTCGGCCGTATCGCTCGACGAGCTCGCGCGAGGCCGAATCGAACGGATCGCTCCGCTCGCCGAGCGCCCCGTCTTCCCACGCAGTGCCCCGCGGATCCTGCGTCACGCCTGGACGATAGAGGATCGCGCGCGCCGGCTGCAAATCGTTGTTCTGCCGCGCTCGCCCCTCTCTCACGAACTTTGGCGGGAGGGACCGGGCCATGGTCGAATGTCGGCCGTGAGGCGCGGCCGGGAATCGCGAACGACGCGGGAGACGTCGGTGGTCGTCGACATCGATCTGGACGGCACCGGCAAGAGCCAGATCCGAACGCCCATCCCGTTTCTGTCGCACATGCTCGATCAGATCGGCAGACACGGCCTCTTCGACCTCGTCATCGAGGCGACGGGCGACGTCGAGATCGACGGGCACCACACGACCGAGGACGTCGGCTTCGTGCTCGGCCGCGCCGTCGCCTCGGCGCTGGGCGACAAGGCCGGCATCGCTCGCTACGGCTGGGCGACGCTGCCGATGGACGAGGCGCGCGCGACGTGCACCATCGATCTGTCGGGACGCCCGTACTTCGTCTGGGAGGTCCCGATGCCCAAGGCGAAGATCGGCGACTGGGACACGGAGCTCGCCGAGGTCTTCTTCGAGGCGTTCGCCCGCGGCGCCGCGTGCAACCTGCACGTCGTGCTCCACGCCGGACAGAACCTCCACCACATCACGGAGATCTGCTTCAAGGCGTTCGCCAAGGCGCTCCGCGCGGCCTCGAGCATCGACCCGCGCGCGCAAGGCGCGCTGCCGTCGACGAAGGGCAGCCTGCGCGACTGAGCGACGCGATCAGTCCCGCTTCGTCGCCGCGATCACGACGTGCGGGTACGGCAGGATGTCGGGCACGCGCACCATTCGCACGTGGAAGCCGAGCTCGGCGAGCATCTCGCCCCACTCGCGGTGGTGCCGGTAGCTGAGAGGCTCGCGCCAACCCACCATGACGCGGTCGAGCAGGCGCGTGAACTCGAGGCCGAAGGCCGGCTCCGTCGTGATGTCCTTGATGACGAGGACACCGCGCGGCAAAAGCAGGTCGCGCAGGCGCTCGAGCATCGGACGCTGATCCTCTTCGGGGATGTGGTGCATGACGTCGAGCACGTACGCACCCGCGAACTTCCCCTCGAGCGGGACGTCCCGCGCGTCACCGGCGATGAACGAGGTGCCGTCGAGACCGATCGAGGTGCACACCCGCCGGGCGATCGCGATGCGACGCGCGTTGGGATCGACGCCGACGATCCGACGCGCCGGCTGCGTCTGCCCGAAGTACGCGGCGAACAGACCGAAGCCGCAGCCGATGTCGAGGATCCGCCCCTCGTCGGGCAACAGCAGATCCATGACGCTGAGGAGCTTCGGGCGGAGAATGGAGAAGCGGACGTTCGCGTACGCGCGCTCGACGGGAGGCAGCGCGGCGGCGATGCGCCGGATCGCCGCTCGTCCGTAGATCTCGGGCGCCTCGAACCGGCGCGGCGACGGCGGCGCTCCTCGCGAGAGCACGCGCAAGAAGCGCGTCGAGACCGGCTCGCGATCCTTCGACGCGGATCGACCTTCGCCATCGAGTCCTCCGTGCGCGTCGCCGCGCGCATCCGGAGCCTGGAAGCGAAGGTGCTTCTGCGACATCGCCTCGCGCCGTCTAGCACGCCCGCGCCCGAGGGTCACGGCGCAGGCGCGAGCTCGCGGCCGCGACGATGCTCACTCGATCGAGAACCGGTAGTTCCGACCGCCGTTCGAGTCGACCTCGTGACAACCGCCGACGCTCGCCACCTCGAACCAGAGCACCAGCTCCCCGGGGCTCGGCAGATCGAGGATGGCGTCGATCGGTTCGCGGTCGGCCCCGTTCGGCCGGCCCGTGTCGAACCTCCGAGGCTCGGAGCCGGCGACCGACGCGAACCCCGTGATGGCCCAGAGCGGGTTGCCTCCTTGCGTGCGCCGGCACTGGGGAAGGCGGTCCTGCTCGTAGCGGACCTTCACCTTGGCGCCCGCGGCGAGCCTCCCCTGCACGTCCACGGTCCCGTCCTCGGCGAACAGGATCGACGCGCTCACCTCGGGCAGCGCGCCTTCGACGTGGACGTGGAAGTTCTGACCGAACCGAGAGTCGTACTCGGAGCAGCCCCAGCGATTGCTGACCTGGAACCAGAGCGCGAGGTCGCCGCCCTGCGTGAGCGGGATGCGCGCGGGCTTCGCGACGCGATCCGTGCCGTCGGGGCTCAGCTCGGTCACCTCGAACGTCTTCGCAGGGCCGCCGTTCTCGCTGTAGTAGCCCGTGACGTTCCATCCCGGGCCGCCGCCGCCGACGTTGCCGCGGCACCCGGGGAGACGCTCGAGCGCGTACTCGACGCGTAGAGCGCCCCCGACCTTCGGGGTCCCCGTGAGGATCTCCTGGAAGTCGCTCGTCAGCCTCAGCGTGGCGTCGCTCGTGAAATCCGCCTCGCTGCCGTTCGTCGTGACGGCGCCCGTCGTCTCGGCTCCGCACGCCACGGCGCAGAGCACGAGCAGCGCCGCCAACCCTAGCTTCGGCATTCGATCCTCACTTTCGGCTCCCCCTCTCGCCGCCCACGCACGCGGACGCGTTCGATTGGTCAGTTCGGGTCCCCGCTCGGCCTCGACGGGTTCGCGGTGTCTCCGACACGCCGCCCAGTGAACGTCGCGACCACGGGCTTGTCTTCACCGTCCACCTTGAAGAAGGCGGTCCAGAAGCCCTTGTCGATCCGGTCGATGGTCGCGTCGAGCGGGCCGTCCGGCGTCGGGGCGTCCCACAGCTGCGCGATGCCCTCCTTGAGCTGGAGCACCGGGATGTCGAGCTTCTGGATGGATCCCTTCACGACGCCGACGAGCAGATCGAGGCCGATGGTGCAGAGGTTCTTGATCTCGTCCTTGTGGCCGACGCACACCTTGCCCGGGCCGATGGGATCGATGCAGCGGTTCGACACGTTCTCCGCGAGGGCCTCGCAGTCGACGATCTTGCCGATCGCGTCACGGAGATCGGCCGCGCCGAACCTGTCCTTCGCCAGCTCGTCGGCAGCGTAGACCGCGAACGAGCCGACCGGCACGGAGAAGGTGTGATCGCCGAGCTTGAGCCGACCGCTCTCGAGCTCGGAGGAGAGCTTCTCGAGGAGGACGGCGTTGGCGTCGACGCGCTGCTCGACGAGCTGCGAGACGAGCTCGGGCGCACGGATCACCTTCCGCTTGCCGTCCCACTGCCAACCGATGCCCGTGATCGTGTGCGTCGCCTTCGAGTCGCCGATCGCGTCGCCCTGAGGCAGGTCGAGCGTCGTGACCAGCTCGAACTGCGTGACGATGCTCGCGAGGTCGTCGAGCACGCCGGTGATCTGCTGGGTGACCGGGACCTTGTCGTAGAGCGCCTGGAAGACGTAATCGTCGATGTAGCCGAGGAAGAACGACCGGATCGCGCTCGGGATGGCGTTGATCACCTTCGGCACGATCGGCACGTCGGCCGCGTCCATCAGGTCGACGAGCGTCTGCGACGGCTTCTCGCGGAAATTCGAAAGGGCCTTCAGCGTATCGTTCGCGACCTCCGGGAGCAGGCCCGCGGTGGTGAGGTCGATCTCGGTGGAGATCTCGTACTTGCCATCGATCTTCGGCGGGATGGGCTCGCCGTCGGGCCCGATCGGGACACCGTCCGGCCCGATGACGATCGAGCCGTTGTCCGCGCCGCCCTTGCCGTTCTTGCCCGCCCGCTCGAAAGGTGCAGGGCCGCCCTCGTCTCCACACGCAACGACGCTGGCCGCGAGGGCGAACGCCGCGATCGCTCCAACCCGCTTTCCCACCATGCCGCCGGGTGGAGCAAGGAGGAGACCATCCCACACTTCGTCTCGCGTGTAACCGCTCCCGTGAAATTCCTCGACAATCCGGCGGTGACTCGATCGGTGCCCGGTTACCCACGATCCGAAGGGTGGTGTTTTCCTACCCCACCCCACCTGCCCGAGGCTCGCCCATATATATGATGAGGGACTGCACGATTCCGGCAGGACCGGAAAACGGACGGTGATGAGACGGGCGCGGGGTTCTTCGGTCCCGAACACTCCTACTGAGTAGAGGAGAGGGGGAGAGGAAACGGTCCTCTCCAATGCCCCAGTATCGGCTGTCGGAATCCTTCATCGTCCTCGCCACGCTGGCCGCCTGTAGCGCCCCTCCTTCTTCGGGCTTCGAGTCGTCCGAGAAGGTAGAGCGGATGGAGGCACAGCCCGCCGGCCAGTTCGGCGACGCCAAGACCTCGGGGGGTGACGGCGCGTCGGGCGGATGCGTGCAGGATCCATCCTTCTACGACGTGCCCGGAGACGGCTGCGACAACGACGGCGACGGCGAGGTCGACAACACTCGTTCGTGCGACGACTCCGTCGGTGACACCGCCGAGGACTTCGCGCGTGCGATCGGGATCTGCGACAAGGCGAGCGAGCGCGGGTTCGGGCTCGTCTCGGCGACGTTCACGCAAGGCTACGGACGCACGACGGCGCCGAAGGCGGTGCAGCACAACGTCCTTCCGAAGTTCGGCGACGTGCTCCGGCCGCGCGAAGGAAAGATGCTGGGCGTCCTCAGCACCGGCATCGCGGAGGAGTTCAACGGCGGTAGGACACCGTTCGCCGACGGCAAGGATCACTGGATGGGCAGAGGCGACGGCGCGCTGCCTCCCGGCTTCCCGAAGGCCGCCGGCTCGTGCCCGCAGAGCACCGAGGTCCACGACGTCATCTCGTTGAAGCTGGTGCTGAAGGCTCCGAAGAACGCGACGGGCTTCCGCTTCGACTTCGACTTCTTCTCGAGCGAGTGGCCCGAGTTCATCTGCTCGAGGTTCAACGACGGCTTCATCGCGTACCTGTCGGCGAAGGGCTTCAACGACGGCAATCCGGACAACATCTCGTTCGACTCGAAGAACAACCCCGTCAGCGTGAACAACGGCTTCTTCGATCGCTGCACGCCCGGTACGACGACGGGTTGCGCCGGCGCCAAGCGCGAGACGTCGGTCTGTCCTGGCGGGACCGCAGAGCTCGCCGGTACGGGTTTCGGGCTGGAGGCGCGAGCCTGCAACGCCGTCTTGGGCAAGAAGGCGACGCAAGGCGGCGCGACGGGTTGGCTCACGTCGCAGGCGCCCATCGAGCCCGGCGAGACCTTCACGCTCGAGCTGATGATCTGGGACACCGGCGACGGCAACCTCGACTCGAGCGTGCTCCTCGACAACTTCCAGTGGCTCGGCGGAGCCGTGGAGACGAAGACGGAGCGACCCGCGGACCCGAAGTGAGCGGCGGACGATCGCGCTCGGACGGCGCGGCGGCAGTCCGCGAGCTGGGCGGCACGCCCGCGACGCACGAGCGCTTTCGTCACGCGATCGCGTGACCTCGACGACGGGGATCGCGGCCGCGCGCGAAGGCGCGCCACGCGGCATTCGGCTTGCGTCGGCGCCCCACGCGGAGGCTTCGTATGGCATCGCTGGTTTCCCTGGCTGCGGCCCTCGTCGTCACTGCGACGGCATGCGCAGGCTGCGTCGGAACCGCCCGCACCCACCCCGTCGGCTACGCCGAGGTCTACTCGAGGCCGGTGCCCGTCACGATCTACGGCTCGCTCTACACGTACTACGAGGGGCGCCCGGTCTACTGGCACGACGGTCGCTGGATGTACCGGGACGGCGATCGCTGGCACTACTACGTGACGGAGCCGCCCGCGCTCTACCGCTACCGCGTGACGGTGCAAAAGGCGCCTCCCGCGCCGCGCTACGAGCGAGGCTACGGGCCTCCCCCGACCTACGAGCAGCCGGCGCCCGCTCCCACGCCGCCGGCGCCGCCCGGCAGACGCGTCCGCTAGGCGCGAGCGCCGCTCGAGCGATCGCGGTCGAAGCTTCCGACGTCGGAGAGCTCGCTGACTGGAGAGCGAATGATGAACACGATGGCCAAGAGCGGATGGTTCTCCCGGACGGGTCGAGCGAAGGGGTCTCGCGCTCGCATGCTCGGCGCTCGCGTGCTCGGGTCGATGGCTCTCGCGACGCTGCTCGGCGTCGGCGTGAGCGGCTGCTACGTGGACACCTCGCCCCGCCGTCGTGAGGTCGTCATCGAGACGACGACACCGACGCCCTCGCTGTCGACGCTCGTGGTGCGCTGGAGCATCTCCGGTACGCGCAATCCCGACGAGTGCGTGAAGGCGAACGCGACGGAGATCGAGGTGTCGGTCACGGAGCGGTCGGGCCGCGAGATCGGCGCCTGGCGACAGCGCTGCGAGACGTTCGCGCTGAGCATCACGCTGAACCCCGGCGACTACGAGGCCTCGGCCTTCCTCCTCGCGGCGGACGGCCGGATCCGCACGACGACCGTGCGCATGGATCCGTTCACGCTGCGGGGGAACGACACGCTCGAAATTCCAGTCGATTTCCCCGCGTCGTCGTTCCACCAGCAATAGGTCGGTGGACAGGACGGCCGTAGCTGCCATGCGGTCGGTATCTCGAACGGCCCCGCAGGCGCTCGCCTGATCGCCGAGCTCGCTTTCGTTTCTTCGTCTCGCTCTCCGACGTCGGCGTCACGGAGCCCGCCCACTACAGCACCCGACGGCGTCGGTCCACATGAGTGCGGCCTCGTTCGTTCGTGTCCTCCGTTTCGCGTCTGTTGCACGGTGACACGGCGGAATAGGATGACGCCATGTCATCCGCCCGACTTTCAGCGCTGTTGGTCGCAGCGCTCTCCGTGGTGCTCGTCGATTGGTCACCCGTGCCGGAGGCGCGGGCTCCGACCCCACCGCCTCCGCGCTCGCCCGTCGCGACGATGGCGAAGCTCCCCGTCCGGTTCGAAGCGAACGTCGGACAGACGCACGAGGACGTCCGCTTCATCGCGCGAAAGGGAGGCTCCACTCTCTTCCTCGCCGATCGCGGCGCCACCCTCGCCATCCACAAGAGGAAGCCCAGCAAGCGCGGCGACCGCGACCGCACCAGGATGACCGAGCCTAGAGAGCGTGCGGTCGTGCACCTGACGGTCGCGGGCGGACGCTCCGTCACGCCGCAACCGAGCGAGGAGCTCGTCACGAAAACCAACTACTTCATCGGCAGCGACCCGTCGAAGTGGCGCACCGGCGTCCCGAACTACGCGAAGGTGACCTATCCGTCCGTCCTCGACGGCGTCGACCTCGTCTTCCACGGCGAGAACGGCGCGCTCGAGTACGACTTCGTCGTCTCACCCGGCACCAGCGTCGACTCCATCGCCATGAACGTCGAGGGCGCCGCGGACATGGAGCTCGCCGACGGCGGCGACCTCGTCATCCACACGCGCGCCGGCGACATCGTCCAGCCGAAGCCCGTCGTCTATCAGCGCGACGATCGCGGCGACAAGCACACCATCGCCGCGAGCTACCGAATCGTCGACAAGAACAGGGTCGGCTTCGTCGTCGCCTCCTACGACAAGAGCCGCGAGCTCGTCATCGACCCCCTCATCGGATTCGCCACTTACCTCGGCGGAGAGGGGAACGACCGGGTGAACGGCGTGGCCGCCGACAGCATGGGGAACACGTACGTCGTGGGCGATACGGACTCGGTCGACTTCCCCGTCGAAGAGCCGTACGACGGCACGCCCGGTTGGATTTTTGGTGAGTCGTCCGACGCGTTCGTCGCCAAATTCGATCCCGCAGGAACGGTCGAGTGGGCCACGTACTTCGGGGGTGCTGGAAGCGACGTCGGGAACGCGATCGCCCTGGACCCCGCGAACAACGAGGTGTTCATCGCGGGCTCGACTCATTCCGGTTGGTACGACGAAGACACGTTCCCCATCGAGCCGCCGCATCAGGCGTTCAACCGTTGGCCGGGCGACGAGTTGGATGGCTTCGTCGCACGCTTCAGCAACGACGGTCAAACACTCCGCTACTCGACACTGCTCAACGGGTCGAACGACGAAGAGGCGCTCGCGCTCGCCGTCGATTCGAGCGGCTACGCCTACGTCGGCGGATACACAGCTTCGTGGGACTTCACGAACTTCACGGTGTCGACCGCCGACTTCGCGACTCGCGCAATCTCCAGCGAGGCACAAGGCTTCGTCATCAAGCTCGATCCCACAGGCAGAAACGCCACGTATGGCCCCCACCTGCTCGGAGGCGGCGGCATCACGGAGGTCTGGGGTCTCGCGGTCGACGGGGGTGGCCGAGCCTACGCCGTCGGGTACACGGACGTCCCCCTGAGCACGACGGGCGAGCCGAGCGCCTGCTCCGCGGCCGACGACGTCGACGTCTTCGTCACGCGTCTCGATGGGCACGGTACGACGGAGTACCTGAGGTGCATCGGCGGTGGAGATGTCGAGTACGCGACCGCGGTGGCCGTGGACACCGAAGGCAACGCGTACGTGACCGGATACACGAGCTCGGACGACTTTCTCGTGACACCGGGCGCCCTTCGAGAAGACGCTCCCGGCAACGGGGACGCGTTCGTGACCAAGCTCGCCGAGGACGGCGAGATCGTCTACTCGACGTACCTCGGCGGTTCGAGTCACGACGTCGGGAACGCGATCGCCGTCGACTCGAGCAAGACTGCGTGGATCGTGGGCGCCACGAGCTCGGAGGACTTCCCGACCCGATTCCCCCTCCCCAACACGCAATTCCACACGCCCCCTGTCGGTGCCGGTGAGGCCGGCGAAGCGTTCATCACGCGCCTCGACGCTTCGGGATCGACCATCTTCTTCTCGACGTTCTACGGCGGGTCGGATTACGACACCGCGACCGCGATCGCCGTCCGCTCGAACGGCGTCCACGTGGCTGGGCGCACGTTGTCACAAGACCTGCCGAACCCCATTCAAGGGGCCAACGCTGGACTCGAGGACGCGTTCATCCTCACGGTGACGGTCCCCGAGCTCGTCATCGACCCGTCCTCGGTCACCCTCCTCGTCAACGGGACGCAGCAGTTCGCGGCAGGCGGCGGCGTCGGCTTCGGATACACCTACGACGTCACCCAGAACCAGTCCGGCGCCAGCATCGACTCGACCGGCCTCTACACCGCCGGTAGCAGCCCCGGCATCGACATCGTCACCGTCACCGATCCCGCGGGCACGTCCGCGAACGCCACGGTCGTCGTCGAAGCGCCCGACCTCGTCATCGACCCGCCGACCGCCACCGTGGCGCCCGGTGAACAGCTCCAGTTCACCGCGAGCGGCGGCATCGGGCCCTACTCCTTCGAGATCACGAACAACGAGTCGGGCGGCACGATCACCTCGGACGGCCAGTACACCGCAGGCCCCACCGGCGGCGTCACCGACGTCGTCACCGTCACCGACGCCAATGGCACGACCAAGACCGCCACGGTCGTCGTCACTGCGCCCAACATCGTCGTCACCCCGAGCAACGCCACGGTGAATCCTCGAGGCCAGGTCCAGTTCACCGTGAGCGGCGGCGCCGCGCCGTACACGTTCGCGATCACCACGAACGCCTCCGGCGGCACCATCACCTCCTCCGGCCTCTACACCGCAGGTTCCACCGGCGGTGTCACCGACGTCGTCACCGTCACCGACGCCAACGGCGCGACCGCCAACGCCACCGTCGTCGTCAACAGCGTCGTCTCGGCCAACCTCACCATCGATCCGCCGAGCGCCTCCTTGCCCCCCAGGGCCCAGCGGCAGTTCAACGCGAGCGGCGGCACTCCTCCGTACAAGTTCAGCTTCGCGTCCAACGCCTCGGGAGGCACGCTCACCTCGAGCGGCCTCTACACCGCGGGGTCGCGAGGCAGCGTCACCGACATCGTCCGTGTCACCGACGCGGCGGGTAGCTCGGCGATCGCCACGATCTCCGTCAGGCCCGGCATCACCATCACCCCCGCGTCCCCGTCCGCGCCGCCCAACGGCACCATCAACTTCTCCGCCACCGGCGGCAGCGGCTCCGGCTACACCTGGACCATCACCCAGAACGGCTCGAACGGTGCCACCATCGGCGCCTCCACCGGCATCTACAAGGCTGGTAGCGGCTCCAATACCGTCGACGTCGTCCAGGTCACCGACTCGCTCGGCAACAGGGCCTCCGTCCAGGTCTCCGTCGGCGGCGGCCTCGCCATCAGCCCCGACGCCCCGACCACCTCCACGCGCGGAAGGATCGAGTTCTCCGCCTTCGGAGGCTCCGGCTCGTACACCTGGTCGCTCGAAGCCAATCCGTCCGGCGGATCGATCGATCCCGCGACCGGCCACTACACCGCCGGCTCCACCGGCAACGTCGTCGACGTCGTCCGAGTCACCGATTCCGTCGGCAACGCTCGCTCCGTCGACGTCACCGTCGGTCCGTCGCTCGCCATCCTGCCGGACGCCCGCACCGTCCTCACCGGAGCGGAGATCGCCTTCTCCGGCATGGGCGGCAGCGGCGAGGGCTACGTCTGGTCGATCCCCGACAACCAGTCCGGCGCCACGATCGATCCGAACGGCCTCTACAAGGCCGGTGAGAAGGCCGGCACCGACACCGTCCGCCTCACCGACTCCGTCGGCAACACCGCCGAGGCCCGCGTCACCGTCCAGGCTCGCCCCGCGCCTGGTCAGACTCCGGGCGGCGTCGGCAGCATCGACGGCGGAACCTTCGGCAACTTCGCCATCGGCGGCGGAGAGGACGACTGCAGCTGCCGCGCCGTCGGCACTTCGAACGGCACGAGCAGCGCTCGCCTGATCCCCGCGCTCGCTCTCGCCTTCGGCCTCGTCTTCCGACGTCGCCGTCGCTGAGAGCGCTCACCCTTTCACCACGCGATGAGACACGGCGTCGCAGGCCCGCCGAGGCCGCGACGCCGTTCTCGTTTGCGCTCGCATCGTGCTTCGCGACGACGGTGTCGATTACCCGGTTTCGGGAGGCGCCGTCCGCCTCACCGACTCGCTCGGCAACACCGCCGAGGCCACCGTCATCGTCCAGGCTCGCCCCACGCCCGGCGAGCCTCCGGACGACGCCGGAAACATCGATGGCGGCACCCTCGACGGTCTCGACGCCGACGGCGACGACCAAGAGGGATGTCGCTGGCGGGCCGCCGGCGCCTCGAGCGACACGGCGCCGCTCGCCTCGTCGCCCTGCTCGTTCTCGGCTTCGGTCTCGTCCTTCGACGTCGTCGTTGAACGCGCTCACGTCACCACGTCACATCACGCGAACGGCGTCGCCGGCATGTGGCCGCGGCGCCCTTCGCGTTCGACCCTCGCGTTCGTCGCGAGCATGTTGCGGATTAGGATAGTGCCATGCCGTCCGCCCGCCCCTTCGCATTCCTCGTCTTCCTCGTCGCCGCGCTCGCGATCGTCATGGTCGATCGGCCGCTGTCGCCGGACGCGCGAGCTCCGAAACACCGCCTCCGCCCGCGCCCATAGCGACAACGACGAAGCTGCCTGTCCGCTTCGAAGCGAACCTCGGCCAGATGCACGAAGACGTCCGCTTCGTCGCGAGGAAGGGGCCCGCGACGCTCTTCCTCGGCGATCGTGGCGTCACGCTCGCCGTCCACGAGCACAGGCCGAAGACGAAGCACGACATCCGCGACCGCCTCGCGCATGCCGATCGCGAAGTGCCCGCGAAGCGTGCGGTCGTTCACATGACCGTCGCCGGCGGGCGCTCCGTCACGCCTCGGCCGAGCGACGAGCTCGTCACCAAGACCAACTACTTCATCGGCAACGACCGTTCGAAGTGGCGCACCGCCGTCCCCAATTACGCCAAGGTCACCTATCCGTCCGTCCTCGACGGCGTCGACCTCGTCTTCCACGGCGAAAATGGCTCGCTCGAGTACGACTTCGTCGTCTCCCCCGGCACCCGCGTCGACTCCATCGCCATGAACGTCGACGGCGCCGCCGACATGGAGCTCGATGCGCGCGGCAACCTCGTCATCCACACGCGTGCGGGCGACATCGTCCAGCCCGAGCCCCTCGTCTATCAGCGCGACGACCGGGGCAACAAGCACACCATCGCCGCGAGCTACCGCATCGTGGGAGAGAACAAGGTCGGCTTCGTCGTCGCCTCCTACGACACCTCCCGCGAGCTCGTCATCGACCCGGTCCTCGGCTTCGCCACCTTCCTCGGCGGGAGCGGCTCCGAGGAAGCTCGAGCGATCGCCGCGGACAGCGCGGAAAATACGTACATCGCGGGGTTCACCAACTCGACCGACTTCCCGGCCAAGAACGCATACGATGGCGAATACAACGGGCACCCCGCCGACGCGTTCGTCGCCAAGATCAACAACACGGGAACGGCGATCGAGTGGGCCACGTACTTCGGGGGCTCCGACTGGGCGGAGGCATTGGCGCTCGCCCTGAACCCGACGAACGGCGATGTCTTCATCGCGGGGAAGACCCGCTCCCCCGACGATTTCCCCATCCAGCCACCGGAGTATCCCCTGTGTGAGCCCCGTTCTTCCGCCCACGGGAACGATGCCTCATCGTGA
>CALFEQ010000144.1 GCA_937949945.1 uncultured Myxococcales bacterium
CGAAGAGGCAGTGCAGCGCGCGAAGGCGGACAGCTTGCCGCGTCCGCCTCGGTTCAGACTATTCGAGGGTCGCGGCAGGCTCGCCGTGCAGACGCACAATCTGACCTTCGCGGAAGCGCTTGCAGGGTCTACGAGGCTATCGATCTCGCCGGCGCCGCATCGACCGGACAAGCGCGACGATCAGGGCCGCATGGTGGTCGCGCGCCTCGATCAGACCATCCCGCGCGAGGATCGGCGCGTCGTCGAGCTGAAGGCCAAGCTGCATCGTCGTCCGCCCGATGACGCGGTTATCAAGTGGGCCTCTTTGCTCGTGCGTCGCGTCGGATCACGGACGACCTACGAGTTTCAGCTCACGCTGGAGCACCCGAGCTTCGCGGAGCCGAAGCGGCCGGCGGGGACACGCGACGCCGAGCACGTGCGTATCGGCTGGGCACGGGTTGACGGCGGGGTGCGGGTCGCGCACTGGCCCAGCGGTGACGTCGTGTTGCCTGACGCAATCCTCGACCAGCACGAGCACGCGGCGGCGATCGAGAGCGCAGCCGATCGGTACTTCGAGCGCGTGAAGAAAATGCTCCGACGGTGGATGCGCGGAGGTCCGCACCATTTGACGGCATGGCATCTCATGCAGTCCGACCAGCGCCGAGCGATGCTCCGGCGGGTGTGCCGAGAGTACGCCGAGCACATGAGGGTCGCGCACGACCGGTGGAAGCAGTGGAAGACCGACCGCCTCGCGCGCGGAGAGGATCTATTCGCTCCCGTGTGTGTCGTGCGGCGTTGGCTGCGTGCACGGGGTGTGGTCGACCAGCAGAAGGTCGCCGCATTCTGGCTCTACACGTGGGCGCGGAAGGACGAGCACCTGATGCAGCTCGCGGCGGACAGCCGAAGACGGTTCCAGAATCGTCGCGACGCGTTCTTCCGACGGGAGGCGATCCGGATCGCTACCGAGTTCTCATCGGTCACGGTCGACAGTTACTCCATCGCGAAGCTAAAGGAGCTACCTGCGCTCACGATGCCGGGCGACACGCCGCGCGACCAGTCGCAGCACAATGCTCACGCGGCGGCACCTGGACGGTTCCGCGAGATCCTGCTCGAGGTCATGGGGGCGCGCTGCACACCGTGCGAGCGCCCGAGTGATGGCGAGAAGGCGGGGACCGCTCGCACGAAGAAACGCGGGCGATCTGCACGATCGACTGTGGGTGACGCGGGTGAACCGGTGCTGTCGGCGGACCGCTCGCAACACGTGGCGAAGGTGCCCGAGATCGGGTAGTTCTTGCATGACAGGGATCAAAGGCTCTGCACCGCCTTGGAGAGTGCAGCAGGGCAAAGGTCGCGGAGACCGCTCGCGTGCTGGACTTGGATCAAAGGCTCTGCACCGCCTTGGAGAGTGCAGCAGGAGTACCTGAAGTGGTCTGCGGCGCCGCACCAGTACGACGGATCAAAGGCTCTGCACCGCCTTGGAGAGTGCAGCGTCCAAGATGGCCAGCTCGTCGAGGCCGACACGTTCGAGGGATCAATGGCTCTGCACCGCCTTGGAGAGTGCAGCTGCGAAGGCTGGGACATGCCGTCGTGCAAGACGCTGAGGATCAATGGCTCTGCACCGCCTTGGAGAGTGCAGCCGATGGTCGCCGCGGAACGTGCCCAGCGAGATCCCGGGGATCAATGGCTCTGCACCGCCTTGGAGAGTGCAGCTGAACTGCATGAGCACATCCGGCACGAGGTCGATCGGGGATCAATGGCTCTGCACCGCCTTGGAGAGTGCAGCACGACAAGGGGGTGCCGGTGAACCGCGAGGTCATCGGGATCAATGGCTCTGCACCGCCTTGGAGAGTGCAGCTGGCGTACGCATGATGGCGACGCGTGGAGGCGTACGGGGGATCAATGGCTCTGCACCGCCTTGGAGAGTGCAGCTCTTCGGGATGCCACGGCGGCTCACGCGTGATGCGCAGGATCAATGGCTCTGCACCGCCTTGGAGAGTGCAGCCACACGTGCAAGGTGCATTCTTTTGCCCTGCGTGTTCAGGATCAATGGCTCTGCACCGCCTTGGAGAGTGCAGCACGGGCGTAGTCAACACGTAGTCAGCGAAAGTCGTCATGCATCAATGGCTCTGCACCGCCTTGGAGAGTGCAGCGAGGGGCACTGGGTCGGCATGCCCCCGGGGTTCCGAGGCATCAATGGCTCTGCACCGCCTTGGAGAGTGCAGCGAGAATCCGTGGGCGAGCGCGCCGTTAGGTGACACCGAGGATCAAAGGCTCTGCACCGCCTTGGAGAGTGCAGCGAGAATCCTGCGCGCGCTCCTTTCCGTGGGGTACACGGGATCAAAGGCTCTGCACCGCCTTGGAGAGTGCGTGGCCCGAGGGAACGCCCGTCACGCTCTGCATCGACGGCGTGATCATCGCCACCGGACGGGTCTCGTTCGTTGAGGACGGCTGGAGGACGGCTGGGTGCACTGGAACGAGCCGACCGCCGGCGGGCGCGTGCACCCGCACGCGTCGCGCCCGGACGTGCTCCGGGAGACGCTTGCCGACCTGGCCGCCGCGAACCGCGAGCTCGCGCGCCTCCGCCCGATCGCCGACGCGGCGGAGGCATGGCGCGACGCTCCCTCGCGCGACGCCGCGACCGCGATGAGCCGCAGAGGCACGCGACGGTCCTCGTGGCCGCGGTGAACGCTGACCGCCAAGCTCGGCTGAGCACGGGTCAGCGATGAGCCCGCGCGAGCCGGTCCGGTGCGTGACGTGCCGAGGCGAGCACGTCACGCAATGCCCGCGCTGCCGCGGCGAGGGCGCGATCGCCGGCGCTCACGGCCCGCGGCTCTGCCCGTGCTGCGGAGGCGAGGGCCTGGTCGTCTGCGGAACGTGCCGTGGACAGGGGGTCGTCGCGCCGGCAGGCGCCGCGTGACGACGACGTTTACTGCGTCGTCGTGGTCATCGTGACCTCGACGAAGCTCGACGCCGGCACCTCGGCGCCGACGAGATAGAAGTCGTAGAGGTCCCCGGTGTTCGCGGGGGAGCAGAATGCCGGGCTCCCCTGGTAGACCTGGCCGCCGTGCTTCGCGCCGAGCGTCATCAGTTGCGTGACCGCGCACCCGTTCGGGTCGAAGCTCGCCTTCGATGCGTACTTCGGAGCGTTGGCAGATGCCCCGCCGCACGCCGGGTTGGTCACCGCCCGGAACGTCTGAGCGAGGGGCGTGGTGCAGGCCGCGTCAGCGAAGAACCCGCCCATGCTGATCGCGCTGGGAAGGCACCGCCTCTTCCCGTCCGCAGCGACGCCGACCGAACACGGTTCGTTGCGCTGCGAGTCAAACCATCCGGCGAAGTTGCGCGTCGTCTGCTTCGAGCCGTCGCTGCCTGTGATCGTCGTCGTCGTGTAGCGCGCTTTCAGTCGCGATCCGCTCGTCTCCACGTTCGGCGAGGAGCCCGTGCCTGCCGGGCCAGCAGGACCGGGCGGACCGGGTGGGCCAGGCGGACCTTGCGGACCCGCTGGGCCAGCAGCACCAAGGTCGCCTTTGGCACCTTCGGCGCCGTCCTCACCCCTCGCGCCCTCCTCGCCGGCATCGGTTCGGGCCTGCACCGGCGGTGTGTAGAACCCGTCATCGCAGGCCACCAGTACCATCAAACAGCACGCGATCGTCGCCTTCGTCGCTTTCATCGATACCCTCCCGGGGTTCGATGAACGCTCCATCGCGCGCCGAGCGCAAGCCTCAGCCGGCGCGTCGGCGAGCTCGGCGCCGCCGGCGGCGCCGAGCTTGCGCGGGCCTTGCGCGGTCCGGGCAGCGGACCGACGGACGCGATGAGCTGCTCGTCGAGGTCGGCCAGCACCACCTCCGGGCGCGGCGGCGGGACCACGATCTGTTTGCCCTCCACCTTCCGCCCGACGGCCGCCTTCGACCGAAGGGCTTTTTATAGTTTGTACCGGCTCGGGATCGTTGCCCATGTAGGGGGCAACGTCTACGTCGTTCGCGTCCCGCACGAGCCGGACTGACCGACCACAAACGCCGAAACGCCCCGCCGCCCTCTCGGGCAGCGGGGCGTTTGTGTTTGATGATGTCGCGCTCTACGTCAGGCGCCTGCAAAGCCGCAACCTGCGAGTAGTCCCATGTCGGCCGGGCGCGGTGACGGTTGCGTGGGATCACCGCACAAAGCACGAAAGCCCCGGACCTCCTCTCGGAGGCCGGGGCGTCGTCGTTCTGGGGGTACGGTCCCCAGGCGGCGAGCGCTTCTTTCACCTGCTCACGCAGCGGCGAGATCGGGCCATGGCGGGTCAGAGCCATATCGGCGCGCTGATGCATTTCCCGCGCTCGCTGTCCACGAGGAAGAAGCTCTGTTGCCGGTCCTCGTAGGGCGCGTGGACGTGCATCGAATAGCAGGAGTAGCCGATCATGGATCCGTTGATCTGGATGTCGCCGTAGTCCTGCCGCGTGTGAAAATGCCCCATGCAGAACTGGTGAATCTTGCGTCCCTGAAACTGGCGGGCGATGCCGCGCCGGATCGGGATCGAGATGCCGCCAACGCCGCCGCCGTAGCGGAACGAGTCGCCATGCGTGAACGCCATGGTGAAGCCGAAGACATCGAGCTCCACCCACTCGCCCGCGGCGATGTGAAACTCGACGCGCGGCTCGTCTCGGAAAAGGCGCGCGAGGGTCTGGTAGACGACCTGCTCGTGGCTGTTCTGCTCGCGTGTGGAGACGCGCTGCTTGTCGGTCGCGCGCCCGTGGTTGCCTGAGCAGCACGGCACAATCACGCGCTCGAGCGTGGGGCACGTCGCGAGGATCTTGCGGAGGAAGGCTTCGAGCTTGTCGACGAGGAAGAGCTGTTCCTCCTGCGGCGAGAGCGTGTTCGACTCGACGAGCTCGGGGTGGAGGTAGCCGGTCATGAGGTCGCCCAGAAGGGCGATGACGGCCGCGCGGCAGTCGAAGCGCGGGTCGTGCAACATCCACGCGAAACCTTCCGCGAGTCGATCGATGCAGCGCGCGGCGATCTCCGTGTTGTACTCGTTCAGGCCGTTGACCTTCGCCGGGTCGACCTCCTCGCCGACATGCCAGTCGGAGCAGAGAAGTACGGGGACGGCCTTTCGCTGCTTGTCGCTCGGCATCGACCAGGATTCGATCGGCCGTGGCGGGCGATCGAGGATCTTGAACGCCGAGAGCTCGTCCTCCTTCGCCGCGAGCTCTTCGAGAAGCCGCTTGTTGCGAGCCTCGAGATCCGAAACGCGGAGTCGGAGTCGATGCGCCTGGAGCTCCGTCGCGCTCGGAGATGGTTCCGGGGCAGGAGCAGGGGACGCCGCCGATGCCGCCGTCGTCCCCGAGTCGTCCGGCAGCTCCACCGCCGGCGCCACGGGCATCCGCTCGGTGTCGCGCTGCTCGATGGGTGGGATCGCGCTCGGACGCCGCCGCAGGTGTTGGAACGGCGTGGGCAGGCCGGCATCGCGGAACGCAGAGTCGATCGCCTGGCGTGTGACGGGGAAGCGTAGTTCCTGGCTGATCAGCTCGAGCGCGACGTCCATACGGTCACACGTCTCGAGGATCGCCTGGGCCTTGCGGATGTTCTCCGGCGTCCACCGGGAGGGTCCGGGCGTCATGACTCGATCTCCGTCTCCGGTCCGTCGTCGTCATCGTCGCCCCCGCTGCCGTCGTCCCTGCCGAGCAGCGCATCGACCATGGCCTCGCCGAGCTTGGTGCCGACGGCGGCCACGGTGGCGAGCACGAACCTGGAGAGCGCGCTGCGTCCGAGCTTGCGCCACCATTTTCTCGCCTCGGGGGACATGTGAGCCGGAGCGAACATGCAGACCTCCTTGAGAGGGTTGCGAAGCTCGGATAAGCGGCGGCGGGCTTTACGACATCTCACTCCGATCGAACCGCCCACGTAGGCAGGCGGTTGCGGTGGTCGCATTGGATGCTGTTCGTGTCGACGAAGACGCCCGTGTCTCGCCAGAACATGCCGGTCGCCTGCCCATGCCACTGCTGGTGCATGCACCATCCCGGCGTCGGGTAGGCGTCCTTGCCATTGCGATCGACGCATCGGCCGATGCCGAGCCAATATCGCTTGACGTGCAGCGCGGACAGCTCGGGGCCGGTGAGCGGTTGCGGGGCGCCGACGTAGATGCCAGGGATGAGATCGGCATCCTCGACCGTGTCTGCCCACGTGTTGATCGTCGCGATCAACTCCGCGGGCGGCGTGCGGTAGGCGACCATGCCCTCGACGTCGAGCCACACGGTGCAGCCAGCGGGGAGGCCGAGCGAGCGGCACTGGCGCACCGCTTCGGCGCCGTCGTAGCGGTTTGCGAGCGTGACGGGCATGAAGGCCAGGCCCGCGTCGAGCAGGTACCCGAGCCGCGTCGGGTTGATGACGCCGAGGTAGCCGACGAAGAAGTCGATCCCGCTCGCCTTGAGCGCTTCAGCCTGAGCCTTCGTTCCGGCTTGCGAGTAGGGCAGGGAGTCGACCCCACGCGCGCCCACGAACGCGGCCTCCGCGCGGATCTTCGACGCGCCCATCGCAAGCGCCCACGTCGCCGGCCCGACGATGGCATCGGCAGCGAGGCCGTGGGCGATCTGCCACGCCTTCGTGGCTGCCTCAGTGGCGGCGCCGAACACACCGTCGACAACGAGCCCCGCGCCATCGCGGTTGAGGATCTCCTGCCACGCCCGGACGTGCTCGCCCGTACTGCCTCGGCGAATGGTCGGGGGAGTCATGCACAGCCTCGCATCACGAAGAACACGGCCAGCGCGGCCGTGGTGAGGAGCAGGACGGCCGCGAGCGTCTCGCGCACGTAGAACACGTTCATCGCTGCCTCCGCCTTCAGCCGCGCTGCATGTTCGTGCGCGCGGCGACGTACTTGCGCCCCTTCTCGGTGAGCACCCACGCGCCGGGGCGGTCAGGATCGGTACGCACTGCGGGGAGCCACATGAGAAATCCGAATCCGAGCTCGTCGGCGTCGATGATCCCAGCGCGCCACCGAGACATCTTCATCCGCGGCTCGAGCTCCCGAATCTCGGCCCACGTCTTCGGCGTCTCGAAGTGCCGAAGGTGCTCGATGCTCAGGAGCGGCTTTCTCGACCAAACGAGCCGGAGGTGTCCTTTTCTCACGAGCACGGTGCTTCGCGCGTCTCATTCGAGAGTGATGTCCTCGTCGTCGAGCTCGATGGGCTCGTCGGTTGGCTCCTCACGCGCCTCGACCTGCCGTTGTCGCCACTCCGCCGCGCGCTCGACGGTCACCATGCCGGCGCCTCCGCAGCAGTCGCAGGTTGCGCATCCCGCTGGGCATGGCACCATCGTCGGCCGGTTGCGCAGATCGTCGCGCGCGCGCTCGAGGAGCTCTCGTGTCTCCGGGTGCTCGGGGTCGAGATCGAGCGCGATGATGTGATGGATGCGTGGCGGCGGGAGTTGATCGCGCGGGATCACCGCCGTCATCTCCGTCGACGTCGTGCGGCGCTCTTCACCCATGGCGCAGCTCCTCCAGCTCTTCGTCCTGCTCCGGCGGTGTGTTCGTCAGCACGATCTGACGCATGCCGATCCGCTCGTGCAGGTCGCACGGCAGGCGGATGGTGCAGTCGAACGGATCGAGTCGCGAACGCTCGCGATCGCGATACACGCTGAACGACGGCACGAACATCGCCGGCAGGATCCGCCACGACTCGCCGCTCATGCGCAGAATCGGGTGGGAGTGTGCGCGTGGGCGATCGGGATGGCAGACCGCGACGGTCACCGCGAACGGTTCCGCGCTGCCGAGGCGGAGGACGAGTTCGACGACCCGCCTCTGCGGGTCGAACTCCCAGCAGTTCGAGAGGTCGCCCGATGCGGTCCGATGACGAACGGTGAGCATGGCGACCTCCTCGTGCTGGCCGGGTCATGCTGTCGGCGGACGTGCCGCCCACCATTTCTGTGCGCTCGCGCGCGTGACGAGCCCGATGCCGCCGCACGGGCCGCCACAGATGTGCTCGGTACGGATCGTGGCGCCAGGGCCGGCGGGCGCGACCTCGACGAGGATCCCCTTGCACACGGGGCAGGGGGGGCTCGCTGACTTGTCGTCCTCGGCCGGCGTCATCGAACCTTCGGTGTCGCCGGAACGATGCTCACGAACGCCGACGCGTCGCCGTCGGCGTCCGGGATCATCGCGCGCGGCCAGTCGTCGGCGACGTAGCAGCAGTAACCCTCGGGGCACGTCGAGAAGAGACCCTTGTGGTTGCCGCCACACTCGTGCCGAGGCGGACAGCACGCGCCGTTCGGGCACTCGACGCCCCAGACGCCGCATGGGTACGGGGTATTTGGTCCGGTCGGCGGATTGATGACCGGGCTGTCGCAGGTCGCGCCGATGGTGAGCGCGGCGAGGACGAGGAGGACGAGAAGAGCGGAGGCAGCGCGCATGACGATCCCTCAGTTGTCGAGGTCCTGAACGACCTCGATGTGCAGGTAGCCACGCGACGGGAACGTTCGGCGCAGGCCAGCGCTCGAGACCTCCCACTCGGCCCGGTAGACGCCGACGGTATCCGTGTCGCCTTCCTGCCACTCATACGCGACGCGTCCGCTCTCCGCGTCGACGATCGTCGCCTCCGCGGCGACCTTCAGGACGCCCGTCTGCGCGTGCCGCATGAGGAATCGCACGGTGCGCCCCGTGAGATCGACCGGCGCTCCTCCGACGAGCAGCTGGGATGTGAACGCGGGCTCGCGGTCACCTCGCTTGATCGGCCAGCTCATGTCCTGACCTCCGCGTCGTTCTGGTCGACCCACGCGGTCGCGGCGTTGTCGCCGACGACAACCTCGGCGGTAGGTGGAAGTCCCGCTACGGTGGGCACGCCTTCGGGGAAGGGCGCGAGCTCCTCCGACGTGAGCGCGCCGGATGCCATCGACGTGACCGTGATGGTTCCGGAGAGCGCGCCGGTGCCGGTGAGTGAGCCCGTCGCCGAGCTCGTGCACCTAACCGTGCCTGCGAGCGCGACCGGCGGCGTCGCATCGGTGAGCGTCCCGCGCGCCGTCGCCGACGCGGTGGCTGAGCCGCCGAGCGCGCCGACGCCGAGGAGGACGCCTGCGGCGAGCGCGAGGGCCTGGACGGTACCGGAAAGCGCGCCGTCGCCCCGCAGTGTGGCCGCGGCCGAGCTCGAGCTAGACGCCGTACCCGAGAGCGCGCCTGTTGCGGCGAGTCTGCCTGAAACCGTGCACGAGCACGAGACGGTGCCGGAGAGCTCTCCGGTCGGCGTCGCGTTGTGGAGGGTGCCGGAGGCGGTGGCCGCTCCAGCCGCGACGCCCGAGAGGGCACCCTGGGCCGTGAGCGCCCCGCTGGCCGCCGCTACGCCGCTCGAGGTGCCCGCGAGCGCGCCGGCGCCGGTGAGCGCGCCCGAGGCCGTTGCCGAGGCCGTAGCGGCGCCGGAGAGGGCTCCGGCGGCCGTCAGCGTCGCGGAGGCGGTCGCGGTGCCCGCGCTCGTCCCGGAGAGCGCCCCAGCCCCGGTGAGATCGCCGCTCGCGGCGGACGCGCCTGCCGACGTCCCTGCGAGGGCGGCGGCCCCGGTCAGCGTTCCGGCGGCCGTTGCCGAGCCCGCCGCGGATCCGGCAAGCGCTCCCGCGCCCGACAGGGTGCCGGTCGCCGTCGCGGCGCCGGCAGACGACCCGGCGAGCGCTCCCGATCCGGTGAGCGTGGCGGTCGCCGTCGCGGTCGCAGCCGTCGAGCCCTCCATGTCCCCGGGCGGAGGAGCTCCGTCCGAGTAGACGATGGTGAGCTGGGCTGGATCGTACGTCGGGTGGGCCGCGTCCCATGCGAGGTGGGCGTACGAGACCGTGCTGATGCCCGCCCACTGGCTGCCTCCGCAGCCGAAGAAGATGGCGTGCGTGGGGTCCCCCGTGTAGCTGTACCCCGCGGCGATGCACCCCTGCACCGCGGTCGTGACGTCCATCGTTAGATCGGCGCTGCTTTGGGGGACGAGGCAGTCGGAGTACTCGCTCAGGTACACCCGCGTCAGCGGGTTCTCGCCGATGGAGATGTCGCCCGTCGGCGTCGTCGGCGTGTTGCTCGCCTGACATCGAACACGGACGGTGTGGTTGCCCGATCCTCGGTCGACGGCGCGCTGATTGAAGAGGCTCGCGCTGTGAATCGTCGGCGAGCCATCGAGGTCGACGCCGCCGAACCGAAAGAAATTGATGTGCGTGTATATGTCGGTGTCATCGATCCCGATCCACCATTGCCAAACACCATCGGCCACCGGCCATCCATTGAGCAGGACGGTGACGCCGTCGGCGATCCCGTCGTTGCCACCGCCGGCATTGAGGATCGGCCCGTAGGTGTCGGGCGACACCCACTGCTCGGCCGGCCGACGCTGGCCGCGCGCGCGCCGGAGCGGAGCGAGCTCGATCGCGAGCCCGCGGTCGGTCACGCGCACGGAGCGATCGCGATCCTCCTCGAGCGTCCACGCGACGCGCCATCCGAGCGCGCTCGTGTGCGCGACGCATCCCGCCGAGGGAATGGACGCGAGCGGCTGCCGCGACGTCTCGATCGGACCGCCGAGATCGTGCTCGAGCACGACCCTGTACTCGCCCGGGAGGTGGGCGATCAGCTGCGTGTCGCCGCGTGCGCGCGATCGGCAGCCGGCGACGAGGATGTGCCGTGCCGTGGCTCGCTCCGACTCGAGGACGATCGCGACGCGCGCGAACGCCATCGATTCGAGTTCGTCCTCGTCCGACAGCCGCTCGACTCGGACGCGCGCCTCCTCGTCGACCCATCCGTGGCGGGTGCGCCGCTGGAGACGCGGCCGCGTGACGGCCTGGAGAGTACCGTCGCGCCAAAACTCGACCGATCCGCCGCGGAAGCGCGCCTCGACGTCGGCGTACCGCAGGACGCGCGCGTCGTCGTTCCAGACGTACGGCGCGTAGGTGCCGTCGGGCAGCTCGATGTTCTGCTGCGCGATCGATCCCGTGTACGCGTAGAGTCCCGGACCGAGGACGAGCTTCCGCCCTTCGCGCGTCCACGCGAGGTGTCGGCGGGCGGTCGTCATGCAGAGGTGCCTCTTCACGCGCGCGAGCGCGCTCAGTCGAACGACACGGACAGGGCCCCCTGGGCGAACGACGGGGTGATGCCCGAGGAGACGGCGAGCGGAGAGTTGAGCTCGCCCGAGAACAGCAGCACGCCTGGCCCGCTCGACGCGGTGCCGATGCCGAAGTGCGTGATCACGTTCTCGCCGCCCGTGCACTGCGGGAACGTGATCGCCGAGGCGTTCGTGGCCGCGTTGGCGCTCACGGTCCATCCGCTGCTCGTGCGCTCGACGGCGGCACGCGCATAGCTGGTGTAGTCGGCCTCGTTGGACTCCTGGTCGCCACCTTCGCCCGGATCGCTGGTGTGGAGGCTGACGTAGAGGTTCCCGTCGGCGTCGCTCGGCTGGATGCCCGCCGCGTCGCCGATGTTGGCGATCGCCGTGTTGTTGAAGAGCAGCAGGGCGAGGGCGTTCTCGAGCGCATTCGACATGCTCATGGCACACGACTCCCGTGCACGCGGCTCGCGCGTGTGGTTGGTGGGGTTGGGCGCGCGCTACGATCCGGCGCGCGCGGAGCTTGGTGGCCGCTACTTGATGCAGCGGAGCGCGCCGCACGCGCGCACGTCGATGACGTCGCGAGCCTCCGACCAGCATCGGAGCGGAAGCTCTCGGAGTTGGCTCGCGCGGACGCAGATGTCCTTGCAGGTCTCCCCCGAGCGCGATGCCTCCGCCTCGGGACACTCCAGACGCTCGAGGTTGTCGCATGCGACGGCGCACGCGTCGGCGAGGTCGCCGTCGTCGGTGAATGGCGTCTCGGGCGCGAGCGCCTTCGGCACGCACGCGACGATGCACGCTGCGGCGAGCGAGGGGATGAGGATGCGCATCGTGACCTCTCAGTGCAGCGGAGGGGCCGCGGTCACGCACCAGGCGTCGAGTCCGTTCGGCCCGTCGAGGAAGTCGGTCGAGATCCACACGTGGCCTCGATCGCCGAAGCCGGCACCCCACGTGTTGCGGAAACAGATGGCGCCGGGGCGGAAGGCGACGGCCACCATCATGTGGTTCCCCTCGTGCCTGCCGCGCGGCGTGGTGTAGACCTCATCGCCGCGCACGTCGCCGAAGTTGGTCCACACCCTGATGGCCATCACGGGGAAGTGGGCGCGATCGAGCGCACGCATGATCTCGACGCTCTTCGCGTTGTCGTTGATGCGGTAGGAGCCCGACATCTTCGCGTCGGCGCCAGCGACGTCGAGATCGAACGGCATCAGCTTCGACGCTTCGGCCGCCGTCGGCACCGACACGATCGCTCGCAACGTGGGGATGTGGAACGGCCACCGCGCCTCGGACACGAGGCCGTGGTTCGCCCACGCGGAGAAGAGGGCGCGGGCGCGCATACCGAGGTCGAGGATCCTCCGCCGCTCGCGCGGAATGCCGTCGAGGCGCTGGTCTTCGAGCTGCCCCCACGTGTAGCCGTGGAGAACGCAGGGGAACGAGACGGGATCACCCTCACCCCGGAGCTCGGCGGCGAGCCCGCGGAGGTAGACCGCCTGTGCGCACGACCATGCGACGCAGGTGTTGGTGTCGTGCTGGTCGTAGACGGTCTCGCTCAGGAACCTCCAGTCTCGTTCCCGTGCCGTCGGCGCACCGCTGCCAACGAGCGCGCTCGCAGGGCGATCGGCAAAGCCGGGCAGGTCGTCGCGGTGGCCGAGGCCTCGGATCATGACAGTGCCTCCGGGTTGTCCAGTCACTCGCCAGCGTCGCCGGCGCCAGCATCCGGTGCGCACGCGCCTGCGGCCGCGGACAGCTTCGCGCGCTCGTCCGCTCGTGCGGCAGCGGCCTCGCGCGCCGCCTCCTCGCGCGCCTTGCCGACGAGCTCCAGCACGCGCTCGGCATCACCCGGCTGGATCGCGCAACGCTTGAGGATCTCCTCGTTCGGCAGGTTCATGTTCTCGAGCGCGCACTTCGTCTTCTCGGCGAGCAGCTCCATGAGCGTCGGGCCCCTCTTCTCGAGCCACGCACAGCCGACGAGCGTGGTCGGACCGAGCACCACGAACGCGACCACGAGTAGCCGCTTCACGCCAGGCACGCCGCTCAGGAGCTCGTGACCGAACACGGCGATCGCCGCGGCGAGCACGCCCGCCTGCGCCGCCGCATCCCACGATGCCCCCTCGACACGCGCGTCGAGTACGGCCGCGACACCACCGAGCACGAGTGCGATCCACGGGAGGGCGCGCGTCGGGATCGGCGGGAGCCCGAAGAAGGCGAGGACGGTCTTCATGCCGTCGGTCTTGAGGGCGCGAACGCACGCGCCGACGATGATCGCCACGACGGCGATCCATCCGATGGGAGTCTCGGGGGTCATGATGGTCTGTCTCCTTGAACGTGGCTGGCTCCTCACGCGAGTGAATGAAGCCGGCCGTTGCGCGCACCACACGTGGGGGTCGCGCTGAGGTCAGTGCCCGCCCGCGGCGATGTAGCCGGCGACGGCGCCGCCGATTGCGAAGCCGATCGAGAGCGCGAACTTGGCCCACCAGGGAAACTGCCAGCGTCCCAGCTTGGTGAGCAGGTTCACGACCGTCGCCAGTTGCTCGTCCTGCGCCCGCATCGCCAGCACCCGCGCCGCGTCGTTCTTCTCGAGAGCGGCGACGCGTTCCGCGATCGGCTGCACCGCCGCGCGCATCGCATCCTCGAGCCGAGAGACGTGCGAGATGATCGCCTCTGTCTCCTTCGCACGCGCGTCGCGCTCCTCGCTTCGCTCGCGGCGGTCCTGGTCGCGATCTTCCTCGAGGGACTTCACGCGCCCTTCGAGCGACTCGACGCGCTTGGTGAGGGCCTGGAATCCTTCGGTGAGCGACTCGTCGACCTTCCGGAGGGCGACGACGCTGCCCTTCAGCTCGCCGATCGACCCCTTCAGCTCGCCGACGGTGCCGTCGATCTTGTCAACGGACCGCTGAATGTCCACGAGGCGTGCGACGATCTCAACGCTGCTGATCTGCGACGACGTCGCCGGCATCCCGCTCGGCGGGGTAGGGTGATCGCTCATGGCGTCCTCACGCCGCCTCGAAGACGACGCCGCCGCTCTCGCCGTCGTCCCAGCGGACGCGGAACATGCCGGTCACGCTGAGGCCCGATCCGAGATCGATGCACGCGACGAGCTCGTGGTCCGAGTCGTCATTCTCCTCTCGGTAGACGATCGCGTTACGCGCCGACCAAACGATAGACGCCCGCTGCGCGGGGACGATTTGCGGCGGGCGCGGGCGGACGAGTACCTTGGCCATGCGTTCACACCAGGCGTAGAAATCGGCGACACTCCCGGATTTCTCGGAGCCGCCTTATGGTGCCCGCTTGCGGCGGGGCCGAGTTGGACTACGCTCGCAGGATTTGCGGGGAGGAAGCCGCGAGAGATGCAGCAATATCCGGGCTACTACGGACAGCCGAACCAACCACCGCCGCCCGCGCCCGTGTGGCCGTGGATCGTCGGCAGCTTGATCGGCGCGGGGATCATCGGCGTCGTGGTGCTGGCGCTGGTAACCGACAGGCCGTCGCCAGACTCGACGGGGCCGAGCCGTCGATCGTCAGCCAGCTCGCCGTTCGCTCAGGCGAGGGTCCACTGCTCCCGCATCGGCGCTTCGGTGACGTGCTCGGTCGCGATGTCTCGCGGCCACGGCGTGGCGTGCTGGGAGACCATTGCGGTGTGCGAGGGGCTCGAGCGCACGGCCACGCGCTGTTCGGATCCCCTCAAGAACGGGGAGACCGCGAGTTACTCGATCGAGGGCGAAGAATTTACGCCACCGCTGACGTGGGACATGCGGTGCTCATCGTTCCGCGTCGGCAAGGTCCAGTTCAAGTAAGGGAGAGAGTCGAGATGCAGTGGATGCGCGTGGGGATGGGCGTGGCAGGCGGGGTGCTCGTGATCGCGTGCTCGGGGACGGAGTCCGGGGTGATCCCGTTGCCGGCGGGGGAGGGGCGTTCGGTGTCGGGCAGCGCCTCGGCGTCTGCGCCGGCGACGTCCTCCTCGTCGAGCGGCAGGGCGGACGATGCCAGTGTGAGTGGCGAGGGCGAGGGCGATGGCGACGGCGACGCCGGAGCAGAGGGGCCTGCGCCCGATGCGGTCTGCGGACCGCCCACGCACGCGTGCGCACCGGGAGAGAAGGAGCCGTTGGGTGGGTGTGACCGATGCGGACGGCTGGTCCGGTACTGCACGTCCACCTGCGTATGGGAGGCCGCGTGTCTCGATCAGGGGTGTGAGCCTGGGACGGTCGAGTACATTCAGGCGGGGTGCCCCGAGGGGACGTATCGCACGAAGGTCTGTCAGTCTGATTGCACGTACGCACCGGTCTCGCTCACATGCGCCCCTCGCTAGGACCACGAAAAGATCTTTATTTGCCCGTTCGGCAGCATCGCCTTCAGTAACTCGCCCTCGAACCAGATATAAATCCCTCCCACCGGGTTACCGCCGGATACGGAACCGGCGGGGAGAAAGATGGCGTTGGAGGAGCCAGAGTTGATTTTCTCGCTGTTCGAGAACAGCGAGAGTCCGCGCTGCGTGGCAAAGAACAGTGGCGCGTTGTTGACCGTCATGCCAGCGTTGTTGCTGCCCAGGGCGAAGAACGACGTGTCGAACTGGAGGAAGACACCGTTGGAGTTCGACACGTTGATATTGCGCGCCGTCCCCGATGTGAGAAGCGCCCCGTCCGACGTGAAGGACGCCCTTTGCGTGCCGCCGGGCTGGATCGAGACGCCCGTCGCGTTGATCACGAAGTTCGTGACGCCGCTGCGTTGCAACGATACGGTATCTCCGCCGGAGATCGTGCAGTTGCCCGAAAAGAGAATGTTTCCGCCGACGCCGGAGATCGTGACGTTGCCCGCAAAGAGCATCTGTGCGCCGACGCCGAGCGCTTGGAAGTCGGTGCTCGTCGAGCCGAACCACCACGCATCACCTGGGCCCCACGAGACGCCGGGCCTGTCGCTGCCGCCGGTCCCTCGGGCAACGATGACGGGCATCGAGGCGTTGTTATTGAAGGGAATTCGCACGAGGCCGGTCGTGGCGACCGTGCCGCCGCCCAACGCAATGAAGCCGCTCGACCCGCCGATGAACCCGCCAGAAGTGTTGAAGGTCCAGTTCGTCGCCGCGCCGAGCGCGCCGCTGCTGTTGATCAGCGGGTTGCCCGACGAGCCAGGAAACACCGTGACGCCGGTACCGCCCTTGTTGATGG
This sequence comes from uncultured Myxococcales bacterium, assembly GCA_937949945.1. GTDB lineage: Bacteria > Myxococcota_A > Polyangia > Polyangiales > Polyangiaceae > Labilithrix. The sequence goes on from CALFEQ010000144.1 coordinate 16,163, forward strand.
GCAGCGTCCCGGTTGTCATGTTGCTGTTGAGGTTGATCGAGCCCCACGTGATCGTCCCGCTGCCGTCCGTGGTAAGGACCGTGTTCGCGCTGCCCGCCGCGAGCTTGGTGACAGTGATGTTGGCGTTGCTCGCGATGTTCGCGTTGACGATGTATTGGAAGCCGTTCGCGCTGCCGATGCGGCAGAGCACCTGGCCGTCCTGGCTCCCGGTCGCGAGCTTCGTCACCGCGATGTTGGCGTTGCTCGCGACGTCCGCGTCCTCCACGAGCTTCGCTGCAGCGTCCTCGACGCCATCCACGACGTGACGGAAGCCGGTGCCCGTCGGCACCGTCGCGCCCGCGGGGATCTCGACGAACGTGTACCCATCCTCCCCGACGTTGACGACGAGGGCCTTGCCGGCATGGCCGCTGAGGTCGCTCTCATCGAGGCCCGTGCCGCCGTTGTCGACCGGTAGTACGCCCGTGACGTACGTGGAGCCGCCCTCGAGGTTGACGGCCTCGGCCGCAGCCTCCTCGGTGCCGTCCGTCACGCGTCGGAAGCCGGTGCCCGTCGGGACGCTCGCGCCCGCGGGGATGGTCAGGAAGGTGAACCCGTCCTCGCCCTCGTTTACGGCGAGGGCCTTGCCAGCCTGTCCCGAGAGGTCGCTCTCATCGAGGCCCGTGCCGCCCTTGTCGACTGGGACCTTCGCGTGCCCGCCGAACTCCGTGGCGCTGACCTTGTACTGGATGTCGCCGTCGTCACCGCCCGGCGTGCCCCCGCCGCCTTCGACCTCGCTGCCGTCGACGACGATGGTGTCGCCATCCTCGGAGACGAGGATGCCGTTCTCGCCCTTGATGCGCCGAAATTGGAGGGTCGTCGAGACGAGCGCCTTGAAGACCTCCGCGCCCTCGCCGACGTTCTCCGCCGACGCCACGGCGGAGCCGGTGGCGCTCACGCCGATCCCCGGGATAACGAGCATGTAGCCGGCCTTGTCGACCACACCGATCCCGAAGTCGCTGACCTGGAAGCTGTCCACGCGCTCGCAGCGGCCGGCGCTGCTCACGCGCACGAACCCGGGATTGTTCGGGGCGAGGCCGGTGATCTCGGGCGGGAGCACGCCGCCGAAGGCGAGGAAGCCGAACGCACCTGGCACGCCGGCGAGCACCATGACCCCGAACGCCGCGATCGCGTCCGCGAGCGCCTCCGGCGTCGCGAGCGTGATCTTCGGCTCGCCCTCGCTGAGCGACGCGAGGCAGACGACATCGCCGGCGGCCAGGGCGGGGCTCGACCCGGCGATCTTCACATACGTGCCGTGCCGGCCGCGGATCAGCGCATTGACGAGGTGCTGCTGCACCCCGCGGATCTGGTTGTCCAGATACTGCCGGTCGTCCTTGCCGAAGGCGAAGCCGGCGTTCTGGACGAGCGGATCGTCGACCTCCAGCGCGGTCGTAATCTTCGATGGGTTGCGCGCCATGGCATCAGGTCTACTTGTTCGAGTAGGGCGCCGTGAAGTCGAGCTTGAAGAACACGCGGCAGCGCGGATTGCCAGGCTTGTAGAGCCGGAGCACACCATCGTTCGCGTGATCGCAGACGATGGCGATCTCGTCCTCCATGTGATCGGACTGCTCGTCGTCGAGGCGTGCGATCAGGGACGATTCGGGGAAGAGCTCGTGGAACGTCTTGACGATCGTCTGACCTGCGCCGATCCAAACCCGGTTGCTCGACTGAACGCCTTCAGTAATGGCGTCGGGGAACATTGAGCTGCCATCGAAGAGCGTGCCGACACCCGGGTACTCTTGCATGTCGTCGTCCCATGGGAAGCCAGCCGCGCTGAGCGTGTCGTTCGCAACGAACGCCTGCCAGAAGCAAAGGCGTCCGCGCCAGTCGCGGTTGTCGAGGACGGCGCCGTCGAGGTGGGAGTGGAAGCCCGCGTCCTCGTCGGCGAGGTCGAGGGCAATGAAGAGCGAGTGCAACCCCGTGAACGTCGGCGGGATGAACGTCGTGGGACGCTTTCCACTGGCGGCACCCCACGCCTGCTGGCGTGTCGTACTGACGACGTACTGCTGATTGGCCGGTTCGGCCGCTGCGACGCCCGAGGCGTGGGACATCGCGAGGCAAGGCGCCACCTCTACGATGTCCTCCGGGAGTACGGTACTGGTCGCGCCGAAGCCATTGGCAACCCGGATGTACGCGAGCGGGATGTAGTAGACGTCGCCAGCGTCCGAGGGGACCGACGGCCAGACGGGCGTCGCGGACGCGGTGCCGGCCTCGACACCGAGCGTTACCGTCGTCGCGAGTCGCGTGACGACCGACGCCGCCGTGACGACCTTAGACGTCGGGTCCTTGCGCTTGCGCGTGACGCTCGCCGTGCTCGCGTCGACCGCGACAGCCGCGTATATGAGGTCCCACCGCGGGTTGCCCGATGCGTTCGCGGAAATGGTGACGGCCTGCGGGAGCTCGTTCTCGCCGACGCAGATCGCGGACCGGATGTCGCGCCAGTTCTTTTTCGCGTCGTCCTCCGCCGCTGTTCGCGATCCGACGAAGGCGCGGAAGGGGTTGATGATCACCGCTCCGGTCGCTCCGATCGGCTCGACGAGCGCGGCGGGGCCGCTCGCGCGGTGCGCGTACGGCAGGATCCCCTTGCGGACCGTCGAGCCGTCGTACGGCTGCATGCGGAACAGCTCCGCGAAGACGCGGTCGTCTGCGAGCGCCGACGTCTCCCCAAGGAGGTTCAGGTCGGCCTGGACGACGGACTGGCCGTTCAGGGTGTGCTGGTAGCGATCCTCCATCGAATCCTCTCAGGTGAGCAGCGGGTCGACGTACGCGGTCCAGCGCATGCCTTGGCCTTTAAGCAGCTCGACGGTGCTGACGATGGCCGCGTAGAGCTCGTCGGAGAGCGCCTCGTTCGTGAACACGAAGCTCGCGACAGATCCATCCGACTCGGCGCCGTCCGTGTCGGAGCCATCCGCCACGAACATCCCCTCTTCCTCGTCCTCGGTGAAGACGAAGGAGCCGAGGTCGTCGACGGTCTCGAGCTGGGGCAACCGCAGGACGAAGTGACGCCCGAGCTCGTCACCGAACGCCCACGCGCCGAGCACCTCACGCGACTCGATGCTGTCGCCCTCGTTTTCAGCGGCGTCGTCGGGGTAGAGGCGATCGGGGTAGCGAGGGGAGGCGGCGCCCCCGTCCTCGTCGAAGACGAAGGAGTCCCACTCCTCGACCGTGCCGTCGTGGACGAACCAGCAGTCGACCTCGCTCTCGAAGTACTTCGCGCGGAGGTTGGTGAAGGGAGCGAGGATGCGGTTGACGGCGCCGACGATCGCCTCGGGTGTGACGAGCTCGCCGATGCGCAAGACGCGCGCACGGAGCGACTCGTCGCTCTCGCCCGGCTGCTTGTACACCTCGTGATCCGCCGCGAGCCCTTCGAGGTGGCGGCCGGTCGCGCGGAGAATGTCGCCGAGCGCGGCACCCTTGCTCGACCGTCGCTGGTACTCGCGGAGGATCTCCGTGAGCGCGGCTGCGAGCGCGTCGCGGACGGGTGCGGACTCGATTTTGCGCACCTCGGGAGGCAGGAGCGCGAGGACGTCCTGCTCCGAGCGGACGACGAGTTCGCCGCCGTCGATGGGCGACGGTGCGGAGATCGGAAGGGTCGGCATCGCTCACCCCTCAGAGCGGCGGCAGGAGCTGGAGGGTGATGTCGTTTGGGGCGACGCGGTACCGGGGAAGCGTCGCAGGGAAGTTGAGTAGGCCGTCGACGATCGACATGACGCCTGTATCGGAGGTCGGCTCGTCGAACTCGACGAACTGGACGGTGGGCGCGGCCTTCAGCATCGCGCCGGCGAGCGCGTCGAGGTTGTAGGCGAAACCGCTGCTCCCGCCCTCGAAGTAGCCGAGAATGCCGCCGACGAGCCGCTTGATCGTGTCCTCCTGCGGCACGCCAGCGGGCGCGGCCCAGAGGTAGACGCGCGCCTTGATCGCGAGGTTCTTGCGCGTGAGCGGCCGGACCTGGAGCTGGTCGCCGAGGACGCGCCAGCGCTCGAGGGCGAGGGTCACGCGGCGGACGAGCGCCGCGTCGCCCTGGTAGGAGGCGTCGCCGACGTAGGCCATATTGAGGCCGTGATCCTCGTCGTCACCCGCATAGTCGCTCGGGAAGAGCAGCGCGTGCTCGGCGCCTGCGTCCCTGCACGCCTGGACGATCGCCTCCACGAAGCCCGCGCGCGCGGCGCGGCGCCGATCGCGGAAGCGAGCGCGCGCCTCCGGCGCCGGCTCGAACGCCGTTCCGTCTTCGCAACGGATCGCGGTGACAGTCCAGGTCGGGTCCCAGAGCGGATCGTCGAAGCGGACGCTGCCGGGATCGGAGACGGCGATCTTTGTCCCTGGCCCGGGGCGAGCGGCACGGATCGGGATGCGAGCGCTCGTGATGGCTGCGCCGACGGGGACGTCCTCCGTGACGACGTAGAAGGCGGGCTCGGTGCGCGACCCCACGAGGATGCGCGTGCCTGCCCAGATGGTGCCAGAGCCGGCGTCGGCCGTCGGCCGGCGTATGTCCGCGGTCCCGACGCCGTACGTGTCGGTGGTGCGCTCGAACCCATAGCGCTCGTAGAGCAGGTGCGTGAGGTCCTCGCCCTCGGCGCTGTCCAGGTAGACGGCCCGCCAGAGGTCGGTCGTCCGTCGGGCCGCGCGGCTCCAGAGGATCGCGGCCGAGCCGCTCCAGTGCTGGTAGATCGCGCCCTCGCGCGCATCGACGTGCTTGTCGCGCGTCGCGCGCACGCCAGCCGCGAACGCCTCGAGAAGCTCCTCGACCGTCGGCTCGGCGTAGATGCTGGGCATGGGGCGTCAGACGTAGACGTGGACGTCGATCGGTTTGCCCGGGACGTGCCCGCCCCTGAGCGTCGGGCGGACCTCAAAGAACGACTGCTCGGGAGTCTCCTCGTCGAGGACGAGCTCGACCTGTACCGCCGCCACGCGATCGTCGCGGATTGCCTGGGCCTCGAGCCGGCCTCGGAGCGTGCCGATCGCCGGTAGTGGTGCGTCGACATACTCGCGCGCGCGCGGGCTGTAGCCGGGCGCCCAGGCGAGCGGAGAGCCGAGCATGCGCCGCTTGATCGCCCCGAAGGCGTTCTCCGCACCCGCGACCGTGGCGAGGTCACCCTCGGCGGTCTCGCCATAGTCGAGGCCGGTCCAGACGAGGTCGCGGCCGTAGAGTAGGAGCTCGGAGTCGCTGACCTTCGGCTCCTGGTTGACGATCCGCCCGGAGATCGCGAACCGGAAGTGCTGGTCGCTCGCAGACGTCGAAGTGGACGAGTCCTGGCCCGGGACGCCGATCGCGCGGACGCGGTACAGCGCGCCTTCGGCGAGGTCCGCGTCGAGCGCGAGCTCCACGTTGTTCGCGGCGCCGGAGACGATGATCGCGGCGTTCACGCCCGGACTTGGGCCCGCGCCGTCCTCGTTCTCGATGACGTAGTAGGGTGGGCCGGGCGTGCCGAAGGCGCCGGCGGCGAGGGGGCCCGAGAAAACGAGGCGGAGCCGCCGCTCGTGCTTTGCTACGATGGCTGTCAGCTCGATCGCCATGGGAGGTCACCGCATGCGCTTTGCTATCGTCGCCGGGCTCGTCGTCTTGGCCGCCTATGGTTGCGCCAGAGCCGAGGAGGTCACCATCGACGGTGACCCTGGCGTGGCGATGGGCCACGACGACCGTGACCCTGGCGTGGCGATGGGCCACGACGCCGGGGGCGACTCTGAGAGTGATGCGTCGACGGTCGACGCGGAGGTGGACGCGGACCCCACCAGCCAGGATGGGTCGGCGGGCGGCTCGTGCGAGTCGAAGGCGGTGCCGTTGAGCACCTCCGACTCATGCAGCTTCAGCGGCCATACGTGCCCGGACGAATGTGGCGGCGGGCATCTGTACGGGTGCCCCGAGAACGGGGCCGCGCCGGTTGGCTTGGCCGACTGCTACACGTTCGTCGTGGCGGGGACGACTCGGTGGACATGCTGCCCGGCCCGTGCGTGCACGCGGCATGCAGCGTACGACGGCCTATGCTCCGGCAAGCGAGCCTTCTTCTGCCCGTCCGGCGAGACGCTGCCGGGATGCACCCCCGTTACGCGAAGCACATTGTGCTGCCCGTAGGGGTGGCCGCGGCGCGCTCCCGGACCCGCACCTGCTCCTCCGCCTTCTCGGCGGGCGCGGTCAGGCCTGCCTTCCGCGCGGCCTCGGCGAGCCGTCGCCACTTCTCGAGGACGACAGCAGACGCCGCCATTCGTCCAGCCTCGTGCGAGCTCATGGCATCAATCGAGAGGGCAGGAGAACTGGAGCTCGTCCAGGAGCTTGTTGACGTCGTCGATCGCCTTTGTGACTCCCTCGAGCAGCGGCGCGAGGATGACCCCTACGTTCGGGATCGAGCTGAGCGGGAGGATGAAGGGCGAGCCGGGGATCGGCGGCGGCTCGAAGTTGCAGCAGAGTTCGATATTGGGCAGCGACGGATCGAGCTCCAGATCGGGGAGCAGGAGGTCGAGCCCGGGGGGCCGGGGGAGTTGGGGAGCTTTCAGGCAAGCCATGTGTCCTCCTTAGGGGGCGATCCAGACCGTCTGCGATTGCAGCCCGGGAGTTTGAGCCGGACCGGGCGGCGGCGCGGTGGGGTCGATCTCGCCGTGGCGCGCGGCGTTGTGGCGGTCCCCGCAACCGAGCAGCACGCTCGCGCCGTCGAGTTTGATGACCGGTGCGGTCACGCGTGCGTATGCCGACAGGAGACCCGAGAGCTCGTCGGGCAGGCCGGGGATGCGCACTCCGCCCATGTCGATGCGCGGCCCGGCCTTTGTGCGCACGTGGAAGCCGGTGGCGTCGAGCACGATCGAGCCCCATGGGGACGTGAACCGGAGCCCGGTCGGCGAGATAGAGAAGACCACGACCTTCCCCGTCGGGTCGTTGTCGATCGTCGTGATCAGGGACACCGTCCCGTCGTTGCGGACGACGACGCGACCGGCGCCCTCCGATGCGCCTATCGACATCTCTCCGTTCGAGAGGTTGTCGCGGCGGTCGCTCTCGGTGGCGCCGATGATCATCGGTGCGCCGGGGACCTCCGCCATCTCGAATGGGATCGCGACGAGCACGCGTGCGCCCTTCTGCGGGATGCGGCGGCCGCTGAGGCAGTTGACCGAGCAGATGAGGCGGTGGCCGCGGACGCCCTCGCTGCCCTCCAGCGTGACGCGCACGAGCGCGTGGCGGTATCCGTCCGGGCCGTTCGGGTCGCCCTCGTCGACGTGGGCGTCGACGCCGTCCCAGCCGACGCGCCCGAAGGCGATCTGCGCGCTCTCGTAGTCGCGCGCGCGACTTGTGATGTCGTCCTCGGCAAGCATCAGAGTTCAATTTTGTTGACGTAGTTGATCTGCACGCTGAACTCCCCGCCGTCGGCGTCCGCGGCGAGGTGGATGCGAAGGTCCGTGACCTTGAAGACGCGGCCGAACGCCGACGCGCGGCTGTTGCGGGCGAGGATCCACGCCGGCGTCGGCTGGTAGCCGAGTTCGATCAGGTAGTTCGCGCGCGCGGCCTCCGTCGGCAGCCGCGCGAAGAGCTCGCGGTCGACGTGGTCGATCTCGACGCGGATCGAGTCGCCGCATCGCAGGTCGAGCAGGTCGATCTCACCGCGCGTTGCCGATGGCAGAGCGCCGAGCACCGCGGCGCCGCTCGCGACGCTGGCGTCGACCGGGACGCGCATCTCGCACGTCGTCAGCGTGCCGCGCATCTCCTGACGCGCGCGCTCCTCCCATGCGCGGCGCGCGATCCGCGCGAGCGTTTCGGGGTCGGTGACGCCTGGGTAGCTCTGGTGCCAGTAGTCCTTCGCGTCGACCACGTCGCCGGCGGCAGCTCGCCGCTGCTGCGTGCTCGCGTGCGTCGTCCCGTCCGAGCCGGTGGCCTTCTTGCCCCTCGCCGCGGGCGCTGACGATGGAGGATAGTGCGCCTCGATGGTCTTCCCGGTGAGCGGGTCGAAGCTCGTGAGCCACACGCCCTTACCATCCCATCCCGAGTCGGCCGTCTCCGTCATCTCGAGGATGTTGGTCCCGTAGATCAGCGCGGGTGCCTCCTCGCCGTCGTCCGCGTACGCGTCGACGCTCGTTGTGACGATGCAGCGATCGCGGTCGATGTACGAGACGAGCCCGAGCATCCCGACGGCCTGTTGCCATACGGCCCAGGCGTCGGCCTTCGGCGGCACGTGGATCGGACCGCCGATCTGCCGAAAGCGCGCCGCCATGGCATCCGCGATCACGAGGCCGGGATCGGCGCCTCCGCGGAATTCGATCCGGTCTCGAAGGAGTTGGACCGAGCTCGTGATGTTGCCCTCCGGATCGACGTAGCCCGTGTGATCGCAGATCCGCCGCCACGCGTCGACGAGCGTGTCCGTCACGAGCGGCACGCCCTCAGGCGGAAGCGGCTTCATCGCGATGAAGAGCGCGGTGTAGTCGCGGCACCTGACCCGCGCGATGTGGCCCATCTCGCTCGCGGCGCGCTCGACCGTGTCGACGATCCCGGCGAAGCGGAAGTTAGCGCGCGTCGCCGGAACGTTGTCCGTGCCGTCGACGACGTCTGCCATGTAGAACTCGACCGCGGCGCTCCGGGCCATCCGCGGATCGATCCCGAGGTCGCTCCATGCGCACTCGAATTCGAGCTCGTCGGCGTGGTTGTGGTCGTTCAGCGTGAGCGTCGCCGATCGAAGGCGAGGCGTGAGGACGACGCGGTGCTCGCTCGGTGAGACGCCGTGGTCGAGCGGGACGAGCATCCGCGCGTGCATCCGTGGGCGGTAGATCGGCATGGCTCTACGCCTCCTCCGGCCGCGGGCGGCACTGGTAGACGTAATCGCCCCATGCGCACTCGAATTCGAGCTCGTCGGCGTGGCTGTGGTCGTTCAGCGTGAGCGTGTCCGAGCCCGGCGTGCCCACGTCCAGCGGGACTAGGAGCTTCGCGATCATCCGCAGCCGGTAGATGGACATGGCTCATCGCCGTCACACCGTGGGGATCTGGTACTGCCTGCCGGGGATTGGGAGCTCCCCGAAGCGAACGCCGTTCGCCTCGCGGATGGCCCCGGCCTCGTCCGGACCGCCGTAGAACTGCGTCGCGATCGACTCCCACGAGTCTCCGATACGCGCCACGTACACAGCAAACGCTCGCGCCCGACGCGCGAGCTCGGCCTCGCGGTCGAGCTCATCGAGGAAGGCGAGAATGCGCATCGTGCTGACGTCGAGCGTCGCCCGCTTGGCGAACCACTGGACGTCGGTGTCTGCGGCGCGCGCGAGGAGCGCGGCGTCGTTCTCCGTCGACTCGATCGTGTTGCGAAGCTTGTGGACGGCCGTGCGCATCTGCGCGACGTTGGCGCGGAGCCGCTCGAGCTCGTCGAAGGTCGCGTCCGTGAACGCGTCGATCTCCCCGGCGATGTTGATGAGCGAAGCCGAGAACCCGTTGATGTCGGCGACGCTCTCCTCGATCGAATCGAGGAAGTCCGGCCGGAGGTCGCCTGCGCTTGGAATGGTGGGGATCGCGTCGACGTTCGCGTCGATTTCGGCCTGCAGCGCCTGGCAGATCGCGATCGGCGGACGCGGGATGACGATCGCGCTCTGCCCGCCGCGGACGTCTCGCTCATCGATGAGGAGCGTGATCGTGTACGCGCACTCGAACTCACTCTCGCGCTCGGGCGTGAACTCGTCGACGATCCCGCGGGCGGACAGGATGTCGCCCCAGTCGATCTGGACGACCTGCGCGTCCATCACGAAGGACTGCCACTGCTTGATCAGGCTCTTCGTGCCGCCCTTGCCGAGGTGGACATCGGAGAAGCGACCCTTGAGCTCCCACGGCACCCACTCGACGCCGAAGACGTGCGTCGTCGGCGGGCGGTCGGCGCCGTCCGGATAGTGGACGCGCGTGCGGCGCAGCCTCACCCCGTCGGTCACGACCGGGCCCTGACGGGGCCGCCCGTGCGGCGCCACGGCGCCTGCGAGCGTCATCACGCGCCGCGCTCCGCCGAGCTGGGTGAACTTCCACTCCTTGCCCATGGGCCATCATCTCGGACGTGCCGCCGACCAGTTGCGGACCCGCGGCGAACTCGTCGGGTGACGCGAGATCTCCATCAGCCGCTCGGCCGTGAGCCGGGCGATGCGGTTCGGGTCCTGGTTCGAGGTGACGACGATCTCGACCTTCTGGATGTGCGTGCCGCCGTGCCCGCCGCCCGCACCGGGCTTCGTCTTCCGTTCGCCCGGATCGGCGTCCGGCCGCTTAAAGCCGAACTGAATGGCTGTATCCGCGAATGGATCGGGTTGTGGCCTCGGGACGTCGATCCCGCCGATGAGCATCGCCTTGTCGATCAGCTTGTCCATACTCTCGACGGCCATCGACACGCCCTTCATGTAGACCGAGATCGCGCGCAGCCACGCCGCTCCGGCCATGTCCAAGCCGCTGATGACGATCGGGCCGATCTTCGCCCACATCTCAGAAGTGTGCTTGAACGTCTTTTCGGTCTCCTTGCGGAGCGCCTTCGCCGCGCTCGATGCCTCTTCGTGGAAGAGGCTCGCCTCGTCGGTCATCGCGTGAAGCGCACCGCCGGCGACAGCGAGCGCGGCAGCGAGCGCCCCCGCAGCGATCCCGGCAGCCGCCGCAGACGATGCGATGCCTCCGAGCCCGGCGCCCGCAGCAGCCAACTCGGCGCCGCCAAGCCCGGCGCCCACCGCAGCCAACTCGCCGCCAAGCCCCCTCAGCCCGCTGAAGAGCGGGCCTAGGACCGGCGCGAGCGCGCCTCCGATCTTCAGGCCGCCGTAGGCGAGCGCGCCGGCGCCGAGGATCGGCATCGTCGCTTCGCTCGCCGCCGCGGCCTTGGCCTGCTTTTCGAGGCCCGCGAGGATCGGCTTCGAGCGCTCCCAGATCCGCTCGAGCGACTGAGCAGCATGATCGGTGAACGCCTTGATCGCCGGCCACCACTCTGCGATCTTCCGCTGCCCGAAGTCGAAGGCGCGCTGGAGCTTCTGCCCGATCTTGTCGGCGAATTTTTCGACCGTGAGCTCATGGTCCTCGAACCACTTGTTCGCGAGCCGGAGCTGTTCCTTGACGCGGTCGAACAGGGGCGCTGTTGCCCGCTGCATAAACTGCCGAATGTTGCCGGTCATCGCCGCGGCGGCGGAGTCGAAGGAATTTTCGAAGGCATCGATCGCTTCCTGGTACTGAGCGAGTTGCTTCTCGATCTCCTTCAGGCGATCGGCGCCGGTCATCGCGTTGAACTTCGACGCGGCCTCGCCCGTGAAGCCGAGCATCGTGCCGAAGACGTTGTGCGCCCCGGCGCGGCCCTGGAGGAGCTGCGCGAACTCGCGCGCCGCCTGATCCATCTGCACGCCGACGGACGCCGCTGCGGCCATGGCCTGCGCGGACAGCTTCTCGAGCTGCGGGATGGTCGCGCCAGCCTGGAAACCAGGGGTCGCGCCCAGCTTGAAGAAGAGCAGCAGGTCTTCGAACTCCCCGGGGAGCTTGGCGGCGTCCCGGCGCATCTCCTTGATCGTGGAGCTCGCGAGCGAGAGCCCCTCATTGATGCCGCTGGTGACGCCCTGCGCGTTGAAGATCGCCGCGAGGCTGATCGTCGTCTTCTCGAGTTCGTTGTTGAGGTGCATGACGCCGTGCGCGAGTCCGGCCCCGACGCTCATCGCCGCGAGTGTGCCGCCTGCCTTCACGATGCCAACGATCGTGTCGCCGAGCTTCTCGAACTGCCCGACGGCGCCGGCGATGCTGTCCTTCAGCGCGCTCCCGAGCCCCTTGAACATCTCGAACTGCCCGACGGCGCCGGCGATGCTGTCCTTCAGCGCGCTCCCGAGCCC
>CALFEQ010000145.1 GCA_937949945.1 uncultured Myxococcales bacterium
GGTGTGCGCAACGTCGGTGCGGTCTGAGGAACGACTTCAACGCAACGTCGGTGCGGTGTGCGCTGGTGCGGTGTGCGCTGACCGCAACGTCGGTGCGCTGACCGGTGACCGGACCGCAACGTCGGTGCGCTGACCGCTGACCGGTGACCGGACCGCAACGTCGGTGCGCTGACCGGACCGCGCTGACCGCAACGTCGGTGCGGTGACCGCGGTTACCGGACCGAACCACGGCAACCGAACCCAACGTCGGTGCGCTGACCGCGGTTACCGGACCGAGCCACGGCAACCGAACCGACCCGCGGGGAGACGATCGGATTGGCTGAGGAACGACTTTACCTCCTCGTGGTCGAGATGCAACGTCGGTGCGCTGACCGGACCGCGCTGACCGCAACGTCGGTGCGGTGACCGCAACGTCGGTGCGGTGACCGCGGTTACCGGACCGAGCCACGGCAACCGAACCGACCCGCGAGGAGACGATCAGGATTGGCTGAGGAACGACTTTACCTCCTCGTGGTCGAGATGAACGAGCACGAGGACGAAGTCGCCCGGGGTGGCCTCGGACAGGATGCGGCGGAGGGCTTCGACCTCGGAGGCGGCGAGCGTGATCGCGGCGTCGGGGAGGCCGTGGGACGAAAGGGAGCGCTTCAGGAGTGCGGGCATTTCGCCGGGCATGCGGCCGCGCATGTAGCTTGCTAGCTCGCGGAGGACGACGAGATGCGGGTGGACTGCGGCGATCGCCCGGCACATCTCGTCGACCTCGTGGTTCGTCCGGTCGCCGGCGCAGCCGGCGACGACGAAAAGCCGCCCTGCCGGGGACGGGCCGCGAAGGGAGGCGACGAGCGACAGCACGGCTCGAACGCCCTCCGGATTGTGGCCGTAGTCGAGCAGGATGCGGACCCCCGCTCGCTCCACGAGCTCTCCCCTCCGGGGATTGTCGCCTTGGCCGAAACCGAGAAGCGCGCGGACGACGGCGTCCTCCGAGATGCCCAGTGCGAGCGCGACCGCCGCCGCGCCCAGCGCATTCTCGACGTTGTAGCGAGCAGCCCCGCCAAACGTGATCGGCACCGCAGCGACATCGACGAGTCGCCTCGCCTGGGGCGCCTGCGAGCCGGCACCAGAACCGGAACCGGCGCCGGAGCCGGAGCCGGAACCAGCACCAGAGCCAGGACCGGAACGAGCGCCAAGCGACCCATGGACCACGATTCCACCGTCCTCCGCGACGACGACGGTCCCTCGACGCGCCCGATGGTCTGCAATCACCGCCTCGGCTCGAGCGTCGCGACGCTCGAGATCCGCGAAGAAGACGACCTTTCGCCCTTCGATGGCCGACCCGAGCTCTGCCGGGAGCGCAGCCAAGCGGTGATCGTGTGCGTTGAGCACGATCGTTCCACCTCGACGGACGGCTCGGATCGGGATCGTCTTCACACGCGTCATCGCCGCGACATCGTCGATCCCGTAGCCGCCCATGTGGTCCTCGCTCACGTTCGTGACGAGGGCGACGTCGCAGGCATCCATCGCGAGCCCCCGCCGGAGGAGGCCGCCACGTGCAGTCTCCAGCAGGGCGATCTCGACGTCCTTGCGACGGAGGACCGTCCGCGCAGCTGCAGGGCCCGTCCAATCGCCGCGCTCGAGGATCTCGTCGCCGACGATGATGCCGTCGCTCGTCGTCACGCCGGCGCGCAAGCCTGCCTCCTTCGCGATGCGGCCGAGCAGACGCGTCGTCGTCGTCTTGCCGTTCGTGCCGGTCACGAGCGCGATCGGGATCGTGCCGAGCGAGCTCCACTCGACGTCGGCGACGTCCGGAACCGCCGATCGCGCGAACGTCACCGATCGCGCGCCGGCCCCGAGGCTCACCTCCTCGTCGTCCCACAAGAACGGGACGCCCCGCCTTCTCGCCTCGGCGGCGAGCGCGTTCAGACGCGGGCTGCGGTCGCGTTCGAGCATCGCAGCGATCTCGGCGAGCTTCGGCTCCAACGGAAGCGGCGCGCGTGAGGCGAGCAGCTCGCAGGCGGACAGCGCCGCCCACTCGCTCGCCTCCGTGAGCGGCAGCATCACGTCGAGGGGCGCTTCGTACGCGATGACGGCGCCGCCGGCGTGCTCGCGGACGATCGGCTCTACCTCCGGTGCGAAGCCGAGCGCAGCGCGGATGCGGCCGAGCTCTTGGAGATAGAGCTCGCGCACGTGCTCCAACGTATCGGGCGGATCCAGCTGCAGCTCGACGACGACGAGCGGTGATCGCGACAGGAGATTCGGACCGGTGAGCCGGCGAGCATCGACGACGAGCATGGGCGGTCACTCCGAGAGCGCCCGCGAGCTGCACGACGACGCCCTCCCCTCAACGGTACCCCGAGATGCTCGTGATCAGCGAGAAGCGAGATCCGTCGTGCTCGCGTCCTCGCCCGGCGCCTCGTCGCCTCGTCGCCTCGTCGGGTCGTCGCCTCGCCGCCTCGTCGCCGTTCAGTCCTCCTGCTCGCGCGCGAGGCGCACGCCACGTTCGTCCTGGATGACCTCGGAGCCCGCGAAGTCCACCGGACGGACCGTGCCATCGTCGAATGCATCGGACGGGCTCATGGGCGGTGGGATGGACGACGGCGACTTCGGCGAACGCGCTGCGTCGAAGTAGATGACCTGCTTCCAGCTCCTCGACACCTTGTCCGCGAAGATGAGGAGCAGGTCACCGCGCCGGGCGCGTTCGAGAGCCGTCTGGATGGCCTCCTGCTCGTCCGGAATGATGGTGAAGCGGTCCTCGCTCACGCCGCACGCGCGAAGCTCGTCCGCCATGATGCGCGGCACCTCGTCGGGGCCTCGGCCGCGCAGGTCGTCGTCTCGGCGCAGGATGAGGTAATCGAACGCCTCGCCTGCGATGCGCGCGATCGCCCGGATGTCTTCGTCGCGCCGATCGCCGGGCGCGGCGAGGACGCACAATCGCCGGCCCGTGCACTCGAGCTGGCGTACGAGATCGGCCATCGCACGCACCGCCGCCGGGTTGTGGCCGTAGTCGAGGATGACCTTGAACGGCAGGCGATCGAAGACGTTGCCTCGGCCCGGGACCTGGAAATAGGACGTGTCGAACGTCCGCAGGCCCTGACGGATGTTCTCGATCTTCACGCCCATCGCGTAGGCCATCACCGCCGCGAACATCGCGTTCTGGACGTTGTGGAGCGCCTTGCCCTCCATCGTCGCCGGGATGAGGTGCGTCCAGAGCAGCGGGAGGTGCGCGCCCTTGTCGTAGAGCGTGATCATGTGCCCATTGATGCCCTCCTCGAGGACGGCGGCGAGGCCGCCCGCACGGAGGTGCTGGCGCACGAGCTCGTGACGCGGATTCATCGTCACGTAGGCGATGCGCGTCGCCTTGGTGTGGTCGGCCATCTTCAGGCACAGCCGATCGTCGGCGTTGAGCACGGCGCAGTCGCGCGCGACCTCGACGACGATCCGCTTCACCTCGGCGAGCTGCTCGAGCGACTCGATGCCCCTCTGGCCGAGGTGATCGGCCGTCACGTTGAGGACCGCGCCGACGTTGCAGGACCGGTACCCCATGCCCGCACGCAACAGGCCGCCGCGCGCGGTCTCGAGGACGGCGAGGTCGACGTTCGGGTCGCGCAGCACCATCTGCGCGGCCTGCGGGCCCGTCATGTCGCCCGCGACGGTGCGCTCGCCGTCGATGTACACGCCGTCCGTCGTCGCGAGGCCGACGGTATGGCCGTTCATCTTCTGGATGTGCGCGAGCATGCGCGCCGTCGTCGTCTTGCCGTTCGTGCCCGTGATGGCGGCGATCGGGATGCGCGACGGCGTGCCCGGCGGGAAGAGCAGATCCATCACGCGCCCGGCGACGTCACGCGGCTTGCCTTCGGTCGGCGCGATGTGCATCCGGAAGCCCGGGGCCGCGTTCACCTCGCAGATCCCTCCGCCCACCTCGCGGTAGCTCTTCGTGATGTCGGGCGTGATGAAGTCGACGCCGCACACGTCGAGGCCGATCGCCTTCGCCGCGCGGACGGCCACGTCTCGATTGTCGGGGTGCACCACGTCGGTGAGGTCGATCGCGGTGCCGCCCGTCGAGAGGTTGCCCGTGCGGCGCAGGAACAGCACCTCGCCTTCGGGGAGGACGGTGTCCTTCGTCACGCCCTTCTCGGCCATCAGGCGCTCCGCCTGGGCGTCGAGCTCGATGCGCGTCAGCACCTTCTCGTGTCCGATGCCGCGACGCGGGTCGGAGTTCACGATCTCGACGAGCTCGGCGACCGTGTGCTTGCCGTCGCCGACCACGTGACCGGGCACGCGCTTCGCGACCGCGACGAGCTCGCCGCCGATGACGAGCATTCGATGATCGAAGCCGGCGAGGAACGTCTCGACGATCACGCTCCTCGAGTGCTCCTTCGCGAGCTCGAACGCGGCCCGGACCTCCGCCTCCGTCTTGAGGTCGAGCGACACGCCACGGCCGTGGTTCGCGTCGAGCGGCTTGACGACGACCGGATACCCGAGACGCGCCGCGGCCCGCGCGGCGGCGTCCGCCGAACGAACCAGGATCTGGCGCGGCACCGGGAGCCCGAGGTCCCCGAGGATCCGGTTGGTCTCCTCCTTGTCGGACGCGATCGCCACGGCGATGTGGCGCGTCTCGCTCGTCACCGTCGCCTGGATGCGCTTCTGGTACTTGCCGTGCCCGAACTGCACGAGGCTGTAGTCGTTGAGCCGGAGCCACGGGATGTCCCGCGCTTCGGCGGCTCGGACGAGCGCGCTCGTCGAGGGACCGAGCTGCCGCCGCTGCGCGAAGTCGATGAGCTCGACGAGCCTCGCCTGGAAATCGAACGGAGGCTCCGGCTCGGCAGGCCGACCGTCGGCGTCTTGCGGCGGCCGCTTCGGACGCAGCTCCGGCGGAAGGAGATGGTGGATGAGGTCGAACGCCAGGTCCGCAGCCGCCTCGGCGACGCGCTCCTCCTCGAACTCGTAGACGACGTAATAGCGACCGGGCGTCCCCTCCGAGCGCGTCTTGCCGAAGCTGACGTTCGCGCCCGTCAGCACCTGGAGCTCGATCGCGACGTGCTCGAGGACGTGACCGAGCCAGGTCCCGCCGTCCTCCTTCAAGCGCCGTACGAAGCCGCCTTCGACGCCGTACGAGCACGTGTGGGATTGAAGGCTCGGGATGGCTGCGAGCAGCCCGTCGACGAAGCCGGGGATCTTGGCGCTCGGCCATTGCTCGAGCTCACCGAGATCGACGGTGAGGCGTACGACGGGGAAGTGAGCGTAGAGGCTGGGTCCGCGATAGACGCGTCGCTCGAGCAGCTCCATTTGGGGTCGGCTCTATATTCACCTGGCTCGAACGTCGAACGCACGTCGAAAAGCACGAGGTTTCCCGGTACCCCTCCTCGACCTAAGTCGGGGGGTGTGCTGGCACGCGGTGACGAGGCCGAAGAGACGGCGCGAGCCCGACCGGATCGCCGGCTCGAGCGCCTTCCCCGGCTGCTCGGGACCGTGACCGGGGAGGCCCCGGGGCCGACCGTCGTCCTCACCGGCGGGCTCCACGGAAACGAGCCCTCAGGTGTCTTCGCCGCCGTCGAGCTCCTCGAGCGGCTCGAGCACGCCCGTCACGCGCTGCGCGGCCGCGTCGTGGCATTCGCCGGCAACCGCCAGGCGCTCGCCCGAGGCGTCCGCTTCCTCGCACGGGACCTGAACCGCGGCTGGGACGCCCCCTCCCTCGAACGTCTCCTGCGGACGCCCGCAGGCGCCCTCGCGGAGGACGATCGGGAGCACCGCGAGCTCCTCGACGCCTTCCTCGCGCTCGAGGAAGAGGACGCGCAGCCCACCGCCTCGCCCCCAGGCGCCTCCCTCGCCTTCTTCGATCTGCACACCACCTCGGGCCCCTCGCGGCCGTTCGCCTGCATCGGGGGTTCTGGAGAGAGTCTCCGCCTCGCACGCGCGCTGCCCATCACGTCCGTCGTCGGCCTCGAGCGCGCGATCGCCGCGACGATGCTGAGCTGGTGCACCTCGCGCGGGCACGTCGGAATCTCCGTCGAAGCGGGTCAGCACGACGATCCGGCATCGCCGCGGCGCCACGTGAGCGCCGTGCTCGTCCTCCTCGCGGCGATGGGCTCGCTCGATCCGAAGCGCGAGCCGCGGCTCGTCGAGCAGCTCGAGTCGCACCGCGCCGCTCTCGCGCGGTCGGCGCAGGGGGCCTCGCGCATCGTCGAGGTCCGCCATCGACACGTCGTCGAGCCCGGCGACGGCTTCGAGATGCTGCCGGGGTTCCACAGCTTCGATCCGGTCGTCGCCGGACAGGTCCTCGCGCACGACCGACGTGGACCCATCCGCGCGCCGGAGGCGGGCGTCGTCTTGATGCCGAGGTACCAGGGACAGGGCGAGGACGGTTTCTTCGTCGCACGCGACATGACCACGCGAGAAGCGACGGCACACGACCGCGATCCGAGGAGGTAGCGCCGTGCCGAGGAGGTAGCGCCATGGGGCTCCGGATCGATCGCGAATGCTTCGACGAGCAGGACTACGAGCGGTTCTTCGCAAAGCTGAAGCGTTCGCTCCTCGCCCTCGAACGGCTCCTCGAGCGCCCAGGCTTCGGCGTCGGCCCGACCACGATCGGATCCGAGCTCGAGCTCCACCTCGTCGGCGCCGACGGGCGCCCCGCGCCCATCAACCGCGCCGTGATCGCGGACGCCCTCGACGAGCGCGTGACGCTCGAGATGAACCGCTACAACCTCGAGATCAACACGCCCCCGTCCGCGCTCGAGGGACGGCCCTTCGAGCACATGGCGCGCGAGATCGACAACGTCCTCGCCGTCGTGCGATCCGCCGCGCGCGCCCACGATGCCGACGTCGTCATGATCGGGATCCTCCCGACGCTGACGGAGGAGGACCTCCGGCGCTCCGCCCTCTCCGACGAGTGCCGGTACCGCGCGCTCTCGGCCGGCATCCGGCGCGTACGGGGCGAGCCGGTCCCCGTCCGCATCCACGGCATCGACGTCCTCGACGTGATGACCGACGACGTCACGTTCGAGGGCGCGAACACCTCGTTCCAGGTCCACCTCCGCGTCGATCCCTCGCGGTTCGCACGGACGTACAACGCGGCGCAGATCGCCACCGCGCTCGTGCTCGCCGTCTCCGGCAACTCGCCCATCTTCCTCGGCCGACGGCTCTGGGACGAGACGCGCGTCGCCCTCTTCCGGCAGGCCGTCGACGATCGCGCGTCGCCCCGCGAGGACGACTGGCGGCCGGCGCGCGTCTCCTTCGGGCATGGCTGGGTCCGGAAGAGCGCGCTCGAGCTGTTCGCGGAGTCGGTGGCGCTGCACGCGCCCATCCTCCCGCAGGACTCGGAGACGGATCCCGAGACGATCGTGCGCGCCGGTGGCGTGCCCGCGCTGCGCGAGCTGCGCCTCCATCACGGCACCGTCTGGCGCTGGAACCGCGCCGTGTACGACGACGCCGGCGGCGGGCACCTCCGCATCGAGATGCGCGCGCTGCCCGCGGGACCGACGGTCCGCGACATGGTCGCGAATGCGGCCTTCGCCCTCGGGCTCACGCTCGCGCTGTCGGAGGATGCGGACACCCTCGTCACGCGCATGACGTTCGGCCAAGCGCGCCGGAGCTTCTACGAGGCTGCTCGCGCCGGCCTCGACGCCGAGATCCTGTGGCCGACCGAGCGCGCGCCCTCCCCTCGCGGATGCTCGCCCGCCGAGCTCACGCGAGCCCTCCTGCCCGTCGCGCGCGATGGGCTCGTGGCCGCGGGCGTCGCCCCCGACGAAGCCGACGCGTGGCTCACGATCGTCGCCGAGCGCGTCGAGCGCGGCGTCACGGGCGCGCGCTGGCAACGACGTATGTACGACGCGCTCGCCAGAGAAATGCCCGAGGAAAGAGCGCTCGCGGCGATGCTCGCGCGGTACCGTGAGCTGAGCGACCGAGGCGAGCCCGTCCATCGCTGGCCAGCCGAGTGACGTCCAGCCCTACGCGGAGACGAGAAGAAAGACGCGGCGCCGACCGCGATCGTGTCCGCGTCGCCGCCGAAGACGGCCTCCGACGCCGGCGGCATTCCCGTCGACGAGAAGGTCGTCTCCGGCGACGTGCTCCACCTCGAGTTCCTCCCGGACGGCACGTTCCTCGTCCACGGCGACGTGTGCCGTCCGGCGCCCTGCTCTTCGCGCTCGCGCGCATTCGGTGATCAACCCGTGGGCGCGATCGGCTTGCGCGTCTCGAGATCGAACTTCGCGCCCTCCGTCAGCACGTGGAGGCGCACGTTCGTCATGCAGACGGGCTGACCCTCGTTCAGCTCCGCGATCGAAGAGTGATCGAGCTCCGAGACGTCCACGATCGTGAGCGCCCCCGTCCCCACCACCGTGAGCACGCGATCCGGATCGATGAACGCTGCCGTGTCTTCGTCGAGGCCGACACCGACGGCGAACGGATTGTACGCGAGCGCGGTGAGCAGGCGGCCGAGGCGGTCGCGCTGACGGAAGTGCTGATCGATGAGGATTCGGTTCGTCAGGCCCCACCCCGGGACGAGCGCGACGGAGCCCGCCCGCGGCGTGTGGCCTTCCGCGCCGTACGCGATCATGTGCTCGCTCAGGATCGCGGCCCCCGCGCTCGTGCCGCCGACGGCGACCCCGCGGGAGCTCGCACGCCGGATCGCCTTCGCGATCGGCGTTCCGCCGAGGATCGTCGTGAGGCGGAGCTGGTTGCCTCCCGTGACGAAGATGCCGTTCGCTCGCTCGATCTCCTCGAGGTACGCGGGCTCGCTCGCGTCCTTGCGCTCCTTCAGGGGGAGCGCCTTCGCCTCGCCGGCGCCGAGCTTGAGGAACAGCTGCTCGTAGCGCTCGCCCGTGTCTTCGAGCTTCGACGCCGTGGGGATGATCACGATGCGCGCGCCGGGGCCGCCCGAGACGTCGAGGAACTTCCGCAGGATGTCCGAAGGTCCCTCTTTGTCCTCCGCGCCTCCGATCGGCACGATGTACCCGCGCTTCTTGTCCGGATCGACCTTCGCCGGGCTCATGACGACGCTCCCTTCTCGACTTTCTCGAAGGTCCCCCTCACGACGGGCGCGCCCCCACGGACGACCCAGCGTCCGCGCGCCATCACTTCGCGTACGCGATGCGAGCGATCGAGGACCACCAGGTCCGCGTCCGCGCCGACCGCGATCCTGCCCTTGCGCGCGAGGCGCAGCGTCATGGCCACGTTGCGCGTGAAGACGGGCAGGACGCGCTCGAGCGGCAGCCCGCGATCGAGCAGCTCCTTCAACGACTCCGCGAGCGCGCCCGACTTGCCGACATCCATCGAGACCAGCCGGCCGTCGCGATCGAACGTGGGCAGGCAGCCGCCGCCGTCGGAGCTGCACGTGAGGCGCTCGGGGGGCGCGCCGCTCTCGAGGTAACGCGCGATCGCGTCCGCCGCGGAGATCGCTCCGTCTCCTTCCTCGACCGGGAACGCCGTGACGTCGATCGTGCAACCGCGGCGCGCCAGCGCGACGGCCTCCTCGAAGAGCGCCGCCCTCCGGTTGACGTGCGTGGGATGGAACACGCTCGCAGGAAGCTCCGTCTCGTCGAGCGCTCGGCGCACGAGCTCGAGCCCGCGCGGCCCGTCACCGACGTGCAGGTGGAGCACCCCGGCCTTGCCGCTCATCATCCCGGCGACGTGGCAGTCGGCCGCGAGGCGCGCGATCTCCTCGAACGTCGGCTGCGAAGAGCGGTGATCGCTGATCGCCACCTCGCCGACGCCGATGATCGGGTCGACGAACACGATGTCCGACCGGACCTTGCCCGTGAGCGTGATCGGCGGCACCTCGTAGCTGCCCGTCCAGCACCACGCGGAGAGCCCCTCCTCGCGCAGGCCGAGCGTCGCGGCGACGAGCGACGCGACGTCGCGCGTCGTGCCGTCCGTCCCGAGGACGCCGACGACCGTCGTGACACCGGCGAGCGTGAGCTGCGAGAGGACGACGGGCGGAACGCGCGAGGCCGGTCCGGACTCGCCCCCGCCGCCCGTGACGTGCACGTGCGCGTCGACGAGACCGGGGACCAGGCGCGCGCCCTCGAGGTCGACGATCTGGCAGAGGCCCGCGGGGAACGCCGCCTCCGCGAGACGCTCCTCGATCGCGAGGATCTCGCCCCCGCCGACGAGCACGTCGCACCGGCCCCGCGGATCGGGGTCGTAGACCTCGGCGTTCCGGAGCAACGTCAGGGTCGTCACGGTCCTTCGGTCGCTCCCTGTAATCGAGACGCGCGGCGCTGCCAATCGGGCCGCGACGGGACGCCTCGATCAGCCCGTCGTGACCGTCTCGAGAGGCCGCGGCAGGGAGAGCACGAGATCCGGGTCGTCGCCGAAGAGCTCGACGATCTGCGTGCGCACCGCGTTCGGCGCGGGGCTCGGCCGCCCGTGGGCGCAACGCGCGGCGTCCTCGATCGTCTCGACGCCCTCCGAGCAGAACGTCGAGAGCCAGCCGGCGTCGAGGACGCGCAACAGCTCCGCGCCGAGGCGCTCGCGCTGCCGTTTCCTCCACGCGAGCGCGGTCGGCACCGTGCCGTGCTCGGGCTTCACCCCCGCGGGCGCGAACTCGACGTCGTGCTCCCACGCGACGCGGGCGTCCTCCTGCGCGTCGCGCGCGACGAGGGGCGGGACGTCGGGGAGCGAGATCGTCGCGACGAACGTCGCCGCGTAGCGTCCCTCGTGCTTCGTCGCCGTGTAACGGAAGACGCGCGGCTCGTCGCGCATCCGCGTCACGGTCCGCGTGCGATCGACCCACTCGGTACGGTAGCGCGTCACGGGACGGGTGCGCGTCACGGTCCGCATCTTCGTCACGGGCTGCTCGACGGAGCACGTTCCCGTCTGCGGAGGCGGGCACGGCACGAGCCGCGTCTCCGTCGTCGTGTACGGCACGCGTTCCAGGAACGACTCCCGCACGACGTACGGGACCTCCACGGGCTCCCGGTAGTGCTCGGTGGCCTCGTACGGCACCTGCTCCACCCACGACCGCGCGAGCTCCGTCGGCTTCGCGGTGACGGAGGCGGAGACGGAGCCGTCGAGCTCGAGCACGGCACGGTTCGACGCCACCGGGCTGAACCACACGGACCGTTGGAACGCACCTGCCACGACCTGCTCGAGCTCTCTCCGTTCCTCCGCCGGCGTGCCCGTGATCTGCCCGCGGACATCGACGCCCGCGACGAGGAACGGCCGCGGCTTCCATGGCGGGAGCGGCGCGCCCATCTCCTTGCAGTAGGACGCGACCAGCTCGAGCGCGTAGGGCTGTTCGCCTCGGCTCGCGATCTCCGTCGCCCGCGCGCACGTCCGCGCGCCGGCGGCGGCGATCTCGGCATCGAGCTTCGGACCGAGCGCGGCGAGCTCCGGTCGAGCGAGCCATCGCGCGTACGCCTGCCGGCGTGCCCGAGCGGCGAGCGCACGGCCTCGGCTCGTCTCCTCCTCGATGCTCTTCTCCAAGGTCGCGCTCGTCCACTCGACGACGGCGTCGAGCCGCTCCTGGAGCGCCCGGTCGATCGAGCCGGCATGCAGCCGGTCCGCCGTCTCGAGAGCTTCGAGCGCCGCGCGCAAGCCGTCTTCGCGGTTCCGCTGCTGCGCCTCCTCCGCACGGTCGAGGCTCTGACCGAGCAGCCCTCGTTCGGCGAGGACGAGGCGCGCCTTCGCCTCGGCGTCGTGCGGTCGCTCGTCGACGAGCTCGCTGTACAGCGCGACCGCCTCGCGATAGTCGCCGCGC
Organism: uncultured Myxococcales bacterium; assembly: GCA_937949945.1. GTDB lineage: Bacteria > Myxococcota_A > Polyangia > Polyangiales > Polyangiaceae > Labilithrix. The sequence goes on from CALFEQ010000145.1 coordinate 11,693, forward strand.
GCGAAGGCGTCGTCCGCGCGACCGCGCAGCGTCACGCAGCCGGTCGAGGTCGCGAGCGCGGCGACGACAGCGAACGGACGGACCCAACGGGTGTTTCGAAGTACGACGCCCAGAAGCGACGTCGTGGGACGAGGACGAGACGAGAAACGCAGGTGATTCGAGCACCTGGCTTGCGAATCGATGCGCCGGAAGTGGTCCACGCTCGAGCGAGAGCACGTGCCGTACCGATCTGCCGACGCACCGGGGCCGCGCCGTCGATCCTCGACGGGTACGAACGGCAGCGCGGACGCGTCCCTCTCGATCGACCTCAGCGACTCGAGCCTCGGCGCGGCTTCTTCGCGACCGCGCTGGCCGGCGCGGCATCGAGGCCGAGCCCACGCTGCTTCTTCGATTCGGCGATGCAGCCGGCGATCGCGAAGCCGGCGAAGAGGAGCGCAGCGCAGGCGGCGATGACGCGTTCGAACCGAGGCATCGTCCGGCACACATCGCACCACCTCCCGCAGCGGGCAAAGTTTTCGACGTCGATGGGTCGTACGATGAGGCGCCGGATGCGCCCGCCCCTCTCTCCCGAAGACGAAGCCATCATCCGCGAGCTCGAGAAGCGCAAGCCGAGCGAGCTCGTGCCGCTCCTGCTCGAGCTGGCGCGGCGAACGAGCGCCCGGCGCCGTCCTGCCGACCTGCTCGCGCAATTCGCCCGCGACACGTTCGTGGTGCCGTGCCCGATCGATCAGCGGACCGCCGTGGAGCTCGATCGGCTCGCGCTCGAGGTTGCGAGCGACTACGAGGCGCTCCTCCTGTCACCCCTGGCTCCGCTCGGCACGTGCTCCGTCGTCTCACCCACGACGCAGGATCGCTCGGTGACGACGTCGCGCACGACCGAGGTCGTGTCGGACCCGACCAACGTGCTCGCCATCGAATGCGCGAGGCGCCTCCTCGCTGGCGAGCGCCACGTGCGCCTCTGCACGCTCCATCAGGTGGTGCGAGCGCAGCGGTTCTCCACGAAGGGCTTCGCGCAGCACTTCCGTATGTTCGCGCTCGTCGAAGCGGGGTGGGCGCGTCCCGAGCACGGGTTCGAGGTCGACGCCGTGGTCGCCCTCGCTGGCGTGTTCGTCCGTCTCTTCGAGCGCGTGGAGCAGGTCGGGCTCCGCGTCGCGAGACCGCGAGCGAAGCTCCTGGTCGCCGAGCGCGCCGGAGCGCTCGGCGAGCGCGTCCGCGCGCGCCTCGCGGAGCGGCTGCCCGATCTGCCCGTCGAGGAGGTGACGCCCTTCGCGTCGAACTACTACGACGGCCTGCGCCTCGTCGTCGAGGCCGACACGCCCGCCGGCGATCGCTACGAGCTCGGCGACGTCGGCATCGTCGACTGGATGGCCAAGCTCACGTCGAACGCGCGGACGCGCTTCGTGGCGGCAGGCATCGGTATCCAGCTCCTCGCCCTCTCGTTCCGTTCTCCGCCCGGCGAAGCCCCTACCCCGAGCTGATCACGACGGCGCGCGCCGGACCGCGACGAGGAGCCGCTCGCCGACGACGGGCCGCGGTCTGCGCAGCCCCATCCGCCGAGCGAGCTCGCCGTACGTCGCGTCCTCCTTCACCTGGAACCCGCGAGCTTCGACGACGCGGTGTGCAGCGTCGTAGCCCATCAAGCCTTCGAGGGGCTCGCCCAGCGCCCGCAGCGTCGGGCGCGCGAGCCGCCGCACGACGTCCGCGAGGACCGTCCGCCCGCGTCCGTCGTCCGTTCGTGCTTCGAGCGGCGTGCCGTACGTCATGACGAGCGTGCTCCCCTCCGCGGACCGCGCGCGCACGGAATCGAGCGTCCTCGCGATGGCCTCGGGCGTCAGGTACGGGGTGACGCCCTCCCAAACCCACGTCGTCCGGAGGCTCGCGTCGTGCCCTGCCCTCGCGAGCGCGGCGTCGAGATCGTCCCGCTCGAAGTCGACGCTCACGAACCGGACCTCGCGCGCCTTCGGCGGGAGGCCCTCCACCCGTCCGCGCTTGTAGCTCTGGGTCGACGGATGATCGACCTCGAACACGATGCTGTCCGCGAGCGCTCCCATGCGCCAGGCCCGCGCGCACAGGCCCGCGCCGAGGACGACGAGCTGCACGCTGCCGCGGCTCACGGCGTCCTCGATCGCCTCGTCGATGGCGACGGTGCGCGCACGCATGAGGTCGACGAGCGGGAGGCGGCGTGCGAGGCCTTGCGAGCGCGCGAGCCGCGCGAGCCCGAGCGGTACGAGCCGCGGCGCGATCGGGTCGACACCCGCCGCTCCGCGCGCCGTCGCCACGATGGCGGCCGTGATGCTCGCGCGTCCCTCACGCATGCTCGTCCTCCGGGCTTCGTCCGCGCCGAGGAGCGCTCTCGCCCGGCTCCATGGAAGTATGACCCAATCGCGGAGGGAGCTCCGCGCCCGCCCGGGCGCGCGCACGGCCGCGCACCGTCGTGCCGCGCGACGCATTCGCCGCGATCGGAGGCGGCGATCAGAGCAGCGCCGAGAGGAGGCCCGTCGTCGCGCGGGACCACGCCTCGAGAGGCGCGACCGGTGTCACGAGCTCCGCGAAGACGACGCGCGGATCGAGCGCCTTCGCCTCCTTCCCGAGCGGAGACGTCGCGATACGGACGACCTCGACGAGCGCACGCCGCACGTTCGTGCCGGCGAGCTCCACGATCTCGTCCCAGGTCGCCTCGACGATCTCGGCCATGCCCTTCTCGCGCCACTCTCGGAGCAGGAGCTCCACGAGGGCCTTCTCCTCGGCGAGCGGTGTCGCCCTGCCCTCCTCGCGGAGGAACGCGACGCGGATCTCGAGCTCCTCGTCGCCGAGCAGCTCGACGAGCTTCTTCGTGAGGACGTGGACGACGGCGAGGACGAGGACGATGCGCTGCCACGGCAGCTCGCGATCCTTCACGCGCGCCCCCACGAGATCGGCCGCAAGCGCGACGACGACGAGCCGCCGGCGGCGGACGAGGATCGCCTCGTCCCGGGCGTAGTAGAGCAGCTCGCCCTCGACGTAGCGCACGTCGAACAGGTCCACGTCCGACCTCGTGCCCGGCGGGTCCATGTAGACCAGCTCGGAGGTGACGAGGTTCTCGAGGCTGCCCGACGTCGTCACGCTCGAGAAGCCGCCCGCGGGGTACGTGCTCTCGTCCTCGAGCTTCGACGCGACGTCGCCCTCGTCTCGACGCCGTCGCGGGATGCGGCGCGGCAGGCCGCTCGCGATCGCCTCCTGCGCGCGGACGACGTCGGCGACGGCGAGCCTCTGCGTCAGGCTCGCGAGCACCGTCAGGTTCTCGAGCGCGAACAGGTCGGCGTCACCGAGGAGATCGCGGGCCTTCTGCGCGCAGCGCGCGAGATCGGCGTACGCCTCGGTGAGCCGCCGCCGCACGCGCTCGTCGTCGCGGAGAATCGCGAAGCCGCGCTGGAGCGCCTCCGCGGGGCTGCGCTCGACGAGCTGCCGGACGATGCCGGGCTGCACCTCCATTCCCGATCGATAGTCGATACGCGCGAGCACGCCCGCGACGAGGATCCCGACGGCCTGGGCGTGCATCCCTCTCGGCAGCCGGGCGACGGCGAAGCCGGCAGACGCGAGCCTTCGGTCCGCGGCGAGGCGGCCGAGCAGCGCGTCCTCGTAGCGACGGATCGCCGCGGCGAGCGCGGGATCGTCCGCCGCCGCAGCCACCGACGCACGGAGCGTCTCGACCGTCGCGCCGAAGAGGAGCGCGCCGAGATCCGCGACGACGCCGGGCGGCGGGACGTCGAACCGCTCGCCCATCGTCGCGAGGATCCACGGGCCGACGCGCGCCGCCGATTCGGCCGGCGGAAGGAGCCGCCCGAGGCACATGCCTGCCTCGATCGTCGCAGCGGCCTCTTCCCGTCCGAGCGCGGCGGCCATCGACACGCCAGCGTATCAAAGCGCGGGCCGTGCTCCGGGCGGTGACATGATCAGCGCGCGAGGGTCCAGCCGAGCCGCAGCGGCCGTGCGTCGAGCGTGACGGGGTTCGCGGCCGTCGTGCACTCCGCCTCCTCGACGGTCTCGGCTCCGGTGACGAAGAGGTCGCCCATGGTCGTGCCGTCCTTCACCCAGCCCGAGAGGCCGAGCAGACGGCCGACGCCGTTCGAGCCGGTCTCCTGCTCGAAGGCGGCGAGGACGAACCCGCCGTCGTCGCCGAGCACGATGCCCGGGTAGCCGTTGTGGCCCGTCTGCGACGCGTAGCGATACGCCGCCATCGGTCGCCCCGCGCCGTCGAGGTGCAGGAGCGCGGTCGCGGTCCGCCCTTGCTCCTCCAGCAGACGCACGCCGCTGCCGACGAGGAGGTAGCCGGTCTGCGGAAGCTCCGCGACGTCGGTCCCGAGGTAGTGCGCCGAGACGGCCGCTCCGAACCACGGGAACGTCGCGAACGCGAGGTTGCCTCCCGGCTCGATCCGCATGAAGAAGGCGCCGCCCATCCCGGTCCCGCCGACGACGATGAGCTCGTCGCGCTCGAAGGCCGCCTTCATCTGGCTCGGCGTGAGGTAGCGCGTCAGCTCGCAGTCGGGGTACCGGTTCGCCCAGATCGTCTCGAGCTCCCGATCGAACCGGGCGACGAGCAGATCGCCCGACGTGTCGTGACGGTATTGGCCGGAGACGAGCAGGTCGCTTCCCTTCGCGACGAGGGCCGAGAGGTCGAGCGAGCCCCCCGCGACGGCGAGCGACCGCGCATGGCGCGGGCGACCGTCGGCGGAGACGACGGCGACGACGGCGCGATCGTTGGCGGTGCACGCTTCGACGACCGCGTAGTCGCCGTTCGGGAGCCCGAGCACGCGCCGAGGCTCCGGGCTCTCGCACTCGGCCTCGGGCGGCAGCGTGTACTTCCACGATCGCCCGACGAGGCCGCGCTGGCCGATCTCCGTGAGGATGAAATCGCCGCCCTCGTAGTCGCGCGACAGCGCGCGCATGGTGCCGTCGCGGCCCGACGCGACGTCGAAGAGCGGTCCCGGGAGCGCCTTCGTCCACCGCACCGTCCCCTCGCGATCGAACTTGACGATGGTGTCCGAGCGCAGCGCCAGCGCGACGTACGTGCCGTCGATCGCGCGAGAGAGCCCGACGCGCCCGAGGGTCGCGTCGTTCGGCCGGCCCTCGACGATCGGCGCCGTGAGGTTCTCGAAGAGGGAACGCTGCCAGCGAGGGGCCGTCGGGTTCGCCAGCCTTGCGGCGTCGGGGCCCTCACCCGGCATGCGCGAGTCCGGCGTGAACGAGCAGCCGCCGGAGGCGAGCTCCCCTTCGGCGATGCTCAGCGGCGGAGACTCGATGTCGAAGAGCGTCACCGCTCCGACGATCGGCAGCTCGGGCGTGCTGACCTTGAGGCCGAAGAGAGCCTCGAGCCCGGCGACGAGGCGGTAGCAGGGATTGCGCGTGGCGTCGGCCGCCAGCTCGCCGTAGCCGCGGAGCTCGGCGTAGGGCCCGACGATCTCCCAGAGCGCGAGGCTCAATCGGGCGCCGAGCCAGGCCCTACCTCGGGCGAAGAGCGTCAGCTCGGTCGGCTTCTCGGAGACGTCGAACTTCGTCACCGACGGCGGCCGGAGATCGAACCCGCGCGTGCTCGACGCCGTGACCCCGGCGGAGATCGCGAGCTCCGCGGTCATGCCGGTCGAGAAACGCGCCGACGCCTGACCGAGCACGCCGGCCCGGATCGCGAGCGACGGCCGGATGACGATCGGCCCGGCGGGGATCGGCGGGCCGGGGATCGTGCCGAGCGTGAAGTCCCGTTCGTAGGCCAGGGCCGCGGCGCCCTCGACGTTCACGTCGACGATCCCGCGCGGGGTCACGTCGAACTTCGCCCTCAGCTCGGGCAGGAGCGACAGCGGCGTGCACGGCGGGAGCTGCCCGATGAGCAGCCCCGGCAGGTTCACGAGGCACTCCTTCACCGCGCCCGGGAGGTCCTCGATGGCGCCCCAGTCGAAGTCGAAGTCGGCGTCGTAGTCGATGCGCGCCTCGAGGCTGCCCACGACGCGGACCTGATCGTCCTTCGTCTCGCGGTTGCCGTCGGCGTCGAAGACGAGGAAGTCGACCGGCAAGCGCGCGCCGAGCGCCTGGCGCGAGGTGCCCACCGACAAGGGCTCGATGCCCGGGCTCGGCTGGAACGCCGATGCGTCGAGCGAAAAGTCCCTGCGACGCGACACGACGTGGAGCCTGCGGTACGCGAGCTGCGGCATCGCCGGCAACGTCCGGAGCTCGAGCGCATCGCCTTGCCGCTCCGCCGCCAAGACCACGCGGATCAAGCCGGCCGGCGCCGCGTCGGATGCACCGGCGACGAAGACCGTGCCGGGTCCGACGTTCGCCAGCTCGGGCGGCGCGGTGCGGAACCGGACGCGTCCGTCGGGCGTCGCGCTCTCGACGAGCGCCGCGCTCTCCGAGCTCAAGATGGCGGTGCTCGGGAACGGGTCCGCCTCGACGAGATCGAAGTCGGACGGCCGTCCCTCGTCGGACGAGCCGCACGCGGGGCCGACGACGACGGCGATCGCGGTCAGCAGGACGAACAGAAGGCTGCGCATGACGGCCGCCTCTCTCCGCCGGATCCGGCACGGAGGCAAGCCCAGCGACGGCGGTCACGCCCCGGACCGCTCGACCGACAGGCCGAGGAGCTGCGGCACCTTGGTCTCGAGGAGATCGATTTCGTCGCGCGTCTCACCGAGATACGACAGGAGCGACAGGTCCTCGCGCTCGACGGTTCCGCCGTGGAGGAGCCATGCCCGCGTGCGGAGCAGCCGATACAGCTTGATGATCTTCCGGTCGCTGACGAAGACGTCGTCCTCGCGGGCGAGCGTCTTGAGGACGCGGCGGAGCTCGCGCAACAGATCGTCCTTGAAGTACACGTCGCGATCGCTCACGACCTCGCCGCCGGGCCCGGTCTGCTCCTTCGCCATCGTCAGCGTCAGGTAGCGGTTCGCCTTGAGGAAGTCCTCGAGGGAGGCGTGTCCCTCGGCCCACGGCTTCTGGTTCGTCTCGCGCCAGGACTGCATGCGCAGCCCCATGTCGATCAGCTGGACGAAGTGATCGTCCTGCACGGAGCGGCACGCCGCCTTGAGACAGAAGCGGTCCTTGAGCGCGGCGAGCTCGGCGTGCTCCGGGATCTCGTTGGTCGCGGCGAAGAGGATCTTGAGGCGCACCGGCTGGGGGAGGCCGTCCTGGTAGAACTTCTTCTCGTTGATGATCGTGAGCAGCGCGTTGAGGATCGCCGAGTTGCTCTTGAAGATCTCGTCGAGGAAGACGAGCCGCGCGGTCGGCAGCTTGCCGCGCTCCCGTCGCACGTAGCGGCCTTCGCGGAGGAGGTTGATGTCGATCGGCCCGAGGACCTCCGACGGCTCCGTGAAACGCGTCAGCATGTACTCGAAGTAGTCGCCTTCCTCGAGACCGAGCGCGTCCTTGAACTTGAGGACGAGATCGCTCTTGGCGGTGCCGGGCGGTCCCACGAGGAGCAGGGGCTCCTGCGCCACCGCGGAGATCGTCATCAGATCGATCAGGGACTGCTTGCCGACGAAGAACCGACCGAGCGCCAACCGGAAGCGGTTGATCCGCTCGCGAACGGCGGCCGCCTCCTTCTCGAGCGCGGAGAGCGGCATGTCGAGGACGCGGTCGAGCGGATCGGCCGTCTGGGTATCGGTCTTCGAGGTCGCGGTCGTCATGTCTCTCGTGTACCCATCTTGTCGCGTCGTCAGCGCGAAAGGTCGCGGTGGATGCGGCGCCGGACGAGGTACTCGTCCTCGTCGAGGAAGCGGCGGGCCACGTGATCGATGGCGAGGTCGTCGCTGACGTAGCCGAGGACCAGGGCCTCCATGAAGTCGAGCACCGACAAGCACACGTGGCTGTTGGTGTTGAAGCTGTCGGTGACGACGTCGAGCCTCTTCGGCAGCTCGTCGAGGCCCGCCAGGGCGTACTCGAGCGGGGCGGCGCCGAGCGCGCGCGCGAGCGTCCGCGTGATCTGCAGCCTCGCCGGCATCGGGAGCTCGCCTGCGAGGACGGTGAGGGCCTCCTCGAACACCGGGCGTGCGCGATCCATCTCGCCGAGATACGCCAGCGCCGCCGCCGTGTGGAGGCGCGCGACGAGGTGCGGCGTGCCATCGCCGTGTGCGGCCTGCTGGAGCGCGCCGAGCAGCCGTCGGGCCTCGTCGCGGAGGCCGAAGCGCCGTAGCGTACGCAGCATCCCGGACGCGAGCGGCGCGATCTCCGCGGCGTCGTCCGGACCTACCGCCCCGACGATGGGCTCCAGCATTCCGAAGACGTTGCGCGCGAGCCGCTCTTCGCCGAGGAGGCCGGCGAGCATGAGCGCCTCCTCGTAGAGCTGCACGCGGCGGATCGGCGGGACGTCGCCGACGTTCCCGACGAGCGCCTCGAGGTGCGCGATCGCCTGCTCGCGCGAGATCATCGGGAAGAAGTCCATCGCGCCGTCGTAGAGACGCGCGCGCTCCTCCGGGTCGCTCGCGCGGGCCTTCGCGAGGATCGCCGCGACGCGCTCCTCGACGACTGCGCGCTCCGTCTCGCCGCGGAGCTCGGCGAACTCGGGGCCGAGTGGATCCGCCTCGCCGCGCTGGAAGGCCATGATCGGATCGAGACGCTCCTGGGGCTCGAGGACCTTCGAGCACTGGCGCACGCGATCGACCTTGTAGCGATCGAGCCTCGCGAGCGTGTTGAGCCCCGCCGACACCTCGGGGGGGAGCGGCGTCTGCGGCGGCAGCCCTTCGATCGCCTGCGCGATGCGCGCCACGTAGCCGCGCGAGAGCAGGTCGTGGATCGGATCCCTCGGCAACGCCTTCACCGCCGCGTCGCGGAGCTCGACGGCGCGATCGATGCGTCCGAGCCGCGCCGCTCCGTACGCCACGACGAAGCGGACGTAGGCCCCCGTGAGCCTCGGATCGGCCTCCGTGACCGAGCGCTTGCGCTTCGTCTTCTCGAAGGCCTCGACCAGCCCGTCGAGCCTGCGGGCGATGAGGTCCGTCTGCGCGGCGTCGCGCCCCGCGCCCGCACGGCGCACGAACGACGGCACGTCGCGCTCGAGCGACAAGCCGCGGTGGACCCTCGCGAGGAGCCGATCGCGCGCCCGAGCGAGACCGAGCCGATCGCCGCCGACGAGGTGCGCGAGGGCGACGCGCGCGAGCCACTCCGTGCGCACGTCGAGGTCGTGCGCGTGCCGGTCGAGCCACAAAGATGCCTCCGGCGCGCGTTCGCGCAGCACGGGGTCGCCTCCGTGGACGAGCTCCACGGCCAGCGCGCGGACGTGCTCGCGGGTGGGCCTCTCGAGCGCGAGGAGCGTCGCGGCCGAGGCGCCCTCGACGAGCGCGCGCTCGGCGTCGCGCCACGCGTCCAGCACCGGGTGCCGCTCGCCGGGCGGCACCTCCCAGGCGACGCGCACCCAGCAGAGCGACGCATCGTGCGCGCGCCCGAGGCTCCGGTTCAGTGAGGCCATCCGCTCCCAGAGCGCGACGCGCGCCGGATCGTCGAGCGAGGCGTCGAGGGCGAGGAACTCCTTCTCGACCGCCGCGAGCCGTTCGGCCGCCGCGCTCGACGCGACCTGCGCCGCCGTGAGCGTCACCCTCTCCGGCGTCCGTTCGCGCGCCGCGCGCCCGCGCGGCGTGTTCCTCGTCGTCGTCGCCGTGGCGGGTGTCGCCACGCGCGTCGGCGGCCGCGGAGACGCCGGCGGAGCGGCGGGCTCGGGCCTCGCCGGCTCGTACGGCTGGTACACCTCCGTGAGGTCGACGCCCACGAAGGCAGCGAAGTCGAACGTCGCCGCCTTCACCCACGGCACGAGGGCCGATGCGTTCGTGTCGATGACGTACTCGACCCAATCGGAGAGCGGGCGGAACGCCTCGTCCGCGACGCGCTCCACCTGGAAGCGCCCGCCGTCGAGCGGCCGGAGCCAGACGACGTCGTCGGGGTTCGGGACGAGCAGGTCACGGACACGCTCGCGCCGGAGCGGCGGCTCGAGCGTCGCGCCGCAGGGAAGGAAGAGGTTGGCGATCGATGAATGCTCGCGATAGTCCTCGCCGTCGATCTCGAGGGTCGTCCTCGCGCCCGCGCGCATGCGCAGGACCATGATCGTCGCGTCTCCCTCCCGACACGCGGAGAAGAGGAGCGCGCGGACGTCCTTCTCGGGCAAGCTCGTGACCAGTCGCTCGATCTTCTTCGCCGCGTCCTCGCGGATCACCCAGAGGGAGGGCGCATCGAGCGACGCGGCACGAGTGAGCCGGAGCGACACGCGAAGCCGCGGCGGCTCGCCGGGCGAGAGCTCGCGTCGCTCGCCGCCGGCGGGCACCGAGAGGTCGACGAGGGAGTAGACGTCCTCGTACGTGCCGTCGGCGACCAGCGTGAAGGAAGCGCCGCGGCTCGACTCCCGTGCGCCGGCGGGCGAGACGAGCAGGATGCTCCCCGGCTCCGGCCTCAAGAAGCGAGCGAAGGGATGCTCCCAGCCGATCTCGACCCAGACCCAGTCCTGCCCTCGCGGCGCCTGCACGAACGCGCGCACGCCCGTCTCGGAGTCCGTCGCGCGGAGGAGCGTGTAATAGGGCGGCTCCGACGCGCGGAGCAGGAAGCCCTGGGGCGTCGAACGCCACTCGAGCCGATCGCAGCCGAGTCGCAAGAGCTCGCCCGCGAGCTCGACGAAGGCGGCGCCGTTCGGGACGAGGAAGAGGACCTGCGCGAGGTCGACGTCGGTCTCTCGCGCGCGCACGAGACCGACGATCTCCGCCCAGCATCGGACGTCCGCTGCGCTCGGCGACGTGACGCCCGCGCCGAGGCGCCCGATGCCGGCGGCGGCGAGCCGCTTCATCGCCTCCGCGGGGACGGCCCTCGCGGGCGCAACGACGATCCCGCCGGTTTCGTCCCGCCAGGTGCGAGCCGGCGCCCGAAGGACGTCCTCCGGTACGAGGCCGGAGGTGATGCTGAAGCGGAGCGCCTCTTCACTCTCGAATCGCAGAACGCTCAAGGCCGTCCGCCGTCCGCTGGATGAGTTCGAGCATAAGGCGAAGCGCACGCGCACGGGAGAGCGTCGGCGCCCACGCCGTCCGCCGCGTGGATCAGCGGCCCTGCCCCGTGGCCTTTCTCTCCGCGGCCTCTTCCGCCCGTTGTCCCTGCGGGACGCTTCCCTTCTGGGTCGCTCCTTCCCGCTCGACGACGATGGTGTCGCCCGGCTTCGCGAGCCCGCCCTCGAAGAGCTTCTCCACGATCTCCCGATGGGCCTCCTCGTGCTCGTGCGGCAACGCGTCGGCGTCGCTCGTGTAGCTGACCGTGATCGTGCGCTTGCCGGTGGCGGGGTCCACCGAGAGCTTGAGCGTCGCCGTGCTAGCCATCCGTCCCCTCCTCCTGCGCTCGATCGTCGCCGTTCTTTCGTGCGAGCCGCTTGCTCGCCGTCGTCGGAAGCAGGTCCGCGAACGCGGCGCGATCGAGGACCTTCCGCTCCAGCAAGAGATCGCGGAGCGCGACGACGAGCTCGCGCCGCTCCGTCAGGATGCGCTGCGCGCGCTGACGCTGCTCCTCGAGGATGGAGAGCACGGCCTTGTCGATCGCCTCGAGCGACGCATCCGACGGGCGCCGATCGCGGTGAGGCGGGCCGATCGGCGCATAGCGGCGCACGCCGACGGCGTCTCCGCCCATGCCGAGCTCCTCGACCAGCGCGCGTGCGAGGATCGTCGCGCGCTCGAGGTCGTGGCTCGATCCGATCGAGAGATCCTCGCACAAGAGCACCTCGGCCTCGCGACCACCCATGAGGACGCAGATGCTGTCGAGCATCTGGCCGCGCGTCGTGACGTAGCGATGCGCCGGATCCGCGTACTGGACGAAGCCGAGCGCACCGGCGAGGTCCCCCTGGATCGAGATGCGGTCGATCGGCGGGGCGTTCTCGCAGAACAATGCACACACCGCATGCCCCGCCTCGTGGGTGGCGATTACGCGCTCCTCCGCCTTCGTCAGCTCGGGCCGCTCGAGATACGCGGACAGCGCCTTCTCGACGTCGGCGACCTCCGTCGCGTCGTCCCGGCCGGTGCGCAGGCGCTCGCGGGCGATCTGCCTGCAGAGCGCCTGGATGTGGTCGCCGCTGTAGCGGGAGTCCGTCCCCTCGACGAGGTCGCCGGTGCGCTTGACGGCGTAGTCGATCGCCCTCGGGCTCATCTTCAGCCCGAGCTTCCTGTCGTGGATGGCGAAGATCGCGCGGCGATCGTCCGGATCCGGATACGGGATGTGGAGGTGGAACTCGAAGCGTCCGGGACGTAGCAGCGCGTGGTCCAGCGACTCGACGAAGTTCGTCGTGCCGACGACGAAGACGAGCTCCTCCTTCCGGAAACCATCCATCTCCGTGAGGAGCTGGTTCACCATCGAGTGCTCGACGCCGGAGCCGGTGAAGGTCCCGCGCGCCGCCGCGAACGAGTCGAGCTCGTCGAAGACGATGACGCTCGGGGCGCTCTGACGGGCCTTGAGGAAGACCTGGCGGAGGTTCTCCTCGCTCTCGCCGACCCACTTGCTCTTGAGCTCCGGCCCGCTGACGACGATGACCGCCGCGCCGAGCGCCGTCGCCATCGCCTTCGCGAAGAGCGTCTTGCCCGTCCCGGGCGGCCCCCAGAAGATCATGCCGCGCGGAACGAGCGCCTCGATCCGTTTGATCGCCTCGGGATCGTCGAGCGTCGCCTTCTGCGCGAGGATGTCGAGGATCTCCGCCTTCAGGCGCGCTTTGACCTTCCCGTAGCCGCCGATGTCCGCGTCGAGGTCGACGTGGGGCATCTCGAAGGAGCTCTGGAGCGTCGCCCTGCGGAGCTGATCGAGCGCCGCGCGCGGGTTCTCCGGGTAGTCGACGCCGTCGAGCGCGGACAGGAGCCGCCGCAGGCGGACGGCGTTCACGCCCGAGACGTACTTGTAGAGCTCGTAAGGATCGAAGCCGCGTCCGAGCTTGCGCGCCTCCTTCTGCGTGACGAGGTAGCGGAGCCGCTCACGGCGGACGCCGAGGATGCTCTCGTGATGCGCGAAGAGGTTGGTGATGACCTTCGGCACCGGGAAGGACGGATCCTTGAACCCGAGCCAGAGGATCTGGGGGTTCTCGTAGAGCAGCGGGATGACCTCGCGCGCCTCGGCGGTCAGCCCCCCGGAGGACGACGTGAGCAGGTCGAGATGCGGCAAGACCACGACGCGCTCTCCCACCGGCCCACGCACGGCGTCGCGGAGCTGGGAGATCATCGTCCCCATCACCCCCTGCAGCATCTCCGGCGGCGCGTCCGGCGCGGGCCGCCCGTCGAGATAGGCGCAGAGGAGATCGCGCTTCTTCAAGCGGTTGCGAATGGCCGCGTAGAAATAGGGAACGAGCTCCTTGTCGCACTCCACCATCACGGGGAGCCGGGCGACGAGCGCCTGCTCGACGCGCGCGAGCTCCTGCGGGTACGCGGCTTCGACGGCCGCGCCGACGCTCAGCTCGAGGGGCAACTCCGACTCGGGGACGATCCTCGACGACACGCTCACAGCCGCACCTTGATCGTCAGCTCACCCGTCTCCGCGTCCTCGTGCAGCTCCTGGATTTCGCCGAGCCGCTTCGCCTTCTCCTTCAGCGCTTCGGCGGTCACCTTCGCGACCACGGCATCCAGCTCGCGACGCAGATCGCCGAGCCTCTCCTCCAGCTTCTTCGTGACGGCCTCCCTCTCGCGCTTCTCGGCAGCGGCCGCCTCTTGCTCCACCTGACGGTCGACGAGCGCCTGCTCCTCCTTCCTGCGCCTCTCGAGCTGCTCCTCGATGACGTTCGTCGTCTTCTCCCTCTCGACCCGAATCTTCCGGGTCGCCTCCGCCGTGACGCTGACCGTGCCGGTGGACACGTCCACCTCGACGACGATGCCGTCGTCTTCCGCGCGGCGTGCGATGGCGCCGTCGCGAACGAAGCCACGCCGGACGAGCTCCTGGGCGAGGATCTCCGCCTGTTGCTCCTTGGGGAGAATCGGGAGGAGCTCGAGGGTCGTGCACACGCCGTCCTCCACGTGCACGACGCGGCTGACGGAGCCCTTCACGGTGATTCGATATGCGCGGCTCACTTGGCTCCTCTCGGCTCTCGGCTCGAATTCCGACCCGCGGAGCGCGTTGGGCGGCGCTCCGACGGTGAGACATCTTTTCCGACGGATCGACACTCGGCAACTCGGATCGAGCGCGATCGGACGTGGCGGCGAGCCGACACGCGGCACGTCGCGCGACGTCGCGCGTCGAGCCTGTCGGAGCCGCAGATGCAGGTCGGCGCGCCGCACGAGCGCGCCACGAGCGTCGTGGAGAGGGTGGCAGCGTGCGATCGAGCCGCACGACGATTCGTCGCGACGGCCCCCTTGCGCGAGTCGAGGGACGTGTCCAAGTTCACCGCCACGCCCGTGACGGGCGAAGCCAGCGATGCCCGAGCGGGCGCGCGCTCTCGGAGCGCGATAGCGGGTGCGACTCCCTCCGCTGGCGCCGTGGGTTCGATTCCCACGAAGCAGCTCGAACGACGCGCGCGCATCGCGCTCGACGACGACAATCGGCTCTCCGATCTCGGCGCTCGGCGCGAGGTCCGTGACGCGTTTCGTCTCGCGCTCGCTTGCTGGTGCCGGCCGCTCGCCGAAATCGAGCACACCTAGAGGTCGTGGGTTCGATTCCCACCGAGTCCTCCAGCAAACAGGGCTCGTAGCTCAGGGGAAGAGCACCAGGCTATTAACCTGGAACCTTCACACACACCGCTCGACGGGGGAGCGGCGCCCTCTCGTGCGATCTTCGGATCGCCGAGGGTCGGACGCGTCCCGTGCACGAAGCGCCCCGCACGCAGCCGCGCGATCGTCCCTCGAAGACCATCTCGCGGCCCCGGCGAAGGCCCTCCGTGCGTGCGCCGTGACCGACTCGTCTCGAGGTGACTGCTTCGAGGCTGTCGCCTCTCGGGCTCCCTCCCCCGTCGCGCATCTTTCGTCGTCCTCCAACCACGAGGAGGCTTGCCGTGCTTCGCATCATCCCGGTCGAACTGAACGAGCGCGTCGTCGTCACGCGCAACGGCCTGCCCGTCTGCGCGCTGGGCCCTGGCCTTCACTGGGTCTGGGGCTTCGGCCTCGCCGTGCGTCGCTGGTCCACGGACTCGATCGTCTTCGACATGCCGGCGGAGCTCCGCGCCGCGCTCCCGCAGGCCTGGTACGAGGAGGTCGTCCTCGGCCCCATGGAGCGCGCAGTCCTCTGGCACGACGGCCGCCCGAAGCTGTTCCTGCAGCCGGGAACGCACCGCTTCTGGCGCCTCGACGACACGATGCACCTCCAGACGTTCTCGGTCCGCGAGCCGATGCCCGAGCTCACCGCGGAGCTCGCGGCGATCATGCCGCGTGACGCGTACGTCGACGTGGTCGTGCTCGAGCACGAGCGTGGGCTGCTCTACGTCCAGGGTCGCCTCGTGCGTACACTGGGCCCCGGACGGTACACGTTCTGGAACACGCGCGAGTCGCCCGTCCGCGTCGACAAGGTCGACATGCGGTCGACGCAGCTCACCATCACGGGCCAGGAGCTCATGACGCGCGACAAGGTCACGCTCCGTCTCTCGCTGACGATCGAGTACGCGGTGGCGGAGCCGGCGGTGGCCGCGAGCGCGGTCACGAGCGTCCGCGACGCGGTCTACCTCATCGTGCAGCTCGGCGCGCGTCAGTTCGTCTCGGGCGTGACCCTGGACGAGCTGCTCACGAGCCGTGACGCAATGACGCGCTTCCTCGAGGAGGACGCGGGCGAGAAGGCGCGCCGTCTCGGCGTGCGCGTCGACCGCGTCGGCGTCAAGGACGTCATCCTGCCCGGCGAGATGAAGACGCTGCTGAACAAGGTCATCGAGGCCGAGAAGGAGGCCGCCGCGAACGTCATCCTCCGTCGCGAGGAGACGGCAGCGACGCGCTCGCTCGCCAACACCGCGAAGGTGATGGCCGAGCAGCCGATCCTTCTGCGTCTCAAGGAGCTCGAGTCGCTGAAGGAGATCGCCTCGAAGGTCCGTGAGCTCCGCATCGTCACGGGCGCCGACACGCTCGCCTCGCTGCTCCCGCGCGGTCTGCTCGGAGAGCCCGAGGCGAAACCGAGCGACGCCTGAACGAGCCGGAAACGCACCCGATGCGAAGGCTCCGGGGCCCGACGTCGGCCTCGGAGTCCTTCGCGCTATCCATACTGCCCTTCCCAGCCGTATCCGATGTCGAAGAGCAAGCGAGACTTGTCACCGAACGACCTGGCGATGGCGTTGATGTCGTCCCAGACGTCGCCGATCGCCTCGAGGATGTGGTAGCCCGCGTTCGCTCTACAGCGAAAGAGATCCTCGAAGTGCTTCAGGTGTGTCCGCATCTGAAAGACGATGCGCATCGCCTTGACGATCTTCCGCATGCCGAGCTCGGTCAGGGCGATCATGTTCCGCCGCCGATCCCACTCCGCTTTCCCCTGCCTCTCGAGCCACCCCATCTCGACGAGCCGTTTGATCATCTTGCTGACCGTGGACGGGTGCAGCCCCAGCTTCTTCCGGAGCGTCGCCTGATCCTCCCTGAACCCGTCGGGCCAGCGCCGTCCTACGGGCCTCGCGAGCGCGATGCGAATCGCGTACATCAAATCGAACCGCGCGGGCGTCATGCCCTTCACGCGCTTTTCGACCACGGATCTCCCGAATGCGACCCCGCTCAGGTGCGCCCTTTTGAGCTCGAACGTGATGGCGTGCATGCCCGCCCCGCAGCATGCGGCGTGCCGCCGTCCCCTCCCCCGACGGCCCCAAAACAGGGGTCTCGAGATCTTTGGCAAACCAACGATCTCGAGCCCCCCGATTTGGGGTTCCCCCCCCGCCGTGGCCATACGTGGCGCTATGGCCCGGGCCATGTTTCGGTGGCCTGGGCCAGGGTCCCGGAGTGAGGCTTCGAATGCGGCGGCGTGAACTGGAGCCGGCTCGAGGATGAGGGCAGTGGAGGTGACGGCATCGACCGAACGGCTCGAGCCGGAGGAGATACGGCGCGCGTTCGCGGCTCGCCTGCGAGAGGAGGGGTTGACCGATTACAGGCTCGCCACGTTGCGGCGATGGGTCGACCGGCTGCCGGACGAGCGCGTCGCGGACGCGGTCGAGATGATCCTCGTCGGGCTGGATGCTCCGCGCAGGGCGCGTTGGGAGGTCCTTTGGGTGATCGAGCGGTCCTTCAAGCGGATGGACGCGATCGCTCGCGAAACGCGGCTCGCGTTCCTGCGGTGGGTGGTGGCCTCGCGCGCTGGTCGCGCGACCGTGGCGGCCCGGTTGCGCGAGCTCGAGCACACGCGGCCGGAGAAGCGCGAGGCATTCGTGGCGGCACTCACGAGGGCCGACGAGGGCTCGGCGCTCAGGGACGCCCATCGGCTGCCCACCGACACACGCAACGACTTCACGGAAGCACGTACCCGTTTCTCAGACACAACGACCGGTGCAGACGCGCGTCCCTTCCCTGCCAACGCTCATCCCATCCTCGTGGAGGGATGGAGGGCTGCGCCACCTCATGCTCGACCGCACGGGGAGGTCCATCGCGGGGAGCACCAGCCGTCGATTGGACGCCGCGGATACGTTCACGTTGCCGCCTTCGCCGCTCGGAAGGTGGCTCATCTCGTTCCGCGCGGACGGCGCAAGGCTTTCGAGAGGCTGGTTCGCCTCGCGGAGGAGGCGGCCCGCAGCGGCACGGGCCGCAGCAAGATCGAGCGCGTGCTCGACGATGGGGCGTACGACGGAGCGCTCGACGTCGCACGCTCGGCATGCGCAGAGGCACGGGCGGTCTTCGGACGCTCTCCCGGACGCGTGGGGGTATCCGCGCGCGCGGCGGTCACGAGCGCTGTCGGGCTCTTGCTCCGGACGGACGGGCACGAGGAGGTTCGAAGCTTCCTCGAGCAGCTCGACGCGGAGCTCCGGCGCCTCGACATCGAGCACGCCCTCGCGCTTCGGAGAAAGCAACCGACCGCGCCAATCACCGGCGCCGTTCATCGTGGGATCGACGGCCAGGGCAGACCGGCGATTTGGATCGCTCGTCTCGGCGGTCGCGACGGTCGCGATCACGAGCTCGGCCTCCTCGTGAAGCACGGAAGGCTCTGGACATGGAGCGAAGGCGCCCACGACGACGTGCTCGCCATGGTCCCCGACGAGCACTTCGAGCGCGCCGTCATGGCCGCCAAGCGCGAGCTCCGGCCCTAGCGCTCGAGCCCTCCGGTGTCACGCGCCCGAAGGGGCTCGCCCGTCCGGGCCCGCGCCCGCCTCGGATGCACGAGGCTTCCGCGCCGGCGCGTCCTCGAGCACGTCGAGCGACTCGAGCACGGAGACGACCGCTCGGGCGCGCGAGAAGCCGTCGCGTCCGAGCTTCTCCCACGACGAGAGCGTGGCCTGCGCTGCCTCGTAGCCGTCGTCGATGAAGCGCACGAGCGCGAGCTCTTCGTACGCCCTCCCCAGTCGCGCCGCCGCGCGGAACAAGGAGCCCGCGCCACGGACGGCCTCCGACCGGGCGCGCAGCGTACCCTCACGACGGACGCGCGGCGCCGCGCGCGCCGCGATCTCGCGCGCGTTCGCGCCCGCCGGGAGCGCGTCCGCCGCGGCATCGACGAGGAACGTCACCAGATCCCACCGGGCGAGCGCCTCGACCTCGTCGAGGTACGCTTCGAGGACCGCGCGCTCGAACGTCCCCACACGCGTCGCCAACGCGGCGTCGACGACGTCGCGCGCATCCCAGCGCGCCGACGCCGCCCATCGCCGCGCGAGATCCCACTCGAGGCACTCGACGATCGTGCGGCGGTCCTCCGTCGCAAGAACGCCCTCGAGCACCGGCTTCTCCGCGTCCGGTCCGTGACGCGCGAGCGACCTCGCGAAGCCGAGCCACGTCAGCCTCGTTCGCAGGCCCGGCGACGCCGCCACCGCGCGCTCGAGAGGGCTGCCTTCGACGAGACGCAACGCGAGGTAGGCGCACAGCTCGTCACCGAGCGTCCGCGCGACTTGCTCGAAGCGCGCGCCGTCTTCGCCGAGAGGGACCACCGTGAGCCACCGCACGAGCTCGAACGTGTACGGGCTGAACGCGATCGCCGGCGCTGGACGCACCTCGAACACGCGCGCGGGTGCAATCCCGGCACCGCCCACGCCCGGGCGGAGGCGACGGCGCGCCCCGCCCAGTCGTACGAGCATCTGCACGACGCCCTTGGCGAGCGTGTCCTGCAGCACCGCCATCGCCGTCGGGCCCAGCTTCAGGACCGCGACCCGGCTGGCGAGCGTCGCCTCCACCGACGCGTAGGCCCTCGGCGACACGAGCGCTCGCGCGACGCTCAGCATCTCGGCCTCGTTGGGAGCTACACGCGCGACGGAGGTCATGCCGTCCTTTTCGTCCGCCTGCTCGCGACGGCGGCAGCGAGGTCGGGCCATCCATTCACGACGACCTCGGGGCCGGTCTTTCCTCGCTTCAGCCGGATCTCGACGGTGTTCTCCGCGTGAAGGCGCGGATCGCTCGGGTCGTAGCGATCGGAGAGGAAATGCAGCACCTGGTTCTCCGAGCCGATCCACCGGCGACGTCGCTCCGGCCGATCCCGCTCGTAGCGGCCGTCGACGAGTAGATCGCACGCCGCGAGGAGCGCGCCGACGCCCGGCTCCCCTCGTCGCTTCTTGTCCTCGAGCTCCGCGAGCGTGAAGCCGCTGTACACCATCACGCTGAGGCCGCCCGCACGCACCGCCTCGGCGAGCTCGGCGGCGGCCTCCGCTTGCGCGAACGGCTCGCCGCCGAGGAGGCTCAGGCCTTCGATCCCCGGCGTCGAGAGGACGCGCGCCGCGAGATCCTGCGCCTCGACCCGCTCGCCGCCTTCGAATCGCAGCATCTCGGGGTTGCAGCAACCCGGGCACCGCAGCGGACAGCCCTGCACCCAGATCGCGAACCGCCGCCCGGGGCCCTCCGCCTCCGTGTCGTCGACGATCTGCGCCACCACGAGCGAAGCCACCGAACGAAGGTAAGCGCCTCTGCCCCGCCGGTCGAGAGCGGCTGCGCACGCACTGGGGAAACGGGACGGCCCGCTCGGACGTCAGCAGTAACAGCCATACGGCCCGGAGCCGCACGACCGGCAAACATTGTTGCTGCTTCGCGAGCAGCAGCCGCAGTGTCTGTCGCTCGTGCACTCGACCGTGACGCAGCGACCACTAGGACACCTCTGGCGCGAGCGGCAGTCGGAGTCCGTCGTGCACTCCGGGCCTGAGGAGCCCGACGAGCTGCTCGAGCTACTCGAGCTCTCCTCCGGTGCGGTGCAGGTGCCGAGCGGCTTGACGTTCGACGCCGACTCGAACGGATTCATCCCGCTCGCGCCGCTGGGGAGCGATGGCCGCATCCCCGTGCCCGTGCCCGTGCCCGTCGCCGTCGGCGGCGGTGGCGGCTCGCCCGTCCCGCCCGGAGGCGTCTCGGGCTCCCCCGTACCGCTCGCGGAAGGAGTGCCGGAGGGATCGCAGACGTTGCTGGCGCACTCTTCGTTCGACTGGCACGTCGCGCCTGCACCGAGCGTCCCGACCGAACCGCCGCCCTCCGTGCAGGCGACGATCGCCGCAACGCAGGTCGCCACCGCGATCATCGGCAGCATGCCGAGATCGCTCACGTCTCGACCGAGCGGATCGTCTCGGTCGCCTTCACACCGAAGGTGGACGGAGACGCGCCGTCTTGGAGGTACGCGATCATCACGTACTCCTCGGCGGTCTTCTTCGGTCCAGGAGCTCCCGTGAGGGCGCGGTGCGCCGCGTTCACGCGTCGCTTCTTGTAGCTCGTGTAGAGGGCCTGCGCGGCATTCGGCGCCGGCGGCCCCGCAGGCTCGATCCCGAGCAGCGCCCGCGCGTCGTCGAGAGACACGCACGTACGGCCTCCGCTCGCCAGATGCGCGCGCAAGCGCGCGATCTCCTCGTGCGAGAGCCCGAAAACGAACTCCTCGAAGGCGAACAGCTGCTCTTCGCCGATGTCTTCGTCTCCGAAGTAGTCGAGGAAGCGATGGTCGCGCGCCTCCTGGAAGAGGCGCACCACCTCGTGGGTGCCGAGCATCGTGCCGAGAACCGGCAGCACCTTCGAGCGTGCCTCCCACGCCGCCTCGAGCAGCGGCGCGAAATCGTCGACCTCGATCAAGAGCCGCTCCTCCCATACGCGGAAGAGGAAGCGCGCGGCGCCCGTCTTCACACGCGCGGGCGCGCTCGCGTCGGTGACGATCGAGACGAAGAGCTCCTCGGCGAGCTTCGTGTAGATCGACTGCCCGACCTCGTGATCGAGCTTCGCACGCAGGTCCGCCGGCGCGCCGCACGCCGCGAGGTTGTAGCCGAGCGCCTTGAGGAAGTTGATCTTCGCGATGAGATACGCCTGGCCGACGACGGCCTTCGTCGGGATGTGCAGATCGAGGTCGTAGTCGTGGACGGCGCACATCTGCTCGATGAACGTGTCTTCGGTGAAGGCACGGATGACGCCGCCCACCATCCACGACGAGCCGATCGACGGGCTGTCGCGGATCAACTCCGCCGTCCGTCGCAGGCGGCCGAACGCTCCTTCGAGCAGAGCGCGCTGTTCGGGGTTCGCGGCTCCGATCACGTCGAGCGCCCTCGCGACGAGCTCGCGCTCGGCAGCGTCGAGAAAGAACGCGTCTTCGTCCCGCGGCCCCGGCATCGACGAAAGCGTACTCCGTCTGCGGCCGAAGGTCTCGGCGGTATCGGCCGAAGCGCCGATTCCGTGGAGCCCCACGGCCTCGAGCCGTGGTAAGCCCGGGGCCCCCATGAGTTTCCACGACGTCGTCCTCGTCCTGCACAACGTCCTCCGCTGGATCGTCCTCGCGGCCGGCGGCCTCGCGCTCGCCCGTGCGATGGCCGCGGCGCGAAGCCAGCGCAAGTGGGACGACACCGACACGAAAGTGCTGCGTGCCTTCGTCGGCGCGTTCGACGTCCAGCTCCTCCTCGGGCTCGTCATGTACTTCGGGACGAGCGCGTTCGGCGTGCGTGCCTTCGCGTACGGCTCCGAAGCGATGAAGAACTCCGTCATCCGGTTCTTCGCCATCGAGCACATCTTCGGAATGCTCGTCGCCGCCGCCGTGCTTCACGCCGGGACGGCCCGCGCACGCCGCCTCGGCGACGCGCCCGCCCGCCAGAGGCGCACGGCGCTGATCGTCGGGCTCGCGCTCGTGATCATCTTCGTCTCGATCCCCTGGCCGTTCTACCCGTCCGCGCGTCCCCTGCTCCGGCTGACGGCCTAGCGCGACGGGCGACGCGCTCGATCAGTCCGTCGACGTCGGCAGCCCGAGGATGCGCGTCCCGATGCGCCGGCCGACGCGGCGGCCCGCGGCGCGCAGGGCGTCGGTGTGCCGGAACGTCGCCGTCCGCGCGTCGGGCGCCACGGCCACGACCTCGATCGCGCGGACGTCGCCCGTGTCACGCTCGCGCGGGCCGTCCTTCGAGCGGACGATCCATGCGCGCGCGACGATGCCCACGCGCGTCGCGCGCGACTCCGGGAGGCGCTCACCGTCGGCGTTCGGTACCGCGGCGATGCCTTCGCTCGCCTCGTCGGCACGCAGGACCTCGACCTCGCACCGCGGGTAGCCGTCGCCGCTCGCGAGGGCGCCGGCGCGCGCGAGCTCGTCGCGCACGCCGGCGAGCACCTCGTCGGTCGCGACCGCGTCGGGCACGCTCGACGTCGCGAGGACGACCGCGAAGCGCTCGGCGGACGCGCCGCCGTGGACGGGGCGGTAGCCGCACCCCACGAGCGCCGACGCGACGGCCGCGACGAGCGCCGCGCGCGAGAGCCTCATGCCACGATGAGGTTCAGGATGCGGCCCTTCACGTAGATGACCTTCTTGATCGTCTTGCCGGCGGTCATCTCCTTGATCTTCGCGTTCTCGAGCGCGGCCGCCTTGGCCGTCTCCTCGTCGGCGTCGGCGGGGATCTGGATCGAGGCGCGTGCCTTGCCGTTGACCTGGACGCCGATCTCGATGACGTCGTCCTTCACGAGCGCCGGATCGAAGGTCGGCCACGGCTCGTACGCGAGCGTCATCTTGGCGTCCCCGACCACGCCGTGCAGGCGCTGCCAGAGCTCCTCGCCGATGTGCGGCGCGAACGGCGACAGGATGAGCACGAGCGTGCGCGCCGCCTGGATCGGGACCTTCGGCAGGCCGCCGAGGTGCTTGACGAGGATCATCATCGCGCTGATCGCCGTGTTGAAGCGCAGCGCCTGGATGTCCTCGGTCACCTTCTTGACCGTCTTGTGGACGAGCCGCTGGGTCTCGATGTCGTAGGCGGCCGGATCGTCGGTGACGTTCGCCGTGCACACGTTCCACACGCGGTCGAGGAAGCGGCGCACGCCCTCGATGCCGCTCGTCTGCCACGGCTTCACCGCCTCGAGCGGGCCCATGAACATCTCGTAGAGACGGAGCGCGTCGGCGCCGTGGCTCTTGATGAGCGCGTCCGGGTTGACCACGTTGCCGCGCGACTTGCTCATCTTGAACGCCTGCGAGAGCACCTGGATCTCGGGCGACGCGCTCAAGACGAACACCGAGCCGCGCTTGGTGATGTCGGCCTCCGTCACCTTGCGCGGGACGAGCGTCTTCTTCGTCTTCGTGTCCTCCCACGAGCCGTCGTCGCGCTCCTTCGCGCGCTCGGCGCTGACGAGCGTGTCGCCGGCGGCGTAGAACGCGAAGTGCTCGCCGTCGTTCGTCGTGAGGACCGGCACGTCCGCCTCGCGCAGGTAGAAGACGCCGTTTCTCTCCTCGAGGTCGCTCGAGCGCATGCGTCGCTCGAACAGGCGCTTGCCGGTCTCGGCGTCGACCCACCCGCTCTCCTCGCGCTTCGCGCGCGCGCCGGGCACCGCGATCGCCTCGTGGAAGACGATGTGCTCGACCTCGCCGAGGATGAGGCCCTGGTGGACGAGCTTCTGGAACGGCTCCTCGTGCTTCACGAGGCCGAGGTCGAAGAGGACCTTGTGCCAGAAGCGCGCGTAGAGCAGGTGCAGGACGGCGTGCTCGCTGCCGCCGACGTACAGGTCGACGGGCATCCAGGCGTCGTACGCCTCCTGGCTCCACGGCTCCTTGTCGTTCTTCGGATCGAGGAAGCGCAAGTAGTACCAGCACGAGCCCGCCCACTGCGGCATCGTGTTGGTCTCGCGCGCGTACCACTTGCCGTCCTTCTGGAAGAAGCGCCAATCGAGCGCGCGCGCCAGCGGACCGGCCGGATCGTTGCCCGGCTTGAAGTCGTCGAGGTCGGGCAACAGCAGCGGCAGCTCCTTCTCGTCGACCGGGATCGGCTGATCGTAGTGGATCGTGTACTTGGCGCCCGGCTTGCGCGGATCCTGGTCGGTCGTGACCGGGAAGTAGATCGGGATCGGCTCGCCCCAGTAGCGCTGGCGCGAGAAGACCCAGTCGCGGAGCCTGTACGTGACCCTCGCGCTGCCCTTGCCCTGCGACGCGAGCCAGTCGGTGACGACGCGGCGGACACGATCGCTCGGCATCCCCTTCTCGATGGGCGCCTTGCTCCGCCGGACGGCCTCCTCGTTCGCGACGCCGTCGTCGCAATACGCCGCCTTCGAGACGTCGACCTCCGTCCCGTCGGGCTTGGCGACGACGCGGACGATCGGGAGCCCGTACTTGACCGCGAACGCGTGATCGCGCTCGTCGTGCGCCGGGACGGCCATGACCGCGCCGGTGCCGTAGCTGCCGATGACGTAGTCGCCGACCCAGACGGGGATCTCGTCGCCGTTGACGGGGTTGATGGCGAAGGCGCCGGTGGGCACGCCCGTCTTCGCGCGCGTGACGTCGGAGCGGACGACGTCGCTCTTGGCGCTCGCCTCGTCGGCGTACTTCTTCACCTCCGCCTGGTGCTCGGGCGTCGCGATCTTCAGCGCGAGCGGATGCTCGGGCGCGAGCACGACGTAGGTGGCGCCGGGCAGCGTGTCGACGCGCGTCGTGAAGACCGTGATCTTCTCGCCGGGGTGACCTTTCACCTCGAAATCGACGGTCGCGCCCTCGCTCCGGCCGATCCAGTGCGCCTGCTTGGCCTTCGTCTCCGGCCAGTCGAGGCCCTCGAGCCCCTCGAGCAGGCGATCGGCGTACGCCGTGATCTTGAGCGACCACTGCCGAATCTTGAGCTTCTCGACCGGGAAGCCGCCGACCTCGCTGCGGCCGTCGGGCGTGACCTCGTCGTTCGCGAGCACGGTGCCGAGCGCCGGGCACCAGTTGACGGGCATGTCCGACTGCTGGAACGCGAGGCCCTTCTCGAACAGCTTGAGGAAGATCCACTGCGTCCAGCGGACGTAGCCGGGATCGGTCGTGTCGATCTCGCGGTCCCAGTCGTAGCTGAAGCCGAGCATCTTCAGCTGCCGCCGGAACGTCTCGATGTTCTTCAGCGTCGTCGTGCGCGGATGCGTGCCCGTGCGGATGGCGTGCTGCTCGGCGGGGAGGCCGAACGCGTCCCAGCCCATCGGGTGGAGCACGTCCGTGCCGCGCATGCGCTCGAAGCGGGCGACGATGTCCGTCGCCGTGTAGCCCTCGGGATGGCCGACGTGCAGGCCCGCCCCCGACGGGTACGGGAACATGTCGAGGATGTACTTCTTCGGCCGGCCCGGGTGGCGGACGGCGCGGAACGTCTTGTTCTCCTCCCAGTAGCGCTGCCACTTGGGCTCGATGACGGACGGGTCGTAGCCCGTCGACGACGGTGCAGCTTGGGGAGATTGCTTGTCTCGGGCCTCGGCCATGGCCCCATTTATCACCACGTCGATGCCGGCCTGCCGGGATTTTGAGGCCCGAGGCCCCATCTGAG
>CALFEQ010000146.1 GCA_937949945.1 uncultured Myxococcales bacterium
CCGGACGCCGAGAGCGAGGAGAGCGCGCCAGCGGTGGCGCAACCCTCGCCCCCGCCTGCGCCGAGCGAGCCACCGCCTGCGTCCGAGCCGCCGCCGCCCCCACCGAGGCGCGATCCGGACGAGGTGTACATCGGCGGCACGAAGCTCGCGCACACGCCGGGCTCGGCGCAGGTCATCAAGAAGGAGCAGCTCGAGCGCTTCGAGTACGACGATCCCGGCGCCGTGCTGCAGCAAGTGCCCGGTGTCTACGTCCGCGGCGAGGACGGCATCGGCCTCCGGCCGAACCTCGCCATCCGCGGCGCGAACCCGGATCGGAGCAAGAAGCTCACGCTGACCGAGGACGGCATCCTCTTCGGACCCGCGCCGTACTCCGCGCCTGCGGCGTACTACTTCCCGCTCGTCACGCGCATGACGCAGGTGCGCGTCGTGAAGGGACCCGCCGCCATCACGTACGGACCGCAGACGGTGGGCGGCGCCGTCGACTTCATCTCGCGGCCGATCCCCAATCGTACGAGGGCCGCCGTCGATCTCGCCGGCGGCGAGTACGGATACCGCAAGCTGCACGCGTGGTTCGGTAGCGGCAACGAGAGGCTCGGCTTCCTCGTCGAGGGCGTCCATCTCGGGAACACCGGGTTCACCGAGCTGCCGAGCGGCGCCGACACGGGCTCGAGGCGCAACGACTGGATGGTGAAGGCGGCGTACACCATCGACCCCCACGCGAAGACGAAGCACCGCCTGCAGCTCAAGCTCTCGTACGCCGACGAGGTATCGAACGAGACGTACCTCGGACAGACCGACGCCGACTTCCGCGAGAACCCGTACCGCCGCTATCCGGCGAGCGCGCTCGATCAGATGCGGAACCACCGCACGGGCATCGTCGCGACGCACACGGTCGAGGGCCCGGAGTCGTCGTACCAGATCAAGACGAGCGTCTATCGCTTCGACTACCACCGCGTCTGGAAGAAGCTCAATCGGCTCGGCGCCGCGTCGCCGTCGCTGGTGCTCTCGAACCCGGACGACCCCGCCCATGCCGGTTACTACGCGGTCCTCACCGGGAGGAGCGACACCGCGTCCGCCGCCGACACGCTCTACATCGGCCCGAACGATCGCAGGTTCGTGAGCCAGGGCATCCAGAGCGTGCTCACCACCTCGACGGTCACGGGCCCGATCGAGCACCGCTTCGAGAGCGGCATCCGCTTCCACTACGACTCGATCGACCGCCTGCACACCGAGTCCGCCTACCTCATGCAGGGCGGTGAGCCCGTACCGGCGAACCAGCCCGTGCTCACGACGACCGACAACTTCGCGAGCACGCATGCCGTCGCGATCCACCTGACGGACGCGATGCGCTGGCAGGCGCTGACGCTGACCCCCGGCGCGCGCGTCGAGCTCATCGCTTCGCAGACGGAGGACCGCATCACGAAGGAGAACGAGGACGCGCTGGTCGCGGCGCTCATGCCGGGCATCGGCGCGTACTACGAGCTCCTCTCGAACCTCGGAATCCTCGCCGGCGTGTACCGCGGCTTCAGCCCGCCGCCGCCCGGGAGCAACGCCCAGGTGAAGCCGGAGTACAGCGTGAACTACGAGGCCGGCGCTCGTTTCATGCGCGGCTCGTCGCGCGCGGAGATCATCGGCTTCTACAACGACTACTCGAACCTCACCGACGTCTGCACGCTCGCGAGCGGCTGCGTCACCACGAACCTCGATCGCCAGTTCGACGCCGGTGAGGCGCGCATCTACGGTCTCGAGGTCGCCGCCGGCCACGAGCAGCGCATCGGTCGGCTACGGTTCCCTGCGACGCTCGCATACACCCTCACGTACGGCAACTTCGAGAACGACTTCACCTCGGCGGATCCGATCTACGGCGTCGTTCGCAAAGGCGACGAGATCCCGTACATCCCGCGCCACCAGCTCAACGTCACCCTCGGCGTCGAGCATCGGTTCGGAGGCCTCAACGGTGCGCTGAGCTGGGTCGCCCCGATGCGCGAGCAGGCGGGCAGTGGTCCCATCGATCGCGTGGTCGCCACCGACGAGCAGGTGTGGCTCGATCTCGGCGGCTGGGTCGCTCCGCTCCGGAGGCTCCGCATCTACGCGAATCTGAGGAACGCGCTCGGCGCCGAGAACATCGTCGGACGTCGTCCCTACGGCGCGCGCCCGAACGCTCCGCGGTGGCTCCAGATCGGCGTGAAGGTCGAGCTCTGAACCGAACGCCGCCTCGGAGCACCGGCGGGGCGTTCACCGGATGTAGATGCGCGTCTCGTAGGACGGGACGATGCCGCCCTTCTGTTCACCGCTGGCTTTGACTCCCGCCCAGCCGCCGCCCCAGCCGTCACAGGTCGGGTCGTGGTGTGGGGGCAGGGTGCCGCCGTAGTACGCGCCTTGGCCGACCCAGTTCTTGTCGTTGCAACCGCACGTATCGTGGTTGTCGTTGCGCGGCTTGATCGCCCAGCTCGTGTCGCCTGGACGGATGTCGTCGTGCCTCGCCGCGACGCAGAGCTCGGCGCCGCCGCCCCTCCGCAACCATTCCTCGAGCGTGCGCTCGCTCGTCTGGACGTTGTCGATCCGGACGCCCTTGTTGACTCGGTTTTCGAACATGTCGAAGCCATTCGGCTTGGAGAACCGGATGTACTTCGTGAGTCCGTCGCCCCAGACGATCAAGACCTCCTGGTACCTGCCCAAAAACCTCGTTCCGATGATGCCGCTCTCGCTGCCCTTCGCGAGCGCCGTTGCGTTCCCCGAGTCGTAGCCGAAAAATCGTAGGTTTCCGGTGTGTTCCCGGAGCTCGCGTCCGACGAGCGTCCATCCTCCACCGTGGATCCCCATGTCGCAGTACACGGAGAAAGGGGCCTGAGGGCCGGTACCGTCGGGGTCGACGAGGTAGACGTCGCTCCTGGCCTGCGGATCGGCGGCGAGGACGTCGTTGCAGTTCGCCGGGAGGCACCGTCCCTCCGCGCAGATGGGAGTCCCCGCCGCCACCTTGCACGTCGTCTCGCAGCTCCCGCACGCGCTGGGGTCGGATGCGGAGTCTTTGCACGCACCAGCGCAGCAGAGCGGGCTCGCGCCGCGGCACGAATTGCCGCAGCCATTGCAGTTGAAGGGATCGGAGCTGACGTCGATGCAGAAGCCGCTGCAGCAGGTCTCGTTCGGATTCGGGCACGACCCACCGTCGGCGGTGCACCTGTCGGCGCACGTGCCGGAGGGGCTGCACTTCTTGTTGCTGCTCGGATCGCAGTCGGCGTCGTCGATGCATTCGACGCACTGGTGACGGCTCGGCGAGCACTTCGGCGCGGACGACGGGCTCAGGATCTTGCAGTCGCCGTCCGACTTGCAGCCGAGCACGCACCGGTTTCCGTCCGGCCCGGCTTGGCAGTATCGGCCCGTCGGACAGTCATCCGACTCCGTCGAGCACTCGGTGCACTCGTTCGCGACGCACTTCCGGTACGGGTCGTTGGGGCACTCCGAGTCGTCGTTGCACGGGCAGCCTTCGCCGGCGCAGGCGGCAGGGACTTCGCCCGTGGGGGCCGACGGCGCGCTCGGCGTCGCTCCACCGTCGGGCGAGCTCGAGTCGCGGAGCGACGCTTCCTCGACGCCCATCAGGCTCGCGCACGCCGATCCGACGATCGCGATCGACAAGCCAGCGAGCAGTCGCCTTCGGCTCGAGCTCCCCATCACCCGCTCCGTCGATCAAGCGTAGCTCATCCGCGGCCGGGGCGAGAAAGTTGCGTCGAGCATCCGTGCCCGGATGCTTCTGCGCTTCCTACCGCACAAAGAGGAGAGCCGCCCGGCGTCGTGCCGAGCGGCTCTCGTCGTGTTCGGTTCGTGTCTCTTTCTCGGGGCGAGCCCCAGGGCGGCGAGACCGAGCCCGCCGCCGTCGGCTCACTCCTTCGCGTCGCCGCGCGCGAAGATCGACGCGACGTAGTTGAGGACGTCGGTGGCGCTGACCTCGTTGTAACCGAAGTTCTTGATGAGGCGCGCCTTGATGATGTCGATCTTCTCCTGCGTGTCCTTGTCGACGACGGCGGACACGAGCGTCTTCAGCTTGATCGAGTCCTTCTGATCCTCGAAGAGCTTCAGCTCGAGCGCCCGCCGCAGGCGGTCGTTGGTGTTCCACACGAACTTCTTGCCCTCGACGGCGAGGGCGCCGATGAAGTTCATGATCTCGCGCCGGAAGTCGTCCTTCCGGTTCTCCGGGATGTCGATCTTCTCCTCGATCGACCGCATCAGGCGCTCATCGGGCTCCTCGTCCTGACCGGTGTAGCGGTTCTTGACCTTCTCCTTGAGCGTGTACGCCTTGA
>CALFEQ010000147.1 GCA_937949945.1 uncultured Myxococcales bacterium
CTCAGAGGTCGCCCGGCTCGAGCATCAGCGCCTCGTAGAGCATCTCGAGCCGCTCCTTCAGCTCGTCGTTGTCGGGATCGTGCTGGTTCGCGCTGATGAGATGCACGCGCGCCTCCTCGAGCTTCCCCCGCGAGAGCGCCTCGTCGGCCTTCGCCGCGTACTTCTTCGCGCTCGGCGTGCGGGCGATCATGAAGAGCGTCCGCTGCTCGTACCGCTTCTTCTCTTCGACGGCGCGCTCGTCGAGCTTGAGCCGCCCCTTCTTCAGTTCCGCGTCGTACCGCTTCCGAAATGCCGGCTTGCGCAGGACGTTGTACGCCTCTGCCGCCCGCTTGAAGACGGCCGCCGCCGCCCGCGCCACCTCGGGCCCCTCCTCGACGAAGCGATCGGGATGACATCGCAGCGACAGCTCGTGGAACGCCTGCTGGATCTCGGCCGGCGACGCATCCTCCGGAACACGGAGGATCTCGTAGTAGCTCATCGTCTCGAGGGACTCCGCCCAAGCGAGGAACGTCGAGACCTCGGCCACGCCCTGATTGTAACTTATGCCACGACGTGGCGCGCCTGGCGTTCCGCCATCGCGCGGACGTCTTCGGCGTCCGTGTTCATGCCGAGCAGGCGCATCGTGGCCGTCGTTTCGCGGCCCGTGTCCTGGTCCCTCGCGCGGACGTTGAGGATGCCGTCGGCGTCGAGCTCGAAGGTGACCGCGATCTTCACCTCGCCGCGGCGGGCGGGGCGGAGGCCGCTCAGCTCGAGGTCGCCGAGGTGCGTGTTCTCCGCGAAGCGAGACGACTCGCCTTGCGCCACGCGGATCGTCACCGTCGTCTGGTTGTCGCTGGCCGTCAGGAACGTCCGCGTCTTCTCGCACGGCACGGGCGAGTTCGCGGGGATGAGGACGTCGCTGTACCCGCCCGCCGTCTCGACGCCGAGGCTCAGCGGCGTGACGTCGATGAGCAGCGGCGTCGCGGCAGACGTCGCGATCGCGCTCCCCTGCTGGAACCGCTCGGGCGGAGGATCGAAGACGGCCGCGCCGAGCTCGAACGACTGGAAGTAGTTCGGCATGGCGCTGATGCGCCCACCGACCTGTCCTTCCGGCTCGGCACCGAACATGTCCGACGCTCGGACGAGCTCGAGCTCCGGCGAAGGAACGATCTCGGTGGAAGGCGCCGCGCTCGACGCCGTCGCCTGAGGCGCCGAGCGCGGAGGCTTCGGCCCGATCGGCTCGTCGTCGACCGGCACGGACACCGGCCTGCCCTCGATGGGACGAACCGATGTCCTCGCCCCCGTCACCGGCGCGACGTGCTCCGTTTGCCCCCGCCTCGGCCCGCCGGCCGCAGTCGGCAGCGGCGGCGGCTCCGGCGCTTCGGCGATCATCGGCTGCGTGACCTGCCGCGCCGCCGCGGGCATCCGCGGCTCGGACGGACGCACCGCCGGCATCCGCGGCTCGGACGGACGCACCGCCGGCATCCGTGGCTCGGACGGACGCACCGCCGGCATCCGCGGCTCGGACGGACGCACCGCCGGCATCCGTGGCTCGGACGGACGCACCGCCGGCATCTGCGGCTGAGACGCAGGACGCGGTGGAGGCGGCGGCGGCGGACGCGGGACGTCCAGATCCGGGACGTCGAACGTGATGATCGCCGGCGCCTTGTTCAGCGTGAAGAACTCCGGCGTCGAAGGCGGCTCGGGCGGTGCAGCCGGCGGCGCGGGCGGCACCGGCGGCGGTGCAGGCTTCGCAGGCGGCACCGGCGGCGGCGCAGGCTTCGCCGCACGCGGCACCGGCGGCGGCGCAGGCTTCGCCGCAGACGACGCGGGCTTCGGCACGGGTGGCGGCGCAGGCTTCGCCCCGGGAGGCGCAGGCTTCGCTGCCGGTGGCGGCGCGGGAGGATCCAGCTTCGGAAGCGGCGGAGGCTTCGGGGCCTCCGCCGGCGCGACGGTCGGATCCGCTTCGGGAGGCCGCGTCGGGATCTGCTCGCCCACCGGCTTCGGCTGCGCCTTGGCGAGCTGGTCGTGCGCCGAGCGGCGTTTGTGCGCGCTCTTCGAGCGGTTGAGGGCGTGCGCCTGGATGGCGGCGCCGAGCGCGACGACCTCGTCGGGGTTCACCCTGAGGTGCGGCGGCTGGCCGAAGAGCTCCTCCACCATGCGGGAGACGAGCGGCATCCGGGTCGAGCCGCCGACGAGGATGACGCGATCGAAGTCGCGCGGAGAGAGGCCGACGACGTCCATCGAGTGCTTCGCGACCTCCAGCGTCCGCTCGACGAGCGGCTTCGCGATCGCCTCGAGCTCGTCCCGCGTCATCACGAACGGCATCGAGATCGGATGGCCACCCTCCGTCCAGCCGACCTCCGTGATCTCGCGTTGCGCCTGCCACGCGTTCGAAAGCTCCTTCTTCAGCTCCTCGGCGATGAAGAGGAGGCGCGCCATCCCGGCAGGGTTCGTCCGCGGGTCGACGTTGTATCGCCGGAGGACCTCGATCGCGATCCGGTCGGCGAGGAGGCGATCGATGTCGTCCCCGCCGAGCGCGGTGTCTCCGGCGGTCGCGAGCACCTCGAACACGTTGCCGGTGAGGTCGAGCAGGGTGACGTCGAAGGTGCCGCCGCCCAAGTCGTAGACGGCGATCTTCTCGGCCTTCGCGATCGACTGCCCGTACGCGAGCGCCGCGGCCGTCGGCTCGTTGAGGATGCGCATGACGTCGAGCCCGGCGAGCTTGCCGGCGATCTTCGTCGATGCGCGCTGGAGGTCGTTGAAGTTCGCAGGGACGGTGATGACGGCGCGTTCGACCACCTGCCCCAGCGCCGCCTCCGCGATCGCCTTCGCGCGGCGCAGCACGAAGGCGCTGATCTCCGGCAGGGCATACGCGACGTCGCGTGCGACGACCACCGTGCTGTTCTTCGCGCCCTGCGCGAGCTGGAACGGGAAGCGCTTCCTCGCCGCCTGCACCTCGTCCGAGTCCCACGGACGCCCGAGGAGCGGCTTGATCGAGAAAATCGTGTTGTCCGGGTCGATCAGCCTGCGCTCGCGAGCAGGCTCTCCGACGAGGACCGTGCTCGACGGGTGGAACGAGACGACCGACGGGAGCAGTCGCCGTCCCTGCTCGTCCTCGAGGGTGACGGCGACGCCGTCGACGACAGCCGCGACGACCGTGTTCGTGGTGCCGAGGTCGATCCCGATGGCGACGCTCATCCGATCCAGCCGGACAGCGTATCACCTTCGGGCCCCCGGAGGCGTCGCGAGCGTGAGGCGAGCCGGGTGCGCGGGGGCTCGCGAACGGACGAGGCCGTTTCCTCCGCCTGCGACGGACGACCGCGAGGTGCTCAGTGGCACGTCGACGTGTCGACCATTCCCGCCGGACACGTGCATGCGGTCACGGTCGGATCCGCGCCGCACGCGGCCGCGCAGTGTCGTACAGGGCCCGGGCACCGCTCCGCCTCGCACCGGCCGGCGACGCATCGGGGGACGTGGAGCTCGGGACAAGGACCACACACGTTCTCGCAACGGATCGCACTGCGGGCCTGGTCGTAGCTCGACGCTGCTCGCTTCGCGATCGCCGAGACCTGCGTGCAGTCGCACTGACAGACATCGCCGACGAAGACGGACACACAGTCGGCGTCGACCGAGCATGCTCGATCGTAGTCGTCCGCCTCGAGCACGCAGTCGGTCCCCGCCGGGCAGCCTTCCAATTCGAGCGCTTCGCTTTCGGACTTCGAAGCGCACGCGAGGACGGGGAGCAGGGCGGCCAACGGAACGAGAGCTCGAAGGAAGTTCATGCGGACACGTCGTGCAAGAGGCGTTCTCGAGAGCGAGACGAGCGTCGAGCCGTGACGGCTCTCTCGAAGGGAAGGTCGGCGCATCCTGGGACTCATCCTCTACCTCCCGCAACGCAACTCGAGGTCTCGATCATGCCGGGCGGGCACTCACAAGCCTCGAGCGTAGGCGACTCGCCGCACGACGACGTGCAAAACTTCACGTTACCGGCGCAGCGCTCGGCCTCGCATCGACCGGCCCGACACACGGCCACGTGGCGCGGCGCGCATGGCTCGCAAGCGTTCCCACACTCGATACCGGACCGGTCTCGACGGTAGCTCTCCTCGCCCTTCTTCGAGATGGCGCCGACGCCGTTGCAGTTGCAGTCGCAGACGTCGCCGACGAAGACGACCACGCAGTCTTCGTCGGTCGCGCAGGTCCGATCGTAATCGTCCAAGTACAAGGTGGACGAGCACGCAACGGTGACGGCTCCCCCCACGGCCACGACGATCGCGAGACGCCCCAAAGCTCGTCGTTTCACGAAGAGGCGAATATGCAACCGCCGTACCGCCCGAAATCATGGCCTACCCGCGATGTGCCGAGGGCGTAGGCATGACATCCGAGTCGTGACGTGATCGGATCGATCACACACGGTTCAGACAGCGCCCGTCGCGATCGTCGTCTCGTTCTCGAGCACGCCGGTCGGAGCCAAGTCGCGGTCACGCGAGCGATCGCAGCTCGAGAGAGAGACGAGCGAGCGACGACTCACGACCATCGTCTGTTCATCGAGCGCCGCCGGTCGGAGGCGGCCCGCAGATGCGCGCGTCGTCACCGGCCGCGAGGGAGACTCCCTTTCCGCAGGAAATGACAAGCTTTCCTGCGGGCTCCCTGTCTCTCTGTCTCCCTGTGAGTACCCCCGTCTCCTCCCCTTCCCTGTCGCAGCCCGCAGTCCCGCGAGGACGTCAGCCCGCCGCCCGCACGCGCTCGAGCAACCAGTCGACGACGCGCTCGAACGGATCGAAGCCGAACTCGCGCGCGATCGGCGCGCGCAGGTTCGAGTTCGCGTTGATGTCGTAGAACACGCGCTCGCCGTTCGACTCGAGGTACTCGATGCCGCCCACGTCGATGCCGCCGGCCTCGACGATGCGCTTGCCCGCCTCGACCGCCTCCGCCGGGACCTCCTTGAACGGGTAGAACTCGACGGGCTTCGCCTGCTCCGGCGAAGGGACCTCGCAGTGGCCCTCGCCCGACTCGGGATTGCACACCTCGGACGGGCACAGGTTGTAGCGGCCGTGCGAGACGACGCGCATCGCGTAGAGGAGCTCGCCGCCGAGGAACTCCATGCGCACGATGCCGCGCTCGTGATCGTGCTCGAAGTACTCCTGGAGCAAGAGGAGGCCGTCCGGCTCCCAGATGCCTCGCGTCGTCTCGACGTGCGCGCGGAGCTCGTCGTAGGAGCCGACCTTCGCGATGCGCGCGCCGCTCCCACCTTGCTCCGGCTTGAGGAGCGCCGGCCAGCGCCACGCCTTCTCCTCCTTCAGCCTCTCGCGAAGCGCGTCGAGGTCGTTGAACGCGATCGATCGCGGCGTGCGGAGGCCGAGACGTCCGAGCAGCGCGGCCTGCGCCGTCTTCGACAGCTCGAGCGCGAACGCCCGGTGTCCGTTGAGCACGACACGCCCTGCCGCCTCGAGCGCCTTCATGTACGCGAGCGCGAGAGGGACCGCCCGCACGTTGCCGCGGACGTACGCGCTCGGGCTCGCCTGATTGAAGACGACGCGCGCGGACGGGAGCTCGCCGGCCACGAACGCCGCCTTCTTGAGATCGAGCGTGTCGTAACGAACGCCCTTCTTCTCGAGCGCGGCGAAGAGCGGCTTCTGCCACTCCGGGTGCTCGAACAAAACGAGGATGTCGGAGCCCGACGGAGACGTTTGCGAGGTCATGGCGTTGCTCACTCGGATGTCGAGGCGCGCTGCTCCGTCGCGCCCCCTGGTACGTGCCCTTCAGCCGGCGGCGCGCAGCGAGCCGCGTTCGAGCGCCTCGTGCACGCCCTTCGCGACACGCCGTCCGTCGGCGATCGCCCAGACGACGAGCGACTGCCCGCGGGACGCGTCACCCGCCGCGAAGACGCCGGGCACCGACGTCGCGCCCGATCGATCGGTGACGATGTTGCCGCGCGCGTCGAGCGCGAGCCCGAGCTCCTCGACGATGCCCTTCTTCTCCGGGCCGAGGAAGCCCATGGCGAGGAGAGCGAGATCGCAGGGCAGCTCGAGCTCCGTCCCGGGCAGCTCGCGGAGCGCGCCGTTCTGGAGCTCGACGCGAATCGCCCTGAGCTTCGCGACACGCTTGCCGCTCGCGTCGGGCAAGAGCGCCTTCGTCATGATCGCGAACTCGCGCTCGCAGCGCTCCTTCTCGAGCGACGGCTCCTCGTGCGACGACGAGGTCCGGAGGACGAGCGGCCACGCCGGCCACGGGTTCTCCGGCATGCGCACGAGCGGAGGCTTCGGCATCAGCTCGAGCTGCGTGACGCTCGCGGCGCGCTGGCGGTTCGCCGTGCCGACGCAGTCCGCGCCGGTGTCGCCGCCGCCGATGACGACGACGTGCTTGCCGGCCGCGAGGATCGCGCCCTTGTCCGGATCGGCGAGCACGACGTCGCCCATCCGGTCGTCGCCCGCGACGCGGCGGTTCTGCTGCTCGAGGTACTCCATCGCGAAGTGGACCCCTTCGAGCTCGCGACCGGGGACCGGGAGATCGCGCGGGACGCGCGCGCCGAGGCAGAGCACGACGGCGTCGAACTTCGCGAAGAGCTCGTCCTTCCCGAGATCGCGCCCGACGTCGACGCCTGTCTCGAAGCGGACGCCCTCGGCCTCCATCTGCGCCACGCGGCGATCGATGATGGCCTTCTCCATCTTGAAGTCGGGGATGCCGTAGCGGAGGAGCCCGCCGACGCGATCGTCCCGCTCGTAGACGACGACGTCGTGACCGAGGCGCGCGAGCTGCTGCGCCGCCGCGAGGCCCGCAGGCCCCGAGCCGACGACGGCGACGCGCCTGCCGGTCCGGAACGGCGCCCGGACGGGACGAAGCGCGGGGTGATCGGGGGCCTCGAAGAAGTGGCGCGCGATCGTGCGCTCGACGTCCTTGATCGTGACGGGCGCCTCCTCGAGCGCGAGCACGC
Source organism: uncultured Myxococcales bacterium (assembly GCA_937949945.1). Lineage (GTDB taxonomy): Bacteria > Myxococcota_A > Polyangia > Polyangiales > Polyangiaceae > Labilithrix. Next base: position 6,914 of record CALFEQ010000147.1, read on the forward strand.
ACGACGCCTCGCAAGGCGCAGGGCACACGCGCCCCGTCACCTCGGGGAAGTTGTTCGTCGCGTGGAGGACGCGGACGGCGTCCTCGAAGCGACCTCGCCAGACGAGGTCGTTGAACTCGGGGATGACGTTCCCGAGCGGGCAGCCGTGATGACAGAACGGGATGCCGCAGTCCATGCACCGCGACGCCTGCGCACGGAGGTCGTCCGGCGACGGCTCGATCGTGATCTCGCGGTAGTCCGCGATGCGCTCCGCGGGCGGACGCTCGGGCGTCTTCGCTCGCTTGACCTTGAGGAATCCGCGCGGGTCCGCCATCACTTCACCAGCTTCAGGTTGCGACCTGCATGACGCTCGCCGCCGGCTGCGGCGGCGAGGCTGTTCTGCTCGAGCACGCGCTTGTACTCGGTCGGGATCACCTTGCGGAATCGCCGCGCGGAGAGCGGCCACGAGGCGAGGAGCTCCGTTCCGCGGATGCTCCCGGTGCGCTCGACGTGCTCTTCGAGGAGGGCGCGGACGGCCGCTTGCTCCTCCGCGTCCACGAGGTCCTCGATCTCCACCATCCCCTTGTTGCAGCGGGACGCGAAGGCGCCGTCGTCGTCGAGGACGTAGGCGATGCCGCCGCTCATGCCGGCGGCGAAGTTGCGCCCCGCGGGGCCGATCACGACGACGGTGCCGCCGGTCATGTACTCGCAGCCGTGGTCCCCCACGCCTTCGACGACCGCCTGGGCGCCGCTGTTGCGGACGGCGAAGCGCTCCCCTGCCCTGCCGGCGAAGAACGCGCGCCCGCTCGTCGCGCCGTAGAGGACGGTGTTTCCGACGATGACGTTGTCGGCCGCGACGAACGTGGCCTCGCGCGGCGGGCGCACGACGAGGACGCCGCCGGAGAGCCCCTTGCCGACGTAGTCGTTCGCGTCGCCCTCGAGCGTGAGCGTCATCCCGCGGGCCGCGAACGCGCCGAACGACTGGCCCGCGGTGCCGGTGAGGTCGATCGTGATCGTCCCCTCCGGGAGGCCGGCCGAGCCGTGACGGCGCGCGACCTCGCCCGCGAGCATCGCGCCGAACGTTCGATGCACGTTCGTGATCGCGAACGGGATGCGCACCGGCTCGCGGCGCTCGAGCGCGGGGCGCGCGCGCTCGATGAGCTCGCGATCCGCGACGTCGTCGATGCCGTGATCCTGCTCCGTCGTGCAGCGACGATCGCGCTTCGCGAGCTTCGCCGGGACGGGCGCCAGCACGCGCGAGAAGTCGAGCGTGCGCGCCTTCTTGCAGCCCCAGCCGGGCGCGTCTTCGCGCGGCAGGCGCGGGACGATGCAGTCGACGCGGCCCACCATCTCGTCGACGGACCGGAAGCCGAGGCTCGCCATGATCGCGCGGAGCTCCTCGGCGACGAAGAACATGTAGTTGATGACGTGCTCCGGCTGGCCGCTGAAGCGCGCGCGGAGCACGGGGTCCTGCGTGGCCACCCCGACGGGGCACGTGTTGAGGTGGCACTTGCGCATCATGATGCAGCCGCTCGCGACGAGCGGCGCCGTGGCGAAGCCGAACTCCTCGGCGCCGAGCAGCGCGGCGAACGCGACGTCGCGGCCGGTCTTGAGCTGCCCGTCGACCTGGAGGACGACGCGCGACCGCAGATCGTTCAGGAGCAGCACCTGCTGCGTCTCGGCGAGCCCGATCTCCCACGGCGTACCCGCGTGCTGGATCGACGAGAGGGGGCTCGCGCCCGTGCCGCCGTCGTGCCCGCTGATGAGGATGACGTCCGCGTGCGCCTTCGCGACGCCGGCCGCGACGGTGCCAACGCCGGTCTCCGAGACGAGCTTCACGCTGATGCGCGCGCGCGGGTTGACGTTCTTGAGATCGAAGATGAGCTGCGCGAGGTCCTCGATCGAGTAGATGTCGTGGTGCGGCGGCGGCGAGATGAGCGTGACGCCGGGCGTGGAGTGGCGCACGCGCGCGATGATCGCGTCCACCTTGTGCCCCGGGAGCTGTCCGCCCTCGCCGGGCTTGGCGCCCTGGGCCATCTTGATCTGGATCTCGTCGGCGTTGACCAGATAGCTCGTCGTCACGCCGAAGCGGCCGCTCGCCACCTGCTTGATCGACGAGCGCCGCGAGTCGCCGCGCGCGTCGCGCACCCACCGCGCCTCGTCCTCGCCGCCCTCGCCGGTGTTGCTCCGGCCGCCGATGCGGTTCATCGCGATGGCGAGCGTCTCGTGGGCCTCCTTCGAGATGCTGCCGAAGCTCATCGCGCCCGTCGCGAAGCGGCGCACGATGAAGCGCGCCTCCTCGACCTCGTCGACGGGGATCGGCGGGCCGGCAGCCTTGAAGTCGAGCAGGCCGCGAAGCGTCATCGGCCGCTCGCCCTGATCGTTGACGAGCCGCGCATACTCCGCGTACGAGGACGCGTCCTCGAGGCGCACGGCCTTCTGGAGCGCGGCGACGGACGCCGGCGACCAGAGGTGGCGCTCGCCCTCGACGCGCCACGCGTAGACGCCGCCGACCTCGAGATCGCGCGCGAGCTCCTCCTCCGTGACGGAGGGCCCGAAGGCCGCGGCGTGCCGCGCGCGCGCCTCGGTCGCGATCTCGGCGAGCCCGATGCCTCCGAGCGGGCTCGAGGTGCCCGTGAAGTACTCGTCGACGAGCTCGTTCGACAGACCGATCGCCTCGAAGATCTGCGCGCCGTGGTAGCTGGCGATCGTGCTGATCCCCATCTTGCTCATCACCTTGAGCAAGCCCTTCTTCAGCGCGTTGACGTAGTTCTTCGTGGCGGTGGACAGATCGACGTCCTTGTCGAGGAGCTTCTTCCGTACGAGCTCGCCGATCGTCTCGAACGCCATGTACGGGTTCACCGCGCCGGCGCCGTAACCGATGAGGAGCGCGACGTCGGCCACCTCGCGCGCGTCGCCCGTCTCGGCGACGAGGCCGACGCGCACGCGCTTGCCCTCGCGGATCAGGTGGTGGTGCACCGCCGAGACGGCGAGCAGGCTCGGGATCGGCACGCGCTCGGGCGTCGCGCCGCGATCGCTGACGACGAGGATCGCGCAGCCGTCGTCGACCGCGCGCGAGGCGCGCGCGCGGAGATCCTCGAGCGCGCTCCGGAGCGCCTCCGCGCCGTCGCCGTCCGCGGGGAACGTCGCCTCGAGGACGGCGGCGCGGAACTCGGGCCCCGAGGACGTGAGCTTGGCGAGATCCGCGTTCGTGAGGATCGGGTGCGGCAGCTCGAGGAGCCGCACCTGCTCCGGGGTCTCGTCGAGCAGGTTGCCCTCGCCGCCGACGCAGGAGACGAGGCTCATCACGAGGTCCTCGCGGATCGGATCGATCGGCGGGTTCGTCACCTGCGCGAACTGCTGCTTGAAGTAGCGGAACAGCGGCACCGGCCGGTCCGAGAGCACGGCGAGCGGGATGTCCGCGCCCATGCTCCCGACGGGCTCCTCGCCCGCCGTCGCCATCGGGCCGACGATCAGGCGAAGGTCCTCGCGCGTGTAGCCGAACGCTCGCCAGAGCCGCGCGCGCGCGACGTCGTCGATCGGGCCGCGGCCCGGCGCGACGGGCACCATCGACGCGGTGAGGTCGGTCGAGATCTCCGGGAGGTAGGCGAGCTCGATCTTGTTGTTCGCGACCCACTCGCCGTAGGGCTTCTGGTTCGCGATCTGCGCCTTGATCTCGTCGTCGGAGACGATGCGGCGCTGCGCGAGATCGACGAGGAACATCTTGCCCGGCTGGAGCCGCCCCTTCTCGAGGACGTCGGCCGGATCGATCGTGAGCACGCCGAACTCGCTCGCCATGACGACGAGCCCGCTCTTCGTGACGACGTACTTCGCCGGGCGGAGGCCGTTCCGATCGAGCGTGGCGCCGATGACGTTGCCGTCGGTGAACGCGATCGCGGCCGGCCCGTCCCACGGCTCGACGAGGCACGCGTGGTACTCGTAGAAGTCCCGCTTGTGCTTCGGCATGTCGGGCTGCGTCGCCCACGCCTCCGGCACGAGCATCATCATCACGTGCGGCAGCGAGCGGCCGCTCGCGAGGAGGAAGTCGACGACGTTGTCGAGCGACGCCGAGTCCGAGCCTTCGGGACGGATGATCGGCTTGAAGTCCTCGAGGTGCTCCTCGAAGTGGTTGCTCGCGAGGAGCGCCTCGCGCGCGCGCATCCAGTTCTGGTTGCCGCGCAGCGTGTTGATCTCGCCGTTGTGCGCGATGCGCCGGTACGGGTGCGCGCGCTCCCAGGTGGGGAACGTGTTCGTCGAGAAGCGCGAGTGGACGAGGGCGAGCTGGCTCTCGAAGTCGTCCGATTGGAGGTCGCGGTAGAGGTCGGCGAGCCGATGCGGGAGGGCGAGGCCCTTGTAGACGATGGTCCGCGACGAGAGGCTCGCGACGTAGAAGTCGTTCCCGTAGCCCTTCTGCGAGCACATCTTGCCCGCGCGCTTGCGGATCATGAACAGCGTCCGCTCGAACGCCTTCCTGTCCGCCATGCGCGCGATGAAGAGCTGCTTCATCACGGGCATCGACGCGCGCGCGAGCGGACCGACGGCGCGAACGTCGACCGGGACCGTCCGCCAACCGATGACCTTCTGGTTGTGGTAGCGGACGATGTCCGTGAGCATCTTCATCTGGAGCTCGCAGCGAATCGGGTCGCGCGAGAGGAAGCACTGCGCGACGCCGTAGTCGCCCTCGAGAGGGAGCTCCTTGCCTTCGCGCGCGAGGACGCGCTCGAAGTACCGGTGCGGAATCTGGACGAGGATGCCCGCGCCGTCGCCGCTCGCCGGATCGCTGCCGGCCGCGCCGCGATGCGCCAACCGACGCAGGACTTCGAGCCCGAGCTCGACCGTGCGGTGGGACGGGCGGCCCTTCAGGTCGGCGACGAAGCCGAGACCGCACGCGTCGTGCTCGTAGCGGGGATCATAGAGGCCATAGGTCGTCGTCCGACCCTCCTGCCGCACTCCACCCATCTCTACTCTTATATAGGAAAGGTTGACGCGCCGCGCTAGGCAATTCTCACCTCAGGAATGAGTGACGGCGGCGTCGAACCCCATGTAGATGCGGCGATTCGGCAGCACGGATCGCATTCCGCCGTTTCGCTTCGACGCACCTCGTCGCGCTCGTCGCGCCCGCATCTCTGGTAGGTTGCCCGCCGGAGATCCGATGGGGCGACGCGTCGCTCCACGAACAGCGTCATGGCGCAGCGGAAACCGAGCAAGAAGCGCCGAGCGAAGAGCTCGTCCTCGCCGCCGCGCGCCGGCGGTGAGAAGAAACGGAAAGAGTCCGACGCCAAGCTTTACGGCGCGCTCGCGGCGCTCGTCGTAGGCCTCGTCGCGCTCGTGTGGTGGTCGGTGCCGAAGGACTCCCCGACCGCGGTCTCCGAAGGGGCAGGGACGACCACGACCACGGCAGAGGACGAAGAGCCGCTCGGCCCGAAGGGCGGCGGGTGGAGCCGGCCACCTCTCGCGACGACCTACTTCGCGGTGATCACGAACCGGCCGACGGACGTCGTCCAGAAGCTCGCCACCGTCCCGGAGATCGCGTCGCGCCTCGAGGCGCGTCACTGCGGTCCTGCTTGCGACGCCGTCCGCAAGTTCATGTCCGAGAGCGGCGGGTTCGAGATCGACATCCGCACGACCGAGGAGATCATCCTGCCGCCGAAGGACACGATGGACACGGTCGCGCCCGGCCTCACGCCGGCCGAGCGCGAGAAGGTCCACGATTATCCGACGAGCGTGCAGCTCCGCACGCGGGGCGAGATCACGCCCGAGGCCATGCCGGCGCGCGCGGGCTTCGCCGCGGCCGCGGCTCTCGCCGAGGCGCTCGACGGCTACGTCTACGACGAGGTCTCTCGTCGGATCGAGACGGCGCGAGACTTCGCGAGCCACACGATCACGGCCAAGCTCGGCGAGCCGGTGTTCGCCCCGAGGCAGATCGTCGTGCAGTTCTATCGTCAGGAAGACGGCACGGCGCGCCTCCTCACGCTCGGGATGGCGCGCTACGGGAGCCCGGACCTCTCGCTCCGCGGCGCGAACATGCCGTCGGGCCCGCTCCTCGCCGAGGTGCTGAACGCGGCCGCGCGCAAGCTCGCCCACGGGCACGAAGGGCCGACGATCGCGATCTCGCTCGAGGACGTCGCGGCCGTCGTCGGCAAGAAGCCGGAGGAGCTCGTCCCCTCGCCCGCGTCGTCGCGTGCGGTCCTGCTCGGCATCGTCGAGCCCGAGCGCATGGACGGCGATCCGTCCAACGAGCTCGCCGAGCTCGTGCCCGAAGGCGGCTCGTCGCGCGAGAGCTGGGACGAGGTCGTGACGAGCCTGTTCGGGACGCCGCCGTCGATGGAGGTGTCCGATGACGATCCCGAGCTCGCCGCGATCGCGGAGCGGGCGAAGAAGACGCTCCCCGACGCCATCCGCCGCTTCCAAGCCGGCGAAGGCGAGCTGTTCGTGAAGGGCCCCTTCCCCATCCCGCTCGAGGCACGCAAGGACGGCGGCTCCGCGACGGAGCTGCTCTGGCTCGCCGCAGCCTCCTGCGACGCCGTCCGCTGCATCGGCACGCTGTCGAACGAGCCGACCTGGGCGACGAACCTCGCCCTCGGGAAGACGACGAGCATCCAGCGATCGGAGGTCGTCGATTGGATGATCCAACGGAAGGACAAGAGCACCCTCGGCGGCGAGTCGATCAAGGCGCTCACGCGACGCACCACGAACGGATCGCCGGAAGCGGGACGTTGAGCCCCTCACGATTGGGATAGCCTGGCGGCGTGGCTGATCCGTCGTGAATCGTCCTTTCGGGCGGAGGGGAGACGCTCGCGCTCGTCTCCACGTGCGTGGTCGTCCTGGCCTCGGCAGGGGCGGGCTTCCTCGCGTCGCTCTGACTTTCGCGTCGTCCAACTGCTCCGCGAACCGCTGCGTGCGGGTTCCCAGAGCCGATGGAGTGAGCCTCAGTACCCGAGCTGCTTCAGCGCGAGGCGCGCGCGGCCGCGGATGATCGGCGACAGGTCCGGGTCGGCGGCGGCCGCGCGCAGCTGACGGATCGCGTCTCGGCCGTGCCGCTGGACGAGCGCGTGGGCGTCGATCCTCGTGAGGCCGCAGTATCCGAGCGACAGATCGCGCTCGACGGGGGACAGCGCCCCGTTCGACGCGCGGAAGCGGCGGCGGAGGACCGGCAGGCGCGCGGAGCTCGCCTCGCCGAGGTCGAGCGACATCGTCCGCGAGCCCGAGACGAACGCCTTGTAGATCGGCGAGCCGCGGAAGACACGCTGCTGCATCGGTGACAGCGTCACCGGCCCTTCGATCGCTCCCGCCGCGAACATGACGTTCGTGCGATCGGGGCAGCTGAACAGGCTCGTCTGGATGGTCGTGCAGCGCGGCGTGTCCGAGAGCGGATCGGCCGCCTGACCGTCGAGCTCGGTGGTGTGGTTGAGACCGAAGAAGTGCCCCGCCTCGTGCAGCATCGTGAGCACGTCCTCTTCGGCGGAGCGCGTCGTCGTGACGATGATGCCGGAGACGGCGCGACCGAAGATGGTCGCGGCGCCGGGAATGCCGGGCGAGATGCCGGCGGCGAACGGCTCGCCGTCCTGCGAGATCTCGTTCGTCAACAGGACGTGGAACGCCTGCGTGCCGTCCTTCGTCCCCCTCGAGATGGAGAACCCCTCGAGCAGCTTCTCGATCGTGTCGACCTCCGCGTACCTGGAGCTCTCGGCGTGCCAGACGACGTCTCCTCGTTCGATGCCGAGGAGCCTGGAGGTGACCGCGAAGAACGTGTCGATGCGCTGCTTCAGGCCCGCGTTCGTCTCGGCCTCGGCTCCTCGGATCGTCGTGCCGTCGACGCGGAGGCCGTCGGGGACGTGGACATGGAGATCGAGCTTGCCTCCGTGGAACGTGCCGTCGCCGCTCGCCTGGACGCGGACCTTCGCCTTCACCTTCAGCGTCGAGGACGCAGCGCCCAACCGGCCGACGCGGAGCTTCCACGTGCCATCGAGCTTCTCGGGGACCCCCTCGCCCTGAGGCACGCTGACGGACGCGATCGTGTCGAACATCGTGAAGCTCGTCGGGTGCGAGCCGCCCGCCGGCGTGAAGTCGTCGTGGACGATCTTCCCGCTCGGAGCGGTGATGCGCTCGATGCCGTAGGGTCTGTCCGGATCGAAGTCGGAGACCTTTCCTTCGATGGTGACGTTGAAGCCGAGCGCGCCGACGGGGATCTCGAACGGGACGTCCACGCCGGCCGCAATCTCGCCGAGATCGACGACGAGCGGATTCGACGGGGCCTTCGGCTCTTCTTCCTCCGGCGTCTCCTCCTCCTGCTCCTTCTCGGTCGGAGCTCGGGGCTCCTCCTCGGTATCCCCGGGCGGCGCCGGCGCCTGCGAGACGATCACCCGCTCCGTCGTGCACGCACCGGAGAACGGGAGGGCAAGGACCGTGCAAGCAACCAGGGCGACGAGCGGACGCATGGAGGCGGGCCGTCGTGCAGGGTGTGTGCCGGGCAGCCGAGAAGACGAAGCGTCGAGAGTTCGCCGGGAAGCGTCGGCGTCACGCCTCGTCGATGGCTCGCGAGCAGCGTGAGTGATGGCACGTCCCCGACGCCCTGCCACTCCATTCGCCGTCTCAAAGGTCGAACGACGTCGCGCGCGCTCGCTCCGAAGCACGATCGACGACTACGACGGCGAGAGCCGCAGCCTTCCTCGCCCTCCGGCTTCCATGGCAGGCATGCCGCGGCGACGCCTTCGGGCGGCCCCGCCCAAGTCTTCGGCCTCGCGCGGGTTGGGAGTATGCTCCCCCCGCGTGTCCGACCGGCCCTCCCGCCCCTCCGATCCTCGAGCGCCGTCCTCGCCTCCGTCCAGGCCGCGGATGAGCTCGTCCGCGTCGAGCGTTCCGAAGAACGTGCGCGTACGGAACACCGGCGACGCCACGTGGGACGACGACAAAGACGCGTTCGCCGACACGCAGCTCTACGACGTCGAGCCGACGCCGGCCCACGGGCCGACGTCCCCGGACGAGCCGAAGCCACGAGATGAGCAGGAAAGGACGAAGGCACCGGAGGGACGACCGGAGCCGAAGCCCGAGACCGACCCGGGCGGGCCACGGCCGCGCCTGCTCGATCAGGTGCTCGACAAACCGCGCCAGCCCGAGGCTCCGGCAGGCTCGCGGCGCGACAAGATCCTCCGCTTCGTGAAGCGCTGGGCGCCTCGCGTCGCCGCGGCCGTGCTCGCGCTCGCGGTCGCCTTGTTCGTCGCCGGCTGGCTGCTCGTCCGCCACTACGAGGAGGGCCTCCCGAGCGTCGCGGAGCTCGAGCTCGGATACCGTCCGTCGCAGGTCACGCGGGTGCTCGCGCGCGACGGGACGCTGCTCGCCGAGCTCTTCACGGAGCGGCGCACGGTCGTGAAGATCGAGGAGCTCCCGCGGCACGTGAAGCTCGCCGTCCTCGCCGCCGAGGACGCGAGCTTCTACGAGCACGAGGGCATCAACTGGCTCGGGATCGCGCGCGCGGCGGTCGTGAATCTTCGATCCGGCCGCACGCGTCAGGGCGGCTCGACGATCACGCAGCAGGTCGTGAAGAACATCCTGCTCGAGAGCAACGAGCGCACCTACCGGCGCAAGATGCGCGAGGCGCTCCTCGCGCGCCGGCTCGAGCAGGAGCTCTGTCCGTCCTGCGGCAACGATCAGGCGGGCAAGGATCGGCGCAAGGACAAGATCCTCGAGCTCTACCTCAATCACATCTACTTCGGACGCGGCCGCTACGGGATCGAGGAGGCAGCGCGCGACAACTTCGGCAAGTCCGCGCGCGAGCTGACGATCGCGGAGGCGGCGATGCTCGCCGGCATCGTGGCGGGGCCCGAGAGCTTCTCGCCGAAGCGCGATCTGTCGAAGGCGCTCGTCCGGCGCTCGTTCGTGCTCGACCAGATGCGGGCGAAGCACTTCATCAACGACGCCGAGTGGGAGGCCGCGAAGAACGAGCCCGTCCGCCTCGCGCCGACGGTCGAGATCGACAGCGAGCTCGCGCCCGAGGCGGTGCAGATCGCGAAGAAGATCCTCTTCGAGCTCGAGCCCGAGCGCGGCCCACGCGGCGGCTTCACCATCACGACGACGATCGATCCTGCGCTCCAGGCCGCGACGCGCAAGGCGCTCCGCGACAACCTCGCCGCGTACGACAAGCGCCACGGCCTCGTCGCTCCGATCAAGGCATCGAGCGTCGCGAAGAAAGGCGGCAAGTCGAAGGAGCCCGCTCCGTTCGAAGGAACGCCGCGGTTCGAGTCGCACAAGGTCCTGACCGGCGTCGTCACGGGTGCGGACGACGTGGCCGGCACGCTCGACGTCCGCGTCGGGACGGTGATCGGCTCCGTGAAGCTCGCGGACTACAAGCGCTACAACCCGCAGAACCTCCCGCCGAGCCAGTTCGCGGAGATCGGCGCGCGCGTGCGCGTCAGCCTGCTCACGCCGGTACCGAACGCCGTCGCCAAGGCGGACGCGCGCGCGAAGGACGACGCCCAGAAGGCCGGCGGCGAGGGCCAGGCGGTCGCGAAGGTGCCGCTGCGGCTCGAGCTCGGGCCCGAGTCGGCCATCGTCGTGCTCGACGTCCGCACGCGGCACGTGCTCGCCATCGCCGGCAGCTACGAAGCGCAGAGCGGCGGGCTCGATCGCGCGACCCAGTCGCGCCGGCAGCCGGGATCGACGTTCAAGCCCATCGTCTACTCGTACGCGCTCCACTCGCGCCGCTACACGCCGGCGACGCTGATCGACGTCTCGCCGCGGACGTTCGCGGGCGGTTACAAGCCGTCCAACTACGAAGGGTGGAGCTCGAGCGACCCGCTCCGCTTGCGTGAAGCGCTCGCCCACTCCGTCAACATCGCGGCGGTCTCCGTGCTCGAGGACGTCGGCCCCGCGAACGTGGTGGACTGGGCGAAGGCACTCGGCATCGAGTCGCCGATGAAGCCCGATCTGTCGCTCGCGCTCGGCTCCTACGAGGTCCGTCCGATCGAGCTCGCGGCCGCCTACGCGACGTTCGCAGCGGGAGGGATGTACGAGGAACCTCGCCTCGTCACGCGCATCGTCGGGCCCGACGGCAAGGACGTCGAGCTCAGGCAGCCTCCGCCGCCGCGGCGCGTGCTCGAGCCCGCCGAGGCGTTCCTCATCACGAACATGATGGAGTCCGTCGTCGACCGTGGCACCGCGCAGAGGGCCAAGCGCCTCGGGCGCCGCGTCGCCGGAAAGACCGGGACGACCAACGAGTCGCGGGACGCGTGGTTCGCCGGCTTCTCGCCGGAGATCACCGCCGTCGTCTGGGTCGGCTACGACGACAACAAGCCGCTCGGGTCCGGCGAGTCCGGCGGCTCGACGGCGCTGCCCGCGTGGATCCAGGTGATGGAGGCCGCGCACAAAGGAAAGCCGCGCTCGGAGTTCCCTCGCCCGCCGGGCGTCGTCACCGTCGCGATCGATCCACGGACGGGCAAGCTCAAGGCCGAAGACGCGGAGGACGCCATCGACGAGGTGTTCCTCGCCGGCACCGAGCCGACCGAGGTCGCCGAGCCTGCTCCGGCCGAAGGGAGCGCGAGCACGCCCTCGGCGAACGAGAGCGAGGCGCCGAGCGCGAGCGCCGGCGAGGAAGAGAAGAAGGAGGGAGAGGCCGAGCCGTGATCCGCGAGGAGGTTCGTTGAGGACGGTTCGCCTCCGAGCGCGTCGCGCGATCGTCGCCGTCGCCGCGCTCGCCCTCGCAGCGCCCGCGATGGCGCAGCCGAAGACGCCGGCGAAGCCCGCGGCGCCGGCGAAGAGCGCGAGCCCCGCTACGTCGGCGAAGCCAGCGGCACCAGCGAAGGCCGCCGCGCCGGCGAGCGCGTCGTCGAACCCCGCCTCGCCGCCCGCGCCGCGACGGCTGCCCGCCGGCGCGCTCGTCCGCATCGCGACGGAGATCGCGCAAGGCCTCGGCCCGGTACCCCCGGGCGCGCTCGTCGCCGCTTCGCCGCTCGTCTCCGACGTGCCCGCGCCGAAAGGCGACGAGCTCGCGACCCGCGTGGCGGCGCAGATCGCGGGGCGCATCGGCGACGCGCACGCGCACCCGCAGACCGCGACCCTCGCGGCCGCGCGCAGCGCGTCGGGCCGCGCCGCCTCCCTCGTCCACGTCCAGGTCGAGATCGCGAAAGGCGAGCTCCGCGTGACGGCCGACCTCTACCCGGTCGTGTCGAACGCGTGGGAGCGGCTCCGCAACCCGGCGCCCGGCCCGCGCGCGCATGCGTTCGCGAGCGCGCCGATCGACGCCGAGGTCCGGACGTTCCTGCAGCCGATCGTGCTCGAGCAGGCGAGCCTGCACAAGGCGACGCACGAGGAGACGGACGTGCTCGCGATCGGCTGCGGCGACGTCGACGCCGACGGAGGGCTCGAGCTCGTCGTGGCCTCGCGCACACGCGTCGTCGTCGGGAAGCTGCGGGGCGGCAAGCTCTCGGTGTCGCGCGCGAAGCCGTGGACGAAGCTCGCGCCGCGCGTTCCCGTGCCGATGCGCGAGCCGCTCGCGAGCGTCGTCGTCGCGCCGCCGTCGCATCCGGGCGAGATCCTGCTCGGCACGACGGATCGAAGCGCCGTCGCCGTCGACGGCGCGCTCGCCGGACCGCGCCCGCTCACCGGGATCCCGATCCCCGGCGCCGACGGCGAGGCATGCGCCTTTGCCGCGCCCGAGACCGGAGCGTTCGAAGGGCCGGGCCTGTCGTGCACGCCGCCGACGAAGGGCGATCCCTTCCCCGTCCTCATGACGCCCGTGACCCGCTTCGACGCCGTCGCGGCATGGGACCTCGTCGGCAAGGACGGCTCCGTCGCGCAGATCGTCGCTGCGCGCGAGCCGACCGGGAAGCTCCGGCTCCGCCGCACCGACGCGAGCGGGACGACGCAGGAGATCACGCTCGACGGCGCAGGCGCACAGATCGCGATCGCGGATCTCGATCTCGACGGCACCCCCGAGATCGTGACGAGCGGCGATCTCGCCGACGGCGACGTGCTCGTGGTTCACAGCTGGAAGCCGAGCGGGCTCGTGCAGCGGCTCAGGTACCCGACGAAAGAGCCGGTGCGCGCGATCGCGACGTGCCCGCCGGAGGATCGAGGTCTTCCGTCGCTGGTCGCCGTCGTCGGTGGCGAGGTGTGGCTCGTCCGGTAGGATTACGAGCCGCCCTCCGTATGAACCGCCGGAGCTTCCTCACCGCCGCCGTCGCGCTCGGCGCAGCTTCGCTCGTCGAGGGACGCGCGCACGCGCGCGGGAGGATCCCGGTCGGCGGGCGCATCTCGATGCGCGTCCCCTGGCCGATCGCCACGATGGATCCGCATCGCATCGACGATCCGAACGCGGCGATCTTCGGAGAGGCGCTGTTCGACACGCTCTATGCGCACGCGCCGGACGGACGGATCGTCCCTCTGCTCGCGGAGGGCGACCCCGAGCCGGAGGGCGGGAGCCTCCGCGTCCGGCTGCGCACCGGGCTCCTCACCGGAAAGGAGAAGCCGTTCGGGACGCGCGACGCCGCATGGTCGATCGCTCGCGCGCGCGGGTCGGGCGCGCGCGGCTGGCTCGCCGACATACCGGCGCCGCGCGACGAGAAGCACTCGCTCGTCTTTCCGATGAAGGACGCCGCGCGGCTCGTGCGCGCGCTCGCCTCGCCGCTCGTGGCGATGGTGCCCGTCGGGTTCTCGCCGGACTCGCCCGACGGGACCGGTCCGTTCAAGCTCGTCGTGCGCGACGGCGCGATGGTCCTCGTGCGCAATCGGCTCGCCGCGCGCGGCCCCGCGTTCCTCGACGAGGTCTCCGTGGCGGCCGCGCCGAACGTGTCGGCGTCGCTCCTCGCGTTCGAAGGCGCCACCGACGACATCGGCTGGCTCGAGCGCGGCCTGCACGAGCCGCGCGCGGGATCGAAGAGCTTCGACTTCGGCGCCGTCGGCTGGGCCACGCTCTTCACCGGCCGCGACGCCAACGACTGGGATCGCCCCGGCGTCGCGCAACGCGTCTGCGACGGCATCCCCTACGCGCGCCTCTCGAACCTCCACCTCGGAGCGCCGTGGCCCACGGATCCCGAGCAGGGCTGGGGCGGCCCGCCGACGTCGCTGCTCGTACGTGAGGACGCCCCTTGGCTCGTCGCCGTCGCGACCGCGGTCGCCGCGACCATCACGCGCCCGGGCCACGAGGTCACGGTGAAGCCCGTGCCCGCCGCCGAGCTCGCATCGCGACGCGCGTCGCGGATGTTCGCGCTCGCGCTCGACGTCGTCCGCGTGATCGCCCCCGGGAGCGTCGCCGCGATGGTCGCCCTCGCGACCGCCGACAACCCCACGCGCGCCAGGGAGATCATGCAGCACCCCCCGAAGCTCGGTGACGTCCCCGCACGCACGCTGACGCGAACCTTACGCTGCGGCGTCGTCGGCGAGATCCGCGTCATGGGCGGCCGCACGTCCGATCTCGTGCTCGCTCCGTCGGACACGGGCATCGGGTTCGATCTCGGCGCGTCCTACCGGGCGCGGAAAGCGTGATCGCGAGGCCATGGGCTGATACGAAGAGGCCATGAGCGCGAAGCCCGCCCTCGTCCGCGACTACATGACCGCGTCGGTCGTCTCCGTCACGGCCGACGCTCCGCTCACCGACGTGCTCCGCAGGCTCGAGCAGAAGAACATCTCCTCGATGCTCGTGACGGACGCGAACGGCGCGCCTGCGGGCGTCGTGTCGATCACGGACCTGCTCCGCGTGGCGAAGCAGCGCTCGGACGAGGAAGCGACGAAGGGGCCGCTTCCTCCGCTCATGCCGCCGGGGAAGGCGGCGCGCGACGTGATGACGAAGGACATCATCGCGGTCCCCGTCGACGCGACCGTGGGCGCCGCCGCGGCCAAGATGCTCGAGCACGCCATCCACCGCGTGTTCGTCACGGAGGGAGAGAAGGTCGTCGGCGTCTTCAGCACGCGCGACGCGCTCCGCGTCGTGCTCGAGCGTCACATCGAGACGCCGATCCGCGAAGTGATGAGCACGCCGGTCGCGACCGTGGGCATCGGCGAGACGATCGACGCGGCGCTCGACAAGCTCGAAGACTCGAACCCGCGCGGTCTCGCCGTCGTCGACATCAAGGTCCCGGTCGGCCTCTTCACGCAGCTCGAGGCGATCAAGGCGCGCGCGCTCCCGGCGCGGCTCCGCGCGCGGCCCGTCGAAGAGGTCATGAGCTACGCGACGGCGTACCTCGACGTCTCGACGCCGCTCTACCGAGCCGCCGGCCACGACATCGCGACGGAGGTGCGGCGCATCCTCGTGACCGACCAGCGCGCGCTCGCGGGCATCGTCACGGGCTACGACCTCGCGAAGGTCCTCATCGAGAAGTAGAGGACCGGCCGGCACGCACGGCACGCCGGACCATGGACGCACGAAAGCAGCGCACCCCTGAAGGAGCGCGCTGCTCGTTCGGCGATTCGTCTCGAAGAGAACGTCTAGCGCTTGGCCGCCGCGACGACCTTCGCGAAGGCGGGCGCGTCGACGATCGCGAGCTCGCTCAGGATCTTGCGATCGAGCGCGATGTTCGCGCCCTTGAGCGCGTGCATCAGGCGCGAGTACGAGGTCCCGTTCGCGCGCGCGGCCGCGTTGATGCGCGTGATCCAGAGACGGCGGAAGTCACGCTTCTTCCGGCGGCGGTGGGCGTACGCATAGACCCACGCCTTCATCACCACCTCCTTCGCGTACGCGAAGAGGCGGGACCGGGCGCTGTGGTAGCCCGAGGCGTGCTTCAGGATGCGGTTGCGACGGCGGCGTGCTTTGAATCCACGTTTTGCGCGAGGCATGGTCGTAACTCTTGGTTCTGAGGCCTTGGTCTACGAGTGAGCGAGGACGCCTGCCGGCTCAGTCGTAAGGGATGAGACGCTTGACCTTACGCTCGAGCGCCTTCTCGACCATGTCGTTGTTGCGCAGACGACGAAGCCGCTTGCGGCTCTTGTTGATCATGTTGTGGTTGCCGCCCTGCTTGGGCCGGCGCACGCGACCGCTGCCGCTCAGCTTGAACCGCTTCGCCGCGGTCTTGTTCGTCTTCATCTTGGGCATGGTAGGCCTCTTGCTCCCGCTCCTTTGGGCCGCTCGCCCCGCCCATTTCGCGTGGAAGGACGAGCTGTTGCTGCCTTTGGGATGCGAATGTGCCCTCTCACGAGGGAGCGCGGGTTATGGCCAAGCCCGTGCGCTTTGTCAAGCGGCCGCGCGGGATTAGGGGGCATTCGAACAAGGCCCGAGGCCTGAGGCCCGAGGCCTCGAATGGGGCCTCGGGCCGGCAGGCCTCCAAAGAAGGCGTCAGGTCCCGGGCTCGGATGAATGGGGCCTCGGGCCCACAGGCCTCATTGGGGGCACCTCCCGTCCCGGCGAGGAGGAGGCAGACGCCGGGACGGGAGGCGGGGGCCGGGCGAGAGCGGAGGAGCTCGCCCGGTGAGTCGTTCGGCGGGACGCCCGGCTGCACCGAATCAGATGCAGTCGTTCCGGCCCTTGGCCGCGCTGTAGCCGCACGTCAGGCCGTGCCGCGCGCAGTCGTAGGTCGCGACCTCTCCGTCGACGCAACGCTTGATGACCGTACCGCTGCAGACGCCCGCGGCCGTGATCGATCCGCACGCGCCTCCGGCGCTGGCACCGCCGCCCGCATTCGACACGCAGTCGGCGCGTCCTCCGGCCCAGCCGCAGGTGAGCCCGTGCTGCGCGCAGTCGTAGGTGGCGACCGCTCCGTCGATGCACCGCTTCACGACCGTGCCGCTGCACGTCCCTGCAGCGGTGATCGATCCGCACGCGCTCGCGCCACCACCCGGGCTCACCCAGCTCCCTCGGATGAAGGCCTGGAGATCGGCGAGCGTACCGTTGAAGCGATTCAGATCGACGGGCCCTTGGATGCCCGGCACCGATCCTTTCTCCGAGTACTGCCACATCACCCAGTCGTTCCAGGCCGACGGGATCTGCGGACACCACTGGTTCGTGTACTTCGCGACCCAGAGAGGCAGGCCGAGGTTGCTCGGATTGCCGTACTCCTCTTCCCAGTGCTGGTTCGCGTAGACGATCGGCCTGCGACCGGTCCGGCGCTGCACGACGTCGACCCATTTCCGGACCTCGGCCATCATCTGCGCCGGCGTACGGCCGCCGAGCTCCTCGACGTCGATGACCGGCGGGAAATCGGTCGGCTCGAGCCCTCCCGCGCGCTCCACCAGATCGAGCAGCACGTTGGCCTGGAGCGCGCCGTCCAGCGCGGGACGGAAGTACTGATAGACGCCGCGGATGAGGCCCGCGCTCTTCATCTTCGGCCAGTTCGTGGCGAACTTCTCGTCGGGCTTCGTCCCGGACGCGGCGCGCGCGATGACGAAGCGGTAGTTCGCATTGCGAACGGCGACGAAGTTCACGTCGCCCTGCCACTGCGAGACGTCGATGCCGTCGACGATCTGTCCCTTCGGGCACTTCGTGACGAGCTCCGAGTCTTGCTCGGCGACGGGCTCCTCGATCGTCTCGACTCCGCACGCGATCGTCGTGACGGGAAGCAGAAACGCGAACGCGCACGCGCGGAGACGACGGAGACCTCGGACTTCGATGGAGCTGAGCGCAGACGGATGCATGGCGGACCTCCTCCTCGGCCGCACGCTCGCCGCCTCGTCGCGAGGCTCGAACGCGGGCCGTCTCCGCTGCGCCGCTCGGACGAGGAGCAACGCGCATACCGGACCACATCGCCCCCATTCCGACCGAAATTCCTCGTGATCTCGTGGTGGGGTGGTCGGAGCACGATCCAACGCTCTGGGTTCGACGCCGACCGAGGGCTCGAGGCCGGTTGCGCAAGAATCGTCGCTTCGCTCGAACGTGGTACCCGAAATCGAACGCTCGCGAGTTAACCGGGGGAACGACGCCGATAGCCCATGTGCTCACTTGCTTTTCGACGCCGCCCGTGGGCGTCCGCCCTCGTCGCGGCCGCCGCTCTCTTCACTTCTCCGGTCCACGCCCAGCCCCCGGCTCCCGCGTCGGGCGCCGCACCCGCTCCGCCGCCGGCACCGATCCCCGCGAGCGTCCCCCATCCCCACGCCTACGGCATCCTCGTCGGATCGAACGTCGGCGGCCCCGGACAAGAGACGCTGCGCTACGCCGAAGACGACGCGCGACGCATGGCGCAGGTCCTGAAGGAGCTCGGACGCTTCGGCCCGACGGACATGCGCGTGCTCGTCCGCCCCGACGGCAACGAGGTCCTTTCGGCGATCGACGAGATCGGCGCCAAGCTCAAAGAACATCAGGCGAAGGGCGAGCAGGCAATCCTCGTCTTCTATTACTCGGGGCACGCGAAGGCGAACGCGTTCAACCTCGGCAGCGACGAGCTGCCGATCGCCACGCTACGCGAGAAGCTGCGTCAGCTGCCGACCACGCTCACGCTCGTCGTCCTCGATGCGTGTCAGTCGGGCAAGTTCGCGCGCACGAAAGGCGCGGAGCCCGCCGCGGACTTCTCGTTCAACTCGGTCTCGAGGCTCACGACGAAAGGAATCGCCGTCATGGCCTCGAGCTCGGCGCAAGAGCTGTCGCAGGAGTCCGACGAGCTGCGCTCGAGCTACTTCACCCATCATCTGATCGTCGGGCTGCGCGGCGCCGCCGACACCGATCGCGACGGGCGCGTGTCACTCGACGAGGCGTACCGGTACGCGTACCGACGCACGCTCGTGTCGACCTCGCAGACGAAGGTCGGCGGCCAGCACGTCACGCTCGAGACCGACCTCGCCGGTCAGGGAGACGTGCCCGTCACCTACCCTGCCGAGGCGCGCTCGCAGCTCGAGCTCCCCGCGTCGCTCGATGCGCTCGTCCTCGTGCATCACCGAGCGAGCGGCAACGTCGTCGCGGAGGTGCAGAAGGCGCCCGGCAGCCCCGTGAAGCTCGCGTTCCCCGCCGGGGCGTACGAGGCGATCGTCCGCCGGCCCGCGAGCTCGGGACGAAGCGTCCTCCGCTGCGCGCTCACGCTCACCGACGCTCGCGTCACGGCGCTCGATCTCGGTGGCTGCCAGGCCGTCGAGCTCTCGGCGTACGCCAAGGGCGGAGGCGACGTCGAACGCGACGGCGAGGCCGACGAGCCCGACGCGCCGAGGAGCGAGCCGCCCGACATCGCGCCCTGGCAAGTGGAGAGCGGCATCGGATTCTTGTCCCGCCGAACGGACGCCTACACGCGACGCCTGAACGAGTTCGGCTACCGCGACCGCGACCCTCTCTTCGGCGCGCCTCGATGGCGCTTCCACTTCGGCGTCTCGAAGGGCCTCCTCCCGCACCTCGCCGTCGGCGCCTACGTCCACTCCCTCGGCGGCGACACCTACGACCGGGAACTGAGCGACAGCAGCGACTCGTTCTCCTGGGACGCCTACGGCGTCTCCGCGTTCTTCCGCGCCTCGTCGGTGCCGTCCGGCAGGATGAGCGGCGGGCGGCGCTTCCTCGAGCTCTACGCGCAAGGCGCCATCGGCCTCACGATGGGCATCACCACCCTGAAGACCGGCTCGCCGAAGGCGCCCGAGCAGGCGCAGGAGACGACGGACATCCACTGGGGATGGGTCATCGGCGCACACGCGGGCATCGCTTTCACCGTCTCTCGCCCGCTCGTTGTCTTCTTCCAGGGAGGCTACGAGTACGCCCCGACGATCGCGAACCTCCTCGGTGAGACGCACGACGCCGGCGGCCCCTCCTTCCAAGTTGGACTTCGACTTCGCTTCGAGTGATCGACATGACCACGCAAGGACGAAAGACTCGCTCTCGATGGTTCACCCTGGCCGCGCTGGCGCTCGCGCTCGCGTGCGCGATCGTCGCGGCGGGCTGCGATCGCGATCTCATCGACGACGCCACGTTCCGCTTGTGGTGCGGAGAGT
This sequence comes from uncultured Myxococcales bacterium, assembly GCA_937949945.1. Lineage (GTDB taxonomy): Bacteria > Myxococcota_A > Polyangia > Polyangiales > Polyangiaceae > Labilithrix. Next base: position 26,714 of record CALFEQ010000147.1, read on the forward strand.
CGCTCTGCGCGTGGCGCCTCGACGCGGGTCGTGTCCAACGCGCGCCGACGTGGCACAAGAACGATCACGGCGTCGAGCTCGTCGAGACGCCCACGACGATCTCGCAGGAGCTGAAGGACACCGCCAGGTGCCTCAGGTTCACGTCGATCGCCGACGTCGACGCGAGCGCGCAAGTCGTCGTGGGCATCGACTTCAACGGCGACGGCGTCCCGGATCACGAGCAACCGATCGCGGCCGTCGGCTTCCGGGAGGTGAAGACGGAGGTCACCTCGCCGCGCACGCTCGGCGCCATCAAGCCGCGCATCTTCATCACGAAGAAGGGCCAGGGGAATGCCGTGCTCGCGCAGATCCGCGTGCAAGGCACCGAAGACTGCACCGCGCCCCCGCTGCGCCTGCAAGGTCGCCCGCTCGGGGACGCCTGCACGCAGGGCACGCCGTCCGAGTGCGCGTCCGGCGTCTGCTGCGAGGGCATCTGCGCCGAGTGCTGCGTGGACCCGCAGGGTGCCGACTTCGCCGTGGAGAACGGAGACCTGGTGCCCACGAAGCCGCGGTACGTGTCCTGCCCTGGAGACGGGCTCTGCACGCGCCGCGACGTCCCGCGCCACCACGGCCTGCTCGGCTTCGAAGAGGTCGTCCCGCTCCAGTGCGATCCCGGCCAGGGCCTCCGTCCCTCGGGCGCGCACTGCCTCGCCGACGACGACTGCGCGAGCAACGAGTGCGAGGGCGCGACGTCCGCCGCCGCCGACTTCGACGACACGCAGCCCGACGGCGCCGTGCCGGCATGCGAGGCCGACTTCCCCAACGCCGGCGGCCCGGCGTGCCAGTTCCGATGGGTGCGGGGAGGTCGCTGCCGCTGATGCGCCATCCATGGCTCCCCCGCCGTCGACCTCCGCGGCCTCCGTCGCGTACGAGCGCCATGGGCGCGCGCTCCTGCGGAAGGCCGAGCGCATCCTCCAGAGCAGGGACGACGCGCAGGACGTCGTGCACGCGCTCTTCACCGATCTCCTCCAGCGCAGCGACGCGAGCGCCGAGAAGCTCGATCTCGCCTTTCTCTATCGCGCGGTCACGAACCGCTGCTTGACCTTCCTTCGCGACGCTCGCAACCGCGAGCGCATCCTCGAGACACACGACGACGCGCTCCGCGGCCCGGTCCGCACGCGCTGCGACGATCGAGCCATCGACATGGACCTCCTCGTGAAGCTCACGCAAACGCTCGACGAGCCCACGCTCGAGGTCGTCGTGTGCCGCTACTTCGACGACATGACCCAGGACGAGATCGCGGAGACGCTGGGCATCACGCGCAAGACCGTGAGCCGCAGGCTCGAGGCCGCGCGTGAAGCCGTGATGCGGCTCTCCTCGATTCCCGCCGGCGGAGGGAGAGCGCGATGAGCTGCGCGACGCCGATCTCGTGGCTGCGCCTCGAGCGCCATCGGCTCGGAGAGCTCGCGGCCGAGGAGCGAGCCGCCGTGACGGAGCACCTCGCCGCGTGCGCCGACTGCGCGGCCGTCTTCGCGCGCATCGTCGAGGACGACGCGCGCGAGCTTCCGCCTCTTCCGGCGATCACGCCGGCGCCGCGCAGGCGTGCACGCCGATTCGTCCCGGCCGCGGCCGCCGCCTCCGCGCTCGCGCTCGCCGCCGCGGTCGCGATCGTGGTCGGTCGCCTCCCGCGAGCTCCGGAGGACGTCGACGGGACGCGCATGAAGGGATCGAGCGTGGCGTTCACGCTCGTGCGCGACGACGATGCGCTCGTCACCGAAGCCGGTGGCACGTACCGTGACGGAGCGCGGTTCAAGGCGCTCGTCACGTGCCCGCCCGGCGCGAAGGCGTCGTTCGACGTGGCCGTGTACGAGGCCGACGGCACCGTGTCGTTCCCGCTCGCGCAGGCCGTCGACCTCGCGTGCGGCAACTCCGTGCCGCTTCCCGGCGCGTTCCGCGTGACCGGCCGAGAGCGCATGACCGTGTGCCTCGTGTGGGCGTCCGGCGAAGGACTCGATCGCGACGACCTCCGCCGGACGTCGCCGGACCTCTTGCCGGACGCGATCTGCAAGACGCTCGATCCGGAGTGAGATTCGACGGGCTCAGCGCCGAAGCTGGCCGTGCGGCGTCCCCTCGATGTACCCGGCGGCGGTCTGCACGCCGACGACGGCCTTCTCGTGGAACTCCGGGATGGTGCGCGCGCCCGCGTACGTCATGGCGGACTGGACGCCCGTGATCATCTCCACGAGGATCGCGCCCACGCTCTCCTGTCCCTCGCGGATGTAGATGCGGGACGTGGAGATGCCCTCGCGGAAGAAGCCCTTCTTCGCGCGCTCGAACGGGTCGAGGTCGACCGTGCGCTCCTGGACGGCGCGCGCGCTCGCCATGCCGTAGTTCTCCTTGTAGAGGTTGCCGTCCTTGTCCTCCTTCACGTCGCCCGGGCTCTCGTACGTGCCTGCGAGGGCGGTGCCGACCATGACGCGGCTCGCGCCCGCGGCGAGGTAGAGCGCGACGTCGCGCGGGTGCTTGACGCCGCCGTCGGCCCAGACGTGCTTGCCGTGCTTCTTCGCCTCGCGCGCGCAGTGGAGGACGGACGAGAACGTCGGGCGCCCGACGCCGGTCTGCATGCGCGTCGTGCACATCGCGCCCGGGCCGACGTTCACCTTCACGACGTCGGCACCGGCCTCGATGAGGTCGCGCGTGCCCTCGGCCGTGCAGACGTTGCCCGCGATGATGGGCATCTCTTTGCCGACGACCGCTCTGACCGCGCGGATCGCCTCGAGCATGCGCCGCTGATGGCCGTGCGCCGTGTCGAGGACGATGGCGCTCACGCCGATGTCGCGCAGCTCGGCCGCGAGCTGCGGTGCCTTCTCCGAGATGCCGATCGCGGCCGCGACCATGAGCTCGCCCTTCGCGTCGAGCGACGGGCGGAGGAGCTCGAGCCGGACGGCGTCGTCGCGCGTGAGGACGCCGACGAGGCGGCCGTCGGCGTCGAGGACCGGCGCGGCTTTGACGTGCGCCTCCATCATGAGGAGGTACGCGTCGCGGTTCGAGATGCCGACCGGCAGCGTCACGAGCTTCCGCGACATCAGCGCCGAGACCGGCGTGTACTGATCGCTGTCGAGGTTCGCCTGCGTGACGATGCCGACGGGCCGGCGCTCCTCGTCGACCACCACGACGAGATCGTGCGCGCGCTTCCGGATGATCCCTTGCACGTCGCGCAGCGTCGCGCGGGGCGAGACGGACAGCGGCGTGTCGTACCGCGGGTCGGCCGCCTTGATGTGCGCGACGATCCGCGCGGTCGTCTCGATCGCCATGTCCTGCGGCAGGACGCCGAGGCCGCCGAAGCGCGCCATCGTCTCGGCCATCCGCTTGCCGGTGACGGCGTTCATGTTCGCCGACACGATGGGATGCGAGCCGCCCGGGAAGTCCGGAGGCGTGAGGTCCGTGTCGAGACGCGAGAAGCCGTCGAAGTAGCTCGGCAGGAGGAAGACGTCGTCGGTGGCGAGCTCGAGCTGCTCGTCGAGCTCCGGATGCAGGAAACGCATGGCGACCGCGCACACTACACCAAGCGCGTCGCGGTGGCGCAGCGCCGCTGCATGCCCTCGCGAGCGCCGTCGCTCCGCGCCGTGCCGCGCGGTGCTCGGAAGCTGCTACCCTCGAAGCGATGGATGCCGTACGCCGCATCGGTCGCACCCTCGGTCCGTGGCGCCTCGACTCGGTGCTCGGATCGGGCGGGACGTCGACCGTGTACCGCGCCATGAAGAGCGACGGGACGCGCGCCGCCTTGAAGCTGTTCCATCGGGAGCTGTCGCAGCATCCCAAGGTCCTCAAGCTGCTGCTCTCCGAGGCACGGCTCGTCGGAGCGGTCGCGCATCCCGGCACGGTGAAGGTCCTCGACGAGGGGGTGGCCGAGGACGGCTCCGCGTACATCGTCTTCGAGCTCTTGCTCGGACAGACGCTCGACGATCTCCGGCACGCTCGCGGCGGGCGCATCCCGCTCGAGGAGATCATGCCGATCGGCAACGCCGTGATGGACGCGCTCTCGGCGGTGCACGCCGCGGGCATCGTCCATCGCGATCTGAAGCCCGCGAACATCTTCGTCCTCGAGGGCGGCGGAGTGAAGCTCCTCGACTTCGGGTTCGCGAAGCTCCGCGGCTACACGGCCGACGCCGCGCAGAACGTCGTCGGCACGCCGTCGTTCATGGCGCCGGAGGCCGCGCTCGGCCTGACGAAGAAGATGGATGCCCAGACGGACGTCTGGTCCCTCGGCGCGACGCTCTTCCAGGCGCTCTCGGGACAGCCCGTCCACCTCGCCAAGCACCTGGACGCGATGCTCCTCGCGAGCGCATCGGTACGGCCGCGCTCGCTCGCCGACGCAGCGCCGGAGCTGCCGAAGAAGGTCGTGGCGGTGGTCGATCGCGCGCTCGCGTACCGAAAGGCCGATCGCTGGCCGGACATCGCCTCGATGCGCGCGGCATGGCTGGACGCGGTGCCCCCGTGGCTCCCGCCCCTGCCGCCGCCCTCGTTCGAGGCGGACCCCGAGTTCCTCGACTCCTCGTTCCTCGTGCCCGAGCCCGACACGAGGAAGGATCACATGTTCGATCCGCGCGAGCTGCTCGACTCGGTGAAGCCGAAGCCGAAGCCGAAGCATCCGGGGCCGGTGCCCCGTCCGCCCAAGCCGCGCGTGTGAGCGCCGGCGACGGGCGCGGCGCGCGAGCGCTCAGCGCCCCGACTTCGCCTGCAGCGAGCCGAACTCGGCGCGGTTCGGCTTCTCGAGGCGGCGGGGGCGCGGCTTCTTCTTCGGCTTGACCTCCTCCGGCTCCGGAGCGTCGAGCACGGCCAAGTCTCCCTGGCCCGGCGGGATCCACGCGGGGTCGGAGGACGGATCCAGCACTTCGATGTTCTGGCTCGCGCCACAGCCCACCGCAGCGGTCAATCCCATCAGCATCAGCGAAATCAGCAGGCCAGCTCGCATCTCGGCTCCGTCAACGGCGTTGGGGGTCTCGCCTCGCCCTCGAAGGTCGCCCTGACCCAGTGCAGCAACGGTGCCATCCCCCGAGCGGCCGCGGCGGGCGCGAGTCGACCGATTTTCCGCGGAGATCGCGACCGGGGGTGGCACGATGTCGTCCGCGGTGGATCCTGTCGGCCGTCCCGAGGATCCACCAGTCGCGCTCGATCCAGTGGGCCCGCGCCTTTCTTCGTGGGTCGGTACCTCGGCATGTATCCTGCCGGGGCGTGCGACGAGCATCCCTTTTCGTCGTCTCCTGCGTCCTCTCCGTCGCCCCGGTCCTCGCCGCGTGTCGAGGGAAGAGCGAAGGCGCCCCCGCGGCGAGCGCCGAGCCTCCGAGCTCCGCCCCCGCCCCCGCGCCGGCGATCAAGGAGGCGACGCTCCCCTCGAAGCCCGCCTGCGCGCCGCTCGACCCCGCGTCGATCGAGCCCTTCGCGACCTGCAACACGAAGGTCGTGAAGACGCCGGTGCCCGAGATCGTCGACGCCGCCGGCCGGCTCGCGCCGTTCTTCGAGCTCTTGGCCCGACACGAGCGTGGGACGGCGACGCGGCCGATGCGCATCGGCATCTACGGCGACAGCAACCTCACGAGCGACTTCCTCTCGGGCCACCTCCGGCGCGTCCTCCAGCAGCGGTACGGCGACGCGGGGCACGGGTTCGTCGCGCTCGCGAAGCCGTGGGGCAGCTACCGCCACCAGGACGTCCACGTCGCCGGCTACTGGCCGAACTTCAAGCAGTGGGCGCCCACGACGCACGTGTCGCGCGACAAGCAGTACGGCTTCGCGAACATGGCGGCCGAGAGCAACGAGCCGGGCGCGGCCGCGTGGGCCGCCACGACGAAGGACCCGAAGGCGAAGGTCGGTCACGCCGTCACGCGCTTCGAGCTCTACTACCTGAAGCAGCCACGCGGCGGCTCCTTCCGCGTCGAGATCGACAGGAAGGAGGTGAAGACGATCGACACGCGCGCCCCCGCATGGGAGGCCGGCTTCGAGACGTTCGACGTCGAGGAGGGCCCGCACGAGATCCGCTGCGTCGTCCGCGGCGACGGGAAGGTCCGCCTGAACGGCGTGTCGCTCGATCGCGAGATCAAGGAGGGCACGAAGCGCGGCGTGCAGGTCGACTCGCTCGGCGCCGGCGCGCTCAACTTCGAGCGGCTCACGTGGGTCGCGAACGACACGCGCCGCGCGCAGCTCCAGAGGCGCGCCTACGACCTCGTGATCATCTGGCTCGGGATGAACGTGATGTTCGTCCCGCCGAACAGAGGGTGGGCGAAGGAGTTCATCCAGACGCTCGACGAGGCTCTCCCCGGCGTGCCCATCCTCGTGCTCTCCCCGGGCGACACCGTCAAAGAGGGTCAGACCAAGTCCGATCCCCGCATCGTCCAGGTCGTGAACCAGCTCCGCGAGGTGGCGGCGGAGACGGGCGTCGCGTTCTGGGACTTCCGCGAGGCGATGGGCGGCGACGGGTCGATCATCGGCTTCACGAAGCGCGGCCTCACCGGGGAGGACCACATCCACTTCGGCCCCGAGGGCAGCCGCCTGATGGGCGACCGCCTGCTCTGCGCCATGACGTCGGCGTTCTCGAAGTACCTCTCCGAGCACGCCGACGCCGGCTGCGACCGAGGCGAGCAGACGGACGCCGGCGCCTCCCCGTGACGAGCGCCTCCCCCGGCGCCATCGAGCTCAGGTCGCGATCGCGACGAACGCGTCGGCGAGCGCCTTCATCTTGGCCGCCGCGCGGGCTTCGGCCTGCTCGAGAGGCTCGTCGCCCTCGATCGCCTCGCGCACGTCGAAGTAGAACTTGGCCTTCGGCTCCGTCCCGCTCGGGCGCGCGATGACGCGAGAGCCGGACGCGAGATCGAAGGCGAGCACGTCGCTCTTCGGCAGGTCGAGCGGCTTCTTCGTCCCGTCCGCGGACGTCGCCTCCTGCTTCAGATAGTCGCGGATGCAGGTGACGTCGTGGTCGCCGATCTTCCACGGTGGGTTGTCCCGCAGCTTCGCCATGATCGCGCGCAGCTCGGCCATCCCCTGCACGCCCTTGCGCGTCAGGTTCACCTGCGAGCTGACGAAGAGGCCATAGCGGCGATAGAGCGACTCGAGGTGCTCGAGCACGGTCTTCTGCTTCGAGCGGAGGACGGCCGCCAGCTCCGCGAAGAGCAGCGCGGCGCTGATGCCGTCCTTGTCGCGAACGAGCTCCCCGACCGTGTAGCCGAGCGCCTCCTCGAAGCCGAAGACGAACTGTTCGCCGTTCTTCTGCTTGCGCTCCATCGCGCGGTTCGCGATCCACTTGAAGCCCGTGAGGACCTCGTCGTATCGGGCGCCGAGCTCGCGAGCGACGACGCCGAGCATCGGCGAGCTCACGATCGAAGCGATGACGAGCGGCTCGCCTGCGCCCGTCTTCACCGCGCGGTCCGTGCTCGCGAGACCGCCGGTGAGGATGTAGTGGCCGAGCAGCACGCCGACCTGGTTGCCCGTGAGCTGCACATAGCCCGTGGGCGACTTGCTGCTCGGGAGCGCGATGGCGAGGCGATCGGCGTCCGGATCGTTGGCGATGACGAGATCGGCCTTCCGCTCGCGCGCGAGCTCGAACGCGAGATCCATCGCGCCCTTCTCCTCGGGGTTCGGGAACTCCACCGTGGGGAAGGCGCCGTCCGGCTTCTGCTGCTGCGGGACGGAGACGATGTTCGAAAAGCCCGCCTTGTCGAAGACGATGCGAAGCAGCTTGTCCCCGACGCCGTGCATCGGCGTGTAGACGATCGACAGCGACCGGTCGCCCTCGGTCGGACGCGGGCTCAGGCGCAGCACCTCGTCCACGTACTGGCGCTCGAGATCCTCGCCGAGCGCCACGACGAGCCCCTTCGACCGCGCCTCGTCGAGCGGCATGCGCGGGACGTCTTTGGCGGCCGGCGCGCGCGCGATCTGCTCGGCGATGCCGACGTCGATCGGCGGGATGATCTGCGCGCCGTTCGACCAGTACGCCTTGTAGCCGTTGTACTCGGGCGGGTTGTGGCTCGCCGTGATCATCACGCCCGCGGCGCACCCGAGCCGTGAGACGGCGAACGCGAGCAGCGGCGTCGGCACGACGTCCGAGAAGAGATGCGACCTGATGCCCGCTGCGGCGAGCGTGCATGCGGTGTCCTCCGCGAACTCGCGGCTCATCCGGCGACCGTCGAAGCCGACGGCGACGCCCGCGCGCGCACCGTCCGCGCCGTAGGTGGTCTCGAGGTAACGCGCGAGGCCCCATGTGGTGCGCAGGACGACGGCTCGGTTCATGCGGTTCGGACCTGCGCCGATGACGCCGCGGAGCCCCGCGGTGCCGAACTCGAGCGAGCCGGCGAACCGGTCGATGAGGTCGGTCTTCGCCGGATCCGGGGCCGCGAGGAGCCCTTCGATCTCGGCACGCGTGGAGGGATCGGGATCGGCTTCCGCCCAGGCTCGGGCTTTCTGGATGACGTCGGAGAGGTCCATCGCTTCTCTGGCTATCACGGGACCGTCGACGCTTCACTGGCATCTCCACCTGCCAGCTTCCTCGCCGAGCTCCGTTGGAAGCACGCTGGCTTCGGCCGCGCTCGCCAAGTACGATGGTCGATAGAGGTGGAGCGACCTTGAGAACCACCACGCGCGCGCGGAGCTTCGTGTTCGCAGCGACGAGCGCCTTGCTCGTCGCGGCGTGCGGGCTCTCGCTCGTCGGAGGCTCCGCGGGCGACGAAGACGAGCAAACTCGCGCCGAGGCCGGGACGCCCGTGGGCGAGGCGGGCGTGACGCCGGGCACGGACGACGGCGCCGTCACCGTGGACGCCACGACCGGCTTGGACGCTTCGTCCGAGGACGCGAGCGACACCGACGCGTCGGACGCAGGCTCGCTCGACGCGAGCTCCGATGCGCAGGACGACTGCCTGTCGAAGTGCGACGGCGGCACCTGTGAGGACGGGCGGTGCACGTACCGGTGCGCGACCGCTGCGAGCTGTACCGCACCGATCACCTGCCCGCCGGGCATCCCGTGCACCGTCGAGTGCACGGGCATCAACTCGTGCGCGAAGGGGATCGACTGCACCAAGGCGTCGGAGTGCTCGCTGACGTGCGAAGGGAGCGGGGCCTGCAAGGGTCCCATCGCTTGCAGCGGCGCCGGGTGCACCATCCAGTGCGCCAACAACACCTGCACCACGGACAGGATCCACTGCGACGCCGGAACGTGCGACGTCACCTGTTCCGCGACGTCCTGCCAGAAGGGCGTCACGTGTGCGTCGAGCAAGTGCGCGACGACTTGCGGGGGTGCCTCGTCCTGCAACGACGGAGTCACCTGCACCGCCACGAACACGTGCACCATCGAGTGCAACGGCCCCAACACGTGCAGGAGGGTGTCTGCGACGGCAGGCGAGAACGTGACCATTCGGTGCCGTCAAATGAACGCATGCCTCGACGGCGTCTCCGCGTCGTCGGCGAAGAGCGAGATCACCTGCGACGGGTACAACGCTTGCAGAGGGGACGATCACGGCGGCATCCGTTGCGACGGCGGATCCTGCAGCGCGACCTGCTCGTCGAACACGAGCGACACCGATTTCTGCTGCCGCGCCAGCGCGTGCGCGAGAAACAACTGCGACAGCTGCGACTGAGCGCCCGACGCTCACTGCTTTTGCGCACGGATCCCGAGCGCGCGCAGCCGTGACTGCAGCGTCGTCGGCTTCAGTCCGAGGAGCGCGGCAGCGCCCCCGGCGCCGTAGATGCGTCCGTTCGTCCGCTCGAGGGCGGCGAGGAGGTTCTCGCGCTCGCGGCGGCGACGCTCTTCCTCCGAGATGACGTCCTGCATCCGGGGCGGCGGGGCAGGCGCAGGCGGGGGCGTGGACGCGGGCGCGACCGTCTCTTGTCGCTCGGGTCGCGCGCCGAGGAGCAGGTCGAACGCCACCTCGCGCCCCTCGCGGCCGAGGATCACCGCGCGCTCGATCACGTTCTGGAGCTCGCGGACGTTCCCCGGCCAGTCGTACGCGCGAAGGATCGCCGCTTGCCGCTCCGACAGCACCGGCACGGGCGCGCCGATCTCCTTGGCGACCGACTCCATGAAGTGCATCGCGAGCGGCACGATGTCGTCCCTGCGATCGCGCAGCGGAGGCACGTGGAGCGGAAAGACGCTGAGCCGGTAGTACAGATCCTCGCGGAATCGTCCGGCCTTCACGTCGGCTCGGAGATCCCGGTTCGTCGCGGCGATGACGCGTACGTCGACCGTGTGCGTCGTGTCGTCCCCCACGCGCTCGTACTGCCCTTCCTGCAGCACGCGGAGCAGCTTCGGCTGGAGGTCGAGCGGCAGATCGCCGACCTCGTCGAGGAAAATGGTGCCCTTGTCCGCGAGCTTGAAGCGCCCGGGGCGGTCTCGCACGGCGCCGGTGAACGCGCCGCGCACGTGCCCGAAGAACTCGCTCTCGAACATCTCGCGCGGGATGGCGCTGCAGTTCACCTTGATGAGCGCCCTGCCCGCGCGCTGGCTCCGCGAGTGGATCTCGCGAGCGAGCAGCTCCTTGCCCGTGCCCGACTCGCCGAGGATGAGCACCGTCGCGTCGGTCGGCGCCACGAGCTCGACGCTCTCGAGGAGGCGCCGGAGCGCCTCGCTCTTCCCGATGATGCCTCCGAAGGAGAGCGCCGCCTCGACCTGCTCCTGGAGATACGCGTTCTCGTGCTCGAGCTGCGTCTGGCTGTCCTCCCGCTCGGCGAGCCTCGCCTGCATCCGGCGCGAGTCGGCGACGAGGCGCGACAGACGCAGCGAGAGCGCCACCTGGCTGGTGACGGCGCCGAGCACGGTCGACTCGAGCGACGTGGGGAACGTCTCGCGCCGCGAGCCGGCGACGACGAAGCCGTCACCGAACGGGGACGGTACGGCAGCGATCCGCAGCGTCCCTTTGCCGAACGGATCACGCATCGTGATCGTGGACGACGTCCCCAGCAGCGGATCGAGCAGGCGTCCGAGCTCCTCCATCTCCGCACGCGGGAGCGGTCTCGGCGTCGCGCCGCCGGTGCGGCCCGCTTCGAGCGCGCCGTTCCCGCTCGGATGCTCGAACTTCGCCCACGCGAGATCGACACGAAGCGCGGGAGTGAGCGTATCGAGGAAGCGCCCGACGACCTGCAGCGGCTCGGCGGAGAAGGACAGCGCGGGCAGCTCGGTCATGGTCGCGAGGTGCTCCACGTAGCTGCGAAGTATCGTGACGCCTTCTGCCTCCACGGAACTCCTCGTTCGGCAGCTCCGCCCCTCGCCGGGGCGTCGCGCCGTCGTGACCCGAACGCGCTCGACACTCTCCTTCCCCGGCATCCTCGAGTCGGATGCGGAAGGGCCGAACGTGCGCTCCTATTTGTACGCCGGCGACTCGATCCGCAAGGTGGCAAGTGGCCGCATGACGATGCCGTCGGCGACGTCGTTCGTGCGTTCGAACCAGGGAGGCGATCCGATCCAGAGGCGACGCCTCCGGCGATCGATCATCAGCGCGCGAGCTGCCGCATCCCCGGCGCCTCGCGGCCGGTCGCGGCGACGTACTCGTCGTACGTCCCGCCGTAGACGCGCGGCGGCACGTACGCGCCGTTCCGCCGAGCGTCGGCGCTGGACGGCAGCTCGAGGATCCGCGTGGCGATGGCGCGGAGGAACTGACGATCGTGCGAGACGAAGACGATGGTCCCCTCGTACTCGGAGAGCGCCTTCACGAGGGCCCGCTTCGTGACGATGTCGAGATGGTTCGTCGGCTCGTCGAGGACGAGGAGGTTCGGGGCGTCGAACAGGATCTTGGCGAGTGCGAGCCGCGCGCGCTCGCCGCCGGAGAGCACCTTGATCGGCTTGTCGTGGTCGTCGCCGTGGAACCCGAACGCGCCGGCGAGGTTCCTCAGCGTGCCGAGGTTCGTCGTCGGCGCATGCGCGACGAGCTCCTCGATGACGGTGCGATCGGCGTCGAGCTGCTCCATCTGGTGCTGCGCGAAGTAGCCCATGGTGACGGACGCGCCGATCGTGACCTTCCCGGCGTCGGGCTCGAGGACGCCCGCGATCATCTTGAGGAGCGTCGTCTTGCCCGATCCGTTCTCGCCCATCACGGCCCAGCGCTCGTTGCGTCGGACGAGGAGCGAGAGGTCCTCGTGGATCTTTCGGCTGCCGTACGACTTCGAGACGCCCTCGATCTTGATGACGTCGTCGCCGCTGCGCGGCGCCTTCTTGAAGTCGAAGTGCTTCTCGATGATGCGCCGCGGAGGCTCGACCTTCTCGATCTTCTCGAGCTTCTTGATGCGCGACTGCACCTGCGCGGCGTGGCTCGCGCGCGCCTTGAACCGCTCGATGAACGCCTTCTCCTTCGCGAGCATCGCCTGCTGGCGCTCGTACTGCGCCTGCTGCTGCGCGGCGGCGATGGCGCGCTGCTGCTCGTAGAAGTCGTAGTTGCCCGAGTAGCTCTTCACCTCTCCGCCGTCGATCTCGATGATCTTCTTCACGACGCGGTTCATGACGTCCCTGTCGTGACACGTCATCAGCACCGAGCCCGGGTACTCGCGGAGGAAGTCCTCGAGCCAGAGGATCGACTCGATGTCGAGGTAGTTCGTCGGCTCGTCGAGCAAGAGCGCGTCGGGACGCGCGAGGAGGATCTGCGCGAGCGCGACGCGCATCTTCCAGCCGCCGGACAGGTTGCCGACGTCGGCCGCGACCTGCTCCTCCGAGAAGCCGAGCCCCGCGAGGATGGCCTGCGCGCGCGCCTCGAGGTCGTAGCCTCCGAGCTCCTGGTAGCGGGCCTGGACCTCTCCGAACCGCTCGACGGCCTCGTCGAAGCCGGGCGCGCTCGGGTCGTTCAGCTTCGCCTCGAGCTCCTTCAGCTCCTCGCCGAGGCGTCCGACCTCTCCTGCCCCCGAGAGCGTCTCGGCGAGCACGCTCCGTCCCTTCAGGTCGCCGACGTCCTGGCGGAAGTAGCCGATCGTCGTCCGCTTCGGTCGCTCGATGACGCCGTCGTCCGGCTGCTCCTCGCCCGTGATCAGACGGAAGACCGTGCTCTTGCCGGCGCCATTCGGCCCGACGAGGCCGACCTTCTCGCCGTCGCCGAGGAAGAAGCTCGCCTCGAGGAAGAGGATCTGACCGCCGTACTGCTTGGAGACGTTCGAGAAGGTGATCATGTGGATCCAGGCGGAAAGGGGCGCGCTCTTAGCACGAAGCCCACTTCACGGGCGACGACTTGCGGCCGAAGCGAGACGTAGAGCTGGGAGGCGCTCGCGGACGACGCGCTGTTCGACGCGAGCCTGGAGCGAGCGGCCGCGCTCGAGACCTGACTCGGCCGCCCTCGAGACCAAACACCATGCAACGAGCTCGGACGCGACCACCTCGCGTCCCTGGAGCCTGGAGCCTGGAGCCTGGAGCCTGTTGGAGCGCTATAGTGTCGCCCCATGCTGGCGTTCGCGCTCCGCCGCGCGATCTGGGCGATCCCGACGCTCTTCGGCGTCAGCCTCGTCGTCTTCCTGCTGACGACGCTGCTCCCGGATCCCGAGACCGAGGTGGCGATCGCGCCCGACGACGTGGAGGCGCGCATCCAGCTCGACGAGAAGAGGCGCGCGCGCTTCCTCGATCTGCCGCGCCTGTTCAACGTCTCCCCTCGTGACGTTCGCGCGACGGTCGAGGAGTGCATCGCGCACGTCGTGGCCGACGACGCGGAGGCGCGGTTCTGCGAGGCGCGCCTCGCGCGCATCGGCGGCGCGGCCCTCCCTCACCTGCTGCCCCGCCTCGACGACATCCCTCCCGCCGCACGCGGCCGTGTCGCGGTCGCGCTCGCGCCGGTCGCGCAGCGCATGGGCATCGGCGACGAGGTCGAGCTCGTGCACCCCGACAGCGCGGTGCTGTTCTGGGCGCGCTTCTGGGAGGATCGCTCCGTCGACTTCACCGAGCCGGCGGTGAGGCGATCCGTCCAGCGCATCACGACGCGCGACAGCGAGCTCCTCGAGCGCGAGGTCCTCCTCGTCGACACGTTCGCCCTCCGCGAGCTCGTCATGGCCATGCGGTCGACGCGCGACCCGGTCGCGCTCCATCGGCTCACGCGCATCGCATCGCGCGTCGCGATGCGCGACGCGACCCTCCCGCCCGACGCCGACCGCGCACAGGCGCGCGCGGTGATCTCGGAGTGGCTCTCCTGGTGGTACATCCACGAGCCCGACTACGTCGTGCTCTACGGCGGTGAGAAGGTGACGGCGAGCATCACCCAGACCCGTTACGCCAAGTGGGTGCTCGGCGCGGTGACGGGACAGCTCGGATTGAGCACCCGGGACGGGCTCCCCATCTTCGACAAGCTCGTCGCACGCGCGCCCGTGACGCTCGGCATGGCGCTCCTCGCGCTGCTCGTGAGCGCGGCGGTCGGCGTCCCGATCGGCGTCGTCGCGGCTTGGCGCCAGGGGCACACCGTCGATCACGTCACCTCGGCGATCGTCCTCCTCGTCTACTCGGTCCCGACCTTCCTCGTGGCCGAGCTCCTCGCCACCTTCGGACGTGCGGCCGGCGCGGGCCTCGTCCTTCCGATCCTCGCCCTCGCGACCGTCTCGTTGTCGGTCATGACGCAGCAACAGCGCGCGTCGATGATCGAAACGCTCACGCAGGACTACGTCCGCGCGGCGCGCGCCAAAGGCGCGAGGACGCTCCGCGTCGCGATCGTGCACGCGCTCAGGAACGCCCTCGTCCCGACGGTGACGATCGCCGGCGTGCAGTTCCCGGCGCTCATCGGAGGCGCCTTCGTCGTGGAAGAGGTCTTCGACGTCCACGGGATCGGCTGGGAGACACTGCGGGCGATCGAGTCCCGCGACGTGGCCTGGATCGTCGCGGTCACGCTCCTCTGCGCGTCCGTGACGACGGCCTCGCTCGTCGCGAGCGACATCGCCTACGGCCTCTTGGATCCGCGCGTCCGCGAGCGGCAGGGAAGGAGGCGCTTCGCGTGAGCGACGACCCGCGCACGAGCCCGGCAGACGACGCGACGCTCAGGGACGACCTCGAGAGCGTCCCCTTCCTGCTCGCGCGCCCCTCCCGGGTCCCGCCTGCGCCTCCTTCGTCGCCGACGCCGGCGCCGGGCGTCCGCCCCGCCCAGGCCGCGCCTCCGCTCGCCGGCATCGCGTGGGCGGGCACGCACGCGCTCAGCAAGAGGCTCGGAGGCGTGGCCCTCGTCGTGGCGGCGCTGCTCGCGTTGATCGCGGTCTTCGCCGACCTCTTGGCGAGCGACTTGCCGATCGCGTGCAGGATCCACGGCCACCTCTACGTCCTGCCGAACGTCACCCGCCCCGCGGAGCTCGAGGCGATGGATCGCGAAGAGCTCGTCCGTGAGGCGGATTGGACGATCCGACCGCTCGTCGCTCACGGGCCCGAGACGGCGCCGTACGAGGTGCGGCGTCCGCTGCTCTCGCCGGGCGGTGCGGGGCACCCGTTCGGGACCGATCGCGAAGGTCGCGACGTCTTCGCTCGAACGGTCCACGGTACGCGGAGCTACCTCGTGTTCGCGCTCGTGGCGGTGGCGGCATCGGTCGGCCTCGGCGCCCTGCTCGGCGCGCTCGCCGGCCTCTTCGGCGGGGCGGCCGACGCGCTCGTCAGCCGCGCCATCGAATCGGTGACCGCGTTCCCTCCGCTCGTCCTCGTCCTCGGAATACAGGCCGCGGTCCCTCGCCCGACGCTCTTCACGCTGTTCCTCGCCATCGCCCTGACGCGCTGGCCCGAGATCGCGCGACTCGTCCGCGGCGAGGTGATGCTCGCGGCGACGCAGGACTACGTCCTCGCGGCGCGCGCCCTCGGAGCCTCCCCGCTCCGCGTCCTCCGCCGGCACATCGCCCCGAACGTGCACGGCCCGCTCGCGGTCGCCGCCGCCGTCGGCGTCGGCACCGTCATCCTCACCGAGGCGTCGCTCGACTTCCTCCGCGTCGGGACGCCCGGTGGAGCGGCCTCGTGGGGCGAGACGATGAGCCAGTTCCGCGACGCCCCGGGTGCGTGGTGGCTGCTCGCCTTCCCCGGCGCGCTCCTGGTCGTCACGATCATCGCCTGCAACCTGATGGGCGAAGCGCTCCGCGGGCTCCTCGATCCGCGCTCCCGCTGAGGGCTCGGCCACGCACTCGAGGTCATCGGCACCGCAGCGCAGGGCCGGCGGACGCTTTCGAGACAATCGACCGCGCCGGGTGCCGGCGAAGCCCTCGCGAAAGGCGCGAGATGCGGCCGACGGGGCTTGGCGGGTGCGGATGGATGCGTTACGTGTCTCGGCCGACATGCACATCTTCGGCGGACGTGGTCGTGGCGCGCAAGACGCCAAAGGCAGTGGTGGCGCGGGCGCGTCCGGAGGTGGCGCCATCCCGTACGTGACGGAGCGGGACTTCGAGCAGGTGGTGCTCATGTCCGAGGTCCCCGTGCTCGTCCAGTTCACCGCGGACTGGTGCCAGCCGTGCAAGTCGATCGCTCCGGAGGTCGAGGCGTTCGCGGCCGAGGTTCAAGGCAAGGCTCGCGTGGTCAGGGTCGACATCGACAAGTCGCCGCTCCTCGCGCGTCAGCTACGGATTCAGTCCGTCCCGACCTTCATGCTCTTCGTCGATCAACGCCTCGGCGACGTCCAGGTCGGGGCCCTCGGGAGGAAGCAGCTCCGCGCGATGCTCGAGCCGTTCCTCCCCCGCGCGGCGGGCGCCCTCAAGGCACGCGAGCTGGCCGAGCTCATGAAGCAAGGCGCCGTCGTGCCCGTCGACGTCCGTGAGCCCGCCGCATACAACCGCGCCCATCTGCCCGGCGCGAAGAACATGCCGCTGGAAGAGATCGAGAATCGCCTCGCCGAGCTCTACATGCTGCCCGGACAGCCGGCTCTCTACGACCGCTCCGGCGACAAGGTGAAGGAGCTCGCGGAGCGCATGGCCAACCAGGGCACGCCGGTCGCGTTCCTCGAAGGCGGCATTCTCGCATGGGAATCCGAGGGGCTGCCCATCGAGCGCCCCTGACCTGCGGCCTCGGCGGTTCGCTTCCGACTTGACGGCCCGCGGATGCGGCGCGACATCTCTCAAGACCATGGGAGGCGGGTTGAAGGCCAAGGCGGCCCACGTTGACTCGGCCGTGCGGCCCAACCTGGAGCACTTTCGCGCGCTCCTGCACGAGCACATGGAGAAGCGCGGCCTCCGGAAGACGGAGCAGCGCAACGTCATCGTCGAGACGTTCTTCCAGTCGCCCCACCACATCAGCATCGAGGAGCTGCTGGCCGAGGTGCGGCAGAAGGACCCTCGCGTCGGCTACGCCACGGTCTATCGGACGCTCAAGCTCCTCACGGAGTGCGGCGTCGCGTTCGAGCGCAAGTTCGGCGACGGTCTGACACGCTACGAGCTGGCGGACGAGTCGTCGCACCACGACCACCTCATCTGCGTCGAGTGCGGCAAGATCATCGAGTTCGAGGAGCCCCAGATCGAAGAGCTGCAGGAGCGCATCGCCGCCCGCTACGGCTTCATCCTGAAGACGCACAAGCACGAGATGTACGGGACGTGCGCCGAGTGCGCCGCGAAGACGGCGCGGCCGCCGAAGCGAGCCGATCAGGCGCCCGGCTCCAGGCTCCGGGCTCCAGGGGATTGAGACGCGCGCGCGTCGAGGACGCGTTGATCGGTGACGACCCAGGCCGTCTGGACGTCGCCGGGTAGCGCCGGGATCTCCGAGACGAGCTGCCAGTCGTAGGCGACCGAGATCGCGATCGCGGGAGGCGCGTACTTGGGGAGCGTGCGATCGTAATAGCCCGCGCCGTAGCCGATGCGATGACCCGTCGGGTCGACGGCGAGCGCCGGGACGACGACGACGTCGAGCGCCGTGGCGTGCGGGGCGTCGGGCGCCGGCTCGGCGAAGCCGTAGCCTCGCTCCTCGAGCGCGGCGACGTCGTCGACGATGCGGAAGGACATGTCGCCCGTGTCCGGATCGATCGCCGGGTACGCGATCCGGACGCCGCGCGCACGCAGCTTCCGATCGAGCTCGCGCAGATCGACCTCGTGCCGCTCGACGATGGGCCAGAACAGCGCGACGGACTTCGCCGCGACGACCGCCTCGTGAGCCTCGAGCGCGGCGACGATCTTCGCCGAGCGCTCGGCGCAGGCCTCGAGCGGCGCGGTCTTGCGGACGCCTCGCATGCGCTTGCGCAGCTCCGCCTTCACCTTGAGGCGAATGACCTCCTCCGGCGCGAGCGCGTGCGAGTGGGGCTCGGCCGGCCCCGGATCGACCCCTCCCATGCCCCGACGTCGAGGTGTGCTCACGATGCCCTGCCTTTCTTGCGGATCGGGTAGCTCCTGACGACGACCTCGGGAAGCTTGCCGCGCTTGGAGGCGTTCGAGTTGACGCTCCGTGCCGCATAGACGACGTCGATGTCGAACTCGGCGTAGAGGTCGCGGACGAGCTCCGTGTCGGAGTTCGAGAGCATGACGTACACCCCGCGCTTCGCGAGCGCGGTGAACACCTCGGCCAGCTTCCTCTGCTCGGCGGCGCCGAACCCGCCGGGGATGTACGCCGTGAAGTCCGACGTCGGCGAGAGGGGTACGTAGGGCGGATCGAAGTAGACGAAGTCCCCCTCCTCCGCGGTCTCGAGCACCTTGGTGAAGTCGGCGACCTCGATCGAGATGCCCTGGAGCGCCCGCGAGCACGCGCGGAGGTTGGGCTCGTCGCAGATGAGCGGCTTCTTGAACCGCCCGAACGGGACGTTGAACTGCCCCGACTTGTTGACGCGGTAGAGCCCGTTGTACCCCGTCTTGTTGAGGAAGATCGTGCGGGCCGCCCGCTTCGGAAGCGGCAGGTCCGCCGGGTTCTGCGCGCGCACCGCGTAGTAGTGATCGCTCTCGTACTTGTGCTTTCGGAGCTCGGCGATCAGGTCGTCGACGTGATCTCGCACGGCGACGTAACAGTCGATGAGCTCCTTGTTCACGTCGCTCAGGTACGCCCCGGCTTCGATCCGCCGTTTCGACCGGAGGTCGAAGAACAACGCCGCGCCGCCGACGAACGGCTCGAAGTACCGACGGAAGGTCCGCGGCAAGAGGGGCTCCATCTGCTCGAGGAGCTGCGTCTTGCCACCGACCCACTTCAGAAAAGGCCGCGCCGCCGGCTCGGAGGCGAGGTCGACCTTCTCGGTGGCGCCGTCGGACTTCGCGGCTCGCAACATCGATGAAATCCGCAGCTAAAGCGGCCGCGCTGCAAAGTCAACGCAGACGGCAGAGCGTGCTGGGGCGCACGCCTCGAAAGGAGTAAGCTCCGCCCCATGCAGGACGTCTACCGCAAACCTGCGGAGCTTCCGCGTGAGCGCACGGAAGCGGCGGTCGCCGTGGTGGCGCCCGCCCCGGCCGTCGCGACGATGCGCGCGGACGAGGCGGACGCCATGTCGTTCGTTCGTGAAGGTCCGTACGACCCGAGCGCGGCGGACGCCGAGCGCGTAGCGCCCCGTTGGGCGGTCGTGATGCTCGCAGCGCTCACGACGATCTTTTCGGTGGCGGTGTTCGTCCTGACTCGGCCGTAGGAGCGGGCCGTCGAGATCGCCGCTCGACGCGGTACCGGAGGACGACGACGCCGTTGTCATGGACCTTGTGGTCCACGAGGGCGAGCTTCGTCGGTCGATCCATCGCGCTCACGACGGAGATGCCGTCGCCGGCGATGACGGGGCTCAGCTTCAGCACGATCTCGTCGACGAGGTCGTGCTCGAGCAGATGCGCCGCGAGCCGTCCGCCCCCGCAGAGGTAGATTCTCCGGCCTGGCCGCTCCTTGAGGGAACGTACGAGGTCGGCGACGCCCTCGGAGACGACGGTGACGTTCGGGTCCGGGCTCTTCTCGATGGACCTCGAGACCACGTAGGTCTCGAGCCAGGGGTACGGGTTCGTGACGCCGACCTTCGTCCCGATCTCGTACGTCCGCCGTCCCATGATGACGGAGTCGAACGCTTTCAGCGCGGCGAGGTAGTCGGTGACGTGCTCGCCTTCGTTCACGAAGAAGTCGAAGGAGTCGTCGGGACGGGCGATCTTCCCGTCGATGCTGGTCGCAACGTAGTACGTGAGGCTTTGCATGGCGGTGAGCTCCCATGGGGTTTCGGCCTCCAGTCTCCAGCCTCCAGTCTCCAGCAGGGGCGAGCTGCTGGGGACTCGCGTCGCTGGAGGCGGACGACTGCCCGTCGCCGACGATGAAGACGCGCCCCAGTCTCGAGCCCTGCGACGGCTAGAGATCGATGCTGGAGACCATTGCTGGAGACTGGAGTCTGGACCGATGTCAGCCGCGCGCTCCGGCTCGTGTGCGAGCGGGCGCTGCGGGTCCTGTCTCTCGTCTTTCGAGGCTCAGCGCGGGTTCGTCATCGTCGGCGCGCTCTCACACGCCGAACGACAGCCTAGCATCCCTTTGCGTCTGCGCGAGCACTTCTTGCGTCGGACGGAGAACAGCGCCGCAAATGCAGCGCGACCGCAGCCCGAGGGGCGAAGCATCACACGAAGGCCCGATCGCGTTACGTTCCCGTCAGGATGTCTGCGAGCGACGAACGCCGCATCATCGTCACGTACGAGGCCGCGAACGGCGGAGCGCCGACGAGCGCCGTCGCGCGCGACGTCGCCCTCGGCGGGCTCTTCATCGAGACGACCGAGCCGCTGGCCGTCGGCGCGCTGCTCAGCGTCGAGCTGAAGTCCCCCACCGCGGCGGTCACGCTCGAGGCACGCGTGTTCTCCACACGAACGAGGCCCGAGGGGCCGGACGCGCCTGCAGGGATGGCCGTGCGGTTCCTCGATCTGCCCGCCGGCGTCGTCGAGAAGCTGCAGGCCATCCTCGATCATCACCGTCCGCCGGCGAGGACTCGCCTCGGGATCGGTGACGAGAACGAGATGCTCTGGGCTTCGGCCGGCGGACGCGACGACCCGGACACGACCGATCAGGAGGTGCTCGCGATCGCGGCGACGGTGGCCGTCGAAGGGCGACCGACCGTCGAGATCGTCGGGCCTTCACCTGGCGCAGCACCGCCGCCGGCGCCTCGCCATCCGACACCGCGAATGATCCCGCTGGCGCCGCCGCCCTCGGCAGCTCCCCCTCCGCCTCACGCCGTCGCGCAGCCGCCCGCGCCGGTGCAGGCCGGCGCCCCGACGCCTGCCTCTCGGGGATGGATCGGAATCGTCGTCGGCGTGCTGCTCGCCGTCTCGGCCGCGCTCGCGTGGCTCTGGCTCACGCGCCTCCGCTGAGCCGCAGTCAGAGCTCGACGCGCTCGAAGCCGTATCGCTCGACGAGGATGCGCTCGTAGCCCGACACGTGGGCGCGGCCCATGACGACGACGGCCGCGCGGATCCTCCGATGGTCGTCGAGCATCCGCACGGTGCCCTTCGCCATCAGCTCGTCGCGCAACGTGAGGATCCCGAGGAACGGATGGATGATCCAACACCACGAGTACTTCCTCAGGAAGAACGCGGGCACGAGCGCGATGAGGTGCGCCTGGAACAACGCCGCCAGCGTGAGGATCGCGGCGGCGAGCCAGGGCGCGATCGCGGCGATGAGCGGGGCAATCATCGCGAGGAACGCGACGATGAAGTAGAGGCACATGTACACGGACGCGACGTGCAGCCCGAACGGCATCCGCTTCGCCCGCTCGAGCTCCACGGTGTAGCCCGAGGGGAGCTGCTTCGCGTCGGTGATCGTGCTTCCCTTGATCGCGCCGAGCGACAGGATCCGAAGCAGCGTGCGCGGCGCGCCGATGAGGAAGCCGAGCAGACGGCCCCAGGTCACCTTGTTTCGCTGGAACGTCTCCACGCCGCGCAGCTCGAAGGCGCCGACGACGGCCTTGCCGATCTCGGAGGCCTCCGCGAGCTTCATGTGCGCCTCGCCGAGGATCGCGACGATGCGTCCGTCGGGCGCCTTCACGAGGCGAACCGCGTAGCTGAGCGGCTTGGACCGAGCACGTTCGAGCGCGCGGCGGGCTTTGTCCGGAAGGCTGTCCATTGCGTCCATAGCCTACGACACCGTCCGCTCGCGCGCTCGACGACGCGCGAGCGATCGCGTCGTCCGGGGCCGCTGCGTCGAGCCGCCGCGCGTCCTCGGCGTGGACCGCGACACGGTACGCAGACGCCTACGCCACTGCTCCACGAGCGCGCCTCATCAATTCGGCGCCGCCATGAGTAGCTTCTCGATCCTGCAAGACCGCACGACGTTGGCGTACGCACGATCGCTCTCCGCCATGACGGGGACGCCCGCGGCCGTGGTGATCCCGAGCCGGTTCTTTGCGGTGTCGAGGCTGCCGCGGAACGGAAGCGTCACGGTTCAACGTCGTGTCGGCGCCAGGCGCGAGTGTGAACTCGCGCGTGTCGGAGAGGAAATCGCCTCCCCAGTCGAGCCGCCCTTTCACCTGCGCTCGGGTGCCGTTCGTGACCCGAGCTGACACGAGCAAATATCCGCAGGATTGTGGTGGCGTTCGCCCGAACGTCGGCGACGTGTAATGCAACTTGCCGTCACGTGCCGCCCGGAGCCGATCGGGCGAATACCCCGCGGTCGGGTCCTCGGCTTCGGCGTAGAGAGCCTACAAGCCTCGACCCGCGCTGAGGTGACGCGCCACCTCGGCCGGCGAGAGCGCGCGGTCGTAGATCGCGACCTCGTCGATCACGCCCGACACGCACTCACTGCCGTCGTAGTCCCCGCCGATCACGAAGTCGGTCACGCGCGCGGTCTGCTGTCCGGGGCCGGTGAGACTCTCGAAGTCGGAGACACCGTCGACGTAGAGGATCGCCTTCGTTCCATCGAACACGGCCACGTAGTGAACGAACGCGTCCGCGGGCGGCAGCGCCCCGTTCACTTGTAGGTCGCCTCCGCTCGTCATCCATTCGAAGCCGCTGTGCGGGTCCGATTTGCCGCCCTCGGGCGGCGCGATCCACAGCGCGTAGCCCGTTCGACTCCCGCCTTCGCCGATCGAGCTGTTCACGAGGTACTGGTACTCCGGGCCGCTCGCGCGGGGTCGACGCAAGAACCAGCACTCGATGGAAAACGGATGCCGGTCCTCGAAGTCGAAGGCGCGCGCGTTCGTCGCGATCGCTCGCGAGGACACTCCGTCGAACTCGATGGCGCCGTCGACGTCGCCGGCGATTGCGCCGGGCACCCCGAGCTTGTGTCCGGTGCCTTGCAGGACGAGATCGTTGCCGCGCCCGGTGCGGTCGGGCACGATCCGTCCGCTCGAGATGCCCATGCGCCAATAGGCGAGCGGGCCGTCCGAGAGGATGAGGGCCTCGTACGGCGAGGCTGGAGCGTCGGCCCCGGCAGATGCATCTCCAGTCGGCTGCCCCTCGACCTCCGCGTCGGCAGGCGTGGACGGGGGCGAGTCGGCGAGATTGTCCGTCGGGACGAGCAGCGTGCACGCGGGGACGAGCGCCACGGCAACGGCGAGCAGGCTTCGCACGGATCCCAGTTTAGACCGTCCACGAGGAGCCGACTTCTGTCAGAAGTTCGCCACGCATGGTCATCCGTGGGGCCGCGATTTTTCGACTTTCGCTACTTCTCGGCCCCGGCCTCGCTCGAGCGAGCCGCGTCCACCGGCTCGAGGAGGCGATCGACGAGCGCCCGACGGACCTCGAACACGGCCTTGATGCCGGGCGTCGCGCATCTCCTGAACTCTCCGGACACGGGCCCGCACACGACGCGCTTCGGCGGGCCGCCCTCGGCGAGCCCGATCACGATCTCGACCTCGGGCGGGCCCACGTCGGTCCCGCCGAGCGATGCCGCGCGATCGGCGAAGAGACCGGCCACCGCGTCGCGCAGCTCCGCCTCGCTCCGGCCCTTCACCGGAGCTCCGCGCACCGTCACCTTCACCGACTCGATCCGCGACGGCTCCTCGCGCAGCGCGGCGCGGTTCACGTAGATCCGCTTCGCCAGCTCGTGGAGCGAGCGCGGCGCGACGAACACCGGCGCACGTCCATCGACGACACCGTAGACGCCTCCCTCGCCCTCCGCACCGAAGCGCACCGTCATCGGCGCCTTGTCGTCTTCGAACACGAGGACGACGCGACAGCCGTCCTCCTCGAGACCGAAGGTGCCGTCGTCGGCGTCCGCGACCCACGCGAGGACCTTGCCCTTCACGAGGCCGTCGACGAGCTGCGTGATCGTGCCGTCCGTCTCGTAGCCCTTGGGCTCCACGAGGACGAAGCCATTGCCCGAGTCGACGAGCTCCTGCGGCGTGCCGCAGCGGAGCACCACGCGCACGACGCGCCTCGTCTCCTGCTTGCCGTTCTCGTCGGCCGAGAGGATGCGACCACGAACGGTCGTCGCGCGCGGCACCAAACGACGGGCGACCTCGGGCGGAACCACCAGGCGCGCGTCGTCGCGGAGGCGGCGGACGATCGGACGCGACGTGCCGGCGTCGCTCTCCTTGCTCGGGAGCTCGCCGATCTCGACGGTCTCTTCGAAGTCGCCCGAGCGGACGCGCGCGCGCGCGACGGCCGTGAAGGGCTCTCCGCCCGGCCGCACCTCGACGGCAGCGCCGCGCTCGATCTCCGCGAGCATGTCGCCGACCGCGTCGGCCTCGTCGCCCGTGACCTCGCGATCGACCGGCTCGCGTTGGTGGAAGCCCGTCCCGCGCCGCGCGAGCTCGATCGCGCGCGGCGGCGACGCGCCGGCGTCCTGCGCAGCAGCGCTGACGAGCTCGAGCCGGATCTCCTCGATCTCGTCGTGACGGAACGAAAATGGCCGGTCGTCCACGAGCGCGCTCGGGGTGATCGCGAGCAGCGTGTCCATCGCGCCCTTCGGCGCGCACGCCGCGACGCGCGTCGGCAGCTTCCGCAAGACCACCACGTCGTTCGGGTGACCAGGGCACGTGTCGCCCACGACGAGCTCGCCGGGTGGCTTGCCCGGCTCCTTGGGCGTCATGAGGATCGTCAGACGCGGCTCGGCGGTGAGCCGGTCGGCGTCCGCGTCCTTCGGGAACGCCTCCGCCCGCATCTCGGCGAGCGCGCTCCACACCTTGTCGAGCGCGACGCGCGACGCGAGAAGGCCCGGGCCGTCGACCGTGAACGACCGCTCGTCCTTTCGCGAGACGGCGAACCCGCCGCCCGGATGCTTCACCGCGAAGCGCGCGAGCTCGAGCGACAGGTACGGGACCACGGTGCGATCGCGGTACGTGTCCGAGTGCGCGAGCAACGTCTCGGTCAGCTCCTTCGACACCACGAAGGGCGCGCCGTCGTCGACGCGGAAATAGCTCGAGCCCTCCGGCCGCGGCGACGGCGCGCCGAGCGCGAACCGGAAGACGAGCGAGCCCATCGTGATCGATCCGCTCGCACGCGGCGTCTCGAGGCCGAGCAACGGATCGTCGCCGACCTTGCGCACGATGGTCGCGAACTCGAGCGTCGTCGTGAGGCGCTCGGCGGCGGCCTGATCGACGCGCTCCTGACGCGGCGACGTCATGCGCCAGACGCCGTCCGCCTTCGCGTCGCGCTCGAGCACGATCGTCTCGCCCTCGTGCGCGATCTCGATGCGAGAGAGATCCTCGCGGCGCCACGCGGGGAAGACGTTGTTCTCGCGACGCTTGCGCTCGCCTTCGCTCACCTTGTCCCGGTCCAGCCACAGCCACACGCCGAGAACGACGGCGACGAAGAAGAGCACGATGGTCGTCGCGTGCCGCTTCACGCGTCCTCGTCCTCCTTCTTCGCGCGCTTGGCCGCGCTCTTCTTCTTCGGCTTGGCGGCCGATCGCGCGCCGCTCGCGTCGCTCTTCTTGGCGTCGGGCGCGTCCTCCGGCAGCGCGCCCTCGCCGCGGCGCCGCCAGAGGCCGACCGCGATGCCGAGGATCGCCATCGCGCCCGGCATGAAGAAGAGGACGTATCGGCGCACGGACTCGCGGTCCTCCTCGGTGATGCGGATGCCCGCGGGCACGGCCGCCCTGTCGGGGACGTCGAGGACCTGCGGCTTCGAGGCGAGCCACGAGATGGCGCTCTCGACGAAGAGCGCCGCGCCTCGCAGCGGCAGCGGCTCGCGGAAGGTCGGCGAGGTGAGCGGGCTCGCGGTGCCGACGACGACGACGCGCGGGCCGTGCGGCGCCGACGGGTTCGTCTTCGGCCGCTCGGCCGCCATCGCGAGGACGAGCGGACCGCCGAGGTCTCCGGGCTTCTTCTTGGGCTGTTCCTTCCACTCGGAGGCGCCGACGACGTTCGTGAGGCCGAAGGCCTTCGGCGACGTGACGAGGATGTCCGCCGGGCTCGCGGCATTCGGCTCCGCCGCGCGGCGGAGCGAGCGCGCGAAGTGGAGGACGACGCGCGGCACGTCGCGCCTGTCGTCCTGCGCCAAGGCCGCCGTCACCGGGTGCGGGCGCGGCTGCGCCACGAAGCGGATGCCGCCCGTGCCGGGAAACGAGAGCTCGGGGTCCTCCTCGATCACGAGGTCGTCGTCGAGCGCGATCCCGAACGGCAAAAGGGCGCGATCGAGGTTCGCGGAGACGAGCCCGGTCTCGCTCTCGCCCGTGATCGGGCTCACGGCGAGCAGCATGTTGCCGCCCTCGAGGAGGTACGTGCGCAGGCGCTCGGCCTCCTCCTGCGTGAAGGCGCCGCGCAGCCCGGCGACGACGACGACGGCGCAGGACTCGAAGGGCTTGGGCGTGTCGAGGGCGCCGGGATCGACGACGGTGACGTCGTAGTTGTCCTTGACGAGGATGTCCTTGAGCAGGCCCGCGCCCTCCGGGCCCGGGTCCTCCGGGTTCATCTCGCCGTGCCCGGTGGTGAAGCAGAGCTTCGCCTTCTCCGAGCCGAGGACGTTGCGGATGGCGCCGGTCAGCGCGCGCTCCTCCTTCGGCTTCACGCGCGTGTCGTCGCCCGGCGAGATCTCGACCATGTCGGACGCCGACAGGAACCAGTGACGATCGCCGCGCGCGACGACGACGATCGCGTCCGTGACGACGTGCCCCTGCTCGGTGCGGCCCGTCTCGATCTTGAAGCGCTTCTTGACGTCCTCGAGCGCGACGACGTCCTTGTCGGGATCGACGTAGCGGATGTCGAGCTTCGTCGTCTCCGCCTGGTAGGCGACGAGGAGCTGCTTGACGCTGTGCTCGAGGGGATCGGCGGGACCGAGGAGCACCCAGATCTCGATGGGCTCCTCGAGCTCGCGCAGCGTCTGCACCGTCGCCGGCGAGAGCGAGTAGCGCTTGTTGGCCGTCCAGTCCCAGCGCGAGAAACGGCGCACCGCGACGACGTTCACCAGGATGGCGACGATCATCGCGAGCGCGATGCCGGCGAGCTGCGACGCCTGCAGGGCGTCGATGCGCGGCAGCGAGAGCTTCCGCTTCTTCTCGGACTTCTGCCCGGCCGCCATCAGCCCCACCTCCACGCGTCGACGGCGCGCACCGTCACGAACAACGGCAAGACGATCATCGAGCCGTAGAAGACGAGCCGGCGCGAGTCGATCACGCCGGACGCGAAGTCGTTCATGTGCGCCCACACCGAGACGTGCGCGCAGATCTCGTGCATGAGCGTTCCCTCGCGCGTGACGAACTCGCCGACGCCGAGGATGAA
Source organism: uncultured Myxococcales bacterium (assembly GCA_937949945.1). Classification (GTDB taxonomy): domain Bacteria; phylum Myxococcota_A; class Polyangia; order Polyangiales; family Polyangiaceae; genus Labilithrix. Next base: position 54,148 of record CALFEQ010000147.1, read on the forward strand.
CAAGCCCAGAACGACGAGCGCCGTAAGGACGAGCGCGAGGAACTGACTCTTCGTGATCGCGCTCATGAGCAGCCCGAGGGCGAGGTAGCCCGCGCCCACGAGGAGCACGCCGATGTACGCCGAGGCGGCGACGCCCCAGTCGAGGTCGCCGGTCTGCCTCAGGATGACGAGGTAGAGGATCGTCGGCGCCCACATCGCGACGTACGTCGTGACGACGGCGGCGTACTTCGCGAGCACGACGGCGACGCTCGAGACCGGCGCCGTCATCAGCGTCTCGATCGTCCCGCTCCGGCGCTCCTCCGCGAACAGACGCATCGTCATCGGCGGCACGAGGAGGAACAGGACGAGGTACAAGAGGACGGTGTTGCCGAAGAACGCCTGGAGCGGCGTCTGATCGCTGAGCTGCTGCCCGACGTTCGCGAAGTGGTCGACGAGCAGGAAAAAGTGCATCCCCTGCACGACGAGGAAGACCGTGAGGAGGACCCACGCGAGCGGCGTCACGAAGAACGCGAAGAGCTCGCGCTTGTAGATCGGCCAGAAGCTCCTCATGCGGCCGCCTCGTCGTCGGCCTTGTCGGCCTCGCTGGAGCGCACGCCCGTGAGCTCGCCGAACAGCTCCTCGAGCGTGCTCTTGATGGGCGTCGCCTCGCGCACGAAGAGGCCCGCGCCCACGAGCGCGGCGACGGCCTGCTCGGTCGCGCGGGCCGCCGTCACGTCGTCGAGCTTCTTGCGGTACGCGCAGCGGAGGGCGTGGACCTCCTCGCCCTCTTCGGTCCGCCGCGTTCCCTCGACGGTCACCTTCGTGATCCCCTCGATCGCCCGAAGAGCGCTCGAGGCAATCTCGACATTCCCGCGCACGACGACGCGCAGGCCCACCGGGCGGCGCTTCTGCGCGAGCTCCTCCATCGTCCCCGCCGCCACGAGCTTGCCCTGCGAGATGACGACGATGCGGCTGCAGGTCGCCTCGACCTCGCTCAGGATGTGCGTCGAGAGGAGGACCGTGTGCTCCTTGCCGAGCTCGCGGATGACCTCTCGGACCTCGCGGATCTGGTTCGGGTCGAGGCCCGCGGTCGGCTCGTCGAGCACGAGCAGCGGCGGACGCGAGACGAGCGCGTCCGCGAGGCCGACGCGCTGCCGGTACCCCTTCGAGAGGTGTCCGATGACGACGTTCGCGACGTCGCGGACGTTCGCCTTCCCCATCGCCTCCCAGACGGCGTCCTTGCGCTGCGCGCGCGGCACGCGCTTCAGCTCCGCGCGGAACCGGAGGTACTCGGCCACGCGCATCTCCGGATAGAGCGGGACCGCCTCCGGCATGTAGCCGAGCTTCTGCCGCGCCTCGTAGCTCTCCTTCGTGATGTCGTGCCCCGCGACCCTCACCGTCCCGCTCGTGGGTCCGAGGAACCCGGCGATGATGCGCAAGGTGGTGCTCTTCCCCGCTCCGTTCGGACCGAGGAACCCTATGACCTCTCCTTTGTCGACCTCGAACGAGAGGTCGTCCACCGCGACCTTCGAGCCGTACCGCTTGACGAGGTGCTGAACGGAGATCATCGGACCAGGGCGACGTGGGCGGCGGCGCGACGGAGCCCTCGTCTCGCGCGCCTTCCTACCACGGCCGCCGCGCCTTTGCAGCGGCACGTCCTTCGGACGGCGCACCGTCGAGGTTCTCGATTCCATCGCAGCGCGAGGCGAGGCACATTCGAAGAGGCGCGCGCCCTTCGCGCGCCTCGCTCGACGCCGATGCGATCCCACCTTCCTTTCGTGCTCCTCGCGCTCGCTTCCTGTCGCTCCGGCTCCGCGCCGCCCCCGCCGTCGTCGGCCAGCACCAGCGCGCCGAGCCCGCCGCCCGCCTCCGAGGCGCCCGACGCGGCGCCGGCGCTCGCCGAGCCCGGCGCCGACGCGGGCGTGCCGACGGAAGAGAGCGCCGCGGACGCCGACGCGACGGTCGCGACCGAGGCCCCGCCGGACATGCTGCTCGTGCCGGGCGGCACGTTCATCATGGGCGCGGACGAGGGCGGCGAGCCGGACGAGCGCCCCGCGCACGAAGTCACGATCGCCTCCTTCTGGCTCGACAAGACGGAGGTGACCCAAGAGGCGTACGACGAGTGCGTCGCCGCCAAGGCGTGCCCGCCGCCGGATCCGAAGATCCTGGCGAGCTTCGGCGGCGTGTTCCGAGGACCGAAGAAGCCCGTCGTCGGCGTCTCCTGGTTCGCCGCCCGCGACTACTGCCAGTGGCGGGGCAAGCGCCTGCCGCGCGAGGCGGAGTTCGAGCGCGCCGTCCGCGGCGACGACGGGCGCCGCTTCCCGTGGGGCAACGACCCGCCGACGAAGGAGCGCACGGTCTTCGCGGCGGACCACCCGGAGGACGTCGGGAGCCGCCCCGCGGGCCGCGGCCCGTACGGTCACGACGATCTCGCCGGCAACGTCTGGGAGTGGCTCGAGGACGACTACGACCCGTTCGCCTACACGCGTCCGACCGCGCGCGAAGGCAAGCCGGGCACCTGCGAGGAGATCCTCGCCGCGCAGAACAAGCTCCGCGCCGAGGGCAAGCAGGGCTTCACCGGCTCGAACCCGATCCCGACCGAGTGCGAGAAGAACATCCGCGGCGGCGCCTACAACTACCCTGCGCAGGGCTTGCGCAGCACGAATCGCATCCACCACCCCGCGCGCTTCAAGCTCCGGATGACCGGCTTCCGCTGCGCCAAGGATGCGTGAGAGACGAGCGCGGTCAGCCGCGGATGCGCCAGTTGCCGACGAACGCGCGCCCGATCTCGTCGCACGTCGGGTCGGTGACGATGAGCTCCGGCCGTGCGTTGCGGTTGACCACGATCGTGTTCTGCCGGAACACGCGGCCGAACGCGATCGCCTCGTCGCGATCCATGCCGTGCACGAGCCATGACGGCTCCCGCCACGTGCCTTCGGGATCCTCTTCGTAGCCGACGCACTGCTCGACGCGGTAGCAGCCGAGGACGAGCATGTCGCGGAGCACCGCGTGCCGCGCATCGTTGACCTTTCGGGGCAGGAGCATCGAGCGCGGGTTGAACGCGGTCAGGATCGTGAACGGCTTGAGCAGGAGCTCCGGGAGAGTCGACGGGTCCTGCACCGTGTCGCCGTCGAGCGATACGCGGAGGGGGCCGTTCGGCGTCGGGAGGTCATAGACCGTGGCGAGATACTGGCGAAGAAGGTTCTGATCCATGACGTGCCTCGATGTCGGCGGCGAAAAAGGGCGCGGGGACGCCGGCGGTGCCGGGCGCTGGCCGCGCGGCCGCTCCTAGTCCATCACAAGCGTCACGACTCGACGAGATCGAACCGATAACCCACGCCCCGAACCGTGTGGATGTACTTCGGGCTGTGCGGATCCGGCTCGAGCTTCGCCCGGAGCTGCTGGATGAAGTTGTCGACGGTCCGAGGCGTCCCGTGGTGGTTCGGGCCCCACACACGCCGGAAGATCTCCTCGCGGGAGAGCGCACGACCGCGCTCGCCGATGAGACACATGAGCACGTCGAACTCGGTCGCCGTCACGTCGACGTGCTCGCCGGCGCGCTTGATCGTCCGCGCCGGGACGTCGATCTCGATGTCGCCGAACGAGACCACGGGCCGCTTCTCGGCCGCCCCGCCACGACGTAGCGCGACGCGGACCCGCGCGAGCAGCTCGGCGAGGCTGAAGGGCTTGGCCACGTAATCCTCTGCTCCGAGCTCGAGGCCGGCGACCTTGTCCATCTCGCCCGACTTCGCGGACAGGATGATGATGGGCATCGTCCGCCCTTCGGAGCGGAGCTCGTGGAGGACCTCGAGCCCGTTGCGCTTCGGGAGCATGACGTCGAGGATGACGAGGTCGGGGTCGCTCGTCCGAGCGAGCTCGAGACCGCGCTCGCCGTCCTCTGCGACGGTGACTGCGTAGCCTTCGCTCTCCAGGTTGATACGGAGGCCGATCGCGATGCTCGGGTCGTCCTCGACCACGAGCACACGGCTCCCCTCGAGGCTGACCGTCTTCCGTTTGGCGTCGGGCACCATGAGCGTCACCCGGCTCGGGCCCCGCGGTCCGAGCCGCCGACGAGGCTTTACCGCGAAGGCATGCCCGCTCGCCAGGACTTCTTCACGGACGCGGCTGTCGTCCGCTCATTTTTTCTCCGCCTCCCCACCACGAAGCGGAGGGATGGATCCTCACGTCCGACCGACCGCAGGTTTTTCGCCCGCGATCGCCGCGGCCGGCGGCCGGGGTTTCCGCTGCACGGGGAGGACGAGCGCGAACGTGGAGCCCTTGCCCTCGGCGCTCTCGACCGTGATCCGCGCGCGATGGGCGCGGGCGACGTGCTTGACGATCGCGAGGCCGAGCCCCGTTCCCTCCTTGGTGCGCGAGAGGCGATCGTCGACGCGGTAGAACTTCTGGAAGATGCGTGCGTGCTCCGGTCGCGGGATGCCGCTGCCGTTGTCCGTGACCGCGATCGTCACGTGGTTCGGCGACCCGGTGACCTTCAGGCGGACGCGCGGCGGCGAGCCACCGTACTTCTGCGCGTTCGACAGGAGGTTGACGATCGCGCCGACCATCGCCGCCCGATCCACGATGACGTCGGGCAGATCGGGCTCGACCTCGACGGCGAAGTCGAGATCCCCGCCCACCTGCTGGTGCGGCGCGTATGCGCGGAGGGCGTCCTCGATGATGTCCGCCACCTTCTCGACTTTGAGCTCGTAGACCTTGCGCCCGGCTTCCATGCGCCCCCAGTCGAGGAGGCGCTCGATCATCTTCGAGAGGCGCTCGGCCTCGGCCATGAGCAAGGTCGTGCACTTCTCGCGCGTCGCGGCGTCGGCGTCCGATCGCTGGAGCGTCTCCGCGAAGAGCCGGATCGCCGTCAGCGGCGTGCGCAGGTCGTGGCTGACCTTCGAGACGAAGTCGGCCTGGAGCTCCGAGAGGTTCGCCTCGCGACGCAAGAACACGAGCACGAGGACGATGCCCGTGATGGCGACCGACACGAAGCTCACCGTGAGGATCCCGAAGAGCAGGTTGATGCGCGCTTCGAGGAACATCAGGATGATGCCGATCGCGAGCAGCAGGACCGTCGGGATGATGACGAGGTAGACGAGGAGCTGGACGATGCGGCGATAGCCGAGGCGCTGGAGGTTCTTCGCCGTCACCTGACGGATGCGCTCTCCCGGGCTCGGCGAGCCCTGTTGCCGGTCGGTCGACACTCCCTCGCGTATAGCACGCGGAAAAACGCGCGGTCGGCTCCCGCCGAGTGCCCCGGCGCCGCGCGCCCGTTTCGCGGCGACTCGTCGCGTTATCATCGGCCAATGAGCGCCGAAAAGCGTGCCGTCCTCCGGCGTGTGAGCGCGTTCGCCGATCTCGGCGACGACGACCTCGACGCCGTCCTGCACGTGCTCGAGGCGCGGCGGGGGGCTCCGGGTGACGTCCTCTTCCGCGAAGGTGAGCCAGGAAACTCGTTGATGATCGTGCTCGACGGAGAGCTCGTCGCACGCGTCCGCACGCCGAGCGGCACCGAGGAGAAGGTCGCACGGCTGGGGCCCGGAGAGGTCGTCGGCGAGATGGCGTTCATCGACGCCGAGCCGCGTTCCGCGACCGTCGCGGCAGCCGAGTCCGGGCCCGCCACCGTCCTCGAGTTCACGCGCGATGCGCTCGGACAGCTCTATGCCAGCGCCCCCCGCGTCGCAGCGGCGATCCAGAAGAACGTGCTGCTCGACGTCGCCCGCCGCCTGCGCGACGCCGGAGAGCGGCTCGCGTACGGCGTCGGGATGATGACCAGCCGAGGCGGGACGACCTCGCCCAGCCGCCCCGGCCGCGCGATCCGCGTCGACCAGCTCCGCGCGCTCCGCGCGCTCCGCGGTCATGCGGACGAAGACCTCGAGCTGCTCGCCTACATCTCGACGCTCCGCACCTACGCCGCGGGCGACGTGCTCGTGCGGCAGGGCGAGCCGGGCGAGACCTGCTTCCTCATCGCCGACGGCGAGGTCGTGGTCACGCGCGACGGATCGCCCTCGCCCATCGCGACGCTCGGCCCGGGCGCGCTCGTCGGGCAGCTCGCCCTCATCGATCGCGCGCCGCGGTCGGCCACGGTCACCGCATCCCGCCCGACGATCGCGCTCGTGGTCGGGGGCGACAGCTTCGCGAACCTCGTGCGCTCCTCCTCGCGCATCGCGCTGCGGTTCCAGTGGCAGGTCGCCCTCGCGGGCGTGCGACAGCTCCGCGCCGCGACGCAGCGCATCGCCGCTACGCAGGCCTCCGTCGCGACCGGCGGACCTCGGATGCTCGACGACTGGGACGACTGGCACGCCGACGGTGCAGGCCCGGAGATCGCGCTCGCCGTCGAGCCGCGCTGACGGTCACCGAAGCGCGGCGAGCATCACGTCGAGCGGCGGAGCGACGCCGAGCCAGAGCTCGAACGCGAGCGCGCCCTGACGCGCGAGCATGCCGAGCCCGCCCGCGGCCGCGAGACCGCGCTCGGCCGCGCGCTCGACGAACGGCGTCCGTGGAGGCGCGTAGACGACGTCGAGCACGACGGCGTCGCGCGGCACGGTCGCCCACGCGATGGCATCCGTGGCGACGTCTCCCGGCGGGCCCCCGGCCATGCCGGCGGTCGTGGTCTGGACGATCGCGGCGAGATCGGACGGCTCCGGCGGGCGCGACGGCGCGGCGATCGGCTCGAAGGCGAGCGGTGCATCGGATCCGCTCGCGGAAAGGATCCGAGCGAGCGCCGGATCCTCGCGACGCCCGCGGACGATCACGCGCGCCACACCGAGCCTGCCGAGCGCGAAGATCGCGGCGCGCGCCGCGCCGCCCGTCCCGAGGACGATCGCCGATCGCCCGCGGAGCGCATCGCGGCTGCCCGCGAGCGCGACGAGCTCCTCGACGATCGCGGGCGCGTCCGTGTTGTGCGCGCGTACGCGGCCGTCGCTCGTGCGCACGAGCGTGTTGGCCGCGCCCGTCGCGCTCGCGCTCGGATCGACCTCGTCGACGAGCGAGAGCACGCGCGTCTTGTGCGGCACGGTCACGTTCAGACCGGCGAAGGCCCCGGCCCTGAGCGCCCCGACCCGCGCGGGGAGGTCGGCCTCGCTCGTCTCGATCTTCTCGTAGGCGTGGGGCATGCCGAGCGCGCGGTACGCGGCCTCGTGCATGGCGGGGCTCTTCGAGTGCGCGATCGGCGAGCCGATGACGGCGAAGCGGAGCGGCGTCATGGCTCGCCTCTCGTCGAGTCGCGATCGACCGCGTCCGGCGTCTTCGTGACCTCCGCCTCGAAGGCGCCGGCGGCCACGCGCACGTGCAGGGCGTCCCCGGGCGCGACCTCGCTCGCGGTGCGCACGGCGCGCCCGTCGGCGTGCGTGACGATCGCGTAGCCACGGGCGAGGACCTTGAGCGGGCTCATCGCGTCGAGACGTGCGACGAGGCTCGCGAGGCGATCCGAGCGCTCCTGGGCGATCCTCGGTGCGAGCTGCTCGAGGCGGCCCGAGAGCGCCGCGGCCCGCTGGCTCCGCTCGCGTACGAGCTCGCGGCCCGCCGTGGCGAGCCGCGAGGACCACTCCGAGACGCGCGCCCGATCACGCGCGATTCGCTCGCGAGGGTGCGCCGCGCCCAGGCGCGTGGCGAGGCGCGAGGCGTCCTCCCGCTCGCGCGCGAGCCGCCGCGTCATGATGCGGCCGAGCCGCGCGACGTGCTCGTCGACGCGCTGCTGGGCGCTCGCGATGAGGAGGCGCGGATCCCGGAACGCCTGCGCGAGCCGTCCGAGGGCGACACGGTCCTCCGCGATGCGCGCCTGCATGGCGCGGAGCAATCGACCGGTGCGCTCCTCGAGCAACCTGCGTCGCGCGGCTCCGTCCGGCACGACCATCTCCGCGGCCTGCGAGGGCGTCGCGGCGCGTGCGTCGGCCGCGAAGTCGACGAGCGTGACGTCGACCTCGTGCCCGACCGCGCTCACGACGGGGACGCGACACGCCGCGACCTCGCGGACGACCATCTCGTCGTTGAACGCGGAGAGGTCGTCCTGCGAGCCGCCGCCGCGCCCCACGATGATGACGTCGACCGACTCGACCCGCTGGAGCATACGGAGCGCGCGCCGAATCGAGTCGGCGGCGCCGGCGCCCTGCACGGAGGCGGGCGCAAGGAGGATGTGCGCCCCGCCCCGCCGGAACGCGACCTTGCACACGTCGTGGATGACCGCTCCGTGCGCGCTCGTCACGACGCCGATGATGCGTGGATCGTGCGGCAGCGGCCGCTTCCTCTCCGGCGCGAACAGCCCCTCCGCCTTGAGCTTCGCCTTGAGCTGCTCGAGCGCCTCGAGCAGCGCGCCCTTGCCCGTGGGCTCGACGCGATCGCCGACGAACTGGAGCTTGCCGCGCGGCGGCCAATACGTCGGCCTGCCCCGCACGCGGATGCGCGCTCCGTCCTTCACGAGGGAGCGGCTGCGCGGCGAGACCTGCGATCGGTAGAGGACGACGTCGATCATCGCGTCCTCCTTCTCGTCCTTCATGCAGAAGTAGACGTGCCCGCTCGACGCCGACCGCGCGCCGCTGACCTCGCCTTCGACCCACACGTCCTCGACGAACGTGCGATCGAGCGTCCGCCCGACGATGCGCCCGAGCTGCGCGACCGACAGCACGCGCGGCTCCGGCTTCGCGACCGGCAGCTCCGGCTTCGCGGCCGGCAGCGGGCGCGGCGACGGCACGGGCATCCACGATCCGGAAGGCGGCGGCGCGGCGCTCCGCTCGGTGGCCGGCGGGCCGTTCGACGCCGGCGCGGTGGGCGGAGCTTCGCTCGACTTCGGGGCGGGCTCCGGAGTCGAGTAGACGAAGTCGAACGACAGCGACTCGCCGGGTCGAGGACGACGCTCCGCCACGTGTCACACCACTTCGACGTCGACGACGTCGATGCCGCGGTTCGTCTCGAGGATGACGTTCGCCGTGCCCATGATGCGGGTGGAGGAGGGCTGCTCGATCACGTAGTCGGCGGTACGCCGGAGATCGACCTGCTCCTTTCGATCGGCGGAGATGCCCGGAGGCAGCGCGAGCATGGGGCCGGCGAGCAGGAGCGCAGCCACGGCGACGAACGAAAGCTCCTCGCCCCCGATCGATCCCGGGATCAGTTCCTCGCGCGGAGGCTCGAGCTTCGACATGCGCCGTAGCTTTCCCCCTCGCGGTCGGGCGCGCAAGCCTCGACGGGCGCGCCGAGGCCGGGCCGGGCCGCGCGTCGATCGCGAAGCGTCGACGCGCTACCCATCGGCCCGTTTCTCGGATAACGATGCTCGCTCGGAGAGCTCGAGATGGCGTCCAAGTCCTTCAAGAAGGTGCTCGTCGCGAATCGCGGCGAGATCGCGGTCCGTATCACGCGCACCCTCCACGAGATGGGCATCCGCGCCGTCGCGATCTACTCGGACGTCGATCGCGCCGCGCTCCACGTCCGGCTCGCGGACGAGGCCTATCCCGTCGGCCCGGCCGCCGCAGCGGAGAGCTACCTGCGGATCGACAAGGTCATCGACGTCGCCAAGCGCGCCGGCTGCGACGCCATCCACCCCGGCTACGGGTTCTTGAGCGAGAACCCCGAGTTCGCCGAAGCCTGCGAGCGCGCCGGCATCGTCTTCATCGGCCCGCCCGCGAGCGCGATGCGCCAGATGGGCTCGAAGACGGCGGCGCGCTCCAAGATGGCGGAGGCCGGCGTTCCGGTCGTTCCCGGCGCGACCTGCGAGACCACCGAGGAGGCGACGCGCGCCGCCTCGAAGATCGGCTACCCGGTCATGCTGAAGGCGGCCGCGGGCGGCGGCGGCAAGGGCATGCGCCTCGTCGCCTCGGAGAGCGAGATGGCGAGCGCGTGGGAGCGCGCCCGCAGCGAGGCCAAGAAGTTCTTCGGCGACGACACCGTCTACATCGAAAAAGCGATCATCCGGCCGCGGCACGTCGAGATTCAGGTGCTCGGAGATCGCGACGGCAACATGGTCCACGTCTTCGAGCGCGACTGCTCGATCCAGCGTCGCAACCAGAAGGTCGTGGAAGAGACGCCCACGCCCGCGCCGCAGGCGTCGCGCGACCTCATCGCGAAGATGGGCGCGATCGCGGTCCAGGGCGCCAAGGCCGTCGGGTACTTCTCGGCCGGCACGTTCGAGTTCCTCCTCGCCGAAGACGGCAGCTTCTACTTCCTCGAGATGAACACGCGCCTGCAGGTCGAGCACCCGGTCACGGAGCTCGTCACCGGCCTCGACCTCGTGCGCGAGATGGTCCTCGTCGCGCAGGGCGAGCGGCTCTCGTTCGGGCAGAGCGATCTCGTCTCGCGCGGCCACGCCATCGAGTGTCGCGTCTACGCCGAGGATCCGGCGAACGGGTTCCTCCCCTCGCCGGGCAAGATCGAGCGGCTCACGACGCCTTCCGGCCCGGGCGTCCGCGACGACGGCGGCGTCTACGCGGGCGCGGAGGTCTCGAGCTTCTACGACCCGCTCGTCTCGAAGCTCTGCGTCTGGGCGCCGACACGCGAGCGCGCGGTCATGCGCATGCGCCGCGCGCTCTCCGAGTACATCGTGACGGGCATCCGCACGAACCTCGCCTTCCACGAGAAGCTGTTCCAGCACCCCGACTTCGTCGCCGGCCGCTACGACACGGGCTTCATCGAGCGGAACAAGGACCAGCTCCTCGGCTACCCGCCCGTGCCCGAGGCCGATCGCGACGCCGTCGCCGTCGCCGTCGCCCTGGCCGCGGCGCGCCTCGAGCGCGCGACCGGCGCCAGCGCCGCACGCGCTGGCGAGAGCGGCTCGCGCCTGTCTCCGTGGGTCGCCCACCACCGCGCGCGCAATCTGCGGGGGTGACGGTTACTGCGTCCGAAGGACGAAGTCGTCGAACGACACGCTCATGGCCTGGAACGGAGGCGAGTGCAGGCTGTTCCAGCCGAGCGTCATGCTCACCGACATCTCGGACTGCCACTCCGAAGCGGAGAACGCGCGGTTCACCTTCTCGACCCCGTCGAGCTTCAGCACGAACCTCTTCGCCGTCATGTCGGCCGTGAGCTCGACGTGCATCCACTCGCCCACCGCATAGACCGCGGGGAACTGGTACTCCTCGGAGCTCGTGTCGGACCGCTCGACGACGGTCGACCGAGCGTTGGTCGCGCCCGAGCCGTCTCCGACGTTGACGGTCAGGCTGACGCTCTTCCCATTGTCGTTGGTGAAGGTCAGGCGGAGCGGATAGAAGGCCTTGCTCGGAACGAGGTCGTCCAGGCGCAGGTCGACCTCGGCGGTGACGACCTTGTGCTTGCCCGACTGGGTCCTGCCGAGACGCGCGGTGACGCCCTCCGTGCCCGACGGCCGCGTCACCACCTGAAGCACGTTGGGCGCCGACAGGGGCCTCGTCGAGGACTGCCTGATCGTCGCGTTGAACGTGTCCGTCGTCCAATTGCCGAGGGTCTTGTCGAAGTCGTCGCAGAAGGTCGCGACGACACCCGTGCAACCGGACGAGCCGGGAGGAGAGCCCGCATCCTTCGCCTCGCCGGCGTCCGAGCCCGAGCCCGCATCCATCGTCGAGCCCGCATCCGTCTCGGGGCTCGCGTCTTCCCCCGATCCCCCATCCGTCGCGTTGCCCGAGCCCGGCGCGGCGGTGGCGTCCGCCTCCGCGGCGCCGCTCCCATCCATCGAGCTGCTCGCGTCGTCGCTCGGCGACACGGGGCTCCCGCCCGTGAAGTCATCGAAAGCCAGAACGGAGCAGCCGGCGATCCATGCGGCGCTGCTCGCAACGACGGCAGCCCGCCATCGGACGACGTCCATTCTCACGAATATGCCGGTAGCTTGCTCGCGCGTCCACCGACCAGGCGGTAAGCGCGTATCCGGCGTATGCAGGGCGTCTCACCCGCCCCCGCCGCCGCCAGCGTCGGGAAGCGGAAGGGCGTCCATCGCGCACTCTTCCTTGCACGAGGTGTTGAGGCACTGGAAGAGCGCGAGCCCGACCTGCTGCGTCGCCTGCGGGACCGTCGCGAACCTCGCCGCGCAGAAGAGGGGGTTCTGCGGGTTCTGCAGGAAGCACTGGAGCGTCTCGGGCGCCATCTCCTGGCACGGGCAGTCCTGGTTGCAGGCCTCGACCTGCGCCGAGCATTTCGTGCTCGCGCACTCCGCGCAGATGCCGGTCGTCGACGCGCCGTCGGCGACGGAGGCATCCGGGATCTCCTCGAGGAAGCTCTTCGTCGTGTCGCACGGCGCTGCGTCCTCCTCCTCCGGAGGTGCCGCGTCTTCGGTCGGCGTCTCGGCCACGTCGACGACGACGTCCGCGCCGGCGTCCTCGGGAGCGGGCGTCACCGGATCCGAATCACCGCACGCTTGGACGACCAAAGCCGCGCCGACGAGCGCGAGGAAGGTTCCCGTGATGATGAGGCGAGTGCGCATCCCTTTTCTCCCGTTCTCGTTCCCGTTCCCGTTCCCGACCCCCCGTTCCCGAAGCCCTCGCGCCGGTCGGTTCCGAGAGCGTTCGTTCCCGTTTACACCCTGCCGCGACGCCGCGCTATACGTGCGCGCGATGCTTCGCCGTAGCCGCCCGTCCTGGTCCGCCGCTCCTCTCCTTTTCTTGCTCGTCCCGGTCGTGGGGACGGCGTGCTTGGAGTTCGAGACCCCGCCCGTTCGCGCCATCCGGCCCGTCGTGGCGCGCTTCGATGCGAGCAGCCTCGAGGGCACCTCGGAGACGGCGCCGCGGTTCCTCGACGTTCCGTTTCCTTCGGTCGTCTACATGGACGAGACGACGGGGAGGTTCCGGAAGATCCCGGGCCTCGAGCTCACGTTCAAGCGCGGCGCGGATCACCTGAACGCGCAGCTCGAGCGAGTGAACGGCTGGTCGCGCATCGCACCGGCGTTGTTCATCATCGACGATCTCACCGCGCCGCCCCGCGACCCCGACACCCTGGAGAAGGGCTCGGCCAAGATCGATCGCGAGAGCCTGCCGGCCGACGAAAAGGCGTGCACCTCCGACGGAAGCTCGGTGTTCCTCCTCGACCTCGACGCGACGGATCCGTCGGCGGCGCGCGTCCCGTGCCGTGCGATCTACCACGACGAGAGCGGCGACGAGCGCGGCCGCTCGATCCTCGGCATCGGGCCTGCGCGCGGCGTCGTGCTGCGCGAGGGCGGGAACTACCTCGCCGTCCTGACGAGCCGCGTGAAGGACGTGCGCGGCTTCGGGGTGACGGCATCGAAGGACTTCGAGGCCGCGGCCGTCCGCGGCGAGGGCCCGCTCGGCAGCGTCTACAAGCCGTTCTACGACAAGGCGATGTCCCTCGTCGGAGGCGCGCTCGGCTCGGACACCATCGTGTCGCTCGCGCCGTACCGGACGCAGAAGGTCGCGGACGAGATCTACGCCGTTCGCGACGAGATCGAGGCCGCGCCCGCCCCGACGCTCCGATGGGACGAGGCCTCGCTCGCGCCGATGGCGGCGGCGAAGTTCGCGGCGAAGACGGACACGTTGCCCGACGGGTTCACCGCGAGCCTCGACGACTGGCTCGGCGTCCGGCCGACGCCGGCCAAGCTGCCCGACGGGACCGACGATCCGGACGACCTCATCCCGGTCATCGCGCACGACAAGATCGCCGCCTTCGGCACCGCCGTGTTCGAGGCGACGAACTGGCTGCAGGTGCGGGACAAGAAGTACGACGACGTCGAGCACGCGACGTTCGCGCGCGACGGCTCCGGCAAGATCGTCCCGTCCCCCGACAAGCCGACGAACAAAATCTGGGTCTCGTTCGCGATCCCGAACACGCCGATGCCGGCGGAGGGATACCCCGCGGTCATCTTCCAGCACGGGCTCGGCGGATCGCGTCACGACATGCTGCCGCTCGCGAACCGCTTCTGCTCGAAGGGGTGGATCGCCGTCGCGATCGACAGCGTGACGTTCGGCGCACGCGCGAACGATCCGAAGTTCCTGGTCGACCAAGGGACCGACTACGCGTCGGCGCCGGGCGTGACGTACACCGGCCCCGACGGCCTCGCCGACGCGATCGGCGACGCGCGCGAGCGTGCGGGCAGCTTCGATCTCTTCGGCGGCCTCAGGAGCCTCGGCGCGCTGCGAGATCAGCTGCGCCAGGCGGCGCTCGACACCGTGCAGCTCGTGAAGCTCCTCCGGTCGAACCCCGATCTGTCGCCGCTCGCGACGGGGTCGCCGCCCGTCGTGCCGAAGATCGATCCCGAGCGCATCGCGTACGTCGGCAACTCGCTCGGCGGCATCGAGGGCGCCGTCGCCGCGGCGATCGAGCCGCACGTGAAGGCGTGGGTGCTGAACGTGGCCGGCGGCGGGCTCCTGTCCGAGATCGCCGCGCACGGGCCCGCGATCAACGCGCAGCTCTCGCTCGCCGGCGGCGTCAACTTCGGCTTCGGCGCCACCGGGCAGTACGACGAAGGACACGTCGTCGTCACCGTGGCCCAGACGCTCGGCGAGGGTGGCGATCCGATCGCCTATGCGGACAAGCTCGTCAAATCGCCGATGCCGCTCGCAGGCACGGCGACGAAGGCTCGCAACGTGCTCCTCACCGAGGTCGTGTTCGACGAGCTCGTCGCCAACGAAGGCACCGAGGCGCTCGCGCGCGCCGCCGGCTTCGGGCTCGCGAGCCCCAACGTCGGTCCCAACGCCGGGCTCGCCGACCTCGCCTCGCGGACGCCGTACCGAGGCGGCGGCATCGAGCTCACGCTGCTGCCGGAGCCCGGCGCCGATGGTTACCGCGACACCCCGCAGGCGGGCGTCACCGCGCTCCTCGCACAGCTCGCGCCGGCGCAGCACGGCGCGAACCTCGTCCGCTCGAGCGCCAACCGCTCCTACGAGATCCCGTACAACACGAAGGAAGGGGGCCTCAGCCTCGAGCTCCACGACGGGCGGCCGGTGCCCTGCCCGTACCGTGAGCTCCAGGACACGATCCTCCGCTTCTTCGAGGATGCCTTCGAGGGCAAGGTGCCCGCGGTCGTGGGCCTCCCCACCCCGACGCGCGACACCGACGGCGACGGGGTGCTCGACGACGCCGATCGCGAGCCGACGAACCCCACGGTCAAGTAGACGCCAAGGACCACCGCCCGACGGCCGTCGAACCAACGGCGCGCCCGGCGCCCACACCCACTCGCACCTCGGCGCCGTTCCTCTCTCGAGGGGAGTCGAGGACATGCGCGCGGACCGCGCCGGCTGCGGCTTTGCCGGAGCACGGGGCGTGGTGTGGTGCTACCTTGAACGATCGATCGTCGGACCGTAGGTACGGTCGCCTCAACGTAACATGCGTCGACGTCCCTCGAGCACGCAGCGTTATCCGCTCGTCGTAGCCAGTGGAAAAGGGCACGGCCTCGATCGGATCCGACTCGTGCTCGGCGGCATCGGAGCCCTGCTGCTTGCTGCGGCCGCCGGCGTGCCGAACCTGCCGCTCGGGGCACGGCTGATCGTGGGCGGGCTCGCGACGGCGGTCGTCGTCTTCACCCTGCTCGAGAGGCGCAAGACGTTGCGAGAGAGCGGCTCGGCGATCGTCGCCGACGACGCCGGCCTGACGCGCACGTCGCCGGAGGGGACGAAGTCGATCGTCCAATGGGACGCGCCCTTCGGCGTCACGCTCCTCGCCTCGTACGGTCGGCCGCATGCGCTGCTCGCCTTCACGACGCCGACGCAGACGCGCTACGTCGCCATTCGCGTCGACGGCCGCTCGGAGGAGGAGGACGAGCTCTTCGCGAAGATCGCCGTCCTCGCCGATCTCGACTTCGTCGACGGGGTCGCGCACGACGCGGCGCTCACGGCGTCCGACGCCGCCGCCCTCGTCCGCGAGGCCGAGCGCCACGATCGACACGCGCTCGGGCGCGCGTACCTGAGCGACGGCCGCGGCGCGCCGGTATCGCTCGACCGGGCGACCCTCACGGTGGGCGATCGCACCTTCGACCTCACGAGCCACCTCGAGTGGCGGGCGCTCATGTTCCACGAGTCGACGGGCCACGCGGCGGCGCTCTACCAAGCGACGTGGATCCACCAGAACTCGGCGGAGGTCGTCCTCGTCGCGCCGATGCCCGCGTCGATCGTTCCTCGCGAGACGAACGCACGCGACGCGAGCGGCAAGCTCGGCCGCGCCCTGACGCGCGACCTCAGGCTCCTCCAGTCACCGGCAGAGCCTCCTCCTCCGCGCGAGGTCCGCGTCGCGATCGACCGCCCCTTCATGATCGCCGTGCGGCGCATGCTCGACGAGGCTCCGCTCGCCACGCGCATGACGCCGCCGATGCAGAAGCCGCGCTCCGAGGGCCGCGGCTCGATCGTCTGACGGCTCGCCCGACGACGCCCGTCATCCAGCCCCCGCCTTCCGTGGAGTGCGCAGCGCCGGCCCGCAGAGCTCGCCAGCGCAATCCGACGATGAGAGCCGCGCCCGAACACCGAGCGGCTACCGCGAGCGGTCGAGCCGGAGTGATCGTGGATCCGTGGAGCTTTCGAGCAGTCTCTCCTCGCCTCCGAGAGAAGGTCGTGAGTGGGAACACGGTCGCAGTTGCGCGAGGCGCTGCGGGTCCGGAGTGAGACTCCCTTTTCGCAGGAAATGCGAAGCATCTCCTGCGGGGTCCCTGTCTACCTGTTGCCCCCTGTCTCGTCGCTCGAAAAGCGAGAGCGCCGAGACCTACCGGCTCGACAGCGACCCGGCAGTCGTCCCAACTCCCTGTCCACACCCATGGTGCGGCGTCCCCGAGTGCGCGAGCTGGTCGCGCGCGGCGCGCGGACGACGATCGGCGAGGTCGTCCCTGTTTGCGCCCGACGTGGTAAACCTCCTGCTCCTCATGGGCCGCTTCTACGTCACCACGCCGATCTATTACGTGAACGACGTCCCCCACGTGGGGCATGCCTACACGACCATCGCCGCCGATGCGATGCGGCGCTTCCACCAGCTCGTCGGCGACGAGACGTACTTCCTCACGGGCACGGACGAGCACGGACAGAAGATCGAGCGGAAGGCGCGCGAGGAGAGCTGCGACCCGAAGACCTTCGTCGATCGCATCAGCACGCGCTTCAAGGAGGCGTGGCCCAAGCTCGACGTCGTCTACGACCGGTTCATCCGGACGACCGATCCGGACCACGAGGCCTTCGTCATCGACCTCTGGAAGAAGATCGCCGAGCGCGGCGACCTCTACCTCGGCTCGTACGAGGGCTACTACTGCGTCGGCTGCGAGGGCTTCAAGACGGAGAAGGAGCTCGAGCCCGGCAACGTCTGCCCGCACCACAAGAAGCCGGTCGACAAGGTCAAGGAGCCCACCTACTTCTTCCGCCTCTCGAAGTGGCAATCTCGGCTGCTCGAGCTCTACGAGCGCCGGCCGGGGTTCATCCAGCCGGAGACGCGGCGCAACGAGGTGCTCTCGTTCGTCAAAGCCGGCCTCGAGGACCTGTCGTGCTCGCGGACCACGTTCAAGTGGGGCATCCCCGTCCCCGGCGATCCGGACCACGTCATGTACGTGTGGTTCGACGCGCTCACGAACTACCGGAGCGCGCTCGGCCACGGTGAGCTCACGCGCTTCTGGGCGCCGAACGCCAAGGTCGTCCACCTCGTCGGCAAGGACATCCTCCGGTTCCACACCGTCTACTGGCCCGCGTTCCTCCTCGCCGCCGGCTACAAGGAGGAAGAGCTGCCCGACGTCGTCTTCGCGCACGGCTTCCTCACGGTCGACGGCGAGAAGATGTCGAAGGCGCTGAAGAACGGCGTCGACCCGCTGAAGGTCGCGAGCGAGCTCGGCCCCGACGTCCTCCGCTACCACCTGCTCCGAGCGATCGCGTTCGGTCAGGACGGCGACTTCGATCACGCCGCGCTCCTCGAGCGCTACAACGCCGACCTCGGCAAGAACGTCGGCAACCTGCTCAACCGCGTCCTCGGCCTCTGCACGAAGATGACGGAGGGCAAGCACCCGTCCGACGACTCGTCGGCGGACACGGACCTCGAGCGGGAGCTCGACGAGAACGTCCGCACGCTCACGGCCGCCGCGCGCAAGGCCTGGGACGAGCTCGCCCCGCACGTCGCGCTCGAGCACACGATGAAGCTCTCGAGCGCGGGCAACACGTACATCGATCGCGCAGCGCCTTGGGCCGAGGCCAAGAAGGGCAACACGGCGCGCGTCGCCAAGATCCTCTCGCGGCTCCTCCGCCTGCTCGAGGCGCTGTCGGTCATGCTGTGGCCCGCGATGCCGAAGAAGAGCGACGCGATGCGCGCGCAGCTCGGGCTCGGTCCGATCGAGCCGAAGGTCGGCGACGCCCTCTGGCCCACCGAGCTGCCGCCCGCCCGCGCAGGCCTCGCCCTCGCGCCCGCGGGGCCGCTCTTCCCGACCTTCGACGAAAAGGCGCAGAAGGAGCTGCTCGGGCGCCTCGTCCCGAAGGTCGAGGAGCCCGCCCCGAAGGCCGAGACGCCCGCCACACCTCCGGCGAAGGCGCCGCCGAAGGCCGAAACCGCGACGACCCCCGGCGTGATCACCTACGACGACTTCGCGAAGGTCGATCTGCGCGTCGGGCTGATCAAGGCGTGCGAGAAGGTCCCGAAGAAGGACAAGCTGCTCAAGCTCACCGTCGATCTCGGCGAGCCCGAGCCTCGCACCATCGTGGCGGGCCTCGCGCTCACCTTCGCGCCCGAGGCTCTCGTGGGACGGCGCGTCATCGTCGTGGCGAACCTCGCGCCGCGTGATTTCGGCGGCAAGCTCGTGTCGCACGGTATGCTCCTCGCGACCGGTCCGTCCGAGGCGCTCCACCTCGCGACCATCGACGGAGACGTCGCTCCGGGCTCCCGGTTGAAGTGACGCGCGCGACCGGCGCGGTGTACGATCGCTCCGTGCCGGACACGCGCGACGAGGGGGGAGTCCCGGAGATCCCGGATCTGGATCTGCCGAAGGCGCACGGCACGTCCGCCAACGCGAGCGCTCCGCCATCACATCCTCGAGGCGCGGAGCCCTCGAGCGCATTCGGCGGCGACTTCGGCCCGAGCTTCGAACGCGGGCCGGCGCTCTCGAGCCCGCCGGTGACGTCGCAACGACCTCCGGCGCAACAGATCGCGATCCAGATCGGCGGAGACGACGACGACTTCGGGCTCGAGATCGAACGCGGCGGCGCGCTCGTCTCGATGCCGCCGGCGAGCTCGATGCGTCCGGCAGGACCCGCCTCGGCCCGCCCTGCGCCCGCCGGCTCGGGGCGTCCGGCACCGCTCTCGGGCAGCGGGCTCGAGCTCGCGTACAAGAGGTCCGATCTCGAGCGGCGAGCTCCGGTCGACGAGGGGCCGTCCGCGAAGGAGAAGGCGCTCGCGTGGGTCGTCACGACGGTGGCCTTCGCAGGCACGGGCGCGCTCCTCGTGAAGCTCGCGCACCAGGCCGGCGGCCGGAGCATCATCGCGATGCTCCCGCACGCGTTCGACGCCACGTCGACGGTCCAGAGCGGTGCGGTGTCCCTCGTGGCCCTCGTGCTCACGATCGCGATCGGGTTCATCGGCGTGAGGGCGAGGCCGCGGTCCTGGGCGATGCTCGGCTCGGCCGTCATGATCCTCCTCGCGTCGCTCGCGATGGTGACCGTGACGCTCGTGTCGACCGAGGAGAATCCCGCGCCGCCCGACGGCGCGCTCCTCATCCCGTACGTCGTGCCGGCGGCTCTCGTGCTGCTCGGCCTCGGCGTGGCGAGGCGCGGCGTCGTCCTGTTCCTCGACGGCGGCGTGCGCCGCGCGGCGGCCTTCTTCGTCGCGGCCGCCGGCGGCGCGCTCGTGTTCGCGGGGATCGAGCTGAGCGCGCTCGCGCGTTTCCTTCCCGGATGACGATCCCGATCAGGTCGTCGCGTCGATGCGTCCGATGACGAGCGGCGCAGGCGGAGGAGGCGCGTCGCCGTACTCGAACGCCTTCGCGACACGCTCGGCCACGCTGGCGGCGGCGGCGCGGTCGCGCACGAACAGGCGCGCGACGACGTCGCCGCTCTTCACCTCCTCGCCGGGCTTGCGGTCGATCTCGATGCCGACGGCCGGATCGACCGCCTGATCCGCGCGCGTCCGGCCGGCGCCCATCGCGACGCCGGCGAGGCCGATCGCGAGCGCGTCGATGCCCGTGACGAACCCGCTCCGTGGCGCCTTCACCTCGATCACCTCGGGCGCGACCGCGAGCCGCGAAGGGTCGGCGACGACGCTCGCGTCCCCGTGCTGCGCCGCCACCATCTTCTCCATCACGCGGATGGCGGCGCCGCTCGAGATCGCCTCGCGCAGCTTCGCGGTGCCCTCCGCGACGTCCTTCGCCTTGCCGCCGAGGACGAGCATCTCCGCGCCGAGCACGAGCGTGCACTCGACGAGGTCGGCGGGACCGCGCCCGTGCAGCACCTCGAGCGCCTCGCGCGTCTCGTTCGCGTTGCCCACGGCGCGGCCGAGCGGCGCGTCCATGCGCGTGAGGACGGAGACGACCTTCTTCCCCGCGCGCGTGCCGACGCGAACGAGCTTGTCGGCGAGCGCGCGCGCGCCCTCCTCCGTCTTCATGAAGGCGCCCTTGCCGACTTTGACGTCGAGCACGAGCCCGTCGATGCCCTCGGCGAGCTTCTTCGAGAGGATCGAGGCGACGATGAGGGGGATCGACTCGACGGTCGCCGTCACGTCGCGGAGCGCGTAGATGCGCTTGTCCGCGGGGGCGATCTCCTTCGTCTGCCCGATCATGCAAGCGCCGACCTCGCGCACGATGCGCGTGAAGTCCTCCACGGACAGATCCGTGCGGAAGCCCGGGATCGCCTCGAGCTTGTCGAGCGTTCCGCCCGTGTGCCCGAGGCCTCGCCCGCTGACCATCGGAACGGGAACGCCGCACGCGGCCACCATCGGAGCGAGGCAGATGGAGACTTTGTCTCCGACGCCGCCGGTCGAGTGCTTGTCGACCTTCGTGCCGGGGACGCTCGAAAGGTCGAGCACCGCGCCGGAGTGGAGCATCGCCTCCGTCAGCGCCACGGTCTCCGCGTCGTCGAGCCCGCGGAAGTAGACGGCCATGAGGAATGCGGCCATCTGGTAGTCGGCCACCTCCCCCGCCTGGAACATCCGGACGAGACGCGAGATCTCCGCGACGTCGAGTGTCCCCCCGTCTCTCTTTGCAGCGATGAGCTCTACGACAGTGCGCTCCATGACGATGCGCGCAGCGTAACCCGAGCCGGCCGAGCTCGTCTCGCGCTGTGCATCGCGGCACGGCATGACGCGCTTCACCAGTGCTAAAGTGCCCGGCCATGCCGAGCCGTCGCGCCCTCCTCGCCGCCTGCGCCGCCGCCCTCTCGATCGCCGCGCTCGCATGCACGAAGTCCGAGTCGGGCGGCGCCGAGCAGGGCGAATCGGCGTCCGCGGCGGCCTCGACGGCACCGCCCGCGTCCGCCGCGACCTCGGCCGAGAGCGCGACCGCCGACTCCGCGGCGACGCCGAAGTCCTCGCCGCCCGCCGTGGGGCCCGGCGACGCCGACGCGGCGGCGGCGGCATCCGGCGACGCCGCGCCCGTCGAGTGCGGGACGAAGCCGCTGCCCGATTGCCCCCTCCAGGCCTGGATGAAGGCGCACGCGAACCCGCCGGTGATGCAGAACGATCTGCCCGCGCTCGCGGCCGCGCTCGACGAGATCGTCCGGTTCGCACCGCCGGGGTACACGAACTGGGAGTCGATCGCGAAGGACGGCGCCGCCGCAGCGCGGAGCGGCGACATGGCGGCAGCGAAAGCTTCGTGCCGTTCCTGTCACGATCAGTACAAGCAGAGGTACAAGACGGAGATGCGCGCGCGGAAAATCTGAAGGAGGCGCTCGAGAGGCATGGCGACGATCACGACGCGCACCTCGAAGAACCGCGTCCTGAAGGTGGGCCGCCCGAAGGGCCGCTTCACGCAGCATCGCCGGCTCGACCGGCTCCGCGAGCTGCTGGAGAACGAGCCCCGCGGGCTCACGCTCGAGGACATCGCAAACACGCTCAAGATCACGCCGCGATCCGTCCGGCGGTATCTGCGCGAGCTCGACGGCACGAAGCCGCAGGAGAAGTTCGAGCTGCTCGAGTTCGTCGAGACGCGCAAGGGCGGTCCGCTCCTCTGGCGCATCAAGCCGGGCGAGCGCGGGCGCTCCGTGCCGCTCCGTCGCGCGCAGGCCTACGTCCTGCTCGCGACGCGCCGTGCGCTCGACGTGCTCCGCGGCTCGGCGCTCTACGACGAGGCGGACCTCGCGCTCGCGCAGATCGCCAAGGTCGCGCAGACACCGTTCCGCTCCTCGGGCAGGGCGGAGATCTCGGGAGAGCGCCGCCTCGAGGACCGCTTCTTCTTCGTGCCGCCGCCCGCGAAGAGCTACGCCGCGCGTGGAGAGGACCTCGACGAGCTGTTCCGCGCGGTCGCCGATCTTCGCGTCCTCCGATACCGTCCGCGCGTCCGCCCGGGAGAGCCGCGCGCCGAGCCCGTCGCGTTCCACCCGTACGCGATGGTCGTGCACGACGGGTCGATCGTCGTCCTCGGGGTGCGCGCGGCGCGTGCCCGCGCGGACGCGGACGTCGAGATCGTCCCGTTCGAGTCGATGACCGAGATCCGCACGAGCGAGACCGAGCACTTCGAGCTGCCGGAGACGTTCGACTCGAGCGCGTGGGTCCACGGAGACCTCGGCCTCGGCCGCCCGCGCGGCCGGTTCATCGTCGAGTTCGACGCGCGCGTCGCCGACGAGGTGAAGACGCGCCGCATGCACCCGCAGCAGCGCATCGCCACCGCGCCGGACGGCCGCGTCCGCGTCTCGCTCCCGCTCGTCGACCCGCGCGCCGCCATCGCGTTCATCCTCTCCTGGGGCGACGCGGCACGCGTCGTCGAGCCTCCCGAGCTCGTCGCCGAGGTCGGGAGCATCCTCGCACGAGCAGCATCGAGGTACGAATGACGATCCGTCCGCTCGACGCACGCCCGTTCGACGTCGTCCTCTTCGGCGCCACCGGCTTCACCGGGAAGCTCGTCGCCGAGTACCTCGCGGAGCACGCCTTGGACAACGGCGTCCGCTGGGCCATCGCCGGCCGGAACCGCGAGAAGCTCGAGGCGATCCGGCGCGAGCTCGCGTCCCGCGACGAGGCCCTCTCCGACCTGCCGATCCTCGTCGCCGACTCGCACGACGTCACGACGCTCGAGCGGCTCGCGCCGGAGACGCGCGTCGTCTGCACGACGGTGGGGCCGTACTCGAAGCACGGCTTGCCGCTCGCGCGCGCCTGCGCCCAGAACGGCACCAGCTACTGCGACATCACCGGCGAGCCGCACTTCGTCCGCACCGTCATCGACGAGTGCCACTCCGTCGCGCAGGACACGCGTGCGCGTCTCGTCTGCTGCGCCGCCTACGACTCCATCCCGTCCGACCTCGGCGCGTTCTTGGCCTGGGATCACGCGCGGCGCACCCGCGGCGAGGGCCTCGCCTGGTGCAAGATCTTCACGGGCCACACGCGCGGCAGCGCGAGCGGCGGCACGGTGGCCTCGGTCCTCGCCGTCCTGGACGCCGCGAGGACCAGCCGGGAGGTGCGGCGCCGGTTGCTCGATCCGCACGGGCTCGATCCCGAGCCTGGAAAGGGACCGCGCGACCCGTTCGAGGACGACCAGCTCGGCGTCCGCTTCGACCCGGACATCGGTCGCTGGACGGCGCCGTTCGTGATGGCCGCGATCAACGCGCGCATCGTGCGTCGCTCGCACGCGCTCTTCCGCGCCGAGCCGAACGGCGAGGCTCCCGACGGGTACGGCAAGCACTTCCGCTACAACGAGGCCATGAGCTTCCAGAGCGGTCCCCGTGGGCTCGCGACCGCCTCGCTCGTCACCGCGGGCCTCGGCGGCCTCTTCGCCGCGCTGGCCTTCGAGCCGACGCGTGCGCTCCTCGAGCGCGCGGTCCTCCCGGCCCCCGGCGAGGGCCCGTCGCGGGAGCGGATCGAGAACGGCTTCTTCGAGATGCACGTCGTCGCGAAGACCGAGTCGGGGAAGCGCATCCGCGGGCGCGTCGCCGGCACGAGCGATCCGGGCTACGGAGAGACCGCGAAGATGCTGGCGGAGACCGCCATGTGCCTCGCGAAGGACGGCGCTCGGCTCCGCGACCGCTGGGGCGTCCTCACGCCGGCGTTCGCGATGGGGACGCGGCTCGTCGAGCGCCTCCGCGACGCGGGCATGACGTTCGACGTGCACGACGCCTGACCCTGGCCGCTCCGCATGCGCTAGCTTCGTCTGCGTGCCTGGAGACGGCGGCGCGGCGGAGATCGATCGGCTCCGTGCATCGGTGCGCATCCTGCGGATCGCCGCGGCGGTGCTCGCGCTCGCCGTCGGCGTCCTGCTCCTCGCGCCGGAGCGCAGGGCCGAGCCCGCGTCCGAGGTCGTCGACGTGCCGGCGAGGATGCGCGCGATCGTCGCGAAGCACGGGCCCGACGCGAACAAGGCCGACTTCTTCCTCGAGACGCCCGCGCTCAGCGTCCACCTCCACCTCATGGGCCGGCGCCATCACTGCCCGCTCCACATCCACCCGCGCGGCCACGAGGCGACGGTCATCGTCGAAGGGACGGCGGAGGTCCGTCACGTGTTCGGACGTGACGGCGGCCTCGAGCGAGGCACGCACACGTTCCGCGAGGGAGACCTCGTCGCGTCGCCCCCGGGCTGCGCGCATGCGTTCACCAACGTCGAGGCGGATCGCGTGCTCGGCAACCTCGTCTTCTCGTCGCCCGCGTTCGATCACAACACGTATCTCGCCTCCGACGACGACGCGAGGATCGGCGACGCCGTGCCGACGACCTACTCGTTCGGCGACGAGATCGCCGCGTTCACGAAGAGCACGGACGAAGAGCGCAGGATCCCGCTCGGGGCGATGGGAGGCGCCATGTCGCTCCTCCTCGCGCGCGGTACCGTCCGGCTCGATCCGAAGGGCACGGGGCCGAGCGTGCTCTACGTCCTCTCCGGCTCGGGCACCGTCGAGGCCGATCGTGCGCTCGGCGTCGGACCGAAGCAGCTCGCGATCGTCCGACGGCGCGCGCCGTTCACGCTGCGCGCGGACTCGGTCCTGGCCGCGCTCGTGTGGCTCGAGTGACGCTCACGACGGCCCGGACCCCGGCGCCGGCGCCTCGAGGAGGACCCAGCCGCCGTCCGTCGCGACGGCCCGCCACGTCGGGCGCAGCGCGGGCTCGATGACGGCGAGCGCCGCCCACCGCGGATCGAGCTCGACGGCGCGCACGTGGTCCTCGGCCGGCACGAGCGCGTGGGTCGTCCCGTGCCGCTCGAGCAGCGCCGAGAGCCCCTCGGGCGGGAGCTCGCCGTCCTTGAGGGCGAGCGCAGCGCTCGCGACGCTCGCCGGGTAGCAGTCGTTGCGCGAGTCGTAGAACGTGGTGACCCCTCGCTCGGCCGCCAAGAGGAGCAGCAGGCCGCCGGAACGGAACGGCACGAACACGCGCGCGCCGTCGGGGAGCTTCCGCGCGAGCCTCGCGAACGGAGCGCCGCCCATCGACGGATGGATCCACTCGTCCGCGGGCCGCGTCCGCGCGGTCCAAGCGAGCCCGACGATCGCGACGACGACCGCGGGCACGACGAGCAGGAGCGGCCTCGTACGCACGTCGTTCGCGCGAGGCACGCCGCGTCGTTCGAGGAGCCGCGCTGCGTGCGGCAAGAGCACGAGGCTGCCCACGAGCGTGGCGAGGGCCACGTTCCGCGCCTGGAGGAGCGCCGCGATGCAGAGCAGGAGGGCGAGCGCGGCCGCTCCCCTGCCCGCTCGGTCGCGGAGCACACGGACGGCGAGCGCCGCGATCGCGACGACGAGGGCGATCTCGATCGGGCCGACGACGTCGTGGTACGCGGCGCGCCAGATCGGAGAGAACTCGAGCACGCGGCGGTGGACGAGGGACGTCGCCTCCCCGGCGCCCGAGGCGTAGCTGGCGACGAGGCCGAAGAGACGAAGCCCGTACGGGTTGATCGTGGTGGCCGCCGCCGCTCCGGCGAGCGCGAAGAGGTGGCCGCGCCTCTCCTCGGCGTCGATCGCCGCGAGCGCGAGGATGACGAGCCCGAGCGGGAAGCTCCCGTGCACGTTCGTCCAGAGCAGCTCGAGTCCCACGCATGCCGCGATCGCCCTCGGCCCGAGCCTGGGGCGAAACGCGAGGGCCGCGAGGACGCACGCGAGGACGAGCGAAATCCCGATCGGGCGCGCGCTCCGGAAGCGATCGAAGAAGAACGCGAACGAGAGCGTCGACCAGACCGACGCCAAGAGCGGGCTCGGGAGCACGCGGAACGTTCGCGCGAGGACGAGCCATCCGACGACGGCGCTCGAGGCCACGCAGACGAGCCCGAAGAAGGCCGGTCCGAGCGTGCGAAAACCGAGGGCGTACACCGGCCCGAGGAGCCACTCGTGCATGATCCACGGGTGATCGGGCGCGGTGAACGACAGCGCGTTGCGCGTCGGCGCGGCCCCCTCGGCGAGGATCCGCCGCCCGGCGGCGACCACCCATCCCACATCGACGTCCGCGACTTTCCCCGTGGCGCCGCCGAGCGTGAGCAGCGCGAGCGCGAGCGCCGGAATGGCGACGGCGACTCGGCGCCGGAGATGGCTACCCATGTCGGGCATCGAGACACTCTACCTGCACGAACCGAAGCCGTGAGCGATCGATCGCTCGAGCTGTGCTGTTAGCATTCGATCGGGAGACGCTGATGAGGACTCTGCTCTCCGTCGTCGGGCCGGCGCTCGTCTCGCTGCCCGCGCTGATCGTCGCGTGCTCGAGCGATGCGGACGCGACCGACGAGGCGTCGAACGGCGATACGTTCGGGACCCCGATCGGAGACCGGACGGGCACCGGCTCGAACCCCGCCGGAGACGGCCGCGAGTGCGGCGGCGCCGGTCGGCCCAAGTGCGCCGACGGGAAGGCGTGCGAGACGGGCGACGACTGCGAGAGCGGCGTGTGCAGCGGCACGTGTCAGCCTCCGAGCCCGGACGACGGCGTGAAGAACGGCGACGAGACCGACGTCGACTGCGGCGGCTCTTCGGGAAAGAAGTGCGAGGCCGGCAAGGGCTGCAAGGAGCACGCGGACTGTCTCTCCGACGGCTGCGACTACTCGGGCAAATGCGCCATCGCGCGGAGCTGCACGGCGCTCGCCGGAGGCGCGACGTGCGGCGTGGGCTCCGTGGACGATCCCGACAGGAAGCACGAGAGCTGCTGCAAGACGATCGAGGTGCCGCGCCCCAAGAAAGAAGGCGGACCGTACTTCCTCGACAAGTACCTCATCACCGCCGGCCGCATGCGCGCGTTCATCGAGCGCACGAACGGCAACCCGCGCGCGTTCGTCGAGACGCTGCCGGAAGGCGGCTTCATCGGCTGGCGGCGCGCGTGGGACGCGCTCATTCCTTCGAACCTCTACGAGGTGCACTACGTGCTCGGCTCCGGCGGCGACCGCGCGGGGTGCGATCTCCACGAGTCGAAGGCCCGCACGTACTGGATGGACGACGAGACGAACGCGTCGCTCGGCGAGACCGGCCGTCATCCGCCGAACAGCAAGGAGATCCTCGACGCCAAGGTCCTCATCTGCGCGCCGATCTTCCTCTTCTATGCGCTCTGCGCGTGGGACGGCGCCCGCCTCGCGTCCGCCGACGAGGTCCTTTACGCGTGGACCGCCGGGGAGGGCCGCAAGTTCCCGTGGGGCGACCAGCCGAACGACGCCACGCGCTCGAGCGACAACACGGTGCACGCCTTCCCGCCGGACTTCCCGTTCAACTGGCGGCACGTCCCCGAGCCCGGACGGTACCCGGCCGGATACGGCAAGTGGGGGCACGCCGATCTCGTCGGCACGGTGTTCCACTTCACGCGCGACATCAACGCCCAGAGCACCAAGGTTCAACGCGTGAACAGCGGCTCGTGGGAGCCGGCGCACAGCATCAACGCGGCCACCTCCCAGATCAACACGACCCGCGCATACTGGGCGTACGGCGCACGCTGCTCGCGCGAGAACGCCAACTGAGGCTCAGAGCGCGCGCGGGATCTGCGGCGGAGGCGGCGGGGCGACCTTCTTCTTCTCGACCTCGAACTTCTGATCGAAGAGGAAGTACTCGTCCTGTTGGCGCACCTGGAAGGGCTTCGACGGGTTCACCGGCTTGAGGTCCTTCCTCTCGGCGGTGCTGAGCGCCACGGTGAACTGCGAGCCGGGAGGAACGACGAGCGCGAAGCTCGCCGCCCCGGACGAGTCGGTCCGCGTGACCGGCTTGTCGAGGTACATGACGGGCAGGTTCGGCCCGTTCTCCGCGCGGACCGCGACGACGACGTGGCGCATCGACGGCGGACACTGCACGGAGTACTCGGGGATTTTCGTCTTCTCCGCGAGCCGGGTCAGCCGGATGTTGATCGGCTTCGTCGGCGTCTGGAATCCCTCGGGGCACGTCACCTGGACGTCCGTGATCTCGCCTTCCACGCCGGCGAGCTTGAGCGTCGTTCGGCCGTCGGGCCCCGTCGTGCCGAGCGGCCGATTCGCCCGGGAGATCGTCGCACCTGCGACGGGCTTTCCGGGATCGCTCTCCACCTTGATGGAGACCTGGAAGGGCTCCGGAGGCGGAGGCTCCGTGCAGCTCGAAACGATCGCCAGAAGTCCGGCGGCGCCGGCGATGGCAGACGCTCTCATCCAATCCTCAGCGTATCGGGACGGAATTTTCGGTCAAGCCAGCGGGTCCACCCCTCGGCAGGAGCCGATCGCGCAGAGATGTGACGACGCGAGCTCGCTGGTGGATCGATGAGGGCTCACCGACGTTGGGACCGTAAAGATCCAGTTGACGATGTAGGCGCTGGTGAGCGCCTGAAGTCTGGTGCCCCAAAACCCCTTCGAAATGTTGCGTCTCGAGCAACCGTGCTTGGAGCGATCCGCTCACGCTGCACACCGGCATCTGGCATGTCGGTTGTAATACTGTTGTTTGCGAGGCAACGCCGACGACGGCGGCCGAACCCAAAAGGAGATTCCGATGAACAAGCTCGTGAAGAAGGTCCGTGGCGCCAGCATGGTCGAGTACGCGCTCCTCCTCGTTGCGGTCCTCCTCCTCGCGGCGGTTGGTTACAAGAACCTCGGCCCGAAGGTCGGCAAGGCCGCGGAGAACGCCGGCGCGCAGCTCTGACGGGGCTGCTGCTTCGATCGCGCGTCTGGGCGAGTCCCAGACTCCTTCTCCGGGCCTCCTTTTGGCGTCACGTCGGAACGGGGTCGGCGAGCAGTCGGCCCCTCTCCAGGGAGCCTGAGATTTTCTCGAACGGAACCGTTCGGCAGCGATGCTGGACTCGGTTTCCCCTGGTTCTATGATGGGCGTGGCGTCGGAACCGAGGACGGATGGGTGAGCCGCATCAGCACGTAGTTTTCGTCGTTGCGATAGCGGTAGCTGCAATCGGAGCAGTCCTCGACTGGCGCAAAGGCGAGATCCCGAACTGGCTGACGCTTCCGGTGCTCGTGGCCGCGCCGGTTCTGCACTTCGCGCGTTTCACGATCGCCAAGCACCCGACGGATGTCGCTCTCTACGAGGGCGCGTTCTCGGTGGGCGGGGCCGTGCTCTGCGCGGTCGTCCCGCTTCTGTTGTTCCGACAGAGCGCGATTGGCGGAGGAGACGTCAAGCTCTTCGCGGCGCTCGGAGCTTTGTTCCAACCCGTGATCGGTGTCGAGGCACAGATGTACGGGTTCTTCGCTGGCGCCATCCTTGCACCGGCAAGGTTGGCCTATGAAGGGAAGCTCCTCTCGACCATCAAGAACTCGCTCACGATCGGGGCGAACTTCTTCCTGCCGAAGACACGGCAGCGAACGGTCGACGCCGCAGCGCTTTCGTGGTTCCGCCTGGGGCCTGCGATCTTCATCGGCGTGCTCCTCACCGTCTACCTGCACTGGTGACGCGCGCCGGGCCCGAGCGCTCGAACGTACGTCACGCGGGGGAGCAAGGAGCGACAAACGATGGTGGGCGACCGACGGAGGTCGTCGGTGCGTCCCCGAAGACACGAAAGGGCAGTTTCATGCGCCGACGTCGTAGTCGTGCGGGCCGCCGAGGCGCCGTACTCGTCGAATATGCGTTCTTGCTCACCGCCTTCGCCATCCCCGCCATGGCCGGGATCGTCGCCGGAGGCGCCGCGATGCTGAACGAGTACCAGCAAGCGCGCGAAGCGCTCCTCAGGCCGTTCCCGTGAAGGTGAAGGAGGGCGTCATGGCGGAGCGGTCACTCGTCCGAGACGAACGAGGCGCGGCGCTCGTCGAGTTCGTCGTCGCGATCGTGCCCGTCCTCTTGACGTTCTTCACCTTCGTCCAGCTCTCGAAGATCGCGACGGCACGCCTCGTCGTGAAGCACGGGACGATCATCGGAGCGCGCGCCGCTTCCGTCATCTCGAACGCGCACGACAACACGCCGGACGCGAAGGGCGACGGAAAAGAGGAGATCACGCAGGCCGTCCGGTCCGCGATGGGCCCGTGGATCCGGAACGGGAGCTTCGGGAGCGTGAACGTCACCGTGAACGACCAGTCGAGCCGGAGCGATCCCTACGGCTGGGTGACGGTCACCGTGAGGGCGCAGTATCGGTGCAGGGTGCCGATGGGCTTCATCGCGTGCGGCGGCACGACGAAGACCCTGGAAGAGAGCTACCGGATGCCCCACCAGGGCGCGCTCTACAAGATGTGAGGCGACGATGACGGCGACGATGGGCGCGACGACGAGGCTCGATTTCGACGGATGGCTCTCGCCACGGTCGCGCGCCCGTACGGCCGAGGAGCTGGTCGGCGATCAGCGAGGCGCCGTCATGCTGACGGGCCTCTTCATGTCGTGCTTCCTCATCGGCGCGCTCTGGTTCATCGTCGGCATCGGAGACACGATCGTCTTCCGCGACAAGATGCAGGAGGCCGCCGACGTCGGCGCGTTCTCGTCCGCGGCGCTCCAAGCGAAGGGGATGAACTTCATCTCCCTTTGCAACCTCGTGATGCTCGTCGGGACGGTCATCCACATCGTCCTCGGCGTCATCAGCGACGTGAAGTTCGCGCAGGCGATCTACATCTGCTTCTACACGCTGGGCATCGGCTGCATCCCCGCCATCGCCGACTTCGAGGCCGCGTACCGCCGCTGGGACAGCTACTTCCGCGTGATGAGCCGAGGCTTCAAGGCCATCCACGTCGCGCAGAAGACCGCGTCGTACGCGTACCCCGCCCTCGGCGTCGTCGAGGCGTATCAGAACGGCGCCAAGTACGGCAACGACGCCCGGACGGGCCCCGTCAACGTGCTCGCCGTGAGCTCGTCGCTCATGCCCGGAGCCGCCGCGCGAGGGCTCGGCGCGACGAGCGTGAAGAAGGAAGGCCTGCCCGTCGAATCGAAGTCGTTCAACGACCTCTGCAAGAAGGTCGTCTCGTTCTCCACCACGCAAGCGGTCAACCTGCTCGGCATCGGCAAGTCGATGGGCGGCGGGCTCGGAGGCAAGGCGCTCAAGATCTTCAACGACCTCGTCGGAACGGTCCTCTCCGAGCGCTACTGCAACAAGACCCACCTCCACTTCGAGCCGCTCGGGCCGGGGTTCGACAGCTTCTGGGGAGAAGACGGGCCGTTCGTCGTGTACTCGGCCGCCTCGAACGGCAACGTCTGGATGCAGACGTGGGCGATCAACGCGGGGCCGAGGCTGAAGGACAGCTCCGAGAGCCGGGTCGCGTTCGCGAAGGGCAAGGGCTTCCGGCGGTACACGACCGAGCAAGGCTCCCTCGGGTACTTCGCGCAGGCCGAGATCTACTTCGACTGCGACGACAAATGGAGCTCCACCGTCTGCAACTTCCAGGACGGTGCGACCTACGCGATCAAGTGGCGCGCGCGCATGCGACGCGTCGAGCTACCCGCGATCGCGAGCGGCGCCGTCGGCGCGGCGCTCGGCGCGCTCACGAACCTCCAAGCCTACAAGGACTTCAAGTCCGCCATCGGAGACAAGATCGTCGACGTCCTGGGCGCGTCGGGCCTGACACGCACGGGCCTGAAGGTGCTCATCGACAACCTGCTCGGCGAGGTGCAAGGCAAGATCACCGGACCGATCAAGGACGGCGCCGGGAACTTCGACCCGCAGCTCTCGGACTTCGGAATCATCCCCTACCACTGAGAGGCCATCGTGAAGCTCGCACCCGACAGCAAGCGTCTCGTCCCGATCCGGCGGCGTGCAGCGTCACGAGGCGCTGCGATGGTCGAGGCCGTCATCGTCATCTCGACGATGGTCGTCTTCAGCGGGCTCATCATCTGGATGCGCCAGGCCTACGGCATGAAGCTCGACATGCAGCAGCAGACCCGCTCCGACGCGCTCTATTTCGCGTCGCACGGCTGCGAGGACTCCGGAGGCGGCCTCGGAAGGACGGGCGGCGGCGGGACGGCCCCCACGCCCAACAGCCCCGCGGACACGGCGGCGGGCCGGACGCGACTGCCCGACTCGGCGGCCGTCAGCCGGAGCTGGAACAGCGCGTCGGCGACGATGAGCGGCACGGCGAGCGCGCAAGCCGCGTACGACGCGAACGCGCGCAACGGCGGGGCGATCCGCTACGGCCGGATGAACCTCGTGAGCAACGTCTCCGCGGGCTCGTACGTGACGTGCAACGAGAAGAAGTACAACAGCCAGCTCACCGCCTGGTTCCAGTTCGGCCTCGATTTCCTCAGGTCGGGCGGCGGCGTGGCCGACCTGTTCCGGTGACCCATGAGCTCCTGGTTCTCCTCTCTCCGAGTTCGGCCCGGTATCGGCGGCAGCATCTTCCGGCGCCGCACGCCGGAGAAGGCGAGGCACCTCCGGGGCATGGCGCGCGTCGCGGGATACTTCACGGTCCTCACGATCGCCTGCGGCGTCGTCACCGTCCGCCACGCGCGCGCGGAGTACCAGAATCAGACGCTCCGGTTCGGCCGGCAGATGCTCGAGCTCGCGAAGGCCGCGAACCACGAGGTCACGAAGATCGAGTTCAACGGCCAGCCCGTGCACATCGGCACGTCGGTCACCGAGGACCCGCCGGAGAAGGTGCTCGCCCGCTACGAGGAGTATTGCAAGGCGAACAAAGGGCAGCTCGACGACTTCTTCGATCTGGAGGGCGGCAAAGCGAAGCCGGGCGCGGCGAAGACGCCCGCCCCGCAGAAGGTGGACGGCCCCCAGGATTCGTCCGCGATCGCCAAGGCAGGCTTCGTCCGCGCCGAAGACGAGAAGGACGGCTCCGGGACGGTCGTGTGCTTCGTGAAGGGGCCGCGGAGCAAGTCGACGACGAAGGAGGCGTTCGAGTCCTTCATGGCGACCGGCGAGCTCGGCGCCTTCGGCGAGCTCCGCTTCGCCTACGCGAGCAAAGGCCCGAGCGGCAAGACGCTCGTCCTCACCGCGTGGACGGACTCCACGTTCAACCTGCGTGACATGATGCCGGAGGAGGGGCAGGACGCGCCGGGCGAGGACTTCCCGGAGATCCCGCGCGTCCCGAACTCGACGCGCGTGATGTCGGCGAAGGCGGCTGGCACGCCGTACGCGGTGAACGTCTACAAGACGACCGACGCGCCTGCGAAGACGCTCGCGTTCTTCGACGCGGAGATGAAGGCGCGCGGCTGGTTCACCTACGACCCCGAGATGAGCGAGCCGGAGGACAAGGGGCTCGGGCGTGCGTACATGAAGAACGCCGTCGTCCTGACCGTCGGCACGTCGAAGCAAGAGGACGGCAACTTCGTCGCGCTGGGCCTCGCCGGCGTAGCCGCCGACGACAAGCTCGGCCGTAGGTGAGGTGGCATGCGGAGGCGCGTTCGATCGATGCTCCGAGCGAGACCCAGGGGTACGCTGCTCCTCGCGTCCGCGATCGTGCTCGCGGCGACCGCGGCGGCCTCCGACGGTCACGCGGCGAGGACCACGCTCCTCCAGAACCTGATGAAGCGGATGAACGCGGTCGCGGCGTCCGGACGGCTCGCGGCGACGGCGCAGGTCCTCAACGTCGTGAAGTCGATGGGGCCCGAAGAGTACGCGCAGTGGAAGCCGATCGCGGAGAAGGCGCGGGCGGCTGCGCTGGCGGGCGACGCCGTCGCGATGAAGTCGGCGTGCAACGCCTGCCACGATCAGTACCGCGAGGCGTACCGGAACAAGTACGGCTCGAAGGGCTCCGGCGACAAAGGGCCCGTGCCCGTCGATCCGGAGTGACGCTCACGCGGGCGCGCCTGCGCTCACGGGGCCGGAGACGGACGGTCTCCCACGCTTCCCGCCCTCTGGCGCGGCGTGTACCATTGGGTGCGGATGAACAAGCGGGCCCTCTTCATCGCGCTCGTCGTGGGGGTGTTGGGCGCGTTCCTCCTGATCCTCTATCAACGGCGCTTCGAGATCGAGGCTTCGGGGGGCGAGAAGATCAAGCTCCTCATGGCCGTGAAGAGGATCGAGCGGGGCAAGCCGATCACGGAGGACGTCATCGCGGTCCGCGAGATCCCCGTGGCCTACGTCGACGATCGCGCCATCCGAGAGTCGGAGAAGAGCAAGATCCTCGGGCTCAGAGTCGGCAACACGGTGAGAGAGCAGCAGCTCTTGTTGTGGAGCGATCTGACCGCGACGGACGAGCGCAAGGACCTGTCCTCGCTCGTCCTCCCCGGCTACCGCGCCGTGTCGATCAAGGCGGCCCGCGACGACACGAGCATCGCCCTCATCAAGCCCGGCGACTACGTCGACGTCATCGGCGTGCTCGGGTCCGGCTCCGCGGGGGGCGAGGCGAAGAACGCCGTCGTCCTCCTCCAACGTGTGCTCGTCCTGGCGACCGGGACCGACACCTCTCCCGATCAGGCGAAGGAGAGCAAGGAGTTGAACCCGTACGCGTCGGAGAACCTCCTCACCCTCAGCCTCACCCTGACGGAAGCCCAGGTCCTCGCGCTGGCGGCCGAGCGCGGTCGGCTGGCCGTCGCCGTCCGACACCCCGACGACCAGGCGCGGACGAGCGGCATCGTCGACCTGAACATCAACCAGATCGTCGACGAGAAGGAGCGCGCGAAGATCCGGAACGTCCGGACCGGTCCTCGCGAGATCACTGCCCCCGGCGCGCACTGACGCATGAAGAACGACGAGCGACGTGACGATCGCCCCGAGGTCTGCGCGAAGCGCAGCCGACGTCCCCAGAGGGCGAGGACTGGACGGAGCGTCGGCGGTTGGGCCTCCGCCGTGAGAGCGCGCGTTGCCGCCGTCGCGGCGGCGACCGCCATCGCCACGCCTCTGCTTCTCTCGGCTTCGCCGCGCGAGGCGTGGGCGCAGAAGGGCGGCCACCACGAGGAGATCACGCTCGCGATCGGCGAGACGCGCACGCTCTCCGCGGTGGGGATCCGGGAGTACTCCGAGGGCGTGAAGGGCATCGTGGACGTGATCCCGACGCCCGACGGCAAGACCTTCATCCTCACGGGCAAGAGGGAGGGCACGACGACCCTCCTTCTCATCAGCAACACGGGCCAGCAGACGAGCTACGAGATCAACGTCGCGCGCCGGAACGTCGCGCTCGTCGAGCGCGAGGTCCAGGAGCTCATCAAGGACATCTCCGGCCCGAAGACCCGGCGCATCGGCGCGCGCGTCTTCATCGACGGCGCCGTCGCGACGCCTGCCGAGAAGGCGCGGGTCGATCAGATCGCGGCGCTCTACGGCGATCAGGTGCAGTCGATCGTCACGGTCGGTCGCTTCGAGGAGCGCAAGCTGCTCGTGCGCCTCGACTTCTTCTTCGTCCAGTACGAAAGGTCGTCGGGGTACAACGTCGGCCTCGGGTGGCCCGCGACGATCGGCGGAGCGTCGCCGAACGGGCAGCCCGTCTTCCAGAACGCCTACACCTTCGACTTCATCACGCAGACCTCGACGACGGCGCAGGCGCAGATCGTCAACCAACCGATGCCGCGGCTCGACATCGCCGCGCGGCGAGGCTGGGTGAAGATCGCGAAGCAGTCGAGCATCATCACCGCGAACGGCAACGAGGCCACGTTCCAGGCCGGCGGCGAGGTGAACTTCGTCGTCCGAACGGGCTTCCAGGCGACGCTCTACCCCGTGAAGTTCGGCACGAACGTCACGGTCCTGCCCCGGTACGACTCGAACACACGTGACGTCGAGCTGAAGCTCGCGGCCGACGTCGCCGACCTCACCCCGCCGACGGTCACCGACGGCCCGCCGGGGAGGACCACGACGAAGCTCGAGACGCAGGCGACGCTGAAGCTCGGTCAGGCGCTGATCCTCTCCGGGATCAAGACGGCGTCGCAGCGGCACGCGGTGAACGGCCTCCCGGGCCTGTCCGAGATCCCGATCCTCGGCCTGCTCTTCGGGAGCCACTCCAACGACAAGCAGGAGGTCGAGGGCGCCGTCTTCATCGTGCCGAGCATCGTCGACACCGTCCCGAAGAGCGCGCTCGAGCTCATCAACAACGCCATGACGACGTACAAGGAGTACTCGGGCGACATCGAGTACGTGGACGCGTATCCGAAGACACCGCCAAACGCGAAGTAGCGAGGGCTCGGAAAGCTCCTCGTCGAGCGGGACCGAGAGCTAGAATTCCGCGGAGATCCGAACGAGAAGCGCGATGCACCTGCAAGTCGTCGTTCAATCAGACGCGGGCATTCAGCGGACGGAGCTGTATCCGGCCAGCGGGCCCCTCACGATTGGCCGGCACCCGCAGTGTTCGCTACGCCTCGACAGCGATCTCGTCTCCCGCCAGCACGCCGTCGTGAGCGCCGGCCAGGGCGTGCTCCGCGTCGAGGACGTCTCCACGAACGGTACGATCGCCGGCGACCTGCTCCTGCGGCGCGACGCCGTCGAGGTGCCCTACGGGACGCCGATCGTCGTCGGCGACTACACGGTCTTCGTCTACGCGGTCGACGCGCAGGGGAACCCGATCGCCCCCGCGGCCCACCATCCCCACCAGGCCGACACGCGCCAGCGGCCGCCACCGCACACGACCACGTCGAACGGCATGCGCGCCCGCGCCCCGACGGTGACGGGGGCGGTGCCGCTCCCCAACCTCCCGCCGATGAACCCGGTCATCGCGCACGTGGGCTCGCAGCCGGGCCCGAAGGGGGTTCACCTCCCCGCCCGTGGCGAAGACGACCGGCAGAAGGCGGAGAGCGCCCTCCGGCGCGAGATCCACAAGCAGCTCCTCGAGCACCTCGACCTCGCCACGGTCGACCCGACGAAGCTCGACGATCCGTCGATGCGGCCGAAGGTGCTCAACGCGCTCCGGCGGATCGTCGCGAACCTCGACTCGCGGATCCCGCCCGACATCGATCGCGAAGCCCTCGTCGGCGAGCTCGCGGACGAGGCGCTCGGCCTGGGACCGCTCGAGCGATTCCTTTCGGACAACACGATCAGCGAGATCATGGTCGTGGATCCGAACACGATCTACATCGAGCAGAACGGCAAGATTCAGCTGTCGAATGCTCGCTTCACGGACGACGAGCGCGTGCGCGCCGTCATCGAGCGCATCGTGACGCCGCTCGGCCGCCGTATCGACGAGTCCTCGCCGCTCGTCGACGCGCGCCTCAAGGACGGGAGCCGCGTCAACGCCGTCATCCGTCCGATCGCGCTCCGCGGATCGTGCATCACGATCCGCAAGTTCTCGAAGGTCCCCCTCACGCTCGAGAAGCTCATCAGCTTCGGCTCGCTCAACGAGCGCATGGCCCGCTTCCTCGTGCGGTGCGTGCAGGCGAAGAAGAACATCGTCATCTCCGGCGGCACGGGCTCCGGTAAGACGACGCTCCTCAACGTGCTCTCGGGCGCGATCCCTCCGGACGAGCGCATCGTCACCATCGAGGACGCCGCGGAGCTCCAGCTCAAGCAGCCGCACGTCGTCTCGATGGAGACGCGCCCCGCGAACCTCGAAGGGCGTGGCGAGTACACGATCCGCGACCTCGTGAAGAACGCGCTCCGCATGCGCCCCGACCGCATCGTCGTCGGCGAGTGTCGTGGCGGCGAGGCGCTCGACATGCTCCAGGCGATGAACACGGGCCACGACGGCTCGCTCACGACGACGCACGCGAACTCGCCGGAGGAGGCGATCAGCCGCCTCGAGACGCTCGTCTTGATGAGCGGCGTCGATCTGCCGCTCCGCGCCATCCGCGATCAGATCGCGTCGGCCGTGCACATCATCGTGCAGCAGAGCCGCCTCTCGGACGGCTCCCGCAAGGTGACCGCGATCAGCGAGGTCACCGGCATCGACTCGGAGACCAACGAGATCGAGCTCCGGCCGATCTTCCAGTTCGTGCGCACCGGCACGGGCCCGAAGGGCGAGGTGCTCGGCGAGTTCCGCGCGACCGGCTACCTGCCGAGCTTCCTCAACACGTTCATCGTGATGGGTCTCGTGAAGAAAGGGCAGCCGTACCTATGAGCCTCGGCGACGTCTCGCAGACCACGCAGGTGCTCAAGTGGGCGAGCCTCGGCGTGACGGCGCTCGCGCTCTTCTTCGGCACCTGGGCCG
Organism: uncultured Myxococcales bacterium; assembly: GCA_937949945.1. GTDB lineage: Bacteria > Myxococcota_A > Polyangia > Polyangiales > Polyangiaceae > Labilithrix. Next base: position 92,447 of record CALFEQ010000147.1, read on the forward strand.
CCGCGGCCGATCAGTCGGGCCCCATCTATCGGTACGCAGCCCGCTACTGCGCGTCGCTCGAACGAAAGCTCCGCCCGATGTTCATCTTCACGCCGGGGCGGCTCATCGCGTACGGCCAGGCCGCCGCGATGTTCCTGGTGCTCGCGGCGCACGCGGTGCTCACGATCGACTACTGGTACGTCCTCCTCTTCATCATCGCGGTCGCACCGAGCGCGTACATCGAGTACATGCGCCGAAAGCGCGTCGAGAAGATCGAGGAGCAGCTCGACGGCTTCATCCTCGCGCTGGCGAACGCGCTCAAGTCGACGCCGAGCATCGGCGCGGCGTTCCACTCCGTCGCGACGGTCATCTCGGACCCGATGCGCCAGGAGGTCGATCTCGCGATCAAAGAGATGAAGGTCGGCGCGACGCTCGATCAGGCCCTCCTCCACATGGCCGCGCGCGTCGGGAGCCGGCAGCTCGACTCGGCGCTCAGCGCCATCCTGATCGGCAGGCAGGTCGGCGGCAACCTCCCGAAGGTGCTCGAGACGACCGCGGCGACCCTGCGCGAGATGCACCGCCTCGAGGGCGTCGTCCGCACGAAGACGGCAGAAGGCAAGGCGCAGCTCTGGGTGATCGCGCTCATGCCCTTCGGCCTGCTCCTCATCCTGAACGCGTTCTGGCCCGGCTACTTCGAGCCGCTCACCAAGAACATCATGGGCTACGTCATCATCATCGTGTGCACGGCGTGCTGGGTCGCGAGCATCGTGCTCGCGCGGAAGGTGTTGAACGTGGACATTTGAGGCGGAAGGCTCCGGGCTCCAGGCTCCAGTTCGTTGGAGCTCCGACTCGGCGTCCCGGTCACGGTTTCGAACTTCGAGCTCCGAGAAGAGAGAGAAGAACAGAAGAACCTGGATTCGCTGATGTCGACCGCTCGATGTGACCAAGCCACTCCGCCCCCTGGAGCCTGGAGCCTGGAGCCTGGAGCCTGACTGCCATGCCTGCCCTCTGGCTTCCCGGCTCCGCCAGTATCCAGACGCAGGTCCTCCGCGCGGCGGCTCTCCTGTGCCTCGTGCTCGCACTGATGAGCTTGGCGTACGGGATCGCGAGCGCTCCGACGCGCGTCGCCAATCGCCTCGGCCTCCGTGGATTGAAGCGGCAGCGCGTGCTCACCCAGAACGAGACCTGGGCGGCGATCGAGCCGCTCGTCCGGTGGCTCGGCGTGCGGCTCAGCGGGATCCTCACCGATCAGCAGCGCGCCGCGATCGACCGACAGATCGGCCTCGCGGGCGACTACTTGGGGCTGACCGCGGACGAGTGGCTCGCGCTCTCGGTCGTCTCCGCGGTCGGCGGAGGCATCGTCGGAGTGGTGGCCGGCTGGTTGCTCGACATGGGCGGGCTCACGATCGTCATCGGCGTCATGCTCGGCGGCGCGCTCCCGTACATGCAGATCAGCGGCGTCGCCCAGGAGCGAATGAAGAACATCAGCCGCGGCCTGCCCTACGTCATCGACCTGATGGCGCTCTCGATGGGAGCGGGCCTCGACTTCCCCGGCGCGGTCCGTCAGGTCGTCGAGAAGTCGTCGAACCCGGAGGATCCCCTCATCGAGGAGTTCACGCTCATCCTCCAGACGATCGGGCTCGGGCGCACGCGCAAGGAGGCGCTCCTCGAGTTCGCCCGGCGCGCCCCGATCGAGACCGTCTCCGAGTTCGTCAACTCGCTCGTCCAGGCCGAAGAGCGTGGCAACCCCGTCGCCGAGGTCCTATCCATCCAGGCGACGGTCTCCCGCTCGCGGCGGTCCGTCCGCGCGGAGGAGCTGGCGGCGAAAGCAAGCGTACAGATGGTCGGTCCCCTGCTCCTCGTGTTCTTCTGCATCATGGGCTTGCTCATGGGACCGGCGTTGATGAACATCGTTTCAGGGCTGTGACTTCAGGCTCCAGGCGCCGGGCTCCGGGCTCTAGATCGAGGTCCCGGGCTCGCAGCTTCGAGCCCCCTCGGGAAGAAGGACGATGATGGCGGATCGACGGCACCGGACGCGGATGGGCGGGGTCGAAGCGTACGTTTCGCTCTGCCTGGAGCCTGGAGCCTGGAGCCTGGAGCCTTAGCGTCGTGCGCATCCTCAAGATCCAGACCCGCCACGCCACGGGACAAGTCGAGCAGCTCGCGATCGAGAGCGAACGCGTCAAGATCGGCAGCGGCGCGCACTGCGAGATCCGCCTGCCGATCACGGAGGCGCGCGTCGAGCACGTGCTCGTCGAGCTCGGCCCTGCGGGCCTCTTCGCGCGCGCGCTCAGCTTCGAGCCGCAGCCGACGATCAACAACGTGCCCTTCACGCAGGCTCCGCTCCCTCCCGGGGCGGTCCTCGGCGTCTCGAACACGCAGATCTACATCGAGGTGGTCGAGACCGCCGGGGCGGCGGTCGGCCAGCAGAAGCAGAAGAAGTCGAGCCCGCTGATGATCGTCGCGCTCGCGCTCATCGTCCCCGCGGCGGCCCTTCTGCTCCTCGACGAGGAAGAGGGCTCGCTCGGGGGGAGCGAGGCCTCGCATCCGCAGCCGCCCGAGCTCTGGGGTCCGCCGACCACGGCCTGCCCCCACGCGGAGCGCGCGCAGGCGCTCGCCTACGCGCGCGAGCGGATCGCCGCCGCCGACGCCAAGCGCGAACGGCGCCCCTTCTACGTCCAGGACGGCGTCTCGGCGGTCCCCATCTACGAGATCGCCGCCGCTTGCTTCCGTCACGGCGGGGACGCCGCGTCCGCAAGTCTTGCGGAAGAGGCTGCCAACTACCTTCGGCGTGAAATAACGGACGATTTCAGGATGCGCCGCGTGAGGCTCGATCACGCGCTCGCGACCCAGGACTACGTAAGTGCTCAAAAGGAGGTCCGGGTTCTTCTACAATTCGTCGAGGGAAAGTCCGGCGACTACGTCACATGGCTCGCGAACCTCGAACGCAAGTTGAAGCTCAAGATCGGGGAGGGGGCACGGCAGTAGGTCGCCTCCTGCCCTTTGCTTGCGCGCTCTTTCTTGCCGGTCTCGCCGCCTGCGGACCCTCGAACGCTCAGAAGATGGAGGCCGAGATGGCCTCCGTCCGCAACGAAGCGAACGCCCAGACCCTCTTCGAGCGCGGGAAGGCGTTCGCCGCGGTCGGCGATCACACGCGCGCGGAGGAATACCTCGCGGCGGCCATCGACGAAGGTGCCGACCCGCGGGTGGTCTTGCCGCTCCTCATGGACGTGTGCGTGCGGACGGGTCGGTATCGGTCGGCCATCCAGCACGGTGAGAATCACCTCCGCCGGTACCCGAACGACCACGGAACGCGCATCATCGTCGGCGCGCTCTACGCCGCGATCAACGAGGGCACGCAGGCGCGGAAGCAGCTCGAGCGTGTCGTCGCGGCCCACGAGGACGTGGCCCCGGCGACCGCCGAGGCAGGTGGGGAGACGGGCCCGGACGGGACCGCTCGCGCCGTCTCGCCCCAGCGGCTGAAGGCGCAGGCGCACTACCTGCTGGCCGTCGTCGCACGCGACACCGAGAACGACGTCGTGGAAGCCGATCGGCACTTCCGCGAGTACCTGAGGCTCGAGCCGAATGGCTCACACGCGGAGGAGGCGAAGTCGTCCCTCCTCAAGAGGGTGCCTTGACCGATCAGATCCCGAAGGAGGTCTTCGAAGAGACCCTCCTGCAGTTCTTCGCCCCGATCCGGCCCTACCTCGAGGATCCGGCGGTGAGCGACATCATGATCAACGGCCCGAACCAGATCTACGTCGAGAAGAAGGGCCAGCTCCACCTCGTGCCGGCGAAGTTCGAGTCGCGCGAGGCGCTCATCGCGGCGCTCCGCAACGCCGCGCAGTTCGTCGGCAAGCACATCGACGAGTACCGCCCGATCCTCGAAGGGCGCCTCCCGGACGGGTCGCGCATCGAAGCGGTCCTCCCACCCGCCGCGCCCGACGGACCTTGCGTGTCGATCCGCCGGTTCTTCCGAGAGACGCTCACCGTCCAGCGGCTCATCGACTTCGGCGCGATGACGGACGAGGTCGCGATGGCGCTGCAGGCGCTGGTCGTCTCGAAGCTGAACGTCCTCGTCGCCGGCGGCACCGGCTCCGGAAAGACCTCGATGCTCAACGCGCTGTCGTCCTTCATTCCCGAGGGCGAGCGCGTCGTCGTCATCGAGGACTCACGCGAGCTGCAGCTCCAGCGCGAGCACATCTGCCAGCTCGAGGCACGACCGCCGGACCCGAAAGGCCGCGGAGAGGTGACGATCCGCGATCTCTTCCGGGCGACGCTCCGCCTGCGTCCCGACCGCATCGTCGTCGGCGAGATCCGCAGCGGGGAGGCGCTCGACCTCATCCAGGCGATGACCTCGGGCCACGGCGGGTGCATGGCGACCCTGCACGCGACCTACCCGAGAGACACGGTCTCGCGCCTCGAGACGATGGCGATGATGAGCGACGTCGACATGCCGCTCGCCGCGCTGCGCATACAGCTCGCGTCGGCCGTCAACATCATCGTGCAGGTCGCCCGCCTCCAGGACGGGACGCGAAAGATCACTCACATCACCGAGGTCTTGGGGTACGACCTCGACCGGAACCAGTATCAGATGCAGGACCTGTTCGTCCGGCAGTACCACGGGTTCGACGAGCGTGGGATGATCATCAGTGACATCGTCCCGACGGGGGTCCTCCCCCGTTGCCTGCAGCAGCTCCACGAACACGGAGTCGACCTGCCTCCGATCTGTTACGAAGCGGCAAAGCGAGGCCCCATCTCCTCACCTTACTGACGACCGTAGCGCTCCACCGAACACCCCAGGCGAATGGCAAAGCCGGCGACCACGCACGTGATCGAGATCGAGACGGGCATCGGCGAGCCCGCCTTCATCCCGCTCACCCTGGGGCAGGAGCTTCAGCCGATCAGCGTGGGCAAGAAGGGCATGTGGCGCATCGAGTCCGCGCGCGTGCTCGACGTCCACGCGTTCGTGTACTTCGACGGCACGTCGCTCTTCCTCCAGAGCGCCGACGAGAACGCCTCCGCCTCCGTCGACGGGTACAAGGTCGGCAAGGCGTGGACCGAGCTCCACGCGCCGTGCCACATCGAGATCGGAGCGGCGCGCCTCCGCTACCGTTCCCTCTTGCCCGATGCGCAGCCCGAGCGGCCGCGGGCCAACACCGGCAGCGTCGTGGCGGGAGCGCCGCCAAAACCCGCGGCGGGCGCGCCTCCTCACGCCGGGGCGGCGCCCGAGCCGCCCACGTTCCCGAAGGCCGATCGACCGTTCAAGCCCGGCGAGTTCGCGACGTCCGCGCCGATGAACGAGTCGACACGCATCGCGCCCATCGACGGAGCCGCCGGATGGGGGACGTCGAGCAGTCAGCGGCCCATCCTCGGACAGGAGGACAAGCCGACGCGGATCGAAGGGCGCGGCAGCGCGCGGAACTTGAATCGCGCAGCTTCCGCACCGTCGCTCGACGCCATGGGCGCAGGCCCTGCGTCGCAGCCGATCCCGCACGGCATGCCCATGCAACCGCCTCCGTCCATGGCGCCCGGCATGATGGGGCCGGGAATGCCTCCGCCCGCGGGTGCGATGCCGGGGATGATGCCGGGCGCTCCCGGCATGATGCCGCCGCCGGCGGGCCCGGCCATGATGCCGGGCGCTCCGGGCGTGATGCCCTCCATGGCTCCGGGCATGATGCCCGGCAACCCGTCGATGGCCCCGACACCCGGGCCCTACCCTTCGTATCCGGGCCCGGCAGGCTCCGGGGCGTACAACTCGCTCGGCCCCGGCGTGCCCGGCGGCTACGGGTCGATGACCAGCGGCCAGATGGCCGTCACGAACGACAGCCCGCTGCAGCAGTACATTGCAAAGTACAAGGAGCTCTCGCTCCCGAGGAAGATCCTCGTCTTCCTCGGACCGCTCTCGCTCGCCGCGGCGGCTCACATGCTGCTCTTCGACGATCCCGAGCCGCCGCCCAGGCCCGCTTCGCGAGCCACCGTCGACGCCGGCGTCGCCGCGGACGTCGCTTCGGCGGCGCCCCCTCCCACGGTGCCGCCCATCACGACGCCGGCGCCGTCGGTGCAGGCCGCGTGTCCGCCCGGCTTCGTGCCGTACACCGCGATCGAGATCCCGCAGGGCGGCGTGATTCCTTGCGTGCCTGCGGGGACGCCCATGCCGGCGCCCACGGGAGCGCCTGCAGCGGGCACGGCGCCGCCATCGGCGACGACCGCGGCGCCTCAGCCGCCTCAGCCCGTGCCGGCCGCGACGCCCACGCCCGCGCCCGCCCCCGTCGCCACCGGGAACAAGACGCTCGAGCGTCAGGCCGTCGACTATGCAGCCGCCGGCGACTATGCGCGCGCGGCCGCGGTCTACGAGCAGCTCCAAGCGCAGAACCCGAACAACCCCGTCTACGGAGAAGCCGTGCGCATTCTCCGGATGAAGGCGGACGCGGGCGGTCACTGACGCGCAGGCGAGGTCGCTCTCAGCGCGTGCGGCTCGGCTGACGCCCCTTCGACGCGGCCTCGATCGCGAGCGCCTCGTCGACGCGCCCGAGCGCACGGAGGGCGCGCGCTTCGAGCTCGAGCGCCTCCGCCTCGAGCACGCGATCGGGCAGGCTTCGCGCAGCCCGCGCGAGAGCGAGCGCGCGCTCCGGTGCGCCACGGACGAGAGCGAGGCGAGCCTCCGTGAGGAGGCGTGCCTCCTCCGCGAGGGAGCTGGCATCGGTGGCCGCGACCACGACGGCCGGCGTCGCAAGAAGAGCCTCGGAAGCGGTCGCCGAGGACGGCGGCGGCTCCGAGCGCGGGCGCGACGGCGAATCGGTCGAAGGCGCACGGACGGACTCCGTCGCGACGACGCTCGGCGTGTCGCGCGTGCTCGACGTCTTCGCGGAGAGGTCGGCGGGAGACGACGACATCACGAGCGCCGTGATCGAAGCGGCGCCGGCGGTGCCGATCACGGCTACGAAGGTGACGAGCTTTCCGCCGAGGGCCTTCGTAGCCGGCGTGGTCGCGGCCGGCGCGGACGTCGCGGCGGCGATCCGCTCCCAAACGGCCTCGCGGACCGCGTCGGGCGGTGCGTCCTCACGCGCGGCGGCGAAGAGCTGTTCGAGCTTGGACGTGCTCATCGGCCACCTCGTTCGAGCTGACGGAGCTCTTGTTCGAGCTCGATGCGCGCGACGCGCAGGCGCGAATAGACCGTGTTGAGCGGGATGTCGAGCGTGCGCGCGATCTCGGGCGCGGTCATCTGCTCGATCTCGTGCAAGACGAGGACGGCCCTGCGTCCCATGTCGATCGCGGAGAGCGCGCGGTCGAGCATGTCGAGGGCCTGCCGCTTGTCCACGGCGGCGGCCTGGGGAGCTTCGATCGACTGGCGCTCCTGCGCGACGCCGCCGTCCGGGTCGACCGGATGCCGCCGGCGGTGCCGGCGCGCATCGGACGCGACGCGCAGCGCGATCTGGAACAGCCACGCGCGCGGTCCGTGGCCGCGATCGACGAACTCCGACCAGCGGCGATGCGCGACGACGAAGACTTCCTGCAGCTTGTCCTCGACGTCGGCCTCGGCGACGCCGAGACGGCGAAGGTTTCGCCATACGAACGCGGCGTGCTCCTCGTACATCGCGCGGAACGCGCGCTCGCGATCGACACGGGCGGGAGGCGACCCACCAGCGTCGGGCCGGCCGAAGCGGCCGTCGCCCGACACCGGACGCTTGTCGGACGCCGGCATGGCGTCATCGGAGAGCTCGAGGGCGGAGGCAGCGCGCGTCATGGCGTTCTCGTGGGCGGCTGGTCCGGCGAGCTCGGCGACGAGCACCGCGCCCACGCATTCAACACGCACGATGGCCGACCCATCACGTCTCCGTCGCGCTCCGCTGTGAAAATCTGCGGACGCGAGAAACGGGCCTTTTGCCTCGGACCTCCGGCCTCGGCAGCTTCCGGCGAGGCGCACGTTGTCTTCCGGACAACGATGCCTCGGTGGCCTCGCCCCCACACATGTAGGGGACTGCCCCCACGAAGAATCGACGATCCAGCGCCCGGCGTCGCTCACACCCACACGCCCGTAGAGCGAACCGCTGAGGACCGAGGACCGAGGACCGAGGACTCCGAAGGACTCTCCCGCCCAATCCCGGCGCCCGGCCCACAGGCCAGGCCTGCAAGGTGGACGAACGCCGATCCCTGCGCGTCCGTTGCGCTACCATTTCCGTTGGAGTTTCGAGCGAGAGCGCTTTGGCGCTCGACGTGCTTCTCTCGACGCTACCGAGGTCTATGCGAGGACGCATGCGGAGCTTGGGTGATCGAAGGGGCTCTCGGCCTGCGCGGGTGCTGACCATGGCGCTCTGTGTGGCGCTCGCTTCTGCGGCGGCTGCTGCGTGCGCAGACGAGCCGGCCAACGAGCTCGAGCGGCGACGAGGCTCGGGAGGATCGCGAGGCGGTAGCAGGAACCCCGGCGATCCAGACGACCCCGACGACCCGAACCAGCTGCCGCCCGAGGAGGCGAAGTTCCGCGCCGTCGAGCCCGAGCTCCTCAAGGAGTGCGGCAAGACCTGTCACGACACCGGCGAGTACAGCCAGCCCGCGCCGACCTTCCTCGCCGGCCCCGATCCGTACAAGTCGATCAAGGCCCAACCCGGGATCGTCGTACGCGACGTCTACACGAGCGCCCTCATCACCAAGGGCCCTCATGCGGGCCCTGCGTTGAGCCAGAACGCCGAGCTCGAGAAGAAGGTCATCGAGTGGCTCGAGGCCGAGGCGATCCTCATCCAGGCGCAGAAGCTTCCCTCCACCCCGCCCTTCACGGTGGTGGCAGGGCCGAACGAGGTGGACCTGACGCCGGCGGCGACGGGCGGCCTCACGGGCGTCCGCCTGAAGTTCGAGGCCTCGATGGTGGGCTCGATGCTCTCGCTGTCGAAGCTCACCATCGTCGCGCCCGTCGGGCCCGACGTGCACATCCTCCACCCGCGCTTCGTGCGCGTGCTCCCGGAGCCGCGCGAAGACGGCACCGTGGAGGTCCCCGATCCGGCGGACAGCTTCTCGAACTCCGACCAGACGATCCCGAACGGGACCGAAGCGCCGCTCCTCCCGGGCTCGGTCCTGTTCAGCGGCGACGGCTGGCGACCGTTCGACATGGCGAAGGACCGGCTCCGCATCGAGGTGAGCCAGCTCGAGCCCGGCAAGATCAGCGTCATCTCGGACGCGCCGACCTGCAAGAACGTCCAGGCCTTCGCGCAGAACGTCCTGCCGACGATCCGGAACCAGCAGACCTCGGCGGGCAACAACTGTCAGGGCTGCCATGGTCAGGGCCTCGGAGGCCTGAACCTCGCCAGCCAGGACACGGCTCTCATCTGCCAGCAGGTCCTCCAGAAGCTGAACCGAGCCAACCTCGCCCAGAGCCTCATCATCACCAAGGTGACGGGCGGCATGGTCCACAGCGGAGGGACGGTCCCCGACGCGAACGCGTGGCGGAACCTGTTCGAGAGCAACGTGGGGGTCTTCTTCTGATCCAGTTCTGATCCAGGTCGGGGGCTTGAGCCTGGCTCGTCGATTGCTTCTTGAAACGTTGGATCCGATGAATCGTTCGGCCGAGGCCGAACGGGTCACGAAGCGAGAGGAAGGTACGGGAACGATGCGAAGCGGTGCACTGCGATCCTGGGCATGGCTCGTCGCCCTCGCCGCCGCCCTCCCCCTCCCCGGCTGCGGGAGCGCGGAGGACAGCCCGAACAGCGGTCGCGTGAACGCCCCGACCAACGATCCGAGCGAGGAACCGGGCAGCTCGATGACGCCCGAGGAGCAGATCCAGAAGATCCTCGACCAGCGCAAGACGGACTACGGCGAGGCGCTCCGTACCGCGAGCCTCAAGCTCCGCGATCGCCTCCCCGACTTCGCCGAGATCAAGCAGATCGAGAACGCGCCCGACGAGGCCGCGAAGAAGGCCGCGTACGAGAAGCTCGTCGACGAGATGATCGCGAGCCCCGAGTTCTCGCGGACGATGATCAAGTTCTGGAAGGACACCTTCCGCATCGGGCAGGTCGGCCAGATCCAGAACAACGTGAACCGCGACGCTGCGCCGACGTTCGCCGCGCAGATCACGGTCGAGGGGCGCAACTACACGGAGCTGTTCACGGCGACGTCGAACACGTGCCCGACCTACGACGCCGAGACGAACACCTTCCAGCCGGCGAACTGCCCGCTCCCGACGAACGCGGTGGAGGGCCCGACCGTCGGCATCCTGACCGATCCGGGCCTCATGGCGCAGTACTACGCGAACATGGCCTTCCGCCGTGTCCGCTTCGTCCAGGAGACGTTCGTCTGCTCCAAGTTCCCGGCGGAGTACTCCACCAACCCCGTGCCGATGGGCAACGGCGTGTACACCGCCGCGATGCCGTTCACGAGCATCACGGGCAAGGAGAACGATCCCGACGCGCGCGTCGACTTCCACGACACGAAGGCGACGGTCTGCGCGAACTGCCACGCGAACCTGAACCACCTCGCACCGCTCTTCCTCAACTGGGACGAGAACGGGGCGCTCCGCAACTCGCCGCAGGTCCGCGTGCCGATCCCGGGCGAGCCGGCCGCGAGGCGGCGAGACTTCATCCCCGACAGCGAGCCGCTCGCGTGGCGCGTGGGCAAGACGATCAACGACATGGCGGGCCTCGGCCAGGCGCTCGCCTCCGATCCGGACGTCGCGCGCTGCGCCGTCAACCGCATCTGGAACTACGCCATGTCGCGCGGTGACATCGTCAACGACCTCGCGACCGTCCCCGATGCCGTCACGCAGCCCTACGTCGACCAGTTCGTCGCTAGCGGCATGAAGCTCAAGGAGACCATCCGGGCCGTCTTCAAGAGCGAAGACTTCACGAAGTTCTGATCGAGCAAGGAAGCAAGATGAAGCGCACGTTCCTGACCCTGCTCGCGATCACCTTCGCCGCGCTCTCCTCGAGCGCGTGCGACGACACGGCGGACTCGCTCACGAACGGCCAGCCGACCGGCGGGACCCGCACGCCGCAGGGGCCGACCGGCGGCGACGACGGCTACCACCACAACGACGGCATCAGCGCGCCGGGCTCGGGTGAGGAGGTCGTCGATCCGGTGCAGGTGCGCGTCGTCGGCTCGCCCGAGGTCACCTCGCGCCTGCACGGCTGCGGGAAGATGACCGTCGCCTCGCTCGACCATCTCCTCCGGAGCCGCGGCCTCAACGGCGGCGGGCAGCGGCCGCAGGGTGCGCAGAGCGGCCGGCAGATCTTCGACGCGCGAGACACGCCCGCGGCGCTCGGCGCCGCCAACTACGACGGGCGCGTCCCCGAGGCGCCGTTCTCCTCGACGTCGGCCATCTCCAAGATGTTCGACATCTTCACGATGGCCGCGTACGACGCCGTCGCCGAGAACTGGGAGGCGCCCGCGTGCCCGGGCGTGCGGCTGCTCGAGGGCGGCAAGTTCACGAGGGACGGGCTCACCTGCCTGATGGGCAAGCCCGCGACCGAGGAACACGTCGCGATCGCGAACGACGCCATCGCGCAGAACCCGACGGACGGCGCCAAGATCGCCATAGCCGCGCTGCTCGCCGCCGCGCACACTTGTCAGTGAGGAGCACGTCATGGTCGACCAGCGTCTGAAGGAGCTTCGCGGTACGTCTCGACGCGACTTTCTGCGGTGGAGCGCGACGGTCGCGGCTTGCCTCGGCCTCGAGCGCTCTCGCTTCCTCAACGTGCTCAACGACACCGCCGGCACCGCCATGGCGGACACGGCGGCGTGCAACAGCACGAACCGCCACATCCACATCCTCGAAGGCACCGGCGGTCTCTCGAACTGGACGCTCGCGTTCCCCGTCCCGGCGGTCGTCAAGGGGAACAACGCGCAGTTCTCCCACTACGCGATCGGTCAAGGCGTCGACGCGACGGGCTACGACCGCCCGTACGTCTACGGCCCCGACACGCCGTGGCAGACGAACTCGACATGGAAGATGTCGGTGTTCGTCGGCGGCCAGACGCAGGTCCACACGGACCAGCCGACTTCGATCATCGACCTGAACCCCAACTCGATGCTCGCGGCGGCCGCTGCCATCCAGCAGGCGAACCCGACGCTGCTCCCCGTGCTCGCGGTCGGCGGCGGCTTCGGCCCCGTCTACGGCAACGCCCCGGGCGCGCCTCCGATCGCTGCGGTCGGCGCCCCGAACCAGCTCGTCGGCCTCTTCAACAGCCAGGCGTCGCGCACCCTCCTCCAGGGCGACGTCAACGGGCCGCTCCAGGAGTCGTACTACAAGGCGTTCCTCGGCCTGAACGCGGCCGCCGGACGCTCGACGGTGGCGAAGGCTTACGACGTCGGCAAGGTGAGCATGAACCTGCTCGCCAAGAACCTCGGCCCGCAGCTCACGCCGACGGAGGCCGATCTCCAGCTCTTCGGCGTCGGCCAAGGCACGCCGGGGGCGGTGCAGAACATGGCCCGTTCGATGATCACGACGATGAAGGCGTTCGCGCTGGGCCTCAGCTCGATGCTCATCGTCCGCGGCTTCAACAACGACCCGCACGGGATGTTCGCCGGCGGCAACAACCAGGCGGCGAACGTCGGCGCCGCGATCGGCCGGATGATGAACGGCCTGTACCAGCTCGGCAAATCCCTCCAGGATCCCGCTTGCTCGTCGAAGACGCTCGCCGACGCGCTCGTCATCACGATCAGCGGCGATACCTACAAGCAGCCGTTCAACCGCGCGAACTGGGGCGACGGCACCCCCGGCGGCTCGAACCTGCTCTACCTGATGGGAGCGGGGTACGTGAAGACCGGCTGGTTCGGCGAGCTCGTCAACGCCAACACCGTCCGCGGCTGGGACATCGCGACGGGCGAGACGAACCCGAACATCAACTTCCAACAGGCCCGCGGCGACCTCGGACGCGCCGCCGGCGCCGCCGCGCTCTTCGCGATCGCGAAGGGCGACATGCGCCGCGTGCAGGACTTCTACAACGGCCCGGACATCTCCGGGATCGTGAACCTCAACGTCACCGGCTGAAGCGCCGGCGCCTACGAAGCAGCAGGGCTACGGGAAGCTCTTCGCTCTCTCGCAGTCCTGCTGCGCGCTGATCGGGAGCTTCTCGCGGTCCTCTTGCGGGATGATCTCCCACTCGCCGTCCGGCGCCGGCCGCACGACGCGGATGCGGAGCCACGCGACGACGCAGCGGTAGCCGGGATCGTCCTCGGCCATCGCGGGTCCGCCCTTGTGGCGCTCGATTCGGAGGGCCTTCCGGAGGAGGAGCAGCTTGTTCGGCTCGGCGCCCTGCGTCGCCATGAGGCGGCTCATCTCCTCCGGCTCGAGGGCGACGGCGGCCTGGTAGTTCGCGAGGACCTCCTCCGGGATCGTCGGCTGCTGCCCCGACACGAGCCCTGCGTCGACGTTGTAGAGCCGGAAGCCGGTGAATCCGTAGATGCGGTACGCGCGTCCCGGCTGGCCGTGGCAGTCGAGCGTCCCGCAACGACGCTGCAGGTACGCGTCGACGTGATCGCGGTACGTCGGGAAGTCCGGCATGATGATCTCGGTGTACCGCTGGGAGTCGGGCGGCGAAGCGCACGACGTCGTCGTGCCGGTGAGGAGCGTCCCTCCCCCGACGAGGCCGGCGATCGACGCGAGGACCGCCAGCCACCGCGCCCTCCTTCGCCGCCGCGAGGCGGCTTCGCCCCGACCGCTGCAGCTCAAAACCGATCCTCCGGACATTGGGTCACCTGCACGAAGTCCTCCGGCGGAGGACAATCCACGAGCGGGATGTTCCTGTCGCGGAACTCCTGGTCGCTGTCGAACAGGCGAATCTGACCGGGCGAGGCGAAGTCGCGCAATCCTTGGATGTGGCAGATGGCGCACGAGGCCTCACGGCCGATGTGACTCGCCATGCGACGGATGACGAGCGTCTCCTCGTTCTTCCCGGGCTCGACCGTACGCTCCACGGACACGAGCAGCGGGAACGTGAGCGTGGAGAAGTCCTCCTCGCGGACGAAGAAGTTGCCGTTGCAGTTCGTGACGAAGCACTTCTTCGTCTTGTTCGCGTCGAGGATGCGCACGTAGGCGTTGTCGACGCGGGCGTTGTAGTCGTCCGGGCCCCAGAAGATGGTCCCGGCGAGGACGAACTTGCTCTTCGCGGGGCCCTTCTTCGAGTGGCAGAGCGCGCAGGGCTCTCCCGGCCGGTGGTACTCGCTCTCCGGCGGATAGAACTCGGGGTCCTCCGGCCCGAGGCTGTTCACTGCAGAGTTGTGGACCGGATCGAGGTTGCACGAGCTCCCGACGCTCGCGATCGCGAGAACGACGGCACCGCCGAGGAGACGCGTGGGCCATCGGCTGGTCGGCTCTGCGGTTCGATTCGCGTCCAGCTGCATCGTCAGAACTCCACGTCGAACCCGATCGACCCGTAGACGGCGGTTCGCGACGTCACGTACAGCGAGTTCAAGAACCGCGTGTACATGACGTCCCCGACGAGCGTGATGCCGTATTTTACCTCGCCCTCGGGCTCGCCCAAGCCGACGCGGACGCCTCCGCCGGCGGTGCCGGTGAGGAGCGGAGAGAGCTCGCGATCGCCCGTGCGGTAGAGGGGCACGACGATCTGTCCGGTCGTCGGATCGAGAATCGCGGTGTAGGCGAGGACGTAGAAGTTCGTGTCCGTCTGCGCGTGGAGACGAAGGTGCGGCCAGACGCGCAGGTGCCGCGAGAGATCGACCATGTAGCGCCCGTCGGTCGAGCTCGCCTTCATCCCCCAGGTGTCGACGTAGAAGCGCTGCTCGAGTCGCAGCGTCGCGTTCTGGATGCGTTTGTTGAAGCGCGCGCCGACGGCGAAGCGATCGCGCTCGGTCGGGAGCTGCTCGAGCGGCTTGACGGGCAGACGCGTACGGTTGACGAGATCGACGGTCGCGCCGCGTGGCATGAACGGCGCGATGATCTCCGGATCGAACATCGGGATGTAGCGGTACGGCTGCGAGCCGTCGCCGCGTTCGATCGCGACGGTGCCGCCCACGAGCAGGATCGACGTCGGCGACATGACGAACGTGATCCCAGCCTCGATCTCGTGCGTGTGGATGTAGCCCTTGAGCGGGAGGAAGTCGTTCAGCCAGTTCGGCGGGTTCGTCCCGCGGCCGATGCGGTCGTAGCTGTACGAGTAGCCGACGGTCGGCGCGATCAGCTTGTCGTTGAGCTCGGCCGTGAGGCGCCCGCCCGCCGTGTACGAGACGTAGTCGGGCGACGACGAAGAGCTGAGCGACGCCTGCGCGCCGACGAGACCGGGCTTGTAACCGCCGGTGATGCCGTAGGCGTAACGGAACTCCTCGAACGGCGGCGACGCCGAGGCGACGATGTCCGGCGAGGCGGCGCTGACGGCGTCGACGAGGAAGTTGCCGCCGATGTTCCATCCGGCCGTCGGAGAGACGATCGACGCGTTCACGGCCGGCGTGTAGACCGCGACGGAGTTGGTGTCCGAGTAACCGGAGAGGTCTCCCGCGAGGCGGATGACGAGGCTCTTCCGGTTCTGCGGGAGGCACTTCTGCACCTCCTCCTGGCTCTTCGCCGCGAGCATGCACTTGATCTGCCCGGGCGTGATGAAGTCGTTCGCGGGCGGCTTGAGCGTGATCTTGATCGTGACGAAGTCACGCTCCTTGATGTCGTACTCCTCCTCGAACTCCGAGGTGAAGCCGTTCACCGTGCCTTCGGCGTAGACCTTGTGCTTGCCGGGATCGACGGAGAACTTCTTCGTCAACGCGTCGATGGGCACGGGCCGGTCGTCGAACGTGACGCGCAGATCGGAGACGCCTTTCGGCGGCTCGAACGTGACGTGCGGGATGCGCTCGAGCAGCTCCTTCACGCGGATGCGCGCGATGCGCATGACGTTGGCGTCCTTCCTCTGGATGCCGGTCTCGAGCGCCTTCTGCGCGTCCTTCAGCGCGTCGACGAGCTTGCCCGCCCTCGCCTCGCAGGACGCGAGGTGCAGGCGCGTACGCGGAGAGTCGTCGATCTTCAGCGCCTGCTTGTCCTTCTCGATGCACTCGTCGAGCCGTCCCTCCTGATCGGCCTTGAGCGCATCGCGAATGAGCGAGATCGTGGCGGCGAGCCCCGTCGGCTGCTCGTCCTCGTCCTCGTCCTTGCCCTTGTCGGCGGGCTTCGAGGCGCCCTTCACCTCGTCCCACTGCGCGCGGATCGTGGGCGTGGCGCCGCTCGCGGGCAGCTTCGCGTTCGGATCGGCCTGAAGCGCGCTCCGGAAGGACTGCTTCGCGTCCTCCGCCTGACCGAGCTGCGAGGCGACCATGCCGAGCGCGACGTAGACCTCGGCCTTGACCGGGTTGCTGCAGCCCTTCTTGAGGCAGACGGAGAGCTGCTCCTGGAGCTTCTTCTTCGCCGGACCGAGGCTGCCCGGATAGTCCTCGCTCATGATCTGCCGCACGGCCTCGCGTACGGCAGCGTCCTCACCGGCCGCGCGCGCCGTCGGCGATGCGAGCAGCACGACGAACGCGACGACGATCGCCAAGAGGCGCGTCAGCGCTCCGCCACGGACAGTCCGCTCGGCGGCGCGCCTCGAGTGACGTCGTCGCAGGCCACGAGGCGCATGATCGATCACCCCGCGGCACGCACTCCCGAAGGTCGCGCTGGGCACGCGCCTACGGTACCGGAACTCACTACGAAATGCCGAATGGATTCGAGGCCCGTCGGGCCCTCGGGCGCCCGCCTCGGCGAGGCGCCGACCGCGATGCGTTCGCCCCCGCACGCGTCAGCGGACGCGCCGGGTCCGACCGCGTGACGGCATCGTGGATTTTTCTTCGAAGGCACCGGTCGACGCGAGCGTCAGCACGCCGACCCGGCGGCCCGTCCGA
Source organism: uncultured Myxococcales bacterium (assembly GCA_937949945.1). Taxonomy (GTDB): domain Bacteria; phylum Myxococcota_A; class Polyangia; order Polyangiales; family Polyangiaceae; genus Labilithrix. The sequence goes on from CALFEQ010000147.1 coordinate 109,229, forward strand.
TCAGTTGCACCCGCAGCCGCCGCCGCCGCCACCGAGACCGCCCGCGGCGCCCTCGGACACCGCTCGGACGTGTGCGTCGAGGCCGATCGAGATCTCCTCGGGAGTCATCGTCGGGTGCGCGAGCATTCCTCGCTCGTACGGGGCAACCTTCACGCAGCCACCAACGAAGAGCGCAAGCGTGGCGACGGTGAGCATGACGAGGATCGATTGACGCTTCATCACTCGGTGCCTCCAGCTTCCATCGAGTATAGCGTTCCGTCGAGACGTGGCAGCCGAAAATCCCATGATTCCGGGTGGATCACGATCGATCCAAAGCGCGTCGTCCGGCTGCCACATGCAGCGACGTTGCAGTCGTCCATCGAGACGCACCCTGCCGGCGCCCGCGCGAGGGCGCCGGCGCAAGGGAGTTGTCGGTGCGCGGCACCGGAGCCAGAATCAAACGTCGATGCGACGCCGTCTGCTCACATCCGCCGCCGTCATGTCCGGCATCGTGGCCACGGCCTCCGTCGTCGCGTCGTGCACCACGGACTACCAGCGCGGGCTCGACGACCCGCGGTTCGGTGCTCCGAACGCGCTCGCCGACCAGAGGCAGCCCGGCCCGAGCTCCGAGGAGACCGCGGAGCGACAGGGCAAGAACACCACGGACCCCATCTGCGTGCAGAACGGCGGCACCCTGCTCCCGGCGGGGGCGTGCGACGTCAGCTTCAAGAACGACATCATGCCCGCGCTCAAGGCAGCGAACTGCGGGCTCTCCGGCGGTTGCCACGGCGGTACGCCCATCTCGCCGCCCCGCATCGAGCACGACGATGCGGACCTGACGTGGAAGGAGTTCGCCGCGTACGCGCTCAGCACGGGGAAGACGCCCTACATCAACCCGTGCTCCACCGACGCGACGCAGTCCGCGTTCTTGTGCAACGTGAACCCGGACGGGACCTGCGGCGCCCTCATGCCGGCAGGGGTCGGCTTGCCGGCGGACGTGAGGACGAAGATCGAGACCTGGCTCAAGTGCGGGTCGCCGAACAATTGAGATCGGGCTCCAGGCTCCGGGCTCCAGGCTCCAGGGAGGCAGACAGCGGACGTCAGGCTCGGTCGCCAGACTCCAGTCTCCAGCTTTTCGGGGTCCTGCCCTGCGAGCGCGTCTGTCTCGTTGGCTGAGCTGAAGGCCGACGGGCACCGGCAGCTGAGGAATCACTGAGGAAAGGCGCCGGGCTCCAGGCTGGGCTCCAGGCGCGCGCGAAGCGCGCGCATCCTCGGACGCTGAGGACTGAGGACTGAGGACTGAGGACTGAGGACTGACTGGAGGGGTGCCGCAGAACGCGACGGTTGCTGAATCGCGCGGCGGAAGGGCTCGACCGACTTTCGACGGATCGCTTTTGCGCTAAGCTCGCGACCCCGCATGGACCGCCTCCTCGCACGCCTCGAGCGGTCGCTCGGTCGCTTCGCCATCGAGCGTCTTCCCACCTTCATCGTCGGCGGGATGGCGCTCGTGTTCTTCCTGTCGCTCTCGAAGCCCGAGCTCATCAATCGGCTGACGCTCGACCCGTCTCGCGCGCTCCAGGAGCCGTGGCGGTTCGTGACGTACCTCTTCCTTCCGAACTCGAGCTCGCTGATCTGGGTCGTCTTCGCGCTCTACTGGACGTGGCTCATCGGGACCCACCTCGAGCAGGAGTGGGGAGCCTTCAAGCTCAACGTCTACTACTTCCTCGGTGCGCTCGGGACGACGGCGGCCGCGTGGATCACGGGAGAGCCTCAGGGCAACTTCTGGCTGAACACGTCGCTCTTCTTCGCGTTCGCGACGATCTTCCCGAACTACCAGATCTACCTCTTCTTCATCATCCCCATCCGGGTCAAATGGCTCGGCCTCCTGTCGCTCGCCTTCGTCGGCTTCTACTTCGTCGTCGGCGGCCTCGGCGTGAAGGCGGCCATCGCGGTCGCGCTCGGCAATTACCTCGTGTTCTTCACCGGACACCTCATCCGCCTCGCCCGCGGACAGCGCGTCCAGATGCGCCAGGCGGCGCGGCGAGCGTCGTTCCGCCCCCCGCCCGAGCGTGAGGAGCCCATCGATCGCACGTGCGCGATCTGCGGCGCGCGCCAAGCGGACGGCGCCGACATCCGCGTCTGCACGTGCGAGAAGTGCGGCGGGCCCCGCGAGCTCTGCTTGGAGCATGCGAGGAATCACTGAGAAGAGGCTCCAGGCTCCAGGCTCCAGGCTCCAGGGAGTCAGGCCTCAGACTGCGGTCTCCAGACTCCAGTCTCCAGTCTCCAGCCTTCGGGGCTCCTCTCAGCGTGCGGCCTCCCTCGCTTCGGCTGCCCTGAAGACCATGGGCACGGGGCCGATCCCGACTCCCGGGGTTCGTGACGTGGTGCGCCTCCGAGCGCGACAGAGCCTGATGCAACGCGCGCCCGTGCGCGCCCATCGGAACGTCGAGCGGCCTACGCCGTCGCGTTCGTCGTCGGACGGCTCGACGCGAGACGAGCTGGAGCCTGCCCCCCCGGAAGCCCCAACCTGGAGCCTGGAGCCTGGAGCCTGAGGCCCCGAAGGCGCCTCATCGCCTGGAGCCTGAGGCCCCGAAGGCGCCTCAATCGATCGTCAAAACGATCTTCCCGAAGCTCGCGTTCGCCGCCATGTGCTGATGTGCCTCGTCCGCTCGCTCGAGCGGGAGCACGCGGTCGACGATCGGCGTGAGCTTTCCGTCCTCGACGAGCGGCCGCAGGTTGCGGGCGAGGACCTGGGCGGCGGCGATCTTCTCTTCGAGCGGTCGAGAGCGGAGGACGGTGCCGAAGAGGCGGAGGCGTCGGCGGAGCAGCGCGCCGAGATCCACGTCGGCGCGCGCGCCGGCCATCAGGCCCACGAGGATCAGACGTCCTCGATCGGCGAGCGCGGCCATGCTCTCCGGCACGTACGCGCCGCCGACGAGATCGAGGACGACGTCGACGCCTCTGCCGCCCGTGAGCTCGCGTACGCGCTCGGCGAAGCGCGGTGAGCCGTCGTCGCCCGCCTGCGGTACGACGCCGGCCGAGAGGCCGAGCGCCTCGGCGCGTGCGAGCTTCTCCTGGGATCGGGCGGTGCCAATTGCTCGCGCCCCGATCGCTCGCGCGATCTGCACGGCCGCAGTCCCGACCCCGCTTCCGGCGGCGTGGACGAGCACCGTCTCGCCCGCGGCGAGCCCGGCCTGCAGGACCATCGCGTCGTACGCCGTGAGCGCGGCCTCGGGGATCGCGGCCGCCTCCACGAAGCCGAGCGGAGCGCCTCCGACGACGGGAATCAGCGCCAGCGTCCGCGCGTGCACGACGACCTGCTCGGCGTAGGCCCCACCGGAGACGATGCCGAACACGCGATCGCCCGGGCGCACGTCGGTCGTGCCGCTGCCGACGGCGTCGACCTCTCCCGCGATCTCGAGCCCGGGGATGTCGGGCGGCGCGTCCGGCGGCGCCGGATAGAGCCCGCGTCGCTGGAGCAGATCCGCGCGGTTCACGCCGCAGGCACGCACCCGTACCCGTGCCTGACCGGGTCCAGGCTCCGGCGACGGGACGTCGCGCAGCTCGAGCTTCGATCCAGGAGCGATGACGATGGCTCGCATGCGTCGGAGCATAAGGCGCGTCGGCGCGAACCGCGACGGCGGGTCGCGTCGATGACGTCTCCCCTCCCCAGCGCGCTGGGCATTTGATAGAAGCGAGCACGAAACATGGCCGTCGCCGCCCGCTATCGCCCCATCGTCCGTAGCTTCGACATCAAGGACGTGCGTGCGGCTGCAGCCCACGTACGCGCGGGCGGGCATGCCGTCGTCTGGGAGAGGAAAGACCGAGCCGTCCTCGTCTTCGGCAAGCCTGCCGAGAACGACCCGGACGACTACGGCCTCTGGGCCGTCTACGACATGGGCAAGTGGCGGTGGAAGCTCGAGACGAAGGGCGCCCTCCGCGGCCTCGCGACCACGCTCGTGCCCCGCGACTGTCTCTGGATCGTCCGCCGCCGCGTCGAGCGCGACTCGATCCACAAGGGCGCCCGCCGCAAGGTCGCGTTCGACTGCACCAAGTGCGCCGCCTGCTGCCAGGACAACGAGGTCATCCTCCTCGACGAGGACATCGAGCGCTTCAAGAAGCACGGCCGCCCCGAGCTCGCGAAGCCCCCGTACGCGAAGCGCCACAAGGACGGCCGCATCATCTTGACCCTCCTCGAGTCGAAGCGCTGCCGCCACCTCCGCAAAGACAACCGCTGCGGCATCTACCCGATCCGCCCCCACGCCTGCAGCGAGTTCCCGATGGGCAGCGAATGCTGCCTGTTCGCCCGCGAGGACATCCTCGACCTGCACGACGGGTTGCGGCCGAGCAATTGAGGAGGCTCCGGGCTCCAGGCTCCAGGCTCCAGGGGGCGGCCCGCGCGGCTCCTCCTAATGTCGGCAGGAAGGGGCCAGCTTACAGCCATTCCCAACGTCGGTAGGAATGGATGCAGCTTACAAGCGATCAGGCTCCAGGTTACCGACGTTAGGAGGAGGAAGGGTGCAGCTTACAGCCATTCCCAACGTCGGCGGGAATGAGTGCATCTTACACACACCCAACGTCGGTAGGAATGGGTGCAGACTGCAAGACCCATCTGGAGCCTGGAGCCTGGAGCCCGGAGCCTCGGTAGGAACGGCTGCAACTTACAACCATCCCAACGTCGGTAGGAATGGGTGCAGCTTACAAGCGATCAGGCTCCAGGTTACCGACGTTAGGAGGAGGAAGGGTG
>CALFEQ010000148.1 GCA_937949945.1 uncultured Myxococcales bacterium
CTCAGTCCTCAGCACTGGCACCCACTCGCCATCGTGAGCGGCGAGAGGCTGTCTGCTGCTCGTTTCTCTCGATCGTTTGCGTCGCGCGTCGTCTTGGCTCGGCAAACGTCCGTGGGAGCAGCTTGGCCTTCTGTTGCAAGGGAGACTCTCTGAGGCCTGAGGCCTCCCGAACGGGGCGCGCCATGCTAGAAGAGGCGCTCGATGCGTCTCGGGCCGGCTGCCTTCTCCGCTGCCTTCGCGACCTCGATCGCGCTGCTCGCTTGCGGGCCGTCCTCTCCCGGGGCGGCGAGCCCGGGGGCGGACGTCGTCGCCAAGAACCTGTCCGTCTCCGAAGGCGTGATCGTCACGGCCGGCTGCACGCCGACGGGGCCGGAGCTGTGCTTCAACGCGAACGACGACAACTGCAACGGCGTGATCGACGAGGGGTGCGGCGTCGGCACGGGCGTCTTGCAGTTCATGATCGCGTGGGGCGACAGCCCGGCGAACGTCGATCTCGTCGTCGTCGAACCGAGCGGCGAGCGCGTGACGAAGGGCAATCGCAGCACGAACGCGGGGCTCCAGCTCGAGAAGGACTGTCCCGACGACGGCTGCCACCAGCAGAACGTCGAGAACGTGTACTTCGCCGGCCACGAGCCGATGCGCGGCCGGTACGTCGTCGAGGTGAGGCTCGTCGATCCGCGCGGCGCGGAGCTTCCGGTCAAGGTGCACCTCTCGGCACGGGTCGGGAGCCGCACGTGGGCGATGGACCTCGCGCTCTCCCCGGGCCAGGGGCACGATCGACAGGGCTTCTCGTTCGAGCTCTGACCGCCGCGCGAGTCAGCGCTCCTCGGGCGATTCGTTCGGAGGAGGCGCCGAGGTCGCGGAGTCCGCGGGTGGGGCCGCGACGAGGTGGCCGGCCGCTTCGACGACGTTCGGCACCGCGGCGCCACGGACCATGACGCCCGGCGGGGCGGCGGGTGCGTCGCCGGGCTGCGGCTGCGGCTGCGGCTGCGCGGGGATTGGCGGCGCGTTCGACGGAAGTGGCGTGACGAACGCGCCGGGTGGAGCAGGTTGCCCCGGAGGCGGAGCGGCGGGCGGCGCGGCCACCGTGGGCATCACCTGCGTCGCAGAAGCGGGCGGCGCGGGTACGTTCGGCGGCATGGGCGGCGGCACCGGCGCGGCGGGGGGCGTCGTGGGCGTCGGCTGCCTCGGCCGGAGGGCGGGGCCCGTGGGCGCTTGGCTCGGCGACGAGCCCGACGAGCCGCGATCGAGCTCTCCGGACGTGATGGTCGCGCGCCCGCTCGTCGCGGGAGCGCTGCCTGCGCTCGGGCGCGCGCTCTCGAGGCTCGGTCCCGTCGCGTCGGCGATCCGAGGGCTCCCGAGGCAGCTCAGGCCGATCACGAGCGCCGCGCCCGTGCTCCCGAGCACGACGATGACGAGGTTCCGCAGCATGGCCCGGTCGGCCGGCGGCATCGGGCGCATCGCGAAGCGCATGGCCGGGGAGCTCGTGCATCGAGCATGCCCGCGCGGCCGGAGCGCCCATCGACGGCGTGTGTCCCCGAGAGCGGACGGCCCGAACGCGCCCCTCGCGTCCGCGAGCGCGGCCGTGCGCGTCAGACCGAGATTGACGCAACGGGCTAGGCACCTATATGTCGAGCATTCCGATGAATCCCGCTGCCATGCTTCTCCTCATCGTCGCCGCGCACGCGGCGTTCTTCTGGTCGGCGATCCGGCGCTGGCAGCTCCTACGGCTCGGAAAGTTCGTCGATCGCTTCGACCGGATCCCCGAGCGCATCGCGGCCGTGCTCCGCTACGCGTTCGCGCAGGAGAAGATGGGCTACTACCAGCCGGCGGGCTGGGCCCACAAACTCATCTTCATCGGGTTCCTCGTACTGCTCGCCCGCACGCTCGTGTTGTGGGGGCGTGGCTTCGATCCTTCTTGGAACCTGCTCGTTCTCGGGCCGACGCAGCCGCTCGGCAAGGTCTACGAGTTCGCGAAGGACATCGTCGCGGTCCTCGTGCTCGTCGGCGTCTCGGTCTTCTTCTACTACCGGACGATCAACAAGCAGAAGCGGATGACGCTGAGCTTCGAGGGCCTGCTCATCCTCGGGATCATCGCGACGATGATGATCACCGACATCCTCTACGACGGCGCCGCCCTCGTGCTCGCGCACCGGAACGCGCAGATCTGCGCGCCCAACGCGCCGGCGGACGTCTACGCGGGTGCCGAGGTCTGCCAGCGCATCGCCACGATCATCGCGCCGCTCGGACCGGCGGAGCCGCATCTCGGCTTCTCGCCGTTCCCGGCTCCTGCGGGCTCCGCGATGGCGGCGCTGCTCGACAAGCTGAAGGTGGGGCCCGGCGCGCTGACGATCCTCGCGCACATCGGCTTCTGGACCCACTCCACGCTGGTCCTCGTCTTCCTCAACATCCTGCCGCACTCGAAGCACTTCCACATCATCACGGCGGTCCCGAACGTCTTCTTCAAGGATCTCGAGCCGCGCGGTCGCCTCGAGCCGATGGCCGAGAACATGGAGAAGCTGATGGAGAAGATGGAGGCCGCCGCGTCGATGCCCGATCCGACGTTCGCGGACATCGGCATCGCGAAGGTGGAGCATCTCTCCTGGAAGGCGATCCTCGATTTCTACACGTGCACGGAGTGCGGCCGCTGCTCGGACAACTGCCCCGCGCACAAGACCGGAAAGATCCTCTCGCCGAAGCACCTCACGCTCGCGATTCGCGATCACCTCTACGAGCACGAGTCCGAGCTCGTCGATCGCGAGATGCGCTGGGGGCCGACCCCCGAGCCCGCCGCGGAGGACGGGAGCGCGCCGGTCGATCACGAGCGGCTCGCCGACGAGAAGGAGAACGCGAAGCGTCCGCTCCAGTACGACCCGATCAACATCGTGCCGGACATCGTCCACCCGGACGTGATCTGGGCGTGCACGACGTGCCGCGCCTGCGAGGAGCAGTGCCCGGTGCTCATCTCGTACGTCGACAAGATCGTCGACATGCGGCGCAACCTCGTCATGATCCGGAACGAGTTCCCGCACGAGCTCCAGAAGCCGTTCCAGGCGATGGAGGTCAACGGCAACCCGTGGAACCTCTCGCGCATGGATCGCGCCGCGTGGAGCGAGGGGCTCGACATCAAGACGTTCGCCGAGCACCCGACCGCCGAGGTCCTCTACTGGGTCGGCTGCGCCGCGAGCTACGACGACCGCGCGAAGAAGATCGCGCGCGCGACCGCGCGTCTGCTCAAGCAGGCCGGCGTCGACTTCGCGATCCTCGGCGAGGAGGAGACGTGCACGGGCGATCCGGCACGCCGCGCGGGCGCGGAGCACATCTTCGCGATGCTCGCCGAGACGAACGCCGCCGTCCTCAACGGGTACAAGGAGCAGGGCGGGATGAAGACCGTCGTGACGGCGTGCCCGCACTGCTTCAACACGCTGAAGAACGAGTACCCGGACTTCGGCGTGAAGCTCGAGGTCGTCCACCACTCCGAGTTCCTCGCGGGGCTGCTCGCCGAGCGGCGTCTCGTCCCGAAGAAGCCGGTCTCGGGCCGCGTCGTCTTCCACGACAGCTGCTACCTCGGTCGCTACAACGACGTGTACGAGTCGCCGCGCGACGTCCTCCGGGCGATCCCCGGCGTCGAGCTCGTCGAGCCCGACTACTGGACGAAGACGCGCGGTCTCTGCTGCGGCGCGGGCGGCGCGCAGATGTGGATGGAGGAGCAGAACCAGAACCGCGTGAACGTGAAGCGCACGCTGCAGCTCGTCGACACCGGCGCGAAGACCGTGGCGAGCGCCTGCCCGTTCTGCATGACGATGCTCACCGACGGTCTCAAGAGCCAGAGCCTCGAGGACCGCATCAAGCAGATGGACATCGCCGAGCTCCTCGAGCAGAGCTGCATCGTCGAGGAGTCGGCGGTCGTCCCGACGGCGCCCGCCGCCGAGCAGCCCGCCGAGGCCGTCCCGGCCGAGTAGCTCGCCGCGCGTCAGTCGGCGCCGCGCATCGCGCGGTAGATGACGCGTGACGCCTCGGCGAGGGCGATGCGCGCGACGTTGTCCTGCGTCGGACGCAGATCGCGCGAGCCCTTGCTGAGGAGGGCGACCGCGTACGCGCCGCGCTCGGTCTCGACGATGCCGACGTCGTTGACCACGCCGCGGATCGATCCGGTCTTGTGGTAGAGCCGCGACGGCGTGCGATCGCGGAAGCGGGCCTCGGGCAGGCCCCGGCGGATCGAGCTCGCCGTCTGCGTCTTCTGGAGGACGTCGAGCAGCGCGTCGCACGCACCGGCGGGCAGCTGCTCGCGCCGGTAGACCGCGGAGAAGAGCTGCACGAGCTCGCGGGCCGTCACGGGCGAGCGCTCGCCGCGACCGTCGTCCTGGTCGTCCTTCGCGGACGACGCCGTCGCGCCGTAGTCTTCGGGCGTCGCCGGGCCGTTCCGGGTCTCGTCGACGAGGATCTTTCCGGAGAGGCGCGTCGTCGTGAGGCCGAGGCCGGCGAGCCGCTTGTTGACGGAGAAGATGCCGACGCGATCGATGAGCAGGTTCGCGGCGGTGTTGTCGCTGACCGCCATCGCGAGGAAGACGAGATCGCCGATCGTCGGCGTCAGGCCGTCGGCGAGGGAGGACAGGACGCCGGAGCCGACGACCTTGTCGCTCGCCTTCAGGGGCACCCGCTCGGCGAGCGAGATGCTGCCCTCCTCGACCTGACAGAACACCTCGAGGGCGATGGCCACCTTGATCACGCTCGCCGCAGGGAAGACCTCGTCTGCGGCGACCTCCACCATCGCCCGCGGATCGTCGAGGCGGGCCGAGCAGATCCCGAGCTTCCCCTCGAAGCGCCGGGCGATGGCCTCGAGCTCGAGGCGCTCCGAGCGGGCGAAGGAGTCGGCCGTGGCGGCGGCGGTCATGAATACCCTCCGGCGAGCACCCAGGCAGCGCCGGCGTGCAGCGACTCGACCCGATTTTGCATCGGTTTCGGATCGTTCACGTCTCGGCCGCCCTTCGTCAACATCGTGAGCGACCGGCCCCCCTCGGGGCGCCGCATGGTGCTATGAGGAAGGGGCATGCCGAAGTGCCCGATCTGCGCCAAGGACGACGTGAAGCCTCGTCCGGAGAACCCGAGCTTTCCGTTCTGCACCCCTAGGTGCAAGATGATCGACCTCGGCAAGTGGCTCAACGAGGAGTATCGCATCCCCGTCGAGGCGCCCGCCGAGGACGACGGCTCCGCTTCGAAAACCGAGCCCGAGCCCGAGGAGCCTGTGCGACACTGAGAGCCGATGGGCCTCCGCGGTCTCTTCGTGCTCGCCAGTGCTTGTGCTTTCTCCCTGCTCGCCCTGCCGGCGTCCGCACAGGGGCTCCAGCCTCCGCCGCCGATGACCCCGGCGCAGCCCGGCACACCCGGCGCGCCGGCGGGTACGGGCGGCGCGTCTTCGTACGCGGAGTACCAGACGACCGCTCGTCTCGACGAGGCGGAGCGAGAGGACTCGGGGCGAGGCTTCGAGCTCTTCTGGCTCGACGGCCAGATCGGCGGCTCGTACATCGACATGCAGCAGTTCTCGTCGGAGACGTTCCAGATCGAGAACGCGAGCTCGGGCGGGCCGATGTTCTCCGCCGGGGCGGGCGTCCGGTTCGTGATCCTGACGCTCGGCGCGCGGCTCAGGCATCACGCGCTCTCGTCCTTCAACATGTGGCAGATCAACGCCGAGGCCGGCCTGAAGATCCCGCTCCGGTCGTTCGACATCCTGTTCGGGCTGCACGGCGGCTATTCGTTCGTCGGCAGGCTCGGCGACGCGAGCGTCGCGACGAACACGAGCACGCCTGCGCCGACGGACGCCGTGTCGATCCGCGGCTTCAACGGCGGCATCGACGTCGGCTTCGACTACTACTTCTCGCCGCTCTTCTCCGTGGGCGCGGGCATCCTCGCCGACTTCCTCTATTTGAACCGCCCGCCGGTCGACAAGCCGCCGGGCTTCGACCAGCTCCCGCCGGCGCAGCAGGAGGCGATCAACAACGACCCGCTCTACCAGAAGTCCGGCACGAGCGCGGGGCTCCAGCTCGCGGGCGGTCTGCGGCTCGGGCTGCACTTCGGTCTCTGAGCGGCGATGTCGGCGGAGGAGCTCGCCCGCTCGCTCGGAGCGCGTGCCTCCGCGATCGACGCGCGTACGCTCGTGCCGATGCTCTGCGAGCGCGCGGAGGCGAGCGAGCGCGTGCTCGGCCGAGCGGGGTGGCTCTTCGAGCTGAAGCTCGACGGCGCACGCATCCTCGCGGACAAGCAAGGCGACCGCGTCCGGCTCTTCTACCGCAAGCTGCGCGAGGCGACGGAGAGCTACGGCGAGATCGCCGCGGCGCTCGCCACGCTCGCCGAGTCTCGCGTGGTGCTCGACGGCGAGGTCGTCGCATTCGACGAGAAGGGGCGCCCCGACTTCCAGCGGCTCGGCCATCGCATCCAGACGAAGGGCAACGCTCGCTCGGCGGTACGCGTGCCGGTCGTCTACGTCGTGTTCGACGTGCTCGCCGTCGGTCCTTGGGATGTCCGCGCGCTCCCGCTCGAGGCGAGGAAAGAGATCCTCGCCCGCATCGTCCCGGACGACGGGCTCGCGGGAGGCCTCGTACGTCGGCACACGACGTTCGACGACGGCGTCGCGCTGTTCCGACTCTGTCGCGAGCACCGGCTCGAGGGCGTCGTCGCGAAGCGGCTCGGCTCCCCGTACAAGGCGGGCGAGCGCTCGTTCGACTGGCTCAAGATCAAGCGCGAGCTCGAAGCCGAGTTCGTCGTCATCGGCTGGACGGAGGGCGAGGGCGATCGCGCCCGCCTCGGCGCGCTCGATCTCGGCGCCTACGAGGGCGACCGCCTCGTGTTCCGCGGCCGTGTCGGCAGCGGGCTCCACGGCACGATCATCGACGAGCTGCTTGCGATGCTCGAGCCGCTCGAGGTCCCGCATCCGGTCGCGGAGGGGAAGTATTCGCCGAAGCCGCGGCGGCACCACTGCCGGCCGGAGATCGTCGTCTCGGTTCGCTACGGCGGCTGGTCCCTCGATCCGAGCGGCGCGCGTTACCTCAGGTTCCCGGTCTTCCGCGGGATCCGACCCGACGTGAGCCCGAAGGACTGCACCGCGGGGCCCGAGGACGGCGCGGACGTGCGGGTGGTCGGAGGCTCGGGTGCCGAAGAAGAGCCGCGCGCCGCCGCCGCGAGGCGCGAACGATCCGAGCGCCCCGCGCGGCGCATCCACGTCACGGCGCCGTCGCGCGCGATCCTCCCCGACGGCACGACGAAGGGAGCGCTCTGCGACTACTTCGAGGCCGTCGCGCCGGCGCTGCTGCGGTACGCGCGCGGCCGCGTGTGCACGCTGTCGAGCCCGGAAGGCAAAGCGCTCTGGCCGCCGCCGAAGTGGATGCCGAGCTTCACGCGCACCGTCGTCCTCGCGTCCGGCGGGCGAGAGGTGCGCGGCTTCGTCGTCGACTCCGTCGACGTGCTCCTCTTCGCGGTGGAGGCGGGCTGTCCGTGCATCGAGCACGGTCCCCTCCTGGAGGACCGCCCCGAGCACGTCGACTTCGTCGCGGTTCGCGTGACGGCGCCCGAGCGCGAGGATCGGGTGCGAGGCGTCCGTGCGCTGCGCGCGCTCGCGAACGAGATCGGGCTTCCGGCGGCCGCGATCGCGTCGGGCGCTCGCTCGATCGACGTGCTGGTCGGGCTCGGATCGGCGCCCGCGAGCGCGGCTGCTCCGCTCGGCGCGCTCCTCGCGCAGCTCGCGGCCGACGCAGGGGGCTCGCGAGCCCGGATGACGCCGGTCGACGGCGTGCCGCTCGCCTTCGGCCCGTGCGCGCGAGGCTCGTCGGATCGGACCGTGGCGGCGGTGCCGATCGGCTGGGACGAGCTCGACGCGCTCGACCCCGCCGCCGTCGGTCTCGAGGCGGCCCGTGCGAGGGCCGCGTCCGGCGCCGCCGACCGCGATGCGATCGCCGGTGTGACCGTCGACGTCGGCGCGGCGGTCGCGGCCATCGAGCGGATCGTGGCCGCGCGAGGCTCCGGCCGATGAGCCGCGCGCCTCGTCGTCCTTCGAGCGCAGCTCAGCCGCATCGCACCGCGCTTTTGGGCTCGACGAAGCTCGCGCGCTAAGCTCGCTTCGAGGTGGGTGACGGCACCGTGCTCGGCTGGATTCGCTGGATCGGCCCTTCGCTCGTCCCGGTGCTCCTGCTGCTGCTCGTCCTCTACTACTCGGATCGGCGCAAGGAGCCGCCCTGGGTCGTGCTGTCCACTTTCGTCCTCGGCGGCGTCGCAAAGGGCGTGACGACGTACATGGAGCTCCGCGCCTCGGCGTGGACCGGTCTCGAGATGAGCGTCCAGTCCGCGGGCACGGCGGGCTCGCTCCTCTTCCTGTTCGGCTTCGTCGCTCCGATCCGCGAGGCCGCCAAGGTCGCGGCGACGTGGCCGGTCTTCCGATCGAGGTACTTCGGCGAGCCGCTCGACGGGCTGCTCTATCCCACCGCGGCCGCGCTGGGCTTCGCGACGATCGAGAACGCGCTCACGCTGCGCGCGCACCCCGTCGGCTGGATCTGGATCCTTCGCACGCTCGTCGCGCTCCCCGCGCACGTCTTCTTCGCGTGTGCGTGGGGCTATGCGCTCGGCCGCGCGAAGCGCATCAAGCGACCCGGCGCGATCTTCCCCGCGGCATGGTTCGTCGCGACCGCCGTGCACGGGCTCTACATGCACCTCGTGTACGGCCGCGGCCCCGGCGCGCTCGTCGGCACGATCCCGCTGCTCCTCGCGATGGGCGTGGCGACGATCTTCGCCATCCGCGAGCTGAAGGCGCGCGCCGACCGGTCCTCGCGGGCGTCGATGATCCTCGAGCGCGTCTCGTCGCTCTACGTCGTGTCGAGCCCGCCGAGCCTCGGCACGGTGCGAGAGGCGCTCCGTCGCGAAGGGCAGCCGATCACCTTCCGCTGGGTCCTGTTCGGAGCGCTCGTCACGATCGGCGCGATGACGGTCGGTCTCGGTCTGTCGATCGCCTTCGGCCATTGGGCCCACGTGGATTTCTCGGTCGTGGACGAGCACGACGTCTCGACGACGGCGCCCGTCGCGCTCCTCGGCGCGGGCATCCTCCTCGCGTTCCCCGTGAGCGGCTACCTCATCGCGAGGGCCTCGAACCTGCCGACGATGCTCGAGCCCGCGCTCGCGTCGGGGCTCGCCATCCTGATCACGCTCGTGCTGCTCGGCTTCGCAGCGCCGGTCGCGCTCGTCTTCGCGCTCGCGTTCTCCCCGATCGCGTGGGCGCTCGCCTGCGCCGGCGCCTGGGTCGGGCGTCCGACGTCGTGAGCCGGGGCTCGAAGGGGCCCGGACCCCCTCCGCGGTCCCCCGGACGGGGCTTTTCGACCCTCCCGGCGAGCCCCAGCTTGACTTTCCCCAGGCTGCCAATAAAGTGCGCCGTCCCTAGGCCCGCCTCCATCCTGTAAGGGCCCATTTCTTCGAGGTTCCTGACCGTGGCTAATCATCCCTCCGCAGAGAAGCGCAACCGCCAGCGTATCGTGAGGACCGCTCGCAACCGTGCGATCAACAGCGCCGTCCGCACCCTCGTGAAGCGTGTCCGCGCTGCCATCCACGCGAAGGACAAGGAGGCGGCGGCGACCGCGCTCAAGGCCGCGACCGTCGCGCTCGACAAGGCTGCGACGAAGGGGGCGGTGCACCGGAAGGCCGCGTCGCGCACGATTGGCCGCCTCTCGGCGCAGGTCCACAAGCTCTCGAAGGCGGCCTGAGCGCCGCATCGTCGGGTCCTGATCTCGGGATCCCCGCGGGGGTCGAGCCTCGACCTCCGCCCTGTTACGCTCGGGGGCGCGCCGGATGAGCGAGGTCGACGTCCCCAACGGCTCCCCCGAGGCGCGCGCGCGGGCGGCCCGCGAGGCGCTGATCGGCCGGACCATCGCGGGCCGTTACGTGGTCCGCCGGCTGATCGGGCACGGCGGCATGGGCGCCGTCTACGAGGCGGAGCACGTCGGGCTCGGAAAGCCCGTCGCGATCAAGTTCGTCGATCCCGAGTTCGCCACCGACGAGCGCGTGGTGGGCCGCTTTGCGCGCGAGGCGCGCGCGATGAGCTCCGTCGAGAGCGCGCACATCGTCACGGTGTTCGACGCCGGGACGGAGGAGGGCCGTCCATACCTCGTGATGGAGCTTCTCCGCGGCGAGGACCTCGGCCAGAGGCTCCGCCGTTCGCATCGTGTCCCGCTCGCGGACGCGATGCACATCGTCGCGCAGGTCCTCAAAGGCCTGTCGAAGGCGCACGCGGCGGGGATCATCCATCGCGACCTCAAGCCGGACAACGTCTTCCTCGTGAAGAGCGACGTCGACCCGCTCTTCGCGAAGATCGTCGACTTCGGCATGTCGAAGATCGAGCGCCCGCGCAACAGGACGGCGGCGCTCGCGCTCACCGGTCGCGGCACCATCCTGGGGACGCCCTTCTACATGTCTCCGGAGCAGGCGCAGGCGAAGCCGGACGTCGACGCGCGCACGGACCTGTACAGCGTCGGCGCGATCCTCTTCGAGTGCCTCGGCGGTCGGCCTCCGCACACGGGCGAGACCTACGAGCAGGTCATCCTCTCGATCCTCACGCGCGACGCGCCCGATCTCCGCGCGATCGAGCCGAGCGTCCCGGCGGACGTCGCGGCCTTCGTGGCGCGCGCGCTCGCCCGCGATCGCGTTCACCGCTTTCCGTCCGCCGAGCGCATGCTCGCTGCGCTCCACGAGATCGCGCCCGAAGAGAAGAAGCGCGTCCCGCTCGATCTGCCGGCCGAGACCCTCCTCTCGGCCGACCACCTGACTCCGGATCGCATGCGCGCGGCACCGATCGGCGACGCGACGCGCATCGTCGGCTCGCTCTCGGAGCCCGATCCCCCCGCGTTCGCTTCTCGGCCGAATGCCCCGCTCGCCTCGCGGATCGCCGGCGATCGAACGACGCCGGACGGGTCTGCCGCGCTGCCGCGCCCGTCCGCGCCTCGCGGGTTCGACCCACTGCCGCCGAGCACGCGTGAGACTCCGGTCGAGGCCAGGCCTGTCACGGCGTCGTCGCCCGCGCTTCGTGAAGGCTCGTCACCCCGACCGGCGCCGGCCGGTCGCTCGTCGCCTCGCAAGACGTCGATCACCGCGGTCGTCCTGACCGCCGCGTTCGCGTTGCTCACGGGAATGGGCGTGATGTTCGGGACGATCTCCTTCGTCGTGAAGAAGCGCGACGCGCCCTCGTGGCCGACGCCGACGGCTTCGGAGCGCGGCGCCGCGACGATCACGAGCGCCGCGCCGAGCGTGGCCGACGCTCCTCGGGAGGATGCGAGCGCTCCCCCGGAGCCGGCCGCGAGCGCGACGAGCACGGCGACGGAGCCGAGCACACGCGCGAAGCCCGCGGCCCCGCGCACGAGCGGCGCGAGCGGCGCCAAGCCGGCGCCGAAGAAGCTCGACATCACGCGCGAGCTGCCGTGAGGCGAGCTGCGAGCTGATCTCCGCTCCGACCTTCGTTACCCTTCGCGCCCGTGCTCGCTCTGGTCCGAACCCTGCTCCTCGGAGGGCCTCGCTCGGGCGGCGTGATCGCCACGCTGATCGCCGTGTGCGCGCAAGCGCTCGTGCTCCTCGTCGCCGTCGACGCGCGCGCCGACGACGAGGTCGCACGCCGGCACTTCAAGCGCGGCGTCGAGCTGTACGACAGGAAGCAGTACGACGAGGCGCTCGCCGCGTTCCAACGAGCCTACGAAGAGAAGCCCTCGGCGGGCATCAAGCAGAACATCGCGCTCTGCCTGAAGGGCCTGAACCGACCCGCCGAGGCCGCCGCCGCGTTCGACGAGGCGCTCGAGGAGGGGAAGGGCTCGCTCAAGCCCGAGAGGCGAGCGGCGATCGAGCACGAGCTCGCCGAGCTCTCGAAGGTCGTCGCGACGGTCACGTTCAAGGTCGTCACGGACGACGGGCGACCCGTCGATCGGTTCACGATCTCCGTCGCGAGCGCCGAGGGCTCCGGCCCCGCACGACAGCTCCCGCCCGGCGCTCATCGGCGGCCGCTCCGCTTGATGCCCGGCATCTACGTGTTCACGCTCGACGCGCCGGGCTTCCCGTCGCCGGAGCCGAAGAAGCTCGCCCTCGTCTCGGGCGCGCCCGTCGACGTCACCTTCGTGCTGCGAACGCGAGGCCAGACCGGAAAGCTGACGGTCAAGCCGTCGATCGCGGATGCGGTCGTGCGCCTCGACGGCGTCGAGGTCGGTCGCGGCGAGTGGACGAGCGACGTCGTCGCCGGCACGCATCGCATCGAGGTGTCCGCGCCCGGGTGGAAGACGACGACGGTGGAGGTGACCGTCCCTCCGGGCGGAACCGTCGAGTATCCGATCCCCCTCGAGCCCTACGCCGAGGCTCCGCCTGCTTACGTCGCTCCGGCGACCAGGCCGAAGAAGGTGAAGAGGATGGTTCTCGTCCCCTCGCTCGCGCTCCAGAGCGTGAGCTACCGCCTCGGCGTCCCGCTCGGCGAGCCTCCCCCACACGGCACGCGCCGTGCGCTCGGCGGCGGCTCGATCGGCGGCCGCTTCGGCTTCTTCTTCGCGAAGTCGCTCTCGGCCGAGGTCTTTGCCGAGCTCGGCGCCGTGGATGCTCGCTATCGGGCGAGACCGAGCGACGTCTCCGACTCGCGGACGAGAGTCGTCCATTTCGAGCTCGCTCCAATGCTCCGCCTCACGCTTCCGCACGACACGAAGGTGCGCTTCACGGCGGCGACGGGCTTCGGTCTCCAGGGCCGTGGCGTACGGACCGAGCTCGCTCGGTCGGGAACGACCGAGACGAAGGAGGGAAGGGGGGCCGGCTGGACGTGGCTGCTCGACGCGGGCGTGCAGATCGAAATCGCTCCCGTCTTCCTCGAGGCCGCGCTCTTCGTGGACGTCCACGGCCTGCAGTCCGTGCGCGACGACACCGATGGCGCGAGGTTCCTCTACGCGTCCCCGGCCACGCGCGGCGGTCTCCGCGTCGGCGTGGGCTTCCGGCTCTGATCGCCGGCGCTGGGGCTCGCGACCGCAGCTCGTCGCGTCATCGCGGCGGCTTCCCCGACAGCGAGCCCTCGGGTACACCGTCGGCATGAGCGAAACGAAGGGGGCGAATGGATCCAACGGAGCGAAGGGATCGAATGGAGCCAGGCGGACGGCGCTGGTGACGGGCGCCTCGTCGGGCCTCGGCAAGGAACTCGCGATCCTCTTCGCGCAGAACGGTCACGACGTCGTTCTCGTCGCGAGGAGCGTGTCGAAGCTCGAGGACCTCGCGCACGAGCTGATGGGCGCGCACGGCATCAAGGCCGACGTCATCGCCGCCGACCTGGGCGACGCCTCCGCCCCGCGCTTCATCGAGGAGCAAGCGAAGGCCCGCGGGCTCACGATCGATTTCCTCGTCAACAACGCCGGCTTCGGCTCGAACGGCGCGTTTCTCGATCTCGACCTCGGGCGCGAGCTGCAGATGATCGACGTCAACGTCCGATCGCTCGTGGAGCTCACGCACCGCTTCGTCCGCCCCATGCGCGAGCGAGGCTTCGGTCGCGTCATGAACATCGCCTCGACCGCGGGGTTCCAGCCTGGCCCGTTCATGGCGACCTACTACGCGACGAAGGCCTTCGTCGTCTCGTTCACCGAGGCGCTCGCCGTCGAGCTCGAAGGCTCCGGCGTCACCGTCACGTGTCACTGCCCCGGCGCCACCGCGACGGAGTTCGCCGTCACCGCCGGCAACGACAAGTCACGCCTCTTCCAGCGGCCCGGCGTGGCGGACGCCAAGTCGGTCGCCGCCCACGCCTACCGCGCGATGATGAAGGGCCAGGTCCTCGCGATCCACGGGACCCTGAACTGGATGGTCATGGAGGCCGTCCGCTTCGCCCCGCGCTCGCTCGCAAGGGCGATCGCGTCCAGCCTCAACAAGCCCGCCTGAAGAGACGAGCCGCGTGCCTCTCGTCGCTACGGCGCCGGGAGGCCCTGGACCTGCTTGGGGACGGGGTTGCACGGCCCCGCCTTGCACATGATGTCGCCCTCCGTGCCGGCGGGGTGACCGAGCTGCCCCGATCCGTTCGCGCCCCACGCCCATACGGTGCCGTCGGGTCGGATCGCGAGGGAGAAGCCGCCGGCCGATACTTTCGTCGCGTAGATCGGCACCGTCTGGGGCTCGAACTGGCAAGGAACGGAGTTCCCGCATGCCGGGCCCCCATCGACCGCAGGGCCGAGCTGTGCGCTGTCGTTGGCGCCCCAGCACCGAACGTTGCCAGCCCCGGCATCCGCGTCGTCCACGGTCAGCCCGCAGAGATGCGCGTAATGGGCGGACAAGGACCGCAGCGGGCGGTCGGCGAGCAGCACCGGCTTCGGGTTCACGACCTTGAAGGGCGGCCCGCCCCAACCGAGCTGGCCATAGCCGTCGTAGCCCCAACACCGGATCGTGCCCTCGTGCTCGGCGCACGACAGACCGTCGCCAGTCTCGATGAAGGTGGCCTCGAGCGACGCCGAGCCGCCGTCGGCGCTCACGGAGCGAGGCGTCGGATTGTGCGCCCCGTACGCGGTACTCCCGAGATCGCCCTCTTGTAGTCGCTCGTGTCCGAGCTGGCCGACGCTGTTGCTGCCCCAGCAGTAGACGAATCCGTTCTTGATCGCGCAGGCGTGCGTGCGGCCTCCCGTCACCATGGAGACCGAGAGCGCGGTGACTCCGTTCGTGAGCCCCGTGACGGCGACCGGCGTCGCGCTCGTCGCGGGAGTCGTCGAGCCCGTGCCGAGCAGCCCCTCACCGGCGCTGTCGGTGTTGGCTCCCCAGCAGTAGACGGCGCCCGCGTTGGTCCTTGCACAGGTGTGTATCGTTCCGGCGGCCACCTCGACCACGCCGTCGATGCCGTCGACGCGCACCGGCGTGGGATTGCACATGTACGTCGTCTTCCCGTCGGTGCAAGACGTGTCGCCTCGCGTGCCGACTTGGTGTCCGAGCTGTCCGACGTCGTTGCGCCCCCAGCAATACACGTCGCCGACGACCGTGACGGCGCACGCGTGGGCGACGCCGGTCGAGACCTGGACGTACTCGCCTTCGACCCGTGTTGCGCCTCGGCACTTGTGCCCCGTCGCGGCCATGCAGGGCGTCGCGGAGATCTCACCGGCGCCTGTCTGTCCGAAGCTGTCGTCGCCCCAACACCAGACCTGCCGATTCTCGAGCGTCACGCACCCGAAGTCGAAGCCCGCCGCGGCCTGGACGGCGCGGTTCGACGGGGTGAAGACGTCAGGTGACGCGTCTTCGGTCGATGGCGGAGCGGCGTCGTCCGACGACGGAGCGGCGTCGTCCGACGACGTCGCGGCGCCGCCGGCGTCCGAGCCTGGAGACGAGGGCTCGGACGCGTCGTCTCCGCACGCGGCGACGCTGGCGGTGCCGGCGAGCCCAGTGACGACGAGAGCGGGGATCCAGAGGCGTACACGCAGCATCCCCAGGATGATGAGGAGGATCCGCGATCCGGCGCCATGGTCATCGCATTGGGGGCGAACGCTTGGATGCTGCAAAGAAGCGAGCCGTTGCTCGAACGCAGGCTTCGAGACGGTCACGTTCATGCTCTCCGGCTCGATCGACTCCGAGGGCGGCGGCGGTCGTCTCGCGCCTGGCGACGTCGAGTGGACGACCGCGGGGAGCGGAATCGTGCACGGTCCGAGAGCACGGTGCGCGGATCGTTCCGACTCCTCCAGCTCTGGCTCACGCTGCCGAAGGCCTCGCGGTGGACGGAGCCCGATCACCAGATCATCCGCGCCGCCGATGCTCCGATGCGGCGCGAGCCGGGAGTCGAGGTGAGGCTCTACAGCGGTACGACCGGAGACCTCGTGTCGTCGACGCGCAACCGCGTGCCGGTCACGCTCGTCGACGTCCGGCCGGAGCCTGGTGCGCGCGTCGAGCAGCAGCTCCCCGCGAGCTACAACGGCTTCGTGTACGTCATCGATGGCATCGCCGCCGTCGCGTGCTGCTCCACGCAGGCGAGCCTCGAGGAGCCTCGCTCGTGTCGTACGGTCCGTTCATCGGAGACGAGCCGGAGGACATCGTCCGATCGATCGAGCGCTACCGCCGCGGCTCGTTCCGCGACTACACGATGCCGTGAGGCTTCGGTGTAGGACGCTTCGGCGTTCTCTACGGCCCGAGCGCGATGTGCGAGAGACCGGCGACGTTGCAGACGACGCCTTTGACCGAGGGGACCGATTGACTCTCGGCGTCGATGACCACGATCTGGTCCTGCGTGGTGCCGACGTACAAGCGCTGAGGCTCGGTTGCCGGCTGCGTCGGTAGAACGGCGACCGATACGGGCGTGAAGGTCCCGCCCGTGCCGCTCGCACCTTGCAGGAACGTGGTGTCGTAGTCGGAGACCGACCAATAACCGAGGTTCAAGAACGCGTTCGGGTAGACGGCGACGAGCCAGCGATTCGTCGTCATCGCGAGACCGGTCGGATCGCTCGCGCCGAGCTGGGTGAGCGCGTCGTCGGTGAGCGGCGAGAGCGACCAGTGCCCGGAGTCGCGGATCACGAGGATGCGGTGGACCTGATCGGCCGCGACGAAGAGCGAGCTCGACGGCTCGTCCCACGCGAGGCTCTGGATGCCGTGCGTGCCGAGATCGGACGCGAGGCCCGTGGACACGAGAGCGGGCGGAGCCGTCGCGTTGCCGCTCGCGTCGAGGAGGTAGACCGCGAGCTCGTCGGCCCCGCTGCTCGACGCCACCCACAGCTCGCCGGCGCCTTCGCCCGTGGGCACGAACGCGAGCCCGGACGGCTTCCATCCCGTCTTCGGCGACGGGAGCGCGGACAGCGCCGTCGGCGGATCGGCGCTCGTCGCCCATCGCGTGATGGAGCCGTCGGCCTCGCTGGCGACGTAGAGCGTACCGCTCGGACCGACGGCGACGCCCGTGGGCTTCGTGACGGTGAGCTCCGTATCGGCCACGGCTTCGAGCTGTCCGTCGAGGATGCGGAAGCGCGAGAGCCGGTCGTTCGCTCGGCTCGTCGCGTACAGGTGCGCGATGGTCTTCGGCGGATCGCCTGCGTCTTGCGGCGGCGGATCGCCTGCGTCGTGCGGCGGTGGATCGCCTGCGTCGTGCGGCGGGGGCGGACTGCCGGCGTCCTCTTGCGGGGGAGTCGTGGGCGCGCCGGCGTCTCGAGGCGAGGCGCGCTTCACCGACTGCACGAGCATGAAGAGATAGGGATGATTGTGCTTCGCTACGAACGTCCCCGAGCCGTCGGAAGCGAAGTGGATCTCCTGTTGGAATCGGGGACCACCCTCCTTCAAGCCGAGGGCTCGATTGACGTAGACGAGCTCCTTCGTGACGCCGTCCACGACTTGGAGGGCGAGCCCCGTGGTATCCGCGAGCGGCTGGATCGGGCAGAAAATGGCGCCCGGACGCCTCGTGAACACGATGCTCGGCGCACCCGTCGAGCTCGAGAACGTGGCCTGGAAACCGGTCCAGAGCTCTTGCTCCGTCCCGTCGATGGGCGATGGGTCCGGGAACCGGATCGGCAGGTCGAACGAAACGCTCACGCGGTCCGACCCCTCCCAGGGCCCCGTCCTGAGGAGGGACGCCGGCCATCCGAGCTGCGTCACGGCAGTCGCGAGGTCGTCGATCGTGCGGCGCACGAGCTCCTTGTCCCGAGGCTGCCAGTTCTGGAGCCGGAGCTCCTCGTACGCAAGCTCGCAGAACGAGCCCGCCAGATCGGCCAACTGGATGTCGTCCTCGTCGTCGTCGTCGCACGTCGGCGCCATCGTCATCGTGGCGAGGGCGATCGCGAGCACGCGGGCAGAGAGGCGCATTTTCCCTCCATACATGATTTTCCCTCCATACATGAGCGAGATGAGCGAGCGCTGGGGGCGAAGATCGAGAGCGGCCAAGTCAGTCCTCCGCGCAGTACGAGCAGACGCCGCGCGTGCAGAGCAGCGACGAGCAGTCACAATCGCTCGTGCACGGACGGCACGCGCGGAGCCTCGTCGGCATGACCCCGTGCTCGTCGGGGCCGGGGCAGACGAGCCTCGAGCCCGAGATCGTCGGGTCGACGACGAAGTCCGCGTCCGTGCAGCCTTCGCTCGAGGTCGGCGCGCGATCGTTCGGGCAGATGGGGACGTTCTTCGTGCTGACGGCGGAGGTGATGGGGCCGTCGCCGGCGATCTTCACCGGCGAGCAGACCGTCGCGTCCTTCGTCGAGCGGTCGATGACCTGAGTCGTGCTCGTCGGGAAGAGCGCCCCGCTGAGCGAGCGCGCGCCGTCGAAGACCGTGCCGCCCAGCGTGGCGCCGCAGAAGGTGGCGCCCGCGAACGTCGACGGCTGCGACTCGGAGCTGCCGAGCTGCGCCGACGTCAGATCGACTCCGAGGAACGTGACGTTGCTGAAGTCGCCGCCGGGAGCGACGATGCCGGACATGTCGCTGCCGGAGAGGTCGGCGCCCGCGAAGGTCGCGTCCGTGATCTGCAGGCCCGCGCGGAGCGGCGCGGGCGGGAAGAGGACGGTGGCGGAGCTGAAGTTCGCACGGCCGAGGCGCGCGTTCACGAGGCTCTTCGGCGCGAACAGCGTGCCCTTGAAGTTCGTGCTCAGATAGAGCCCGCTGCCGCTCCCCGAGCTCGGATCGTCGACCCAGCCGTCGCCGGTGACGCGCTCGAAGTCGACGTCGCGCATGTCGGAGTAGACGAAGCTCGCGCCGGTGATGGTCGCCCCCTTGAAGGAGGTGCCGCGCAGATCGAGGTTCACGAGGCTCGCGCGGTCGAGCCGCGACCGATCGAAGCGCGCGTTGCGGATCGACAGGCCGACGAAGCTCGTGCGCGAGGCGCGCAGCCCGCAGAGGTCGGCTTCGTCGAGGTCGGCTTCCTCGGCGGAGCCGCCGGTCGCGTCGATGGTCGCCCCGTCGAGCACCACGTTGCGCCAGACGGCGGGCGGGATCTGCGACGGGCGGAAGGTCGATCCGAGCAGCGTCGAGAGGCGAGCGTCGGTCGGCGGATCGGTGCACGGGCTCGCCGCGATCGTGTCGCCCGGGTACGGCTGGAAGTCGGGGGCGGCGCCGAAGTCGGCGTTCCGCAGATCCATGTTCGTCAGCGCCGCCTCGATGAAGGTGACGCCGACGAGGCGCGTCCCGTCGAGATTGGCGCGATCGAGATCGACGCGCATGAGCCGCGTGCCGTCGAGCCGTGCGCGCGTCATGTCCGCGCCCGAGAGGTCGAGGTAGGAGAGCTGGCAGCCGACGCAAGACGTCTCGCGCCAGATGCTCCCCTGCATGGAGGAGCGAGGAACGCCCGTGAAGGTCGCTCCGTCGAGCGTCGCGCCCGAGAGGTCCGTGCCCGTGAAGGTGCACTGGCTGCACGACATCCGTTTCGCGCTCGCGCCGCTCAGGTTCGCGTTGGACAGGTCGGTGAGGATGAGCTGGGCCCCGTCGAGGTTCTTCCCGCTCAGGTCCTTGTTCGACAGGTCGCATCCCACGCACTGGTCGATGTCGACGACGACCGTGGTGCGCCGTCGCACGCGCGCGCTCTCGAACGAGCCGGGCGGATCGCAGGCGACGTCCGCGTCGAACGTCGTCGGCATGAACGGGATGGGGCCCGCCCAGGTCAGGAGCGAGGCGTCGCAACCGAGCTTGACGCTCTTCGGTCCTTGCTCGAGCCCGGGCAGAGACAGGATGGATGGGAACGCGTTCGCTTCGTTGACGACCCAGGCGATGCCTTGGAAGTTGCACTCCGAGAAGAGGGCGACCTCTCCCGCCTTGAGCTCGCCGACGCGGTCGGCCGGTGCGCGCCGCGCGGCGAAGGTCACGGGCAGGATCGACCCGCCGGTGAGGCTCGTCGCCGGCAAGGCGGCGGTGCCGTCGGCGTCGAACGTTCGCGGCGCGTACCAAGCGAACGTCGTGCTGCCGGGCGGCTCGGTCATCACGAAGAACGACCACGGCTTCGCCGTCGAGACGAGGTGCCATGCGTCGCCGTCCGTTCGAGAGACGACGAAGCCGCCGTCCACCGCGAGGAAGCCGGAGTCGGCGCGCCCGATCCTGCGGGGCGGATCGCCGGCGACGAAGGAGACGCCCCGGGACGGGTCGGCGGCGCCGGCCTTGTTCGGCTCGTAGCGGAGCCCGCTCGGCGTCGCGGCGATGCGGGCGCCGTTCCCGTCGACGACGTGCCACACGCTGTCCGGAAAGTCTCCCGGATCCATCCGTTGGCTCGCGGGCGAGCAGCCCGATGCGCTCGATTCGAGGGCGGCGTGGACGAAGAGGAGCTTCGGCGTGGCGTCGTCCGTCGAGCCAGCGTGCGAGATCTCGAGCCGGTACTCGCCGGGCGTGACGTCGGCGGGGACGCAGCGTGCGGCGGGATCCGAAGGTCGGAGCGTCATCACCTTCGTGCCGTCGCTCGCGACGAGCTCCACGCTCCCGATCGCGTCCGCCTTCTCACCGAGGCAGAAGTGGACCCGCTGCGCGGCGTCGATCGCGTAAGGGACGACGTCCACTCCGCGCACGCCGGTGTCCTCGTGCTCGGGCACGGTCGCGTGCGGCGGTTCGAGATCGAGCACGATCGTGCTCGACAGCCGCGCGCGCAGGTGCGGGTCGCGCGCGAGCTCGCGCTCGAGGAACGCGTGGTGGCTCGACGGCGGCGTCGAAGTCGGCGGGCGGACCTCGGTGCCGTCCTGCCCGCATGCCGCCGCGGTCAGCACGCTGACCGCAATCGACGCGCACGTCCTGAAGAGCGCACGCATCCGAAACTCCTTGTCCGATCGAAGGCGCGTCATGGCTTCACCGAGGGGATCCAGAGCCAGACGTCGGGCTCGCGCCGACCCGCGAAGAGGAGCGAGTCCCACCCGAGCGCGTAGACGTTCTGGTTGTCGTCGAGCGCGATCTTGCGCGCCACGAACGCGCGTGTCGTGGCGACGAGCCCTCGCGTGCGCTCGTAGACCTCGAGGACGAAGTCGTCCGGCCGGGCGGAGCCGGTCACCCGCGAGAGGACGAAGATCATCTTGTTGCCGGGCTCGTAGGCGACGTCGAGGTAGGTCCGGTTCGGATCGAGCGGAAGGATCGCGCTCGACTCGCCGCCGACCTTGAAGAACGTCACGTCCGGCAGGCCGTCCGCGCAGCCGAACGCCTGCAGGCGCTTGTTGCCGTCCTCGAGCACGACGAACGAGTCGGTGTCGTCCGTCGCGCACACGGCGACGGCGCCCGAGATGTACCCGACCCGCTTCCCGGGGCCGCTGCGGAGGACCGAGCGCGGCGCGACGGCGTCCGCGCCCGGGCCACGTCGGATCGGGAGCGTCAGCAGCTCGAGCTTGTCGGCGACGCCGCTGATCGCGAGGAGGGTGCCGCTCTTGTGCAGCGCCGCGGCGCGCACGACCGTGGTCTGGAGCCGTCCCCAGCTCGGCCCTCGGCGGTAGTCGGGATCGCTCGACGGAGTCGGCCGGTACGTCCGCAGGTGATAGGTGCCCGAGCTCGCCTCGAGGACGAGCGAGTCCGGGACGGCGCCGCGGGCGTACGGCGTCTCGCCATCACCGGTCACGCGATAGACGGGGATCACCGGCGCGGACTCTCCGCAACCGAGGCTCTTCAGCGTCGCGTCGGGATCGCCGGCCCCGAAGTCGGGCGTCGCGTTGAGGTTCACGTTCTGCATCGTGAAGAGGACGGTCCCGCGCGTGTCCGAGGGTCTCGAGCAGAGGCCGACGTTGCGGTCGCGCTCCTTCCACACGTAGGCGAGCTGCGCCTCGCCGCCGACCGCGAGGGCGATCGCCTCGCAGAGTCCGTCCGTGGCACACGTCGTGTCCGCGCCGGGGAGCGGCGTGCTCGTGTCCTCGACCCACGCGTGCCGCGTGCCGTCGGCGGCGAGCCGCTTGAAGGGCGAGTACGTCGTGGTCTCGTCGATGACGATCTTGCTGTTCGTGATGCGCGTCGGAACCTCGACGCGCGTCGATCCGTCGGGGATGACGTTCAGGAACTCGCCGACGGCCCGGCCGACGACGACGCCGGACGCGGAGAGGATCTCGACCACGTAGGACACCGAGCCTCCGCTCGGGACCGCCGGCACGTCGATCGTGAAGGACGACGGCGCCTTGATCGGATCGAACGGTCCCGTCACCGGGGCGAGGGTGTCTCCGCCGACAGGCGTGATCTGAAGGCGGTAGGACCTTCCCGTCTGCGGAAACCCGTAGGCCTTCGCCGAGACGACGAAGCGTACGGGGTTGGTGGAGACGATCTGGAACTCGGTGCAGCGCTTCGCCATCGACGCCTCGACGGTCGTGCGCGTGATCGCGACGGTCGTCTCGACGGCCTGCAGAGCGAAGAGCGCCGTCCCGAAGATGGGGATGCCGCGGGTGGCCTGACCGAGGGTGAGCGCGCCGGCCCAAACCGCGGCGAAGGTGGCGCTCTCGGCGAGCGCGATCTTCAGGCACTCGTTGCCGAGCCAGATGCCGAGCTTCACGTAGTCGGGCGACTCCGAGTGGATGATCGACGGAGAGACCTGGAGCGCGAGCTTCGCGATGGTGAGCGCGAGCTCCTTCGCGATCGTGGACCACGTCCCGGCGGTGAAGAGCGCGCCGTAGGTGAGCGCGATCGTCGGGATGCCGTACTCGATGACGAGCGTCGCGAGCATCCCTTCGGTGAAGACGCCCTTGTACTCGTCGCGGTAGTCGCCCTCGTGGAAGGCGAACGTTCCGGTCAAGACGGCGAGGCGGCTCGCGGTCGGCGGGACCTCGACCTGGTAGGTCTGACGCTGCTTGATGCCGAGCGGCACGCCGACCAAGACGGGCGGAGCATCGATGAGGCCCGCGTGGACGATGTACTCCGTGTCCCACGTGCTCGCCTTGTCCGCCGGTCGCTGCTGAGCGAGCGGGTTTCCGCCGGCATCCAGGAACGCGAAGAAGACGGAGAGATGCCGGTTGAAGGAGTTCTCGACGGTGACGGACAGCCTGCGTGACGTCGACGACTCGGGCGAGAACGTGACGGTCTGACCGGCCGCGGTCCCTTCGCGGAGCATCGCCCACGTGTAGCCACCGCCTTCTTCGTTCATGAGCACGCCGCCGCTCGTCGTCGACACCTCGATGGGCGGCTCCGGAGCGGGACCGTCCTCCCGCGTGACGGGAAGCGACGGCGTCGGATCGGGCAGCGGCTCCTCGCGCGTCGAGCGAGTGACCGGCGTGAAGAACCGCACACCTTCGAGGTCCTCGTCGTCGCGGATCGTGTTGAGGAGCGCGATGACGACCGCTTGGAGCTCGGATTGAAGAGCGGGGTTCGGCTCGAAGTGGAACTGCCACAGCGGACGGCCTGCGGCGTCGGTGAGCTGGTTGCCGTTCTCGTCCGTCGCGGGGATGCGGTTGCCGGACGGATCGAGCGTCCACTCGGCGCGCGCCCAGCCGTCCTCGTCGAGATCGCTCGTGGCGTAGCCGAGCAGCTTCATCTTCGCCACGAGGCGCGAGAGCGGGTCGCTGCCGTCGGGGCGCTTCATCCCGTCGAGGTGGGAGAGGAGGATCGCCGCGA
Organism: uncultured Myxococcales bacterium; assembly: GCA_937949945.1. GTDB lineage: Bacteria > Myxococcota_A > Polyangia > Polyangiales > Polyangiaceae > Labilithrix. The sequence goes on from CALFEQ010000148.1 coordinate 23,448, forward strand.
CGGTCGGATCGAGCGAGAGGACGTCCGGATGGTGGTAGACGAGCCAGCGGGCCGCGTCGTTGAGATCCGTGATGAGGGTCGGATCGATCTCGTCGACGGCCGAGCTCGTCGTGTCGAGGGGACGGAGGCCCGCCCGGCGGAAGGCGAGGAACGAGAAGGAGGCGCCCTTGATCGCGCGTGCGTCGACGAGCGCCTTCCTCGGGACGTGGATGCCGGCGAGCGAGATGCAACGCCGGCCGTCGGAGAGCTCGTGCGTGACGACGTAGCTCTGCGGTGCGTCGGCGGGGAAGACGACGCCCGAGACGTGGTGCGTGAGCTCCTCGTCGCGCAGGTAGGCGAGGAGCGCGTTGCTCCTCCGCGCAGCGACCCGTGATGCCTCGCCGTGAGGGACGAGCTTGTACCGGCGGGCACCGAGCTCGAGCGTGTGCTCGATGTCGGGCCTGAGACCGCTCAGGTTGAAGTGCAGATCCTTCGCCTCGGTGGGTCGCGCTCCGACCGAGGTGTCCCGGGAGTGACAGGCGAGCCCGAAAGGTGCTGCGAGCCCCACGCTCGCCATCGCCTTCAACAGGCCTCGTCTCGAGATTTGCCACATGGCAGGGCGCTCCTAGCCCCCCGCGTCTTGGACGCTCGTTCCTGAGGTTCCTCCTCTTTTAACACGCGCGCGCGGAAACTTCGCCGGCTCCCTTGCGGACGGTTCGGTGGCAAAATGGGGGGTTTTCGCTACGAAGCGACCCGCGCGGACGTCACACGGATTCACCCTCGCGGCGAGAGGCGCGCATGAAAACGCGAAGCCGCGGAGGAGACGTCGCTCCTCCGCGGCTCCGGCGGGCTCACGAACCCATCACTTGATGTTGAGCACCTTCACCGCCCACTTGATCGCGTCGTCGCGGTTCTTGTCCTGGAACGCGATGAACTCGTTCGCGGGCACGCCGTTCCGTGTCGCCGCGCCGGGGAGCGGAGGCATGATGCCGAGCTCCTTCAAGTGGTGATCCTTTCCGCTGTCGTAGCGGAACTCGAAGCCCTGGATACCCGAGCGCTCCGGGAACCTCACGCCCGAGTCCGGTGCGCGCTGGTTGCCGGTGAGGAGCTGCTCGCCCGCGACGGCCTCGTTCGGGATCCACGCGTACTGGATGCGGACCGCGGCTTCCGGCGCGTTCGCCGTCCAGGTCTCCTTCTCCCAAACCCAGTTGCCGAGCTTCGTATCCTCCTTGAGCTTGGACGAGATCTTGTCGAGATCCAACGACGGCTGGATCTCCGCTTCCTTCTTCGAGTCGTACACCGGCCCGTTCGGCCCGAGGTTGGGGGAGCAGTTGCCGTCGATGAACGTGACGCGCGCCATGTTCGTCCGCTCGTCGAGCCAGATCCCGATCATCCGGAGCTCGTAGTCGTTCTTGTCGGGGAAGCGCAGCTCGAAGCCCGACAGCACGAGCCGGTGGTTCGGCCGACGCTCGAGCGGAAGCTTCACGAAGCCCTGACCGTGGATCTTCGCCGAGACCTCGCCCTTCACGCCGCCTCCGTTCAGCGTGATCCACGTGGCTGCGGCCGTGTAGCGGTCGTCGGCCTTCCTGTCACGGAAGGTCACGTAGACCGATTGGTCCCCCGTCGGCCGAAGCCCGATCCGCTGAATTTGGTGGTCCTTGCTCGTGAAGCGGAAGTGAAAGCCGTTCAGGATCGGAACGCCCTTCAGTGAGCCGTTGGTCCCCACCGTCACGGTCCCGCCGTTCGTGACGTCCGTGCTCATGTTGGCGATGTTGGTGCGGAGGCTCGGCTGGGCGGGCGTCGCCGTGGCACGGACCACTTGCGCCTTCTGGAGGGCGCCCTGCGCGCTGGCGTGCGAGGTGACGAGCGCCGTCCCGGCGACTCCGAGAAGAGAGAGAAGGAAGAACGATGTGCGATGAGCAGTCTTCATCGTCGGCCCTTTCGTTGGCGATGTTCACCATCGCGCGCCCGTCGGCTCGGGCTGCGTCCGCTTGGACGTCATCGTCTCGCAGGCGATTCACGAGCCGAAATAGGGATTTTGAAGACACGCTCACCGCACATCGCAAGTGGCTCGCGCCGTCAGTTCGCGGAGACGATCTCGGGCGTGGGACGCGCTCCCGTGTGGCTCGCGCAGTAACCCATCTTCACGAGCTCGCCGGAGGCGATCGTCGACGAGCCGTCCGGCGTGAACGTGAGGACGTCGGTCGTCCCCGCGACCCTCGCGTCCCAGCTCGCCGTCAGTCGCGCGTTGCCGATCCGCACGCTCACCGAGGACCACTGCGCGGGCGGTGCGCCTTCGTTGCGGAGCGACACCTCGGCGCAGTAGCCGTTGCTCCAGGCGCCGGCGATGAAGAGCTCCGCGGTGAGCCCGCGCACGAGCGGCGCGAGGCTCGACCACTGCGCGCGCTCGCCTCGGGCCCACGGCTCGATCGAGTACGGGTGATCCGTCGACCACGGGCCGGCCTGCGAGTACGCGTAGCCGATGAGCACGTCGTGCGCGGCCTCGATCTCCGTCGCTCCTCGAGCGAGCGCTGCGAGGCACTGCGCGGAGTCGCCCGGCCCGCCGAACGCACCGATGAAGCCGCGGCGCCCGCGCGTTCGGAGCCAGTCGACGAACGGCGCGAGACGCGCGGCCACCGTCGCGGGCGTCGCGCACGCCGTCCCGACGCCGTTGCCGAGCGTGTCGACGAAGAGCCGCGCGTCGAAGGCGATGTTGTTCTCTGCGTCGACGATGGTGTCCATCACCGTCGCGTTCGAGGCGCCGTACCAGGTCGAGTACCAGTGCGCCGCGTCGCTCCAGCCGTTCCCGGAGATCACCACCAGATGGTGGCCGCCGGCGCGTCGCACCGCCGTCACGGCGGCCTGCGCGGCCGACGCCCAGCGGCTCGTCGTGAGGTCGTGCGCGTACGAGGCGAGGCCGAAGGCGACGCGCGCGTTGTTTCGATAATGCGTCGCGAGCCGCCCCCAGAGATCCGCGAACACGTCGTCGGGCAGGCTCGCGCCGGCGACGCCGCCGAAGGCCTCCGGCTGCCCGTCGAGCCGGAGCAGCGCGGTGCCTCCGCGCGCGTTGATGGCGGCGATCGTCTGATCGAGGCGCGCGAGCTCCGCAGCGGCGAGCGGGCCGCGCGGGGTCGGTTGGAGCCGCTGCCATCGCAGCGGGAGCACGATGGTGGTCATCCCGCGCCCGAGGAAGTGATCGAGCTCGTCGTTGGTCGGGTACACGTAGTCGATCCCGGCCCGCCCCGGGACCGGCCCGTACTCCGGACCGGTGAGGATGACACCGCGACGTGCGAGCGGCTGGAGGAACGGCAAGAGGGCGTGCATCTGCGCGGAGTGCGTCCCGCCGAGCGGCTCGACGTTCAACGGATACGACGGTCCCCATCGGGGGCCGCCGGCCCAGACGCCCCACCCGAGCATGACGTCCGTGCTCTGCTCGACGAGCCTCACCAGGCGCGCGGCCGCCGCGTAGCACGTATTGGTCCGTTCGAAGCCCAGCTCTCCGAGGAAGCCTCGTCGGCCGTGCGCACGCAGCCATTCGATCACCGGCCTCACGCCGTTCACGCCGATGTCGATGCTCGCGCACCCGCCTTCACCGGCGTTCATCGGATCGAAGTACTGGTGGAACTCGTAGGCGTAGTTGTCGAACGGATCGACGACGCCGAGCATCACCACGGAGTTGGGCGTGCCGTACCAGTTCGAGAACCACGAAGGCGCGCCGTCCCATCCCGCGCCGGGGACGAGGACGAGGTTCGCCGCGCCTTGCGCGCGGATCGCCGCGATGGCGCGGTTGGCGGCGGTGAGCCATTGCTCCGTCGCGATGTCGTAGGGCTCGTTCATCAAGCCGAAGATGACGCGCCCGTTGTTCTTGTACGCGTTCGCGAGGCGTGCCCAGAGGTCCTCGAAGTACGAGAACGGCGCGCCGGCGGTGCCGAGGATTTGCCCCTTGTACCGCGCGAAGTTGTGCGGATCGAGAATGACCGAAGCTCCACGCCCCGTCGCGTACTGGACGACGGCGTCGAGCTTCGCCCACTCGGTCGCGGCGAACGGCGCGCGCGGCGTCGGCTGGAGTCGCGCCCATTCGAAGGGGAGGCGGATCGCCGTCATCCCGGTGTCGATGAAGTAGTCGATCTCCGACTGGGTCGGGTACATCGCCCCAGTGTTCCATTCGGCTCCGGAGAGCGAGACCGCTCGAAGAGGCGGCCTCGCTCGCGTCGTGACCGTCACGGTCGCGGACTGGAGCACGGACTCGCTCTGCGGCTCGTCGATCGAGGTGCAGCCAGCGACCATCGACGCGACGACGAACCCCACACAGGCGGCGGCAGATTTATTTGTATAATACATGCTTCGCCTCGTGGCGCACGGATAATCACGAAGTGGATGCCGGCAATGCGATCGGATCCGGCACGCTCGACGAGACCCGACGAAGCAACGGGATCTCGCGCATGTCGCGCGATGCGCGTCGCGCGAAGACGTTCGCTTTCAATCCGTCTCTCGCTCGACGCGTCACCGATGCGTGGGACGTCGACGTCATCGCGTCGCGTGCTGCGACCGATGCCGGCATCAATCGACGAATAATGTTGAGGACGACGCCCCTCGCTCGATTCGCGAGAGCCCTTCTGCGCGGGCGAGAGCGGGACGGGTACGTGTGACGTGACGGCCCGAGCCGGGCGCGGCTGCACCGGCGGTCGTGTCATCTCTCGTCGTGAGTCGAGCGAGATGGCGGCAGCGTCGCGGACCCGTCGACTCGACGGGAGCAGCCTTCGCCCTCTGCGTCCTGTGCATCGCGGCGACGACGGCGTGCGACAAGCTCGCGAAGAAGCGCGTCGAGGCGCGGGTCGTCGTCACCGACGCACCGAAGCACGAGAAGGAGGACTGGCTCACGCTCACCGGAGCGAAGGTGCTCCTCGATCGAGGTGGCGCCTACGAGCGGCCTTGCCCCTGGCCGCGGACCACGCCCCGGAATGCCCCTGGCTGCATCGACCACTACTTCTACGTGTTCCCGCTGGTGCCGGAGGACTGGACTCCGACCGAGGAGATCCCGGCGTGGGTCACCTGCTCGGAGGTGAAGTCACTCGATGCCTGTCGCGCAAAGGTGGCCGGACGCACGGGTGACATCTCCGGCTCGGTCGCCGTCCGTGTCGGTGACCGAGAACGGCCCGGTCGCTCGGTCTCCGGCTGGGAGAAGGCGATCGATCAGGTGGTGGAGGCTCACCAGCTCAAACCCGCGCCGCGCAGCCCGGTCCTCCGTTCGAGCGACCCGTAGTCCCGAGCTCCTTCGCGAGCTTCGAGCGACGGGGCGCAAGAGCGACGCACCGGCGCTCTTCGTCTCGGCCCCGGGGGCGGCTTCCGATAAGATCGGCCCGATGAAAGCCGCGCTCGTGCTGACCACACTCGCTCTTGTCGCCGGTCCCGCGAGTCTCTGCAACAAGACGGAGGCATCGTCGACGGAGACCCCGGCTGCAGATTCGGCGACGCCCGTCGCAACGGCGCCGCCCACGGCAACGAGCCCGGCGCTCCAGCCCGCCGCAGAAGCGACGACGGCCGCACCCGCGACCCCCACCGGCGGCGCCACCGGTGGGGCGGCCCCGAAGGCGCCGGCGACCACGACGGCCGGCGGCACGACGACGGCCCCCACGCCCGCTCCGACGAACATCCCCGGGCTGCCGACGAACATCCCGGGGCTGCCGACGAACATCCCGGGAGTCCCCACGAACCTTCCGACGACGCCGACGAGCACCGCGACGGCGCCGGCTCCGACCAAGCTCGCCGGGGGCTACACCGTCGTGCCCGGGCAGACGTGCAAGCAAGGTGGCTGCACCCAAACGTGCGCCGCCGGCCAGGATTGCAACATGTCGTGCTCGGGCGGCTTCTGCAAGCAGTCCTGCGCCGCGGGCTCCAAGTGCCAGATGACCTGCTCGGGCGGAGGGTGCAACCAGAGCTGCGCACCGGGCGCGGTCTGCGTCAAAGGGTGCTCGGGCAAGGGCTGTACCTGAGCGCTCGAGCGAGGGAGCTCTACGAGCTTCGATCGGATGGAACGATGTTCCATCGTTCGTCACGACCCTCTCTCCGAAAACCGGGACGGCCGAACGAAGGACGACGCCGCCTGGAGGAGAGAAGACGATGAAGGTCGAAATGACGAAGGCTGGAGCGTCGAACGAGAACCGCAACCCGAGCCCGCGCGGCATCAAGGTCAAGACGCGCATCAAGTCCGGCGCGCTCTCGTTCAATCACAACCAGAGCAAGGTCCGTCGGTACGCCTTCTAGATCCCGTCGAAGGACGAGGAGGCGAGCCGTGGGGCCAGCGATGACGTGAGGACGAGGAAAGCGCGCGTCGACGGCCCGCCGGTCGTCGACGCGCGCGCCCGCCTACATCCCGAACATCTGCGTCCAGTAGTGCTGGTACCGCACCGACGGGTTGTAGGCGTAGCCGACGCCGGTGGTCTTGTAATTCGGCATCATGATGTTTCCGCAGTGCCCCGGGCTCGTCATCCAGCCTGCGACGGCCTCTTCCGGCGTGATGGCGCCTGCCGCGATGTTCTCGGCGACGCCTTTCCCGAGGAAGCCGGCCGCCTTCGCGCGCTCGGTCGGACCCGCACCCTCCGGCGAGACGTGCTCGAAGTAGCCGCGCTGGGACATGTCCTGACTGTGGCCGCGTGAAGCCTGGAAGAGCGTGGGCTCTCCGGTGAGCGGCGGAGCCGGACCGAAGTACTTGCCTCCGCACGTCGCTCCTTGGGCGCGCCGCTGGTTGACGAGCTCGATGACACGCTGCTCGAACGCCGACGCGTTCGCAGGCGTCGGCCCCGGCGCAGGACCAGGAGCTGGACCCGGTGCAGGTGCAGGTGCAGGCCCCGGCGCCGCCTGCGGGCCGATCTGGGGAAGCTGCGGCCAGTACTTCGGATCGAACGGCCACGGCAGCTCGCCCGAGGGCGTCGACGGGAAGGAGAATCCGGGCGGGATGATGATCTCGTATGGCCCGCAGGCCGGACCGACCTGCGGCGCAGGGTGGTGATGCGGATACGTTCCGCCCTGCGGCTGCTGCCATTGCCCGTGCGGGTAGCCGCCGTTCGGATAGCCGCCGTTCGGATAGCCGCCGTTCG
>CALFEQ010000149.1 GCA_937949945.1 uncultured Myxococcales bacterium
GTCGTGGCGTCCGCCGAGGCAGGCGCGGCCTCGGCCGTCGTGGGCTCGACCGGCACGTCGGCCGCGACGGGTCGCTTCACGCCTCCGCGTCGCGACGTGAGCATGTCGATCGCCATGAGCGCGACGCCGACGCAGATCGCGATGTCGGCCACGTTGAACGTCGGCCAGTGGTCCGTGACGATGTGCTTCGGGTAGTACTTCGCGATGAGCTCGTTGAACTTGCGGATCCACTCGGCCCGGTAGTCGATGAAGTCGATGACGTAGCCGTAGCGGATGCGATCGAAGACGTTGCCGAGCGCACCGCCGAGCACGAGCGGCAAGCCCCACTTCAGGGCGTACTGCCTGGGCTGCAGGCGCCGGTAGAGCGTGACGATGAACGCGATCGCGGCGACGGAGACGAGCAGGAAGAACGGCCGGCGGACGTTCTCGCTCTCGCTCTGGAGGAGCCCCCATGCTCCGCCCTTGTTCTTCGCGAGGACGAACATGAGGTGGTTGTCGATGACGGTGACGTAGCCCGGGTAGTCCGCGAGCTTCTTTTCCGCCCAGAGCTTCGTCGCGACGTCGGCGACGAGCGAGAGGATCGAGACGACGGCGAGGAACGTCCCCGACGGCCGCGGTCCGAGGATGGTCTCCGGGATCGCGCGCGCGGTGCCCGGCGGACGGCCGAGGCGCTCCACGCCGGGCGCGATCGGCGGGTCTTCGATCACGACCGGTGCGGCGGCAGGAACCGCTGCATCGGGGGCGGCGCCGTCCGCCGCCGGAGCTCCTTCCGCGCTCGCCGACGCGTCGAGGCTCGCCGCAGGCTCCACCGGGGCGGCCGCGGGCTCCGCGCTGGGGGTCTCTTCGGGGGCCGCGTTCTGGCTCGAGCTCTCGTTCATCGATGGATGTTGCGCGGATGTTCAGTCGCCAGCGCGTTCGGAGGGCGCGACCCTACTCAATCCCGGCGAGGCTGTCACGTCCCCCGGACCGCCAACCAGCCGTCCGGCCCGCAATTTGGCGGGACCGAGCGCCGACCTCGGCCGTCGGGCTTGCCCGAAGCGTGGGAACCTGTTTATTTGTTCAGGACGCATGAGCAGGACGAAGACCGCATCGAGCGACCGACGCGCCATGCCCGCCGCGCCTTGGGAGTCGGAGCGTGGCGTCGATGCGGTGCTCGATCGATGGCTCGAGAGCAAGGTCGTCCGCCCGTGCGTGATGGCGGACGAGACGATCCCCGGGCGGCCCGCCCGAACCGTGCCGTTCCCTTCGTCGCTCCCCACCCCGCTCGCGTTCGCGCTCCGCGGTCGCGGCGTCGACGCCCTCTACGAGCACCAAGCGCGGGCGTTCGAGGCCGTGCGCGGCGGAGCGCGCGGCGTCGTCGTGGCGACCCCGACGGCGAGCGGAAAGAGCTACTGCTTCCACCTCCCCGTCCTCGCCACGCAGCTCGAAGATCGCGAGGCGCGTGCGATCTACATCTATCCGACGAAGGCGCTCGCGCGCGATCAGGAGGCGGGCCTTCGCGATCTGATGCGGTCGGCGGGCCTCGATCGCGGCGCGGTGGTCTACGACGGCGACACGCCGGGCGACGCGCGGCGCGCCGCCCGCGAGCGGTCGGGCGTGATCCTGACGAACCCGGACATGCTCCACACGGGGATCCTGCCCCATCACACGGCGTGGGCCCGGATCTTCCAGAACCTCCGCTACGTCGTCGTCGACGAGCTCCACACGTACAAGGGCGTGTTCGGCTCGCACGTCGCGAACGTGCTCCGCCGCCTCGTGCGCGTGGCGCGCTTCCACGGCTCCGATCCGGTGCTCATCGGCGCGACCGCGACGATCGGCAACCCGCGGGAGCACGCGGCCAGGCTCTTCTCGCTCGACGAGGACGCCCTCGTCGCGATCACCGACAGCGGCGCCCCGCAGGGCGAGCGCCGCGTCTTCCTCTACAACCCGCCGGTCGTGAACCAGGAGCTCGGGATCCGCGCGAGCTACGTGAAGCAGGCGGTCATGCTCGCGACGGACCTCGTGCGAGCGCACGTGCCGACGATCGTGTTCGGACAGTCGCGCAACAACGTGGAGGTGATGCTCCGTTACCTCCGCGACAAGGTCGCGCCCGAGGTCGACGCGTCCAAGGTCATGGGCTACCGCGGCGGGTACCTCCCGGAGCAGCGCCGCGAGATCGAACGCAAGCTGCGCGACGGCGAGATCCTCTGCGTCGTGGCGACGAACGCGCTCGAGCTCGGCATCGACATCGGCGCGCTCGACGCCGTCATCTGCGCCGGCTACCCCGGCTCGGTCGCGGCGACGTGGCAGCGGTTCGGGCGAGCGGGGCGGCGGAACGGACGGAGCATCTGCGTGCTCGTCACGTCGAGCGCGCCGCTCGACCAGTACCTCGCGCGCGAGCCGTCGTATCTGCTCGGCGCGCCCGTGGAGGAGGCGCGGATCGATCCGGACAACCCGGAGATCCTCATCCAGCACGTCAAATGCGCGGCGTTCGAGCTGCCGTTCCGGCGCGGAGAGCGCTTCGGCTCGCTCGACGAGGCGAGCACCGGCTCCGCCCTCGAGTTCCTCGAGCGTCACGGCGTCGTCCACGAGAACCGCGGCACGTTCCACTGGGCGGCGGACGCGTACCCCGCGAACGACGTCTCGCTCCGGAGCGTCGGCTGGGACAACGTCGTCATCATCGACGTCGAGCGCGACGAGACGCTGGCCGAGATCGACTGGCGTGGCGCGCACACGATGGTGCACGAGCAAGCCATCTACCAGCACGACGGCGAGTGCTTCCAGGTCGAAAAATTCGACTACGAGAACCACAAGGCGTTCGTCCGCAAGGTGAAGCCCGACTACTGGACGGACGCGATGACGTACACGACGGTGACCGTCATCGAGGAGTTCGGCACCGCGGGCGGCGCGAAGGAGTGGCCGTCGGGCTGGGGCGAGGTCTCCGTCGTCGAGAAGGTCGTCGGCTACAAGAAGATCAAGTTCTACACGCACGAGAACGCGGGCTACGGCGACGTGCGGCTGCCCGAGATGCAGATGCACACGACCGCGTTCTGGCTCACCGTCCCGGAGTCCGTCTGCACCGAGATCAGCGGCGGGCGGCCCGCTGCCATCGACGGTCTGCGCGGCGTCGGCGTCGCGCTCGAGACGGTCGCGACGCTCGCCCTCATGTGCGATCCGCGCGACATCGGAGCGACGCTCGGCGACACGTCCCTCGATCCAGCCGCGGAGGGCGCGGACGAAGCGCCCGTGCCGATTCCCCGCCGCGTCCGCGGCGGGCCGGCTCCGGGCTACAGCCCCACGCTCTTCCTCTACGAGCACACGCCCGGCGGCATCGGGCTCGCGGAGCGCATCTTCGCGCAGCGGGACGTGCTCCTCGCACGGGCGCTGAGGCTGGTCGAAGGCTGCCCGTGCAGCAGCGGGTGTCCTGCGTGCGTGGGTCCCGGCGACCCGCTCGCCCTCCCCGCCTCCGCTGCGCCGGCCGGCGACGAGCCTCGCGCCACGCCGCGCGTGGCGACGGGGCGGAAGGCCAGCGCCCTCGAGATCCTCCGGCGGGCCCTCGGCAACGTACGCGCGTTTCCGGCCACGGGCTGATCTGCGCGACGAGCGCCGCGTCACGGCCGGTGGAACGAGGGCGATCCACGGCTCGCCGAGCGTGCGTCGCGCAGAAACCTGCCTAATGTCGCGTCGGGCCGCGAGAAAAGGCCGGTTCCGAGCCCGCGCGCATCCGGGCGATCGCGCCCTGCCGATGGCATCGAGCATGCACGAGCCCCCGCACGATGACAGCGACGCGAATCCTGGTCGTTTCGGTCGCCCTCGGTGCTCTCGCCTGCTCGGGCGCTTCGAGCGCCGAAATCGCGGATCCCGTCTCGACGAGCACGGTGAGCACCGATCCGACGCTCCCGTCCGGCTCGGCCACCGCCACCGCTCCTGCGCCGAGCGCAGAGCCCGAGCCCGAGCCTCCGGCCGATCCGGGCGCCGTGCCGCCGGACGAAGAGCCCGGGTGCATCGCCGAGGTCGAGAGCAACGACAACCCCGGCAGGGCGAACGCGCTCCTCACGTGCGTCACCGGCGTGCTCGACGGTCGCGATGACGTCGACTACTTCCGCACCGTCGTTCCGGAGGGCGCACGCAGGATGCGCATCGATCACGTCGAGAACGGCGGCAGGGTCCAGTACCGCGTGACGGAGGAGAACGTCTTTCTCGGCCTCGACTTCGCGTTCACCGACGAGAACCCCGAGATCCGCGTGCGACCGGGGACGACGCTCCTCGTCCGCGTCTCGTTCCCGCGGAACGGCAAGGACGCTCCGCGATCGTACGAGCTCTCGGTCGCATACGAGTGAGCGCCGGATCGGCGCGGCGCGGCGCCGGTGATCGCTGCGACGCCCCGCTCGCGCCCGTCCGACGCGAACGCCACGCCGACCACGAGGCGACGCACACCGACAGGCGAGGCGTCGCGACGAGGTGCACGTCACCGCCTGCGGCCCGGACTCCGCGCAGGATTTCCTTCGTCGCCCAGCGGTCGAGCTGCCTCGGCGGCGCGTCCGCGTGCGCCAGGAGCGCCGCCGGGCACCTGCCGTGCACCGACCCGTCGTCGCCATGACGGCTCGCCACTTCATCGCGTGTGTCTCTTCGCTCGCTTGGGGCCTCGCGGCGTGTGCGGAATCGCCGAACCCCGGGCCGCTCCCCGAGGAGCAGCCTCCGACCACGCCGCTCTTCCCGAACGACCGGCCGCCGCCGCCGCCCGCGGCCGCACCGGCGTCGACGTCGCCGCTCGACCAGCAGCCCCCGGCCGACGAGCCTGCGCCGGAGCCCGAAGCGCCCGCCTGCCCCACGGAGGTGGAGGACAACGACTCCGTCGCGAAGGCGAACGACATCACGTCGTGCGTCTCCGGGACGATCGAGTGGGGCGACTACGATTACTTCCGAATCACCGCTCCCCAGGACGCGAGGCGCATGCTCATCTCGCACAAGGGCCGCAACGGGCGCGTGGAGTACCGCGTGACGGAGGAAGGCGGTCCCATCGTCGGCGGGCTCGACGTCCGGTTCACGGACGTCGCCCCGGACATCGAGGTCACGGGCGGGAAGTCGTACATCATCCAGGTCTCGTTCCTGAACACGGGCGGCGCCGCGACGCGGTACTACGAGCTCACGGTCTCCTTCGAGTGACGCCGCCACGGCGCTCTGGCCCCAGCCAGGGAGGACGCGTAACCTCCTAGCGTGCCTTCCTTCTCGAGACGCCGCGGCGCGCGTCCTCGGACTTGGCGCCGCTCTTCGTGGGCCATCCCGCTCGTGGGCGCGCCGGTCGTCTGGGCGATCCTCGGCGCGTGCGTGCCGGGGACGGGACCGGCGCTCTTGCCCGACGAAGCGGGCGGCGGATCGGTCGACCTCGGCGGCGGAGACGCGGGCTTCGTCCGCACGGACGCGGACCTCGGCGATCCGTTCGCGATCGAAGGCCTCACCCCCTCGCACGGACCGTTCACGGGCGGGACGCGCGCGCGCATCGACGGCCGCGGCTTCTCCTCGAAGCTCCGCGTGTTCATCGGCAACCAGGAGGTCGAGCCGAGCTCTCTGCTCGCGAGCGATCCCACGCGCGCCGCGATCATCACGCCTCCGGGACCGCCCGGATTCGTCGACGTGACCATCCGCGACGAGGCCACGGCGCGCGAGCGTGTGCTCAAGAACGGCTTCTACTACGACGCGATCGTCGTCGTCCCCGACAGCGGCGCGACGAGCGGAGGCACGCGCATCCGGATCAACGGGAGCGGCACGAGCTGGGCCCCTGGGACGACGGTGACGATCGACGGCAAGCCCTGCGACGACGTGCAGGTGTCGTCGCCGACGGAGCTCGAGTGCGTCACCCCCATCGGGACTCCCGGCGCGAAGGACGTCGTCGTCACGCCGCCCGGCGGCGACCCGATCCAGGCGCGCGACGCGTTCACGTACTCCGACTCCGTCGACGGCTATCGCGGTGGCTTGTCCGGCGGCGCGCTCGCGGGGCGCATCAAGGTCCTCGCGTTCAACTCCTGGACGGGCGCTCCGATCCCGGGCGCGTTCGCGGTCGTCGGCGACTCGCTCGCGACGGCGAAGGTGGCGCGCACGGCGGTCAACGGCGTCGTCGAGATCACGGACGTCCCCGGGGACAAGGCGACGGTCACGGTCGCGGCGAAGTGCCACTCTCCGATCACGTTCGTCGACGTCCCGGTCGACACCGTCACGGTCTACCTCGACCCGGTGCTCGATCCGTCGTGCATCGAGGGCGATCCCGAGCAGATCCCTGGCCGCCCGCGGTTCGGCGGGTTCGTCGAAGGACAGCTCGTCTTCCCGGGCGGGCGCGAGTTCGAGCGCGCAGGCTGGACGACGGTCCCCGCGCCGACGAAGCCCACGGAGCGACGCGCGGCCTACGTCTTCGAGGCGGCGTCGACGCCGACGCAGACGTTCCGGCTCCCGCCCGCGACCTCCGCCATCACGCCGGACAGCCCCGGCGACGTGGGCTACCAGTACTCGATCCTCGTCTTCCCCGGGAACGTCACGCTCTACGTCGTCGCAGGGCTCGAAGACCGGAGCCTGACGCCGCCGAAGTTCGTCCCGTACGCGATGGGCGTCGTGCGCGGCGTCGGCGTCCCCGCGCAGGCGCGCGTCACCGGCGTCGACGTGAGGATGGACGTGTTGTTCGACCACAAGGTGACCGTCGTCGCGCAGCCGCCGGAGCCCGGTCCGCGCGGTCCCGATCGGTTCACCGCCCAGGTCGCGGTCACGCTCGGCGCGGCCGGATACGCGATCCTCCCGTTCGGGACGCGCACGACGCCCCTGCCCGCCCCGGCCGAGATCCCGTTCGTCGGCGTCCCGTCGCTCGACAAGGCGCTCGCCGGCGAGCAGTACGTCCTCGGCGGATTCGCCGCGACGGGACCCGACAACCAGCTCCCCGCGAGCGTCGTCACGCGCGTGCGCACCACCAACGCCAACACGCCGGTGTCCCTCGGAGGCTTCCTCGGCGTGCCCGTGCTCTCGCAGCCCGGGTCCGGTCCGTGGTCCGGCACGCACGTCGAGTTCGGCGGTGGCGCCGGCCCGGTGGACCTCTCCGTCGTCCGGGTCACGTCCGGCGGAGGCCTCGTCACGTGGACGATCGTCGCGCCCGGCGGAAAGACGTCGTTCGACGTCCCCGACCTCGCCGCGCTCCCCGGCCCGGACCCCGTCGGCCTCGTCCGCGGGGCCATCTCCACGACCGTCTACGTCGCGCGGATCGAGGACTTCGACTACGCGCGCCTCCGCTACGGCCACCTCTCGACGGGCCCGTGGAGCGCGTACGCGTTCGACAGCCTCGACGGCGTCTACTGATTCGAAGCGCGATGAGCTCGAGCGCCAGCCGACGCGCAAGGGCATCTCTCACCGCCGCCATGGCGCTGGGCACGATCGTGCTCGCGTCGTCGTGCCGGTTCGATCCTGCATACCGTGACGAACCCGATCCGCCCGTCGCCCGGTGCACGGACGGCGTCGTCGAGTGCCGCAACGCGTCGCTCGTCCGCTGCGACGGCGGCGAGATCGTCGTCCTCGACGACTGCGGCGCGCGCGGCATGGCATGCGCGCCCTCGCTCTTGCAGTGCACGCCTTGCCTGCCGGGCGAGCGGACGTGCGACGGGTTGGACGTCCTTCGCTGCGACGACGACGGGCAAAAGCGCACGAAGGTCGAGACGTGCGACGCCGACACGGGCCATGCCTGCCGCAACGGCGTCTGCACGCAGCTCTGCGACGAGGCGACGCGCAACAAGTCGAACATCGGCTGCGAGTACTGGGCGGTGGATCTGGACAACGCCGTCGTCTCGTCGGGCAACGCGGCGATCCAACAGTTCGCCGTCATCGTCTCGAACCCGCAGCCGGATCTCGCGGCGAAGGTCGTCGTCGAGGAGGACACGGCCCTGCCCGGAGAGCCGCAGAAGCTCCGTGTCATCGCGACGGCCAGCGTCGGCGTCCGCCACCTCGAGGTCTTCAAGCTCGGGCCGAAGGAGGTGGACGGCTCGCCGCCGGACGTTCCGAACGGCGGCACGCACACGGCGCTCACGCGCGGCGCGTTCCGTATCCGGTCGAACGTCCCGATCGTCGCGTATCAGTTCAATCCGCTCGAGAACGTGAACGTGTTCTCGAACGGCGCGACCATCCTCTACCCCACGGCGTCGCTCGGGAGCGCCGGTCGCTCGTACATCGTCGCGGGCTGGCCGCAGACGATCGCGCGGAGCGACGATCCCGCGACGAACTTCGGAACCGACCTCCGCGCCTTCCTCGCGATCGTCGGCACGACCCCCGACACGAAGGTGCGCCTCAAGACGACCGCACGCATCGTCCCCGGCGGTCCGTTCCCCGAGGGCGTCGAGAAGGGCGCCGAGGTCGAGGCGGTGCTCCAGCCCTTCGAGGTGCTCAACCTCGAGACCGGCGACTTCAACGCCGACTTCACCGGGTCGATCATCGAGTCGACGGCGCCCGTCGCGGTCTACGTCGGCAGCGAAGCGAGCGACGCGCCGTTCTTCACGACGCTGGCCGCGCGGGCGTGCTGCGCCGATCACCTCGAGGCGCAGGTCACGCCGCTCCGGGCGGTCGGCAAGAGGTACGCGATCGGGCGGATGCCCACGAGGAGCCGCGCCATCGCTGCCGCAGGAGGCGCGATCCAGCCCTTCGACGAGCCCGAGCTGTACCGCGTCGTCTCCGTCACCGCCGGGCAGACGACGATCCGGACGACGCTCCCTCCGCCGTGGAACACCTTCACGCTCGACGGCGAGGGCTCGCACGTCACGATCCCGGCGCATCAGGACTTCACGCTCGACGCCGACAAGCCCGTCATGGTGCTCGACGTGCAGGTCAGCCAGGAAGCGGCCGGCGTGCATCGCGGCTTGCCGGGCGGGGACCCGAGCATGCTCTTCGTTCCCCCGGTCGAGCAGTGGCGGAACGACTACGTCCTTCTGACGCCGGACAAGTACGCGTTCGACTTCCTCGTGATCACCGCACCGTTCGGCGCCTCGGTCTACGTCGACGGGCTGCCCGTCGACGGCACCGTCTGCGAGGTCGCGCCGGGCGACGGCCTCGACGCCGCCACGCGCGGGGCGAAGGACCCGCCGTTCGTCGTGTACCGCTGCCAGCTCTCGTTCCCGGTGATCGACCCGACGACCAACGAGGTCCTGCCCGGCAGACAGAACGACGGCGTCCACCGCGTCCAGTCGGACTATCCGATCGGGGTCCTCGTCTACGGCTTCGACTCGTTCGTGAGCTATTCCTACGCGGGTGGGACGGAGCTCGTGGACATCAACACGAACTGAGCGGCCGGGTGCGAGGGCGCAGCGCGCCTCGTCTGCCCGCGCGCCGCTCTCCTTCCCCTTCGCGGCGGCGCTCGCCGGGCTCGTCACCGTCGCGCCGTCGTGCCGCTTCGATCCCGCGTACCGCGACTTCCCCGAGCCGGAGGTCCAGCGCTGCACGGACGGCGTCGTCGAGTGCCGCGGCTCTTCGCTCGTCCGCTGCGAGGGCCAGCGTCCGGTCGTCCTCGACGACTGCGGCGCACGCGGCATGGCCTGCGCGCCCGAGCTCCTCGCGTGCACACCGTGCCTGCCCGACGAGCTCTCGTGCGAGGCTGGCACCGTCGTGAAGTGCGATGCCGACGGGCAGAAGCGCACGCCCATCGAGACCTGCGACGCCGACCAAGGCTTCGCGTGCCGCTCCGGCGCCTGCGTCGACCTCTGCGCGGAGGCGGCGCGCAACCGCTCGAACATCGGATGCGAGTACTGGCCCGTCGATCTCGACAATGCCGTGTTGCCGGACGGCAACGCCGCGTACCAACAGTACGCCGTCATCGTCTCCAACCCGCAGCCCGACGTGGCGGCGCGGGTCACGATCGAGGAGGACGTCTCGTCGCCCGGTGAGCCGCCGAACGTGCGCGTCGTCGCGACCGGCACGGTGGGCGTCCGCCATCTCGAGGTCTTCAAGCTCGGGCCCAAGGAGGTCGACGGTTCGCCCCCGAACGAGCCGAACGGCGGCACGCACACGGCCCTCACCCGCAACGCCTTCCGGCTGCGCTCGAACGTCCCGATCGTCGCGTACCAGTTCAACCCGCTGGAGAACGTCAACGTACGGTCGAACGACGCGGCGCTCCTCCTCCCCACGACGGCGCTGAACCGGAGCGGCCGCGCGTACGTCGTCGCGAGCTGGCCGCAGACGATCGCGCGGAGCGAGGATCCCGCGACGAACTTCGGAACCGACCTCCGTGCGTTCCTCACCATCGTGGGGACGACGCCCGACACGAGGATCCGTCTGAAGACGACCGCCCGCGTCGTCCCCGGCGGTCCGTTCCCGGAGGGCATCCCGAAGGGCGCCGAGGTCGAGGCCGTGCTGGAGCCGTTCGAGGTGCTCAACCTCGAGACCGGCGACTTCAACGCCGACTTCACCGGATCGGTCATCGAGTCGACCGCGCCCGTCGTCGTCTACACCGGCAGCGAGGCGAGCGACGCGCCGTTCTACTCGACCCTCGCGGCGCGATCGTGCTGCGCCGATCACCTCGAGGCGCAGGTGCCGCCGCTGCGCACCGTCGGCAAGCGATACGTCCTCGGTCGGATGCCCAACCGAAGCCGCGCAATCGCAGCAGCGGGCGGCGGCACGGCGCCCTTCGACGAGGCCGAGCTCTACCGCGTGATGGCGGTCTCGAGCGGCACGACGACGGTGAAGACGACGCTCCCGCCGCCATGGGACACGTTCTCGCTCGAGGGCGAAGGCTCCCACGTCACGATCGCCGCCTACCAGGATTTCCTCCTCGAGGCGGACAAGGCCGTCCTCGTCGCGGACGTCCAAGTGAGCCAGGAGGCGGCGGGCATCTCCATCCAGAACGGCCTGCCCGGCGGCGATCCGAGCTTCATGTTCGTCCCGCCGATCGAGCAATGGCGGAGCGACTACGTCCTGCTCACGCCGGACAAGTACGCGTTCGACTTCCTCGTGATTCTCGCCCCGTTCGGCGCCACCGTGTACGTCGACGGCCTGCCCGTCGACGGCAGCGTCTGCGAGGTCGCTCCCGGGGACGGCCTGGACGCCGCGACGCGGAAGGCGAAGGACCCGCCCTTCCTCGTCTACCGCTGCCAGCTCTCCTTCCCCGTCATCGATCCGGTGGAGACGCCGCCGGACAACGTGAAGCCCGGAAGGCAGAACGACGGCGTGCACCGCGTCGTGTCCGATCTGCCGATCGGCGTCCTCGTCTACGGCTTCGACTACCGCGTCAGCTACGCGTACGCGGGCGGCACCGAGCTCCTCGACGTCGACACGAACTGAGGCTCACTTCGGGTACTTCAGCGGCCCGAGCTTCCACTCGGTGAGGAGCGGGATCCTCGCGCCCGGCCCCGACTGCCGCAGCGCACGCGCGCAGTCTTCGACGCGGAGGCGGCGCGGCCCGAACGGTGAAGCGTCGGACGCGTCCGAGTCCATGAGCAGCGTCGGCGTGTCGAAGCCGTAGTCGTCGGGGTGACCGGGCTCGTCGAGGATGACGTGCCCGAGCTCGTGCGCGAGGGTCAGGCTCGTGCGCCGCGCCCGCACGCCGGCGCGATCGATGATGACGACGTTGCGCATGCTGGAGCCGTCGCTCCCGATGAACGACTCGCCGATTCGCCCGCCGCCGCCGAAGAAAGGCACGACGATGACCTCGATCGTGCGCGGGTCGCCGTCGTCGACGGCCTTCACGAGCGCGCGCTCCTCGATCGTGCCCGCGACCGAGTCGGTGTCGCCGAAGTGCTGGAGGCCGTCGCTCAGGTCGACGGCGCCGATGCTCACGCTCATCGTCGCATCGGCCGACGAGAGCAGCTCCACGGAGGCGAGCTGTCCGTCGGCGCGGCGGAGCGCGACGTCGACGCTCGGGGCCGCCCCCGACGAGATGCGCGCGTTCTCCGAGATCGCGGCCTTGAACCCCGCTCTCTCCGCGACGCGCTGCAGCTCGAGCGCCGCCTGCCGGGTCGACCACCCCGGCTTCGTCGAGAACGTCAGGAGCTTGCCTTCGACGCGGAGCCGGATCTCGCCGCCGCTCGCCGGCAGCCCGAGATCGTCGCCGAAGGCCACGAGGTAGGGCGGCGGCGGGTTCACCAGCTTCACGTCCATCTGCTCGACAGGACCGAACGTCACTCCGCACTGGCCCCAGATCGCGGACGCAACGGCGAGCTCCTGGCGAACGGCGGCGACGGCGCCCGCATCCGTGCCGCCGACGGACGGCGCTCCGCCGTGCGTGAGGCGCATCACGATGGGCCGGATCGACAGCCGGTACCGCCCGATCGGCCCCGCCGGGCTGCTCCGCGGGCCGGCGACGCGGATGGCCTGGAGCTTCTTGCCGTTCGGCCCGCGGACGACGATGGCGCCGCCCACCTCCGCCTTGATCGAGCGGGACGCGACGAGCGGATGCCTGCGGTCCACGTCGTCGACCACGAACCGGAGCGGCGCCGTCGCGAAGCACGTGACGTCCGCGCGATCCCCGTCGCACGAGCTCCGGAGCAGCCGGAGCTCCGCCGTCGCATCGAGCCGCCGCCCCTCGGACGAGATCGACTCCACCGTGATCGCGCCGAGCGGGCTCCGGTCGCCCGACACCGAGACGTCCGGAGACGTCAAGACGATGCGGAGCGCGTCCGGGTCGTCGATGATCTGCTCGACGTCGTCGAGGTCGATGCGCGTCGGCGGCGTCCGCTGGAGCGACGCGTGCTGCCTCGCCATGTCGACGGGTCGCTTCTGCCCGTCGCGCATCGTGACGCCGTGGACGTCCACCGCGAGGCCCGTCTCCCGCCCGTTCGCCCAGCGCAGCACGAACAGCGCTCTGCCGACGGAGAGCCCCTGGAGCTGCGCGCCGGGCGGCAGGCGCTCGCCCCACGGGAGCGGCCGCCCGCCGACGAGCACCCGAAGGTGCTCCCGCCCCGCGATCGGCGTGAGCGTCGCCCCGACGAAGCGTGGCTCGAGCGTGAGCGCGTCGACCCGCGCTGCCGGGCTCACCACCTCCGCGAGCCCGTCGGCCTGCCCATCCGCGTCGTCGTCGTCGAGGTCCGCGACGAGCGCGATGCGCTCCGTGATGGGAGGCACGCTCGTCGGACCGGCCGAGGCGGCCCGGTGCACGTTCTTCGCCGCCTTCTCCGCCGGCGGCTGCGCGGAGGCCACACCGTGCGCCGACACGGACAGCGTCAGCGCGACGAGGAGCGGACCCCAACGCGCGCGCGGCGAGGACGACGGGGGCTCGGGGGGCAACGAATCAAGTCTATGGGACCACTCTCGAGTCGGCCAGCTAGGCGGTCGTTCTCTGGTGCGTCCGGACAGTCCTCAGTCCTCAGTCCTCAGTCCTCAGCGGGAAGCGGTCGAGCTTGCGCTCTCGGGTTCCGGCTCCCTTGGGGACTCCTTGCTGGCAGGACGCGTATGGGGGTGAGCCTGCGCGCGTCATGTGCGCTTTCGGGTTTGCGCTCGTTGACGGGCGTCTCGTGCGTCGGATTCGGGGACGGGGACGGGAACGGAGCGGGGGGCTCCCTACTCCAACCACCCCCACTGGACCCAGCGGAGGTCCGTCTCGTTCACGACCACGAAGTTCTCGTCGTTTCGTGCGGTCGCATGGGCGGCTCGGACGAGGGCGCCCCACGCGACGTTGGAGAGGCAGCGCGACGAGACGAGCTCGTCGGACAGGTCGCGGGCCTTTTGCTGCGTGGCCTCTCGCGTCGGGCCCGACGCCGAGTCCCAGAGGGCGGCGACGGCGAGGCCGCGGAGCTCCTCGCGCTTCGCGTTCAGGGCGCAGTCGAGGATCGCCTCGCGCATGTCTTCGCGGCCGTGGTCCCGCGCGAGGTAGCACGCGGCGCGGACCGCGACCTCGTCCGTGAGCGGGAACGTCTTCACGAGGCCTTCCAGCATCGGCTTGCAGCTCGCGGCGCGCGCCTGCGCCATGCGGAAGAGGAAGGTCGTGTCGCGATCCGCGCTCGGTCGGTCCGACAGGCGCGCGACGAGCTCGACCGTCGGGCGCGTGGTCGGCGGAGGCGGAGGCGGCGCGTTCGGCGTCACGCTCGCGCGCGTCTGCGCGAGGGCCCAAGCCACGAGCGACCACGCGGCGCGCGCGCTCGCGGGACCGACCTGTGCCTTCTGCTGCGCCTCCTGCAGCGGGCCGTCGTCGCCCGCCTTCGCGGCCACGTCGGCGAGGACGAGCCAACGGCCGAGATGGCGCTCCGCGCCACGGAGCACGCCGAGCGCCGGGCCGATGTGGACCGGGATCGGGGCGCTGCGCGCGAGCGGGACGAAGAGGTCCACGCACAGCGCGATGCGGTGGCTCTCCTTGATCATCGGCGCGATCGCCGTCAGGTGCGCGCCGTTCGACTCGCGACGGCACACGCGCGCCGTCTCCGCGCCGAAGGCGAGATGCGACTGCCGGCTCGCCGCGAGCTTGGCGAGCGGCGTGGCGAGCGACGCGTCTCGGCAGAAGCACGCCGCGCTCAACGTCGAGTTGCCGCCCGCGTCGTCCGACGCGAGGGCGGCCTTGAGGAGCGGCGGCACGTGCCGCTCGTCCGCCTCCGCGAGCGTGCGGATCGTCGCTCCGTACAGCTCCCGGGTGTACGAGCCACGCCGCACCATGATCTGCGCCGCCTCGACGAGCGTCGAGCGCAGCGCCGGGCTCAAACGACCGAGGGCGCGCAGCGCTCCAGCGAGCTTCACCTCGCTCGCCGGCTTGCGCTTCAGCGCAGCGTCGAGCTCCGACTCGAAGCGGACGCGAGTCGCCTTGTCGACGATCTCGGCGCGCGCCACCGTCGGCTTCTTCGGCAGCGCCTCGATGCGTTTGGCTTTGGTGGTCTGCGTCGCCATCCCCCGGGGTCTCCGTGGCGCCGAGCGATGCTCGGCATGCTGGGCCGGCGCTCATTGTGATGGGCGCGAGGCCCCGCGGCCAGTGAGCACCCACGTATATCAGAGCGCGCTTCGACGTGGCCTTCAATTTGGCGCGCCTTCGACGCGCCAAGACCTCGGTCCTCGGTCCTCAGCGATGACTTACTGCGAGCCTCCTCGCATGGAGATGCGAGTGTTGACGACCGAGCGGTAACGGCGGCGGACATCGTCCGCAGTCGGACGCGAGCGCTCGCCGGCACCGCGTGTGCTCTTCGAGCACCGACCCACGACCGTCATCGCGATCGAATCAGACGAAAACGATCGATGACGATGGAGGATGGAGGGAGATCCTGTGGAGAAGTCGTGAGCAACCGGGACGCCCCTCTGGAGCCTGGAGCTCGGAGCCTGGAGCCTCACACTTTCACAATCGCCAACCGCACCGCGTCCCCCTCCACGTCGACCTCGCGGGCGTTCGGGCCAGCGTCGTCCACGACCGACACATCGACGGCGAGGCACTCGGAGCCGATCGTCGTCGCGTGGGCGCCGACGACTCGCTTCGTTCGGTCGGTGCCTGCGATCGACACGCGGATGCGATCGACGAAGTCGAGGCCCATGTCCTTCCGAGCGGTCTGGATACGGTTGAGCAGCTCGCGCAGGTAGCCGAGATCGCGCAGCGTGTCATCGAGGCGCGTGTCGAGCACGACGACGCCGACGCGGTCGCCGGCGGCGGCGTAGCCCTCCTTCGCGTCGAAGGCGACCTCGACGTCCTCGCGCTCGACCTCGACGCCGCCGACCGTGGCCTTGCCCTTGGCGAGCAGCGTCTCGACGAGCGCCTGCGCCTCGGACGGGGGCATCGCGCCCATGATCTTCTTCAGCTCCTGGGCCTGCTTGCCCATCCCCTTCTGCCCGAGCGAACGGAAGTTCGGCTTGACCTTGTACTCGACGTACTGGTCCGCGTTCTTCGTGAGGATCTCGACGGAGAGCACGTTCAGCTCGTCGCCGATCATCTGCACGTAGGGCGCGAGGCGGTCGGCGAACGTCGGGTCGGCGAGGATCAGCTTCGCCACCGACAGCGGCTGGCGCACCTTGAGCTTCGCCTGCGTGCGCACCTGCAGGCCGAGGCTCACGAGATCGCGCACGGCCTTGATCGTCTGCGACAGGCTCTTGTCGACGAGCGACGGATCGCTCTCCGGCCAGCTCGTGAGGTGCACGCTCTCCGCGTCGGTGCGGCCCGCGCCCTTCACGACGAGGTTCCGCCAGATCTGCTCCGACAGGTACGGCGTGAACGGCGCCATCACCTGCGCGAGCGTCGTCAGCGTCGTGTAGAGCGTCTCGTACGCCGCGCGCTTGTCGGCGCCGAGCTTGCCGTCCTCGAGCGGCGCCCAGAAGCGATCGCGCGAGCGGCGCACGTACCAGTTCGACAGCGCGTCGACGAACGCGGTGATGCGCCCGGTCGCGGTGTAGAGATCGTACGCGTCGAGATCCTTGGTCACCGCGTCCACCAGGAGGTGGAGCTCGGAGAGGATCCAGCGATCGAGCTCCGGCCGCTTCTTCGGATCGCTCTGGGGCAGCGACGGATCGAACCCGTCGATGTTCGCGTAGATGGTGAAGAACGAGTAGACGTTGCGGAGCTTGACGAGCGTCTCCTTCTGCAGCGCGCGCACGTTCGTGAGCGAGTGGCGCGTGTTCGACCACGGCGGGTTCGACGCGTAGAAGAACCAGCGGAACGCGTCGGCGCCGGGCGCGGGCGTCGTCGGATCCGTGATGGTGACGCGCTCGACGTTCGGCAGGCGCGGCACCTCGACCGGCTTGACGTCCTTCTTCGTCGTCGGGGTCGCGCCGAGGGCCGTGCGGTCTTTGTCGTGGAGGACGACGACGCGCCGCGGGAGCTTCTTGTGCGGCTGAACGAGGAGGTCGCGCGCCTCGGACGCCGGCTTGCCGTCGTCGCCCGGGACGAAGACGCGGATCTTCGCGCCCTCCTGGAGGTCGAGCCCCTCCATGTCCTCGCGGGCGATGAACGCGACGCCCTCCTTCGACGGGACGCCTGCGACGTCGCCCTCGGCGAGGACGGCGAAGTCCATCCGGACCTCGTCGAGGATGACCTCGGGCGGCGTGTAGTTGCCCTTCGACTTCGACTCCTTCTTGCCTTCCTTGTCGGAGACGTGGCCGAGGACGATGCACGTCTTGTACGGGTGCGGGAACGGCCGCACCGGCTCGAGGCCGTAGCGCTTCTGCGTCTCCTCGTCGAAGACGAGCGTCGAGATCATGAGCAGCGAGTAGAACCAGCCGCGCGTCTGGTCGAT
>CALFEQ010000150.1 GCA_937949945.1 uncultured Myxococcales bacterium
GTCGCGAGCGGCTCGGTCGCGAGCGGCTCGGTCGCGAGCGGCTCGGTCGCGAGCGGCTCGGTCGCGACCGACCCGGCGTCGACCGCGGCCGGCGGCGCCCCGAGCGGCGCGGTGACCGTCGGCTCGTCGACCTTCGACGCGAGCGTCGCGCTCGGAGAGCGGAGCGACGGCGTGCGCGGCTCCGGTCGGGGTGGACGAAGCACGCCCCCGAGCGAGCCGAGGCTCGGCGTACGCGGCTCCGGCCGCGGCGGCCGCAGCGGGAACGCGAGCACGCCGAGCGGAGGCGTGACCGCGTCGTTCGGCCGCGCGGGCGGATTCGGTGCATCGCCCGGAAGGCCCGGAAGGATCGAAGCAGGCTCTTCGACCCGAGGGAGCGGCGGAGAGGGGAGCGTCGGCCGCAACGGAGCGCTCGCCGCGAGCGGCGGCGCGGGTACGGTCGCGCGCGCGGCCCGCGTGATCGCCGCGAGCCCCGCGAGGTACGACGGATGCTTCGGCAGCGGCGGCGGGCTCGAGGTCTTGTGCGTGGGCGAGACGTCGTGATCGCTCTCCAGCTCGGAGGTCGAGAGCTCGACGATCGATTTGCTCGACGGGCTGGCGGCGCTCAACAAGCTCGTGGCGCTCGGCGGCTTCGCGGCGCTCGACGCCTTCGCGACGCTCGACACGCTCGCCGCGCTCGACGGCTTCGCGACGCTCGACACGCTCGCCGCGCTCGACGGCTTCGCGGCGCTCGACACCTGCTTGGCGCTCGACAGGCTCGCCAGGCTCGCCAAGCTCGCGCTCGACGCGTCGAGGGGCGCGCCGTCGAGCAGGGCCGTGGGCACCGTCGAGCGATCGCTCGGGCGCTCCTCGCGGACCGCGCCGGTCGCGCTCGGCGCGTCGTCGATCGTGTCGCTCGATCGAAGCAGGCGCTCGCTCGAGCGCGCGGCGCGCTCGACGGCACGCGGCGCCAAGGGCCGGCGGTTCGGCGTCGTCCACCGCAAGACCGGTTGCTGCGACGGCGCTTCCTCCTTCTCGTGAGGATCCGGGGCGGCCGGCACGATGGTCTCGGCGCGCGTCCGCTCGCGCTTCTCGTCGCTGCGCTTCTCCTCGTCTCGTGCGGAGCGCTCGGGGCGCTCGTCCACGACGGTCTGCTCCGCCGGGAACGTCAGCGTGCGCCGAGAGCCCGGAGCCGGGATCGCTCCGATCGAGCTCAATGGCCGGGGGCCACGCACGGGCTTCGCGGGCTCGGATCGCCTGCTTCCGCTCATGGTGCCGTCTGCTCCACCGTCTCGAGAACCCATGACTTGGCGGCGCCTGCTGTAGCACTGCAGCAGTCGCGCGCACTCAGATCGCAACCTCGGCGAGAGCTTTTGCGGACGCTGCGCTTCCACAGCGGCCGCCCACCGCACCAAACCTCGTGATTTCAGGCACTTGGACTGCTGGCCACCGACATCGCCCGTCCGCTCGAAACCTGAAATTTGCGGTCTGTAGGCCGCATCTCGCGCCTCGGCCGGCCGTCGGAGGCGTCCCGTGACGAGGTGCGGCGAGCGTCGATGACGCGCCGCCGGCGCGGCGTGGGAAGGGTGCGCGTCTGACGTTGCCCTTCTTCGCGAGCGGTGTAGAAGGTTTCGCTCATTGGCCTCCCACGTCCTGCCCTTCGAGAAACCCGTCGTCGAGCTCGTCGCCCGCGTGAAGGAGCTGCGAGCCCTGGCGGAGAACGACAAGCGGTTCGAAGCCGAGCTGCGCCGCCTCGAGGAGAAGTGCGGGCGCCTCGCGCGTGAGCTCTTCGCGGATCTGTCGCCCTGGCAGAAGGTGCAGCTCTCGCGGCACCCGAACCGCCCGTACACGCTCGACTACGTCACGCACCTGTTCGAGGACTTCCTCGAGCTCCACGGCGACCGCGCCTTCGCGGACGACGCCGCGATCGTCGCCGGCCTCGCTCGCTACCACGGCCGTAGCGTCGTGGTGGTGGGTCACCAGAAGGGGCGCGGCGCGAAGGAGAACGTCAAGCGCAACTTCGGCATGCCCCACCCCGAGGGCTACCGGAAGGCGCGACGCATGTACGAGCTCGCTTCGCGGTTCGGGCTCCCGATCCTGACGTTCATCGACACGCCGGGCGCCTATCCCGGCATCGGCGCGGAGGAGCGCGGTCAGAGCGAAGCGATCGGCGCATGCCTGGCGGCGATGGCGCGCGCGCCGGTGCCGATCATCGCCACGATCATCGGCGAAGGCGGCAGCGGCGGAGCGCTCGCGCTCGGCGTCGCCAACCGCGTCCACGTGCTCGAGTACGGGACGTACAGCGTCATCTCGCCCGAGGGATGCGCGTCGATCTTGTGGAAGGACGGCTCGAAGGCCGACGAGGCCGCCGCGCGCCTCCGCATGACGGCGCCGGAGCTCTTGAAGCTCAAGGTCGTCGATCGCATCGTCGAGGAGCCCGCGGGCGGCGCGCACCAGGATCCGCACGCGGCCGCTCGCAACGTCGACGAGGCGATCCGCGAGTCGCTCGCCGAGCTGCTCGAGCGCACGCCCGACGAGCTCGTGCGCGAGCGCTACGAGCGCTTCCGCGCGCTCGGCTCCGTCCTCGGTTGATGCGCCTCGCGTGATGCGACGGAGCACGCGGCGCTCGGCGCCTCGCCGCGCGTCGCGTCGTCGCGGGTGTCGCCCGACGGGGGGCGTGCTATCGCTCGGGCAACCTCGATGAGCGTCTCCATCAACCTCGAAGGGAAAGTCGCGATCGTCACGGGCGCGAGCCGTGGCATCGGAGAGTCCATCGCTCGCGCATTCGCCGCGAACGGCGCGAAGGTCGTCGTCGCGTCGCGGAAGATCGAAGGCGTCACCGCCGTCGCCGAGTCCATCGGTGACAGCGCCATCGCCGTCGCTGCGCACACCGGCAAAGAGGAGGACTGCGTCCGGCTCGTCGCGACCGCGGTCGAGAAGCTCGGCAAGGTCGACATCCTCGTCAACAACGCGGCGACGAACCCGTACTTCGGACCGTTCCTCGACGCCGACATGGGCGCGTGGGACAAGACGTTCGAGGTCAACCTGAAGGGTTACTTCTGGATGACGCGCGAGGTGGCGAAGCACCTGCGCTCGCGCGAGGCGCCCGGCTCGATCATCAACATGGCGAGCGTCGCCGGGATCGTCGCGTCGCCCCTGCAGGGCATCTACGCGATGACGAAGGCGGCCGTCATCTCGATGACGAAGACGTTCGCGTACGAGCTCGCCGCGAACGAGATCCGGGTCAACGCCATCGCCCCCGGGTTCGTCGACACGCGCTTCGCGGCGGCGGTCCTGAAGAACGAGACCTTGCTCGACGAAGTGCTCAGGATCACGCCGATGAAGCGGTACGCGCAACCCGACGAAATCGCTGGGGCGGCCCTCTATCTGGCGTCCGATTCCGCCAGTTATTTGACCGGACAGGCCATTGTGATCGACGGAGGTATGACGATCGCATGAGGCCTCGCCCGTGCGCTCGTCCCCCCTCCCGTCACAAGGGCACGCGATGCGCGGAAGAATCGTCGCAGGCAAGTACCGGCTCCATCTCCCGCTCGGAAGCGGCGGGATGGCCGAGGTGTGGTCCGCGACGAACACGTTCACGGAGCGCCAGGTCGCCATCAAGTTCCTGAGCCAGCGCGTCGGCAAGAACCCCGAGCACGCCGCGCGGTTCCTGAAGGAGGCCAAGGTCTCCGCCCGGATCAATCATCCGAACATCATCGACGTGCTCGACGTCGGCCAGACGGAGGACGGGCAGCTCTTCCTCGTGATGGAGCTGCTCACGGGCATGTCGCTCGAGACGGCGCTGCAAAAGCAGTCGCCGCCGATGACGATGGCCGAGCTCGTCCGCATCATGATGGGCGTCGCCGACGCGCTCGCGGCCGCCCACAAGGCGGGCATCGTCCATCGCGATCTGAAGCCCACGAACGTTTTCCTCCACACGGGCGGGCCGAACGGACAGCTCGTCCCGAAGGTGCTCGACTTCGGCGTCAGCAAGTTCCTCGAGGAGGACGCGAGCACCGCGCTCACGGTCACCGGCACCGTGCTCGGGTCACCGCTCTACATGAGCCCGGAGCAGGCGCGCGGCGAGTCGAACGTCGACGGCCGCACCGACATCTTCGCGTTCGGCGCGATCCTGTTCGAGGCGCTCTGCGGGTTCCGCCCGTACGACGCGAAGAATTTCAACGCGCTCATCGTGAAGATCGCGACGACGAAGCCGAAGAGCATCGACGCCTGTGCCCCGCACGTGCCCGAGTCGCTCCGCAAGGTCGTCCGCTCGTGCATGGAGACGGATCGCGAGCTCCGCGCCCGCTCCTTCGAGGAGGTCCTCGTCGGCCTCCGCCTCGCGCTGTTCGACCTCGAGGCCTCGCCGCTGCGGCTCCCCTCGCCTCTCGCTTCCGCCGCCGTCGATCCGGACGCGTCGAACGCATCGCCGGTCGCGCGCGGCAGCGTTCGGCCCCCGGCGCCCGCAGAGGCCGCCGACGTCGCGCCCCACGACTTCCACGACACGGTGCCGAGCGCGCCGCCGCCCGCGCACCTGTCGAGCTCCATCCCGCCCGGGACGTTGTCGATCCCGCCCCTGCCGCCCGCGCCTGGTTCGAGCGCGACGTCGTGGACCCCGAACACGTCGTATGCGTCCGTGTCGATCGCGCCGCCCTCGCGTCGCAACGCAGGCCTGTTCGTGGCCGCCGGTACGGCGCTCATCGCCGCGGGCATCATCATCGGCGCTGCCGTCACCGCTCGCCCGCGCGTGGAGACGGTGTCCGCGACGAGCACGATCCCCGCGGCGACCGAGGACCGGCCGGCCGCGACGCAGGACACGGCGCCCGCGCCTCGAGCCACGCCGAGCACCAGCGCGGAGGAACCGCCCACCGTGAGCGTCGATGCGCTTCCGGGCGCCGCGAGCCCTCGTCCGGTCGCCAAAGGCACCGGACGCCTCACGCTCTCGTCGTCGCCCGAGCGCTGCACGGTCACCATCGACGGCAAGGAGCGCGGCGTGACACCCCTCACCGCCCTCGACGTGCCCGCCGGGACCCACGAGGTCCAATGCAAGACCGCAGACGGAAAGGAGCTCGCCACCAGCGTCGTCGTCCGCGACGGCGCCGTCACCGAGCACCGCTTCGCGGTCGACGACTGAGCCCCACGTCGCCCGACATCGGTTGGGGATGATCCGTGTCCAACGGCACGGACGAGGCCGATCCACCCCGCTCCGAGAGCGCCGCGGGCGCCCGTCCGACCGGCCCGATTACGCCGTCATGCGATACGTTCAGGCCTGCGGGTGCTGGAACGGTCGATGCACTGCGATCGGTCGTACATGCGGGTGTGGTGGCCCCTCTTCGGTCTGGCCGTCGTCTCGGCGTGCACGCCGGAGTTGGGCTCCGAACCGCTGTCGACGACGAGCCATTCGATCGTCGGCGGGACCGCGTCGACACCCGACCAGGACGCGACGGTCCTCGTGAACGAAGCCGGCGTCTCGCAGGGCTGCACCGGGACGCTCATCGCGCCGAACCTGGTCCTCACCGCGCGCCACTGCGTGACCGAGTTCGAGCCGGACGACGAGTGCGGCATCCCGCTGGGCAGGGATCTGCCCGCGTCGTACTTCTCGATCTCGGTCGGTGTCTACGCGAGCCCGAAACGAATCGCCGCGCGCGCCATCAAGGTGTGGGTGCCGAACGAGGAAGGCTTGTGCGGCGCCGACCTCGCCCTGCTCCTCCTCGACAAGGACATCCTGGACGTTCCGACGGCGAAGCTCCGCTTCACGCCCCCGCAGCCGCAGGAGACCGGGACGGCGATCGGCTACGGCGACGGCCACGGCCGCCGGCAGCGCACCGTCTCGGTGCTCGCGGTCGGCCCGACCGACACGACGTACACCACGAAGGACGGGCGCCGATTCTCCATGCGCCTGCCGTCCAACGACTTCGCGACGACCGAGTCGACCTGTTACGGCGACAGCGGCGGTCCCCTCTTCGACGCGGATGGGCGCTTGATCGGTGTCGCATCTCGCGGCGTCGACGAATACTGCGCGGACCGTCCCACGATCTGGACGAGCGTCGCCGCACACCAACGGCTCATCCTCGAAGCCGCGAAAGCCGCCGGTCATCCGCTCGATCCGGAAGAGGTCGAGGCGGCCTCGTCGATGTCGACCCGGCTCGCCGAGAAGTCCGACGATCCGGACGAGGAGGACGACGTCACGTCGACGGGCGCGACGAAGCGCACCTCGACCGGCGCGCCGCCCGTGGCGAGCACGGGCTGCACGACGAGCGCCTCGGCGTCGAGCGCGTCGCGAAACTGGCTCCTTCACGCGTTCGCGACTGCGCTCGTGGCGGTGACCGCACGTCGAAGGCGCGGACGCGCCATGGAGCGGTGACGCCGCTCGGACGGCGCTCGCGGACGCGCATCCCTTGCGCAACGACGACCGACACGGTGATCCGCGACGCGCGATCGTCGATCACCGGCCGGCGAGCCGCGAGCTCCGCCGCGCCGCGCGCTCGAGGGCTTGGCGCCGCGACGACCGCATGCCAATTTTGTCGAGGCGCACGGCCGGTCTCGTGTGCGAAGGGCTTTCATGCGCGGACACCGCACCTCTCTCTTCATCTTTGCGATGTTCCTCGCGATGTCGGGCCTCACCGCTTGCCCCTCGACCTCCGAGAAGACGCCCGTCTGCATCGACGCCGGGATCGACCTCGACTGCACGCCGGCCTACGAGCCCACCTACGACGCGCTCTTCGCGAACACGCTCCAGCCGAGCTGCGCGAAGTCGGGCGTGAGCTGCCATGCGGCGACCGGCCGGCAAGGGGACGTGAGCTTCGACGATCCCGAGGATGCGTACGCCGAGCTCCTGCGCGGCAAGGTGGAGCCCGGCGATCCGGCGTGCAGCGTCCTCGTCCATCGCGTCCTCGCGACGGACGGGAAGATCCGGATGCCGCCGGGCCGCTCGCTCTCCGCGGGCGAGCAGTGCGCGATCATCCAGTGGGTCGCGAACGGAGCGAAGCGATGAGAGCCCTGCCCTTCGCCGCCGTCCTCGCCGTCGTCTCCGTCGCCGCCGCGTCGTGCGGATCGAACGATGCGGAGGAGCAGATCACGCTCACCGGCGAGGCGCTCTACGACCCGAACAACTGCCTGCCGTGCCACGAGGATCAGTTCCGCGAGTGGTCGAGCAGCATGCACGCCTACGCGGCGGAGGATCCCGTCTTCCTCGCGATGAACAAGCGCATGCTGCGCGAGACGAACGGCGCGCATCCCGACTTCTGCGTCGGCTGCCATGCGCCGATGGCGCTCCGCCTCGGCCTCACGACGGACGGCACGAACCTCCCCGAGCTCCCGACGTGGGTGAAGGGCGTCACGTGCTACTTCTGCCACGCCGCGGTCGAGGTCGAGGGCACGCACAACAACGCGATCAAGCTCGCAGACGACGGCGTCATGCGCGGCGGCATCCGGAACCCGGCCAGAGGGATGCCCCATCGCGGCGCCTACTCCCCGCTGCACGACCGCGAGACCCAGGAGTCCTCGTCGCTCTGCGGCGCGTGCCACGACGTCGTCACGCCCCACGGAGCGCACATCGAGCGCACGTTCGAGGAGTGGAAGAGCTCGCTCTACGCGAAGCCGGGCCAGCTCTCGTGCGGCAAGTGCCACATGGATGGCCGCGACGCGCCCGCGGCGCGGGTCGAAGGCGCCCCGATCCGCAAGGTCCACGATCACTCGATGCCCGCCGTGGACATCGCGCTCACGCCCTTCTTCGGCGTCGAGACCCAGCGCGCGATGGTGCAGCAGCTGCTCGACACGACGCTCATCACGAGGCTCTGCGTCAAGCAGACGCCCACCGGATTCGTCGCCGACGTCACCCTCGACAACGCCTTCGCCGGGCACGGGTTCCCGAGCGGCGCGGCGCAGGACCGTCGCGTCTGGGTCGAGCTCGTCGCGTACGACAGGAACGGCCAGGTGATCCTCTCGAGCGGCACCGTCGAGGACCGGAAGGCCGCCTCGAAGCACTCCGACCCGAACTACTGGCTGCTCCGTGACAAGATCTTCACGACGGACGGGCGCGAGACGCACATGTTCTGGGAGGCCGCGAAGACCGAGCCGAACCAGCTCCCGCCGGCCGTCACGAACGATCCGCTCGATCCGGCGTTCATCCACTCGGTGACGCGGAGCTACCCGCTGCCCGCGCCTCCCGATCGCGTGACGATGCGCGTGCGGATGCGCCCGCTCGACTTCGACCTGCTCGACGACCTCGTCGCGTCCGGGGACCTCGACCCGCAGTTCCTCGACAAGATCCCGACCTGGGATCTGGCGAGCGGGACGAAGGAGTGGCGGTTCTCGGACGGCGGCTATCGCTGCATCGAGTGAGCGAGCTCAGCCGTCGATGCAGAACTGGAACACCGCCTCCTGGAGCGCTCCTCCTCCCGGCGGCTGGATGGAAACGGTGAGCGTCCAGAGCCCGGCCATCGAGAGCCAGATGTCGGTGACCTCGTAGCGGCCGTTGCCCTGCGGCTTCACGATCACCTGGCGCGCGCTGCCGTGGCCGTGGTCGGGCATGAACGGCGTCACCGTGACCGTCGCGCCATCGACCGGCTGCCCGTTCGCGTCGACGATCTCGAGGTTCATGGCGTTCATGCCCTTGATCATGGGGCCGGGCGTCGCGTCGACGAGCTTCACCGTGTAGGGCCCGGCAGGCTTCGTCATGCCGGCGGTGTAGACGTCCTTGCGCGTGTCGGCCGCACAGCCCGTCGCCGGGTCGGACGTCCCGTCGTCGTTCGCGTCCCCGTCGCTCGAGCACGCGATCGCCGTGATCGCAGCGAAGAAAGTGAAAGCCAGGAGTCTCGACATTGCAGCACCTCGCCAGCGCCGGAGCCCGTCGCGGTATACGCCGCGAGCCGCCAGGCGGTTTCGCGCCAAGGCGCACAAACCCTAGCACGACCCGATCGCGGTGGCCGCCCGGCGCGGACGCAGCCGCTCACCCGAGCGCATACCGCAGCCGCAGGGCATTCGCGATCACGGAGACCGAGCTCAGGCTCATCGCCGCCGCGGCGATCATCGGGCTGAGCGTGACGCCGAGGACGGGGTAGAGCGCGCCCGCGGCGATCGGGATCGCGAGCGCGTTGTAGCCGAACGCGAGCACGAGGTTCTGCCGGACGTTCCGCATCGTCGCGCGACCGAGCCGCAGCGCACGCACGATGCCTCGGAGATCGCCCTTCACGAGCGTGACCCCGGCGCTCTCGATCGCGACGTCCGTGCCGGTCCCCATGGCGATGCCGACGTCGGCCGCGGCGAGCGCCGGGGCGTCGTTGATCCCGTCGCCGGCCATCGCGACGACCTCGCCGGAACGCCGGCGCTCCGTCACGACGCGCGCTTTGTCCTGCGGGAGCAGATCGGCGACGACGTCGTCGGGACCGAGCCCGAGCTCGCGCGCGATCGCGAGCGCGCTCGTCCGTGCATCGCCCGTCAGCATGACGACGCGGACGCCGGCCGCGCGGAGCTTCGCGACGGCCTCCTTCGCCGTCGGCGCGACCGTGTCGCCGAGGGCCCACAATCCGGCGTAGCGACCATCGAGCGCCGCGAAGGACACGGTCTTGCCCGAGCTCCGGAGCTCCTCCGCGCGCTGCGCCGCCTCTGCGGGCACCCCGACGCCGCCATCGGCGAGGAGCTTCGCGGTCCCGAAGAGCAAGGATCGGCCGTCCACCCGCGCGGAGATGCCGAACCCGCGCACCGCCTCGACGTGGACGTCGGCGCCGAGCGGCTCGTGCCGCGGCTCGCTGCGAGCATGCTCGACGATGGCGCGCGCGAGCGGATGCTCGCTCCTGCGCTCGGCCTCCTCGACGAGCCCGAGCAGCTCGGCGCGATCGATCCCGGGCGCCACCTCGACGACGTGGACGCGCAGCTTGCCCTCGGTCAGCGTGCCCGTCTTGTCGACGAGGAGCGTCGTCACCTTCGCGAGGCTCTCGAGGGCGTCGGCGTCCTTGACCAGCACGCCCGCACGCGCGCCGGCGCCCGTCGCGACCATGATCGACATCGGCGTCGCGAGCCCGAGCGCGCACGGACAAGCGATGACCAGGACCGCGACCGCGCTCACGAGGGCGTGCGCGAGCGCGGGCTCGGGCCCGACGAGGATCCAGACGACGAAGGTGCCGGCCGCGATCACGACGACCGCGGGCACGAACACGGCGCTGACGCGGTCGACGAGCCGCTGGACGCGCGCGCGTGAGCGTGCGGCCTCCGACACCATCTCGACGATCTTCGCGAGCATCGTGTCCTTGCCCACCCGCTCGGCGCGGACGAGGAGCGCGCCGTCGCCGTTGAGCGTCCCGCCGGTGACGCGATCGCCCGGCCCCCGCTCCACGGGCAGCGGCTCGCCGGTGAGCATCGACTCGTCGATGGCCGACCTGCCCTCCACGACGACGGCGTCGGTCGGGATCCGTTCTCCCGGACGGACGCGGAGCCGATCGCCGACGCGGACGTGCCCGAGCGGGACGTCCTCCTCCGAGCCGTCCTCGCGCACGCGGCGCGCGGTCTTCGGCGCGAGCCTCAGGAGCGAGCGGATGGCGTCGGTCGTCCGGCTCCGAGCCCGCAGCTCCAGCACCTGGCCCAAGAGGACGAGCGTCGTGATCACCGCCGCGGCCTCGAAGTAGAGGTCGGGCGTCCCGCGGTGGCCGTACGTCGCGTGCGGGAACAGCCAGGGCGCGAGCGTCGCGACGACGCTGTAGCCGTAAGCGGCCGCCGTCCCGAGCGCGATCAGCGTGAACATGTCGAGCCGGCGCGTGCGGAGCGAGCGCATCGCGCGCTCGAAGAAGGGCGCCGCGCCCCACACGACGACGGGCGTCGCGAGCGCGAGCTGGATCCACGCGATGACTCGGCCGCCGAGCGCGCGCCCGATCGGATCGCCGGGCAGCATCTCGGACATCGCGAGCATGACGAGCGGGACGGTCAGCAGCGCCGAGAACCACAGGCGGCCCCGCATGTCGCCGAGCTCGGCGTCTTCCATCGGCTCGGCCGTGACGACCCGCGGCTCGAGCGTCATCCCGCAGATCGGGCACCGCCCCGGGCCCATCTGGACCACCTGCGGGTGCATGGGGCACGTGTGCTCGGCGTGCTCCGCGTCGGACGGCGCCGGCTCGCGATGGGGCTCCGGCTCGGCACGCGCCGTGATGCGTCGTATCTCGCTCGCGCGCGTCTGCTCGCGGACGTCGTGCTCGAAGTGCTCGTGCTCGTGGTGGCCGTGGTACCGAGGTCGCTGCATGGCCCTCGGGCCACGACGCACTCGCCGCGCCATCGTCACGAGCGCCGACGGCGTGTCAGCGCTCGCGCTCGCGGCTTCGAGGGAGGCAGGCGCCCCTCGAGGAGCACGAGCTCGGGGACGAGCACGACGAAGCCGTCGTGCTCGTCGCTCGAAGGGCGCTCGCGTCGGTCAGCCGGAGGCGTCCTCGGCGCCCGAGTCTTGCTCGGTCGCGCCCGAGTCCTGCTCCTCTTCCTCTTCGGACGAGCCCGAGTCCTGCTCGCCGGAGGTGCCGGCGTCGTTCCTCGCGGCGTTGCAGATGGCGAGGCAGTGGTCCTTGATCGGGGTGCAGTCCGCCTCGCTCTGCGCGCCGTGGGCCTTCTCGTGGCAGTCGTGGATCTCGCCCTCGCCCACGTCGACCTCGTGACACGCCTGCGAGATCTCGTTGCACGCCGGGAACGGGCTCGTGTGGCCGCCGCTCGTGCCGTGGGAGTGGTCGTGATCGTCGCCGTCACAGCCGACGGTGGCCGCAGAAGCAATCACCGCGGTGGCCAGAGCAACCGCACCAAGAATCGAAAGCCTCATCTTCTACCTCGTTCGATTGTCGATGATGGATCGATGCCGTTCCGCGCGCACGGCGCGACGGACGGCGGGGTTCAGGCCGTGGAGATCGACGAGGGTCGTGGAGGCGGGTCGGGAGGCGCACGGACCGGCGCCGGCGGTGGATCGGAGAGGGACGCGTCGGCGAGGTCGCTGCCTGCCGGAGCGGCCGCGAGCACCACCTGCGCGGTCGGGACGGCGATGATGGCCTTGCCGGGGAAAGCGACGTCGTCGTCGCCGCAGCGACCCTCGAGCGACTCGGACGTGAGGAGCAGGTCCTCGTTCTCGGGGTTGCACCTCGCGCACACGCAGTCGTGCTTCTCGATCGAGCAGTGACACACGTGCGGCGCCTCGATGCCTGCGAGCCGCGCCCACAGGGGCAGCGCGCCGGACGAGGCGAGCGGCAGGACGAGCATGACGACGAGTGCGCGGAGGAGGGCGGCCGCCCAGCCTCGCTTCCTTCCCGGCGCCATCACGCGGCGCACCCTAGCACGGCTGGGCGCCCGTCCGACAGTGGCCGTTCGCCCCCGAAAAAGATGCGCCAGCCGTGTCACATCCCGAAAAGATCGTGCTACGGTCAGGTTCGGATGACGCCCGCCCTCCTCGCAGGATTGACCGGAGTCGTGCAGGGCGCCCGGCATGCGCTCGAGCCGGACCACGTGACCGCAGTGGCCACGGTGATGGTCGAGGCCCCGTCGCCGCGGCGCGGAGTCTTCTACGCCGCGTGCTGGGGTCTCGGTCACGCGTCGATGCTCGCCCTCGTCGCAGGTCCGCTCGTGCTCTTGCGCGTCGAGGTCCCGGACCTCTTGACCACCATCCTCGAGGTCGCCGTCGGCGCGATGCTCGTCTGGCTCGGCGTCCGTACCCTCCGGCAGGCACGCAACCCGGGGCCGCCGGTGGAGGCCTCGGCGCCGCTCCACGTGCGCGCACGAAAGCCGTTCGCGATCGGCGTCGTGCACGGCCTGGCGGGCAGCGGCGCGCTGGCCGCCCTCATCGCGCTCGGCTCGCCGACGGTCGCCGCCGCCATCGCGGGCATCGCGCTCTACGCGTTCGGGACCGTCATCGGCATGGTGGCGCTCGCCGCCCTCGCCGGCCCCGTCCTCGCGCGCGCCGGCAGGCTCCCGCGCCTCGCGACGACGATCACGCACGCCGCCGGAGTCGCGTCGATCGTGATCGGCGTCGCGTGGGCCGTGCGCACGCTCGCGGGCGTGTAGCCGCCCGGCGGGCCTCACCGCGCGCGGCTGAGGCACTCGCCCTCGCCGCGGAAGTGGCCGACCGTCCGCGAGAGCGCCTCGACGAATGCGCGCAGATCGTGGATGCCGGCCGCGCTCCCGGTGCCGTACGGCCCCTCCTTGATCTTCGTGCGGTCGGCCAGCTCAACGGCGGCGAGCTCCTCGAGCGTGACCTCGCCGTCACCGTCGGAGTCGGCGTCGGCGATGGTGTCGAAGCGGACCTTCGCGTCCGGGGACTGGAGGTCGTCGTAGAACAGGTGATCACCATGAATGGTGAGCTGGACCGTGTCGGTCCCTCCGTTCGTGACGACGACGCCGTCGACCTCTTTGCCGTCCTTGTCGGCCTTGCAGCGCTCGTAGAGCGTGTTCGTGCCGAAGCCCCACGCGATCTTCTTCGACACCGAGCCCTTCGTCGCGGTCGCCGAGACCCAGATGCTGTAGCCCTTCTCCACCATCATCGCCCGGTCCGCCTCCGTGGCGCCCGGGCCGATCTCGGTCGTCGCCGTCGCGGGCGCGATCGCCCAGCTGACGTTCGTGTACGCCTTCGCGGGGACGTCCGAGAACGAGGCGACGACCTTCTCGCCCGGTGCGTGCATGTCGAAGAGCTTCGACCCGCCGAACGTCACGACCGGCGGCTTGCCTTCTTCGGCCACGGAGACGTCGGCGATGACGACGAGGAACTTGTCGAACGTGATCGTCCAGCCGTCCTCCACGACGACGGTGCCGTCGGCGTCGACCGCGGGGATCGCCTGCTCGATGAACTCCTCGCCCCACGTCGTGAACGTGATCGTGCCCTTGCCGTCCGCCTCGTCGGCGGAGCACGCGATCGCACCGACGAGGAGGCCGGTCGCGATCGTTCCTCGAGTCGTCTTCATCGTCACCTCCGACCGGGGTCGTAGCACGTTTCTGAAGATTCGTGCTACGCGGTCAGCGCGGCGCGTACGCGAACACGTAGGCGCCCGCGACCTTCGTGCCGCGGACGAGCTGGTTGCGTGCGAGGCCGTCGGGGACGACGACGGGGCGACCGTCGGTGCTCTCCGGCACGTCGTCGAACGCGACCTGATCGAGCCACGTCTCGAGCTTCACGGTGACGGTGACGACGCCGTCGCTCTGCATGTCCGCAGCCGTGAAGGGGCATCCCTCCACCTCGAAGGTGCCATGGCCGTTCCGTACGTCGTCGGGGCGGAGCTCGGCGCGGAAGACGCGCGTCTCCGCGTCCTTCACCGCCGTCCCCTCGACGATGGCGACGTTCTCGCCGAGCTCCCCCGCGAGCGGCCCTCGGGGCGGGACGCCGAACGCGAACGTCGCCGAGCGCACGGGGCCGCTGACGCCGGCGCCCGCGCCGAGCGTCCCGCCGACGAGGAGATCGGCCGACGACGGCTCGAGGATCTCGCCTCGCGCGGTGCCGGGCGCGTAGTGCCCGGGATGCGCGAACGCGGTCCGGACCCAGCCGCGCGCCCAGCCGCCCGTGCGGGACGCGAAGAGCGGCTCGCCGTCGTAGAAGTAGAGGGCGCCGGTCGAGATCACGGCCTTCGAGAGCGTCACCTTCCAGCCCTTCGCGTTGGTGAACTCCTTCGACTCGGGGCTCGCGGCGATCCGCACCTCGAGCGCGATCCGGCGACCCGTCGTTCCGCTCTCCTCGCCCGCGCACCCCACCGGAGCCGCGACGAGGGCCGCGAGGGCGATCATCGACGCGGCGGCGATACGAATCGAAAGGCGGAGGAGCGGGTTCGTCGACTTCATCGCGATCACACGTAGAGGGTCAGGGAGAAGAACAGCGTCCTCGGCGGCCCGATCGTCACGTGACGGAAGGGCACGCGCGACGGTGCGAGCGAGCGCGCGAAGTTCGACGCGTAGACGAACTGCCCGTCGTACCAGTGGGCATCGAGCAGATTGAACACGTCGACGCCGAGCTCGACCTCGCGCAGCCGGAGGCCGGCCGACGCGTCGAGCAGGAACACGTTCCGGCCCATCTCGCCGAACGGGAGCGGGCGGCCGACGAGCCCTTCGAGCCCCGTCCCGACGCGCCCCTCGAGGTCACGTCCGAGGACGCGCCCGAGGCGCGCCTTGTACGCCGCGTCCGTACGGAGCACGAGCTGCGGAACGTACGGCAAGAGGTCGCCCCGTCCGTAGGTGGCGTCGCCCGACGTGAACGACGCGTGCGTGTACGTCGCGCTGCTCGAGAGGACGAGCCCGCCCGCGGCGCGTGCCGTCAGCTCCGCGGCGATGCCCTTGCGAGCCGTCCCGGGCACGCGCTCGTTGCGCGCCGTCGTCGGGTCGAACACGAGATCCTCCGAGAGGTCGGTGAAGAAGCCGGCGATCGATCCGGCGAGCCGCGCTCCCTCCCGGTAGCGCAGCCCGATCTCCCAGCTCCTCACCTCCGTGAACGGCGTGCGCTCGCCGTCGGACAGCGACCGCGCCTGCGGTGAGCGGAATCCCTCGCCGTAGCTGCCGAGCACCCGCGCGCGGGACGACAGCGCATAGTCGAGCGTCAGCTTCTTGCCGAGGTGCGCCCCCTGCGCGGAGCGCGCGCGAGCGGCCGCCGGCTCTCCTCGCGAGCTCACGCGATCGGTGGCGGAGTACGCGAGGCCGTCGACGCGTATTCCTCCTCGCACCGCGAGTCTCTCGATGGGATGGATGGACGCGTCCGCATACGCCGCGAGGTTGGTCCCGCGCACGGCGGCGTCGACGAACGTACGTAGGGGCGCACCGTCGAGCTCCGAGAGCCTGCGCTGCGACTGATCGACGAGGTCGTGCCGACCGTAGATGCCGACCTCGACGGCGTCCTTCGGAGAGAGGAGCTTCTTCACCTTGCGATAGGACGCCGTGAGCCCGGCGGTCACGCTCTCGTTGACCTGCTGGACGTTGTCGCTCTCCAGCGCACCGCTCGGGCCCGGCGAGAAGCCGGTGAAGTTCTGCCGGAGCTCGAGCGTGCGGAACACGACGAACGGCGCGACCGCCCACCGCCCTTCTTCGCCGTCTTCGTGGAGCTCGAGCAGGAGCTGGTGCCGGGTTCCGTGTCCGCCTTGCCTCGGATCGAGCGTGGCGAACCGGTCGAGGCGACCGGACTCGACGTCGAGCGCGGGCACGACGCCCGCGGAGTCGTAACGCGTGCTGTACGTCGAGGCGAGCAGGCGGAGCGCGAGGGTGTTCGACAGGTCGTGGGTAGCCTGCGCCGTCACCGACGCGCGACGGGCCGCTCGGCTCGGGCCGAATCCGTCCGTCTGGTACACCTCGCCCGCGGCGAACGTCTCCTCGCTCGCGCCCTTCGGGTGGTACGCGAGAAAGAGGCGCCGCGCGCCGAACGAGCCCAGGGTGCCTTTGATGGTCGCGCCGGGCTCGGGATATCCGAGCTTCATCCGGATCGATCCCGCGACGGCGAAGTCGCCTTGCCGCGGATCGTAGGTCCCGGGCGTCGCCTGCACCTCGCGGATGATCTCGGGCATCACGAAGTGCAGGTCCGCGTAGCCCTGGCCGTGGATGTTCGAGACCTCGTTGACGGGGACGCCTCCGACCCAGAGCTCGACGTCCTGACCGTGGACCGCGTCGAACCCGCGGAGGAAGATTTGGTGCGCCTTCCCCTCCCCCGAGTGCTGCGTGACGAAGACGCCCGGGATCACGGAGAGCGCGTCGCTCGCCGTCCGATGCGGCGCGGCCAGCATCACGTCGCGACCGCGAACGACCTCGGACGCGCTCCGAGGAGGCGCCGTCCCCGACACGCGCACGTCACGCACGGCGTCCGACGCCGGCGCCGGCGCCGCCGGCGCGAGCACGGGCTCGGCTGCGGGCTCGGACGTGGTCGCCGCTCGGGGCTCTGCTTCGACGCGCGGCTCGCCGCGAAAGCGCACCACGCTTCGGATCCTGGCCGCGACTGGCCTTCCGTCCCGGAGCGCCGGCTCGAACACGAACCTCTTCGCCGTCTCGACGGCCGCCCGGTCGAGCTCCGGCCCGACGCTCGCCTCCACCTCGACGCTCGTGACCGTCCCGTCCTCGCCGACGACGAGCACGACGGGCACCACGACGTCGTGCCTCTCCGCTCTCCCTCCCGGCCACGGAGCCGCGGGCTGCGATTTCGGCCGCGGCGGCACGAGGTCGTGCGCGTGCGCCACCCCTTCGAGGCATACGATCGCGAAGGCGGCGACGAGCGACCAGCGCAGCATGACCGAGCCTTGGTAGCACGAACCTTCCCATTCGTGCTACGAGGCGCGTACCCGCTACGCCCGCCTGCCGGCGGCTCCGCGACGCCGCCCCTTCGGCTCGTGTCCGTGGTCGTGATGGTGATGGTGGTGGGCGGTCGCCGGCCCCCCGCCGCTCTTTCGTCGCTTGCCCGACGACGTCCCTTTCGCGGGGGCCCCGATGGCGATCATCTCCAGTCCACCTTGCTTCACCCCACGGGTCGCGAGCAGCTTCCCGCTCGCGCTCTGGAGCTCCTCCGACGGGCCGCGCATCACGACGACCTCGAGGCAGTGATCGTGGTCGAGATGCACGTGCAGCGTCGAGACGACCTTCTCGCCGAGAGCGTGCTGGAACTCGGTGAGCCGCTCCGTCAGATCGCGCACGTGGTGGTCGTACACGAGCGTGAGCGCGGCGACCGCGTTCGCGCCGGCGCGGACGCGCGCGCGACCGACCTCGGCACGGACGAGGTCGCGCAGGACCTCGGACCGCGTGCCGCCGCGTTCGGCGACGAGGGCGTCGAACTCGCGAAGGAGCGAGCCCTCCATCGCCACCCCGAACCGAACGAGCGTGTCCTTCGCCATCGCCTACCACCTGTTGCACGTGTGCGAGAAGAGGAGCGGGATGATCGGCCTGCAGCGAACGCGGACGCTCTTCTCCATCCACTCGATGCTCGGCAGCGCGCGATCGAACGCCTCCTTCGCGCCGCCCGCCTCCACGATGAAGAGGCGATCCTGCGCGAGGAAGAGCGTCACGCGGTAGGAAAACGGCTTTCCGTCCTGGTCGTGGCCGAAGACGAGACGCCGGCCCTTCGTGCCGTCGGCCGAGGTGACCTCGTCGCTCGACAGGAGCGCGTAGCCGGCGACGTCACGGAGCTGGAGGGTCACGGCCTGGGTCCAGAAGGCGATGTCGCCGCGGTCCTCGTCCTCGACGACACGGACCGCCATGACGACGCCCTCGGGCGTCGTCGCGCGGTACGCGTACCGCGTCTGGTTCTCGAGCTCGATGAAGCCAGGCGCGGTCTTGACGTCGAAGGGCCGACCGCAGCCCGCCGCAGAGGCGAAGAGCGCGATCGCGATCCCGAGCATCGACCAGCGCGACATCACTTCTCCTCCTCGAGCGAGAGCAGGCTCGGAAGACCGAGCTGCGACAGCCATGGGAACGGCAGGCGGACACGCGTCGCCTGCAGCGTGACCCCGCGCGGCTGGAACGTCACCGTGATCGTCGAGTACGCGATCCGGTCTCTCAAGAGCTTGAGCTTTCCCTCGAGCAGCTCGAGCTCCTGGGTCACGCGGGCGAGCTCCTTCTCGATCTCGAGCGCCTCCTTCACGCTCGCGCGCGCGAGCAGCTCGCGCAGACGCGCCTGCATCGCGCGGGCGTTCTTGATGCGGATCTCCGTGTCG
Organism: uncultured Myxococcales bacterium; assembly: GCA_937949945.1. GTDB lineage: Bacteria > Myxococcota_A > Polyangia > Polyangiales > Polyangiaceae > Labilithrix. The sequence continues at coordinate 18,591 of CALFEQ010000150.1, forward strand.
ACGTACTCGTCCGTCACGTCCTCGGCTTGGATGTCGCGGTGCAGGACGTCGCCGATCTTGTCGATCTCGGCGAGCGCCGCCTCGAAGCGGCCACGAGGGACACGGACCGTGATCTCGCGGTCACGCTTCTGCGCGAGATAGCCGCCGCTGTCGCGCGCGATCTTCTCGACCGCCGCGAGGCCCTGCTCGACCTGGTAGACGGCCATCGTGATGCGCGCGGTGTAGATGATGAGATGCCGGTCGCGCTTCTCCTCCTGCGTGGGGTCCTGCGGGGCGACCGGCGACGGCGCTCCCACGCCGGGGCCGGCACCTCCTGGAGCGGTGGGAGAAGGCGCGGGAGGAGGAGGCGGGGGCGCCGCCGGAGCCGGCTGGCCCACCGGGACGTCGTCGGCGTCGAAGATCGCGTCGCTGGCAGTCTCGAGCGACTCGGTCGTGTTCGCCAAGCCGCGGTAGCGCTCTGCGTACGCGCCGTGCGCCGGGCTCCTGGCCGACATTCCCGCCCTGTCCGGCGCGCCACATCCGACGACCCATGCCAGCGCGAGGAGCGCCGCTATCCAGGTTCGTCCGCTCATCCGACGTCCTCCAGCCTCGTGTCGAGGCGTACGAGCCTCGCTGACACGGACGCTACACGACAATGAACCCGAGCGTCATCCGCCGCGCAGGCATTGCGCTCGGATCGCGCGAGGACGTGACGAGGTCCAGGCAGACGCGCCGCGTCTGCATGGTGTAAGCTGGTCGTTCCGGTGAACGAAGAGAGCGCATCGATCGAAGATCTCCTCGAGCCAAGGATCCCGTCCGCGCTCGCTCGACAGGACGTCGCGATCCTGGGGGCCGGAGTCACGAGCGACGAGCTCGCCGCGACGAAGGATGCGCTCGCCGCCTTCGCGCTCGCCGCGACGACCGCAACCGCTCCCTCCCCTTCGCTCCGCGAGCGGGTCATCGCATCGCGAAAGCGGCCGGGAAAGTACGGCATCTTCGCCGACCGCGTCGCGCGCCTGTTCGACGTGCCCGTCGCCCGCGCCGAAGAGCTGATGGAGCGCATCGAGCGCGAGGACGCTTGGACGCCCTTCCTCGTCGACGGCGTGCAGATGATCCCCGTCGTCGCCGGACCGAAGTGCGACGGCGCGATCGCGACGCTGGTGCGCATCGAGCCCGGAGCGCGCTTCCCCGCTCACGCGCATCGGGGCGAGGAGACGATGCTCGTCCTCGACGGCGGCTTTCGCGAGATCGGCGCAACGGCAAGTCCTCGCGAGGCGTGGCGCGGCGACGAGATCGTTTGCGCCGACGGCACGGAGCACGGGCTCGTCGGTCTCCCCGGCATCCCCTGCGTCGCCGCCGTCTTGATCTTCGGTCATGCTGATTTCCGGTGAGCCGTCGTGATCGAGAAGCGTAAGCACGCCCGCGTTCGGATCGACACCCCTCTCCTCTTCCAGGTGAAGGGGCGCAGCCGCGAGCGCCCCGGCGTCGCGAAGGACATCTCCGTCGGGGGCATGTTCATCGAGACGGACGCGCCGGCGCCGTTCGGCTCCGAGCTGCTCATCCGCATCCGCCTGGAGGGATCGGAGAAGCACCTGCTCCTGCGCGGCGTCGTCCGCTGGGTCGTGAGCGGCGGCATGGGCGTGCAGTTCGGCCTCCTCGGCGCGCTCGAGACGCACCTCATCACCGAGATCACGCGGAAGGCGGAGGCGTCGGAGACGGGGTCGACGTAGCGGCCCGACGCGCGCTCGTCACGCGAGCATCGTCGGCGACTCCTCGTGCGGCCTCGTGGGCGGCGCCTCGTGCGGCGGGTGGCGCTGCTCTTCGCGATGGCGGCGGCGCCTCAGCGTTCGATAGACGACGATCCCCGCGGCGGTGCCGAGCAGCGCCGCGGTCGGTCCCCAGATGCCCGCGGCAGCGGCGATGAGGCCGCCGGCGACGCCGGCCCCGACGAGCGGCTTTTCCTCGGCGGCTCTGCCGAAGCGGATCGCCGTACGGCGGACGCGATCGATCGCACGCCGCGCCCGCTCGCGGCGCATGGCCCGGCGCTCCGCCTTGGCGGATCCCGCCTTTTCGGATCCCGCCTTCGCGGGCTCGGCCTTCGCAGCCTCGACCTTCTCGTGCTCGGCCTTCTTCTCGGGCTCCGCCGTCTTCTCGTGCGCCGTCTCCTCGTGCTCGGCCTTCGCGGGCTCCGCCTGCTGCCGTTGCGAAGCCTCGGCCTTCTGCTCCAGAGCCTCGCGCTCTTCGGACGTCGGCTCGGAGAGCACCTTCTCCACCTCTCGCTGGAACTCCGTCGGCATCACTCGCTCCTTCGCTCAACGAGAGCGAGAAGCAAATGAGCGACCATCGCTCGCGCGCCAGTGCTCGGGACGAATGCCGACCCCGACGGTGCGGGCGAGCAGTGCTCGCGTCGCTCGCCAGCCGAGCACGCGCCTCAGCCAGCGGGGCGGCCGGAGCGCGTCGCCGCGAAGCACGCGCCGGATGAGCCGACGTTGCAGAAAGAGCTGAGCGAGCTGGGTGAGCGCAGCCGGATACCAGCGCGCGAGCTGCACGCGCGCGAGGTCTCGCGTCGTCGTGCGTCCGCGACGGAGCGGCTCGGCCAGGATCCGAGCCGCGGCGACCGCGTCCTGGAGCGCGAGGTTGATCCCGACGCCGCCGATGGGAGACATCGCGTGCGCCGCGTCACCGAGGAAGAGGAGCCCGGGAGACCACCACTTCGGGAGGTGGTTCACCTGGACCGAGAGCACCTTCACGTCGTCCCAGCTCGCGATCGCTTCGTCGAGCCGTCCGTCGCCGAAGAAGGACACGAGCTTCGCGAGCGTCACGCGCAGGCCCTCGAGGCCTGCCTTGCGAACGCGCTCGTAGCCTCCCTTCGCGATGAGGTATCCGACCTGCCAGTAGCTGCCGCGATCGACGAGGACGAGCATCCGCCCGGGTCGGATCACGCCGAAGCTCTCCTCCTGGTCGCTCGAGCTCCGCGGCACGCGCATCCACAGGACGTCCATCGGAGCGCCGAGCTCGATCGGCCTCGCGCCGGCGCGCGCGCGGAGGGTCGACGTGCGGCCGTCGCAGGCGACGGTCAGATCGGCACGGAGCCGGACGACGCCTCGATCGGGCTCCGCCGCGTCGCTCCTTCGATAGAGGACGCCGGTGACGCGGCCGTCCTCGCGCGTCAGATCGATCGCCTCGGCCGACATGACGAGGCGGAACGTCGGGTGCTCGGCGGCCTTCCTCGCGAGGAGGTCGAGGAAGTCCCACTGCGGCATCATCAAGATGCTCCTGTGCCTCCGCCGCAGCGCGGAGAAATCCGCGATCTCGAGCCACTCGCCGTTGACGTCCGCACGGAGCTGCTCGACGCGCTGGTGAGGCAAGCGCTCGAGCTCGTCGAGGAACCCGAGCTCGTCCACGAGCTCGACCGTCGACGGGTGGATGGTGTCGCCGCGGAAGTCGCGCAAGAAGTCCGCGTGCTTCTCGAGGACCGCGACGTCGACGCCCTCGCGCGCCAGCAGGAGCCCGAGCATCATGCCCGCCGGCCCTCCGCCGACGATGCAGCACGTGGTCGACTCGACGGCCGTCACCTCGTGTTCGCTCGCGCCGCTCCCCATGATCTCGACAGCAGCAATGCCCATGCCTCAGTCCGCGCGCGCGCCGAGCAGGACGCCGCGCTCGCCCAGATCGGCGAGGAGCCGCGCGGCGCCCGCGAGGACCTCGTCGTCGAGCGGATGCCCCTTCGCCTCGCAGGCCTCGACCATCGATGCGCCGAGCGGCTTGCCCGAGAAGAGCCGCTCCAGGATCGCGGCGGCGAGCGGGGTGAGCTCGAGGATGCGCGTGCGGTGCTCGGCGTCGCGGTAGACGAGGAGATCGACGGGTCGCCGCTCGGGCTCCGCGCGCACGTCGTCCGCAGGGACGCGGTTCACCGCCCAGTCGAAGCGGACGATGCGCTTGGGATCGGAGAACACGAGCGGCCGCTCCACGGAGACGTCCGCGAGCGGCGGCGGCGCGGGAGGTCGCGGCGCCACGCCGATCGTGAACTCGAGGAGCTCGAGCTCGGCGTAGTCCACGATCCACGGAGGCAGCGCCGGTCGCTCCGCTCCGGACGCCTGCCCCGAGAGCGAGCCGTCGCTCGCCTCGCGGATCCGTGCGCGCCACCGCGGAGCGGCGAAGGCGAGGAGCTCGGAGGGCACGTCACGCAGGTGCGGGGTGCGCGGACCGACCTCGTCGAGGAAGCCGTCGATCATCCTGTCGAGCTCCCCGGGCGCCCACGCTTCGAGCCGCGCGCGCGTTCGCTCGAGGATCGCCGCGATGACGCCGGTCACGTTGTGGCGAACGAGCCTCCGGTAGAGACGGAGCCTGCGCGGCGATGCGAGCAGAGCCTCCGCGTCCTCCGACGGCACGCCGTGCGCCGCGAGGAAGCCCGCGAGGTCCGCGTCGAAGGTCGCCTCGGCGTCCTTGCCGAAGCACGCCTTCGCGATCATCGCCTGGAGACGCTCGGACGCCGTCATCGTCGAGCTGCCTCCTCCGCGCCGGCGGGGCGCCCGCTGCTCTGCCGAAGGTGGCGGGCGCAGGCTCTGTTCCACACCTCCTCGATGCGGCGGACCTCGGCGAGGAGGACGTCGAGCGGCGGGATCGACTGATCGCGCTCGAGCAGTACGGGCACCGGCCCGGTCTTCTCGAGCGTGCGCTCGAGGAGCGCGAGCACCTCGGCGGCGACGTCGTTCCCGTGCGTGTCCACGATCATCATCTCGCCGCGCGCCTTCGAGAGATCCGCCGGTCGCTCGCCGAGCACGAAGTCGCCTTCCGTGAACCAATCGTGACCGGCGACGTGCATCTGCACGACGCGATCGAGCGGCACGGTGCGCATCCATTCGTCGACGTCCCAGCCGAAGTTCGTGGCGTTGACCCACGCGTTGTTGACGTCGAGCATCAGCCCGCAGTCCGCCGCCTCGCACACGCGCGCGACGAACTCGGCCTCCGTCATCTCCGGCTTCCCCGGGTGGAGGTAGAAGCTGACGTTCTCGATCGCGAGCGGGACGCCGATCGCGTCCTGCGCGCGCTTGATGCGGTCCGCGACGCGCGCGACCTCCGAGCGCTTGAACGGGATCGGCAAGAGCTCGTGGAGCACGACCCCGCCGTAGGTGCTGAAGCAGAGATGATCGGAGTGCCACGGGCTCTTCGTGCGCTCGAGGAACCGCCGCAGGTCGGCGAGGTAGTCCTCGCGGAGCGGATCGACGCCGCCGAGGCTCATCGTCAGGCCGTGCGTGACGATCGGCCAGACGTCCATCGCGCGCTCGAGCGCCGCGTCGTACCAGCCGCCGCGTCCGATGTAGTTCTCCGGCGAGATCTCGACGAACGCGAGCTCCGGCTTCCGCTCGAGGATCTCGTCGATGAACTCCCAGCGGAGCCCGAGGCCGACGCCCGTGATCTCGTTCTTCTGCTTCATTGCCGTGGGAGCGACGACCGGCCGGACGCCGCGTCCGTGACGCCCGGCCGTCGTCGGCGGCGCGAAGTGTCGGCGCTACTTCTTCGCGCTGCAGGTGCCCGCGCCGCAGGCCGCAGCGCCGCCCTTCTTCGCGGCGCAGGTGCCCGCGCCACACGATGCAGCCCCCTTCTTGGCCGGCGCCGCAGCGGGCTTCTTCGACTCGGCCGGCTTCTTCGCGTCCGCCGGCTTCGCACTGGCGGCTTCCGTGTCCGCGGCGGCCTTCGCAGCGTCGGGCGCCGCCGCCGGCGCCGGCGTCGAGGCCGCGGCGGGAGCCGTCTCGGCGGCCTTCTGGGTCGCTTGACCGCCGCAGCTCGCCTCGCCCGGCTTGTGGCCGCCGCAGCTTCCCTCGCCCGGCTTGTGGCCGCCGCAGCTTCCCTCGCCCGGCTTGTGGCCGCCGCAGTTGCCTTCACCCTGCTTGGCCTCGCCGCCCGCCGGGGTCTCGGTCGCGTTCACCACGGGCGCCTCCGAGGGCTTGTTCCCGCCGCCACAAGCGCCCATCAGCACGCTCGTGCCGAGGACGGCGAGCGCCCCAGCGATCTTCTCGACGGATAGGTTCGGTCGCATCCTTCACTCCTCCCATTCATGTCGCGTGCTCGCTCGACGAGGAGCGGACGCGCGCGCTTTGCCAATCAGTGAACGCTGCTTTCGGCGCCCTCGGAGGCTATCACGGCCCTTCTCACCGCGCGTACGTCGAGGGTCACGTCCGCGACGTCGGCCACTTTCGTCCCGAAGAGGTGGAAGGACCCCTTCGCGATCTTTCCGAGCTTGTCGCGCGGCTTGACGTCGTGCTCCGCGAGCACGACGCGGAGAGGCTTCTTCGACCTGACGCTCATCGCCTTCGGCTCGTCGGCGGGAGCGCCCGTGTCGTAACGGAACGCGACCTCGAGCTCGGCGTCGCGCATCACCTTGCGGCCGTGCACGAGGAGCTCGCCCTTCGTCGTCAGCGTGACCGTGCGGACCTCGTCGTCGCCGTCCTTCGCCGGAGCGACCTTGGTGACGTCCGAAGCGCTCGCCTGCTCGATCGAACGAATCGCGTAGACGGCGTACCGGTTCGCCTCCTTCACCTTCTCTTCGAGCTTCGCATCGTCGGGGTCGATCACCTCGAGCCAAACGAGCGCGTGCTTCGTCTGCACCGCGTTGTCCGAGGCCCTGTCGCCGGTGAAGGTGTGGGTCTCGAGCGTGGTCAGATCGATCTTCACCTCGCCGCGCGAGCGCGTCAGGTCGGCGAGGTCGACGTCGAGCGTGCCTTTCGCACCCGTCGCCGTCGCCGCGATCGTCTCCTTCGGCGCCACCATCTGGATTCGCGCCTTGCTCTCGGCGTCGACCACGAACGTCCTCACGGCGGGGCTCGGCGGCGGCGGCTCCGGCGGGTCGAGCGCGCTCGCCGCGGGCGCGAGGGCGGCCTTCTTGTCGTCGCACGCCGCGATCGACAGCAGCACCATCGCCGCGACGGCCGCGCTCCGGTGACGAAGCCTCATCGTATGCGTTCCTCTCCTCCCTCGGCGATCTCGCTGCGCGGCCTCGACGGGCGCAGCTACTCTACGTCGGACTCGGCTCGGCGGTTTCACCGTTCGCGCGCGTCCGGATCCTCCAGGCGAGAAGAGGTGGTGCGAGCGCGCTCGTGACGAAGACCGTCATGATGAGCGCCGCGTGAACGCCTGGAGACAACAGGGGTTCGTCCCCGACCTTCAGGCTCGCGGCGACACCGGCGAAGATGAGGCCGACCTCCCCCCGCGGCGTCATCCCGATGCCGATCATGAGCCGGTCGATCCCCTTGCCGCGGACGCCGATCCCACATGCCAGCTTCCCGGCGATGGCCGAGACGACGAGCAGGACGGTCAAGAGGAGCGAGTCCGCTCCGAGGCCGCCGAGCTGGACGCTCATCCCCGTGCGGACGAAGAACACGGGGGCGAACACGGCGACCATCGGCGAGACGAAGTCCTCGATCTTCTTCAGCCCCTGATCGAAGGGACGCACGCTCACCTCGTCGAGGATGAGGCCGATCGAGTACGCGCCCACGATCGCCGCCAGCCCCGACCAGGAGCTCGCGCCGGCGAGGAGAAGGCAGAGCGCGATCGAGACGGCGCCGAGGACGTGGGGCGCGCGCAGCACCGCCGCGAACCGATAGACGCCGCGGGTGACCCGGAGCCCGACGACGATCGCCCCGACGAGGAACACGATCGCCAGACCGGAGATCCGCGCCACGCCCCAGACGTCGACCGAGCCGCTCGCGGCGATCGCCGAGACCACGGAGAGCACGACGAGCCCGAGCACGTCGTCGATCACCGCCGCGCCGAGCACGACGCGAGCCTCGGGCGTGGCGAGGGCTCTCAGGTCCTTGAGCACGCTCGCCGTGATGCCGACGCTGGTCGCGCAGAGCGTGGCCCCGATGAAGAGGTGAGCCGACACGCTGATGTCCGGGAGCACGAGGCGGCTCGCGCAGAACCCGAACACGCTCGGGAACACGACGCCCAAGAACGCGACCACGCCGGCGCGCGGCGCGACCTTCACCATCTCGCCGAGGCTCGACTCGAGGCCGACCTGGAAGAGGAGGAGCAACACGCCGAGCTCGGCGGCGAAGCCGATCGCGGGACCGTGCACCGCCTCCGAGAGGTACGGCAGCGGCAGATTGCCGAGCACGACGCCCGCGAGCAGCTCGCCGAGCACCGGCGGCTGGCGCAACCGAAGTGCCGCCTCACCGCCGAGCTTGGCGGCGAGGATCATGAGGGCGAGCGCCGCCCAGGTGATCGCCGATACGCCGTGCTCCATGTCGGGGCGACATCCTAGTGCAGCAGCTCGCCGTCACGCTCGCGGAACGACGGCCGCCGGCTGCGACCGCGTACCGACCTCGTCCGATCAGAACGCGCCGGAGAAGCCGACGCCGCCGAGTCGAGGCCCGACGAGCGGGACGAACCCCGACTTGGGCGGCGCTCCGGGCTTCGGAGCGGTGAAGTAGAGCACCGCGCCGACGCCGACGAGCACCGCCGCACCGCCCGCGAGCAGCGTCGCGATGAGCTCGTCGTTCTTGGCGGCGTCGTGATGGTCGCGCGCGGAACGGATGATGTCCCCCGCCACCCCCGGATCCGCCGTGTTCGCCGCCTGCTCGTACAGCTGGTCCCGCTCGGACTCCTGGCTCTTCCCGAGGGCGAACACTCCGATCCCTGCGATGCCGCTCAAGAGGCCCGCGCCGGCGACGATGATCCCGATGGTCCGCTGCGAGCTGCCGTCGTTCGCGACGATCACGGCCCGCGAGGCGTCCTGACCAGAAGCGCTGGCGACGCCGCCGGTGCTCGTCTCGACCGGAGCGTCTTCGAGCTCCGGGACGTCGATTTGGTCGGTCTGCGGATCGTCGGCGATCTGGATCGTCTTCGTCCACGCCTTCTTCCCGGGCGCGCTGACCTCGATGACGTGCTCGCCCGGATCGATGGGCAGCGGGACCGGCTTGCCGGCCACCATCGTCACGATCTCGACGCCGTCGCGCTTCACGACGAGGTTCGGCGGCGGGTTCTTCACCGAGACGACGATGTAGTGGAGCTGCGGCTTGATGCGATTCGCGGCCTCCTCGGCGAGCTGTGCGCGCTCCTTCTGGTTGCGCTGCTGCGCGAGACCCACGGCCGAGCGGTACCACGTCCACGCGCTCGCCCACTTCTTCTGCTTTTCGTAACAGAGCGCGAGGTTGATCTGCGTTCCGGGCGACGGATCCGCCTTGTTGCTCGCCGCGAACGCCTCGCACGCGACCGCGTAGTCGTTCCGCTTCATCGCCTCGAGGCCTTCCTGGAAGAGCGTTTCGGCGGTGGCCTCGTCCGCGTACGCGACCGCAGGCGCGGTCGTCACGCAAGCGACGGCAATCGCGATCGGGGCGACGACCCGCGAAAGAAGAGACGCCATGGGCGCTTTTATACACGAAGGCGCCCGGTCGCCTCGCGGAACGTCACGTCAGCGCGTGAACTGCGTCGGGTCGGAGGTCTTCGAAGGCTTCGGGTCCGGCGGCTTCGTCTCCGACTTCGCCGTCGCCGTCGGCGTCGTCGGCGGTCGGGTCTGACCGCCGTGCGTCGACTTCGCGGTCGGCGTCGTCGTGGCCGTCGTCTTCGTCGTGGTCGCCGGCTTCGTCGTCGCGGTCGCCGTCGTCGAGGTCGCCGACGCTTCGGGCGTGGCCGACGCTTCGGCGGTCGCCGAGCTCGGCGGAGCGGGCGCGCTGGCCGAGGCCGGCGGCGTCGTCTCGACCGGCGGCCCCGACGAGAGACTCGTCGGCGTGGGCGGTGCCGTCGCGGAAGCGGTGCTGGTCGATGCCGTGGTCGTATCCGGCGACGCCGGCCGCTTCGCCATCACGATGAAGACGACACCGACCACGCCGATGAGGCCGAGCAGGCCTACGACGAGCGCGATGACGAGCGGCGACTTCGTCTTCGGGATGGCAGCCTTCGACATGCTGCCCGTGCTCTGCCAACCGCCGGTCGTGTGGTGCAGGTTCGGCGGGGTCTGCGCGCCGAGCGCGACGGTGCCACCGACGGCGCGCGGCTCGGGCCCCGTCTGCGCCGCGCCTGCGAGCGAGGGACCGCTCGCCATCATGGGATCCGACGTCCGCGCGTGCGGTTCGAGGGCGGGGCTCGCCCCTCCCGCGGTACCGACGTGCGGCTGGGGCGGCGCGCCGACGAGCGCGGTCCTCCCGCCGACGGGGACGGCGTACGGCGCGAGCGCGGCCGCGAGCTCCGAGGCCGTCTGGAAGCGATGCTCCGGGCGCCGCGAGAGACACCGGAGCACGATCTCGTCGAGGCCGGGCGGGACGCCTTCGACGCGCTTGGTGAGCGGCACCGGATCGTTCTCGAGGATCGCGGCGAAGAGCTCTCCCAGGCTCTCGCCGTTGAACGGCGTCGTTCCCGAGATGAGCTCGTAGAGGATGACCCCCAGCGCCCAGATGTCCGACCGCTGGTCGACGCTCTTCGAGCTCCGGAGCTGCTCCGGCGACATGTAGAGCGGCGAGCCGAGCATCGCCTGCGTCGACGTGAGCGCGCCAGGCGCGGCGGCGAGCGCCGACGTGGCCTGCTGCTTCGAGATGCCGAAGTCGAGCACCTTGACGACGCTGCTGCCGTCCTTCCGCTTCGCGAGGAACAGGTTCGACGGCTTGAGGTCGCGATGGATGATGCCGAGCGCGTGGGCCTGGACGATCCCGCGCAGCGCCTGGAGCACGTAATCGACGGCCACGTGCGGCGGCAGGCGCTTGTCGGGATGCTTCTCGAGGACGCACGAGAGATCCTCGCCCTCGAGTAGCTCGAGGACCATGTACGCGTAGCCCATCTCCTCGTCGACGTCGTCGACGCGGACCACGTGCTCGTTCTGGATGTTCGCAGCGGCGCGTCCCTCGTTGATGAAGCGCGCCGACGCCTCGGGATTGCTCCGGTCGGCGAGCATGATCTTGATCGCGACCGGTTTCGAGAGCTTGACGTGCCTCGCCGCGAAGACGGCACCCATCCCGCCCTGCCCGAGGAGGCGTTCGAGGACGTACTTGCCCCCGACGATGTCCCCGGGGCGCGGGAGCTGCGCACTACCGGTGCCGGCGAGATTGGCCATGCCTGACGAGCATAGGGCTCGACCGTGGCGGCCACAAGCAGACCGCCTCGACTCGAACGTCCAGGAGCTCGGAGGCGTTTCCCTCCGTAGCTCGACCGGGTGACTTGACTTGGATGATTTCGGAGCCGCGAGTCGGGGTTGAACCGACGACCTGCGCTTTACGAAAGCGCTGCTCTACCACTGAGCTATCGCGGCAGCGGTGAGGCGACGCATGTATGCCGCTCCGCGAGGTTCGTCAAGAGGTTCTCGCACCGGGGGCCCCACGCCTCCGTGCCGGAGGCCTCGGGAGCGGCCGAACGCGGCGGCCCCGAAACTCCCTGGCGTGCGCCTGCCGGCACGTGGGCCGCTGTCAGGCGGCGCGGCGCTCCGCGAGCCTCTCGGCGAGGCGGGTCGCGGCGAGGCGGCTCATCGCCATGATCGTGTGCTGCGGGTTCACGCCCAGGTTGGTCGGGAACACGCTCGAGTCCACGACGTAGAGGCCGTCGACCCCGTGGACCGCGAACGTCGGATCGACGACCGACGAGCGCGCATCGGGTCCCATGCGCGCGGCGCCGAAGAGGTGCGTCGCGATGAAGTTGTAGGCGCGAGGATCGAGCGGGGCCTCGTCGATGTACCGGACCTCGTCGATCGAGCGGAGCACGCTCGGCACGCCGTAGATCCCGGGCCACACCTCCCGTGCGCCGGCGTCGAACATCATGCGCGCGATGAGCGCGGCGGCCTTTCGCGCGGCGCGGAGGTCGTTCTCGGTCAACGTGTAGCGGACGCGATCGACGCCTCCCCAGCCCTCCTGCACCGTTCCCTCGGCCTCGGCACGCACCTGCGCGGCCCAGACCGCCACGTTGCCGAGCTGCGCGAGCCGCTCGGCGAGCTCGGCGCCGACGCCGGGGACGCGCGCAGCCGCGAGATCGGGCGGCAACGAGATCGTCTCGAGCTTGAATCGATCGGTCTTCCGGAAGTGGATGCTCTCCGCGCCCTGCGTCGCGCCGAACGCCATCTCCACGGGTCGGTCGAACAGGCCGCCGAGCGCGAGGCCAGGATGCGCCTGGAAGTGTTTGCCGAGCGCCGGCGAGCGCACGCCGCTCCGTCGGAGCAGGTTCGGCGTCTGGACGGTGCTCGCGGCCACGAGCACCGCGCGACGGGCATGGAGGCTCACGACGTGGCCGGTGGCCGTCCGCGCGACCACGGCGGCGGCCCGTCCCCCGCGGATCTCGACGCGCTCCACGCGGCACGACGTGAAGATGCGCGCGCGGCCGAGACGGAGCGCCCACGGCACGTAGGTGACGCTCATCCCCTGCTTGGCGGCCGTGGGGCACGCCGTGACGCACATGCCCGATCCGCGGCAGCCGTTCTCGTAACGCCGCATCGGGGCGGCCTCGAAGCCGAATCGCTTCGCCTGCTCGAGGAAGAGGCGATTGTTCTCGCCCAGGATCTCGAGCGCGACCGGCCGCACCGACAGATCGCGCTCGAGCGCCTCGAAGTGAGGCTCGAGCGAAGCGGCGGTGATCGCGTCGCCGAGCCCGAATCGCCGCGACCACTCGTCGAAGACGTCCTCGGGCGCACGCCACGCGATGGCGGAGTTGACGAAGGTGCTCCCGCCCACGCATCGCCCTTGGAGCATCGGCATGTACGCCCGGCCATGGAGGATCTGCATGCCGCGCAGGCGCATCGCGCGCTCGAACGTCGTCCGGACGTCCTCGCGCACCTCGCGCGTCTTGATCCAAGGTCCTTCCTCGACGATCGCCACCTCGAGGCCCGCGGAGGCGAGCACGTGGGCGGCCACGGCCCCGGCGGCGCCCGAGCCGACGACCACGGCGTCGAAGGAGTCGCCCCGGGAAGACGCGAGCCGTTCACCGTCGACGACCGATCCGGTCGGGAGGTCGTCGTCGGGGAAGCGTCGTCCGTCGCGCTGGATCTCACTCGGCGGCATGATCGTGACCTCCTCGTTCCTCGGCGTGCATGGCCGGCCCGCGGCGGAGCGGCACCAGACCGGAGACGGCGGCGCGACGGCGCGGCGCCGTCATGGCGGCGCGCGCCGCCGGAGATTGCGCGTAGAGCATCGCGGCCATCGCCTTGAAGGCGGCGACGAGCTGCCTCACGGCGTAGATCGGGCTCGCGAGGAGCCGCTCGAGGACACGACGGCGATCTCCGGGACCGATCGACGCGATCGTCCGCGGCGTCCGCAAGAGCCAGAGCGGAGCGAGCGCGACGATCCAGAGCGACGCGCGCAGCCCGAGGGCCTGCTCGAGGGCGGCCTTCTCGACGGCCTCGGCGTAGTACCTCCCCGGCTCCATCCGCGCGATGCCGTGCGGCAGCGCAGTGCCTTCCGGGAACACGGCGTCGAACGCCGCGGCGACCCAAGCACGCTCGAATGCGAAGAGCTTCATCTCGTACGAGCCTCCCGTCTTCGTCGGTGTGGACCGCGCGAAGCCGCCACGCGCGGACGGCAAGACGCGTCCCTCCGGCTCGAGCCTGCGAGCTCGAGCCGCGGTCATCGTTCTCCTGATGTGCCTCGGGCGAGGCGTCGCAAGCGTGGAGGTTGCGTGGTGACGGAGCGTGCGCCGACGACGTCAGCGCAGTCGCAGCTTCTTCGTCTTCGTCGCGGCCTTCGACGCCGCGTCGTCGGGCGTCGAGTCCGCGGGGACGCCGGGCGCCTTCGCGCGCGGCTTGCCGTCGCCCCGGCTCTTGTGGCCGTGCCGCGAGAGCCAGGCTTCGTCCATCGTGAGGAAGGCCGTCCGCAGCGCCTGCCGCGCGGCCTCGCCGTCGCCGGCGCGGACGAGCTCGAGGAGCACGTCGTAGAACGGCAGCGACTCCTCGCGCCGATCGTAGAGCTCGGCGACGAGGTCGGGCTGCTCGTCCGGGAAGCGCGTGAAGGAGTTCAGGATCAGCTCGAACCCGACGTTCCGAGCCGCGCGGACGATGACGCGCTGGAGCGCGAGATCCCCGCGGGCGAAGGCGAGCGGATCGGCCAGGTTCTTGCGCTGCTCGGCGATGACCGCCTTCATCGCCTCGAGGTCCTCCTCCGTGCGCCGCTCGGCCGCGAGCGCGACGGCCTCCGAGACGAGCACGCGCCGGATCTCGAAGAAGGAGGTGATGAGCTCGAGGAACGCCGGCTCGTCCCGATCGAGGGATTTGATGACCATCGGCAGCGCCTCGAGCCCGGCGCGCTCACGCCAGGAGACGACCTCCGTCCCGGAGCCGTGCCTCGTGCTCACGAGACCGAGCGCCTCGAGCCGCGCGAGCGCCGCGCGGAGGGTGAGCCGATTGACGCCGAGCGCCAGCGACAGCTCGCGCTCCGAGGGCAGCCTCGATCCCGGCGGGATCCGCCCGGCGAGGATCTCGTTGCGCAAGCGATCGGAAACGGCGTCGACCACGCTCGAACGGGCGACCGGACCGATGGCCGCGAGGGTCTCGGTCGGATCGGCGGCGGCGGGCGGCGGAGGTACCTTTTTCATCGACTCATCCGGTGGTTGAACCAGTAGCAACTCTTGATGAGCTGCGCAAGGACGTTCGCAGCGGAGCGCGTTTCGCGCTGGATTTCCGAGCGAGTGTGCGAGGGGTCGAGCTTACTTGTCGCCGAAAGCGGTGACCAGGACGCGCGAGCCGGTAGAGTGATGCCACCTTGATCGACCTTCGGAGCGACACGGTCACCCGCCCGACGCGCGCGATGCGCGAGGCCATGATGAACGCCGAGGTCGGCGACGACGTCTTCGGCGAGGACCCCACGGTCCGCGCGCTCGAGACGGAGGTCGCGCGGATCACCGGCAAGGAGGCGGCGCTCTTCGTCACGTCGGGCACGATGGGCAACCAGCTCGCGATCGCGCTGCACACGCGGCCCGGCGACGAGGTCATCGTCGGCGAGGGCGCTCACGTCGTGTTCTACGAGGGCGGCGCCGGAGCCGCGCTCTCGGGCGTCCAGTTCGCCGTCGCCGGCGCGGGCGGGCTCTTCGACGCCGACGCGATGCTCGAGCGCATCCAGCCCAAGGCGTACTGGGCTCCGCGCACGAGCCTCGTCTGCATCGAGAACACGCACAATCGCGCGGGCGGACGCGTCTTCCCGCAAGCCGCCATCGTCGAGATCGCGCGGCGAGCCCGCGAGCACGGGCTCGCGCTCCACCTCGACGGCGCGCGCATCTGGAACGCCAGCGTCGCGACGGGCCTGTCCGTCGAGGAGCTCGCCCGCCCGTTCGACACGGTGAGCGTCTGCTTCTCGAAGGGCCTCGGCGCGCCCGTCGGCAGCGCCCTCTGCGCGTCGCGCGAGCTCGTCGAGCGCGCCCGCGTCCTGCGCAAGCGCTGGGGCGGAGGGATGCGCCAGGCGGGCATCCTCGCGGCCGCCGCGCTCCACGCGCTCCGGCATCACCGCGAACGCCTCGCCGAGGACCACGCGAAGGCACGGCGCTTCGCGGAGAAGATCGCACGAGCGCCCGGCGTGATGGTCGACGTGGCCAAGGTCGAGACGAACATCGTCAACGTCGACCTCGAGCCGCCGCTCGAAGCCGAGGCCGTCGCCGCCGCGGCGCGCCCGCTCGGCCTCGCCATCAACGCCTCGGCCCCTCGGCGCCTCCGCGCGGTCATGCACCTCGACGTCCGGCCCGAGGACGCGGAGCGCGCCGCGGACATCCTCGCGGAGGCCATCACGAGCGTTCGGAAATGACGGAGACGCGCCGAACGCGAGGGGGTCTCGAGTCCGTTCCGCGGACGCGCGTGGAGAAGCTGGCGCGCGGCGGCGCGCTCGCGATCGCCTTCGTCCTCGCGGGATGCGCTCCCGACCGCGGCGCCGCCTACGAGAAGGCGATCGCGGAGGCGCGCCGCGCGATCAACGCCGGCCGCTTCGACGTCGCCGCGGAGCGCTTCGACGAGGCGGCGCGAACGGCCAAGGTCCCGCGCGACGGCGTGTACGCGCGCTACGAAGCGGCGCTCGCGCGCGCACGCGCCGGCGACGTGGCCCGCGCCTCGCGCGAGCTCCGCGCCATCGCGAGCGAGGACCCGCCGAACGCGTACTCGGCGCAGGCCGCGTTCAAGGCCGCGGATCTCGCGTACCGGAGCGACCCGGCGGCCGGCTACGCGGAGCTCGAGGAGGTGGCGCTCCGCTGGCCGGAGAGCGGCCTCGCGAAGGTGGCCCTCTTGCGCCTCCTGAGGCACGACGACGAACATGGCGCCGAGAAGACGCTCGCGCATCTCGACGCTCTACAGCCGCGCGTCGCCGGCACCAGGCTCGAGCAGGACGTCGCCTACGAGCGCGCCAAGCGGCTCGCCGCGCTCGGTCGGGTCGAGGCGGCGCGCGACGCCTTCCTCGACGTCGCCGATCGCTGGCCGTACCCGAAGGGCGCGTACTTCGACGACGCGCTCTACCGCGCGAGCGAGCTCGAGGAGCAGCTCGGCCGCCACCGCGAGGCGATCGATCACCTCGAGCGGATGCTCTCCTTCCGGGAGAAGGCCGTGACGCTCGGCAGCTACGAGCGACCGCGTTACGTGCCCGCGGTCCTGCGCATCGCCGAGCTCTACGAGAAGAGGCTGAACGATCGCGCGAACGCTCGCGCGACGCTCCATCGCCTGTACACCGATTTCAAGACGTCGACCTTGCGCGACGATGCGCTCTGGCGCGAGGCCGAGCTCTGGGAGAAGGACGGCGACAAGGACAAGGCGTGCAGCCGGCTCGCGACGCTCACGAGCGATTTTCCGGACTCACGCTACGTGCCGTGCGCGATCGAGCGCTGCCCGTCCATCGAGCGCCCCAAGAAGAGCAAGGCGCCGGCCACGTGCCGTGCGTACCTCAACCGGGAGCGCTCCCTCGGCGCCGCCCCGCCCTCCTCTTCGACGGAGTGAAGCGCCGGGATCGGGAGCGGATGCGCGGGCGCGATCAGTCGTCGTCGTCCTCGTCGTCCTCGTCCTCGTCGTCGAGGTCCTCGTCGTCGTCGTCGTAGTCGTCGAGGTCCTCGTCGTCCTCGTCCTCGTCGTCGTCCGCGCCGCCCTTCTTCTCGAACTTGATGTCCACGCCGATGTCGCCGAGCTGAGCGTCGAGAAGCTCGAAGAGCTCGTCGACGTCGTCACCGGACCACTCGTCGAGCATCTCGGTGAGAAACTCGTAGAAGTCGCCGCTGTCGAGACGACGCTCGATCTCCTCCACCTGCTCCTCGGTGAACGCTTCGAGGATGTCCTCGCGCAGCGTCTCGGTATCACCTTCCTCGATCGCGTCCTGCGCCGAGAGACGAATCTGCTTAACCGCACGCTTGTCGAGAACGATCTCCATCAGTCCTTCTCCGAAAGTCGGATGCTCCAGTAATCGTCGTGTCGAACCCGCGGTCGAACTAGCGCGACGATTGCCGCCCACGAATACGCAAAGCCGTCGGGCCGTGTCAACGTGCCCGAGACGCTTTCGTTCTTTGCCCAAAACGCGTAGCTCTCGCCGTTTCCGGCGGCCTCCGCTCGGCCTCGCTTGCCGCGCCTCGTCCGCCACGCGGTATGCTCGCCCTCGTGGGTCCGAACCGTCGCCGACGCGCGGCAGCCGTGCTGGGGACCGTCCTCGCCGCGAGCTCCACGTCGAGCGCGGAGGAGACCGCGAACGGCGCCGCGGCAGAGCCCGACTCGACCTCGACGACGACGGAGAACGCCCGGCTCGCGCACGACCTCGAGGAGGCACCGCCGCCCCCCTCCGGACTCGTCTATCTCCAGTACGGCGTCGCGTTCACGACCGAGCAGGTGATCTCGGCCGGCCCGATCTGCGACGACACGACCGTGCCATGCATCCTGGGCGCAGGGGGCGGGATCGTCGTCCGCGCGGGCTGGCGGAGCTCGGGTCCGCTCTACATCGGCGGGGCGTACGAGCTCACCAAGCAGGACCCGAACAAGCTCTATCGCATCGCGCTGCTCCAACAAGCCCGCGCCGAAGCGCGCCACTACTTCATGACGGCCCGCGTCACCGAGCCCTACGCCGCGGCGAGCCTCGGGGTCGCCGGCTACGGCAACGAGTGGGCGATCGACACGTGGGGCCCCGCAGCGTCGCTCGGCGTCGGCGTCGAGTACCAGATCACGCGGCAGACGGTCGTCGGGCTCGGGCTCGCCTATCGTCTCCTCTACCTGAGCCGATTCACCGATACGGCCGGGACGCAGCGTGACGGCGGCATCGCGCAGCTCTTCGGCATCGACCTCGTCCTCGAGCAGCGTGACGCCATTCTCCGGTCCTCCCCGGACGCCTCCGGCTCGACGCGACCGTGAGGACGCCGGGAGGCTCCAGGCTCCGGCTCTTTCCGCGGTGACGAACGCCACCGCGTCGGGTCGCGGCGAAGGAAGCCGTCCGGTCGAGAAGGGCGGCCGTAGGCCTCGACCGCGACGGCAGCGAGCTGGACACTAGGCCGCTTGACGGTGACGCGGGCGTGTTGTCCCCTACGGAGAACGTGATTTCTGCCGCGAGAACCACGTCATGACGTGCACGACGTGTGGACGAGACAACGCGCCCCACCTGACGTTCTGTCAGGAGTGCGGCCAGCGTCTCGGGCCGCGCATCGCGCCGCCGACGCCGCCCATCGGACTCGGAGGCTCGGACGCGTTCGGTCCGTCGCCCGCGATCGGCTCGAGCAACGCGTCCGCCGAGCCGCGCGGTGCTCCTGCACGTGCGGGCACGGCGGCCATGGCCGCATCCGATCCGGCGCAGGGTGCGAGCAACGTCCGGCGATGCAAGGTCTGCGACACGGCGAACGCACCGAACCTGCGTTACTGCACGTCGTGCGGGAGCACCCTCGAGCCGGCTCCCGTCATCTCCGCCGCCTCCGCCGCCGCGGCTCCGGCCCCTGCTCCCGCGCCGGTGGCTCCGATGCGCGTGGTCGATCTCGGCACGCCGGCCGCCGCCGAGCCGGTGCGGACCTGCAGCCGGTGCCGTGGTCAGGCGGACGCGTCCGCGCAGTTCTGCAAGTTCTGCGGGAACCCGCTCGGTGACGCGCCCGCGGCGCCCGCCGCTCCGCCCGCGTCGCCCGCCGCGGCTCCGCCCGCGCCGCCGGCCTCTCCGGAGGCGCCGCGCGCCAACGGCTCGCCGTCCTTCGACGACGCTCCGCGTCCTGCGGGACGCGGGCCCACGTCCCCGATCGCGCAGATGGACCGACCGCCGGCCGCACCGTCGCCGGCGCAGGCAGGCGGCGCCGCCGCGGCGCTCGCGGCGATCCCGCGCCCTGCGTCGGTTCCGCCCAGGCCGGCGAGCCCTTCGCGCGCCCCGAGCGGCGCTCCGCAGCGCGGCCGCCTCGTCGTGATCGCGAAGAGCGGCGCGGACGGCCCGAGCTACCCGTTCGGCGACGTGCTCGACATCGGGCGGACGGAGGGCCACGTCATCGTCGCGGAGGACCCGTACCTGTCGCCGCGTCACGTCCGCATCCTCTGGAAGGACGGCAAGCTCCTGCTCCGCGACCTCGCGAGCACCAACGGCGTCTACCTGCGCCTCGCGCCCTCACGCGACACGAGCCTGCGCAGGAACGGCGACAGCCCGGAGATCGCGGTCCCCCTCAACGACGGCGACCTCATCCTCGTGGGCCAACAGGTGCTCAAGTTCGAGGTCCTCCGGGAGAACGAGGGCGGTTTCGGTCCGGCCCAGGAGCACGGCACGCTCTTGTTTGGCTCTCCCGCCGCTCCAAGGTACGCTCGCCTTTGTCAGCGCACAGTCGAAGGAATCGCGCGCGACATCTACTACGTACGCAAGGTGGAGACCGTTCTCGGTCGTGAGTCGGGAGATGTGGTGTTCACGGGGGACCCGTTCCTGTCGCGCCGGCATGCCGCCATTCGGCTGTTGTCTCGCGACGGGTCGCCCCAGGGCTCCGCTTCGAGGATTCCTCCCGGGGAAGCCCGATTCGCGCTCGTCGACCTCGGGTCCTCGAACGGTACGTTCCTCCGCATCCGGTCCGACGTGGAGCTCGCCCCGGGTGATCACTTCCGGGTCGGTCAGCAGCTCTTCCGCGTCGACTTCGACGCCCACCAGAGGGCGTAGCCGATGAGGGTTCGCACGTGACGCAGCCCCAGACGCCCGTGCCGCCTGCCGCAGCGGAGAGCTCGAACGAGAGCTCGGAGGGCTCGACCACGCCTCCCGAGAAAGAGCTCCGCGTGCAGCTCTTCGCGCGCACGGACGTGGGGCAGGTGCGGGAGCACAACGAGGACAACTTCCTCGTCGCCGACCTGACGCGTCGATCGCGCGGGTTGCTCGAGGCGAACCGCGCGACCGTCATCGGCCATCAAGGCGCGGTCTTCGCCGTCTGCGACGGCATGGGAGGCGCCGCCGCCGGCGAGATCGCGAGCCAGCTCGCCGTCGACATCATCTACGAGCGCCTCGTCGACGGGCTCGGCGACCGCCCGGTCAAGCGCGACGATCTGGCGCGCCGCCTCGTGCGCGCCGTGGAGGCCGCGGGGCTCCGCATCTTCCACGAGGCGAAGGCCGATCGCTCGCGGCGCGGCATGGGCACCACCGTCACCGCGGCCGCGCTCGTCGACGAGATCCTGTTCTTCGCCCAAGTCGGCGACTCGCGCGGATACATCCTCCGCAACGATCAGCTCGTCCAGCTGACGCGCGATCAGTCGCTCGTCAACCAGCTCATCGAGGCCGGCCAGCTCACCGAGGAGGAGGCCGAGACCTTCGAGCACAACAACATCATTCTCCAGGCGCTCGGGACCTCGGACACCGTCCAGGTCGATCTCACCTACGCCGAGCTACGCCGTGGCGACGTGCTCTTGCTGTGCTCGGACGGTCTGTCCGGGATGGTCCGCTTCGAGGACATCCGCGAGGTCCTCCGGTCCGGCGCCGAGCCGCTCGACATCTGCAAGGCGCTGACGGAGCGCGCCAACCAGGCGGGCGGTCACGACAACATCACGGTCATCATCGTCAAGTTCGACGGCAACGGCCTGAAGCCGCCGCAAGCCGACGACGAGCCGCTCAAGTACCGCAAGTACATCCTCCAGGACGAGTCGCTCGAGCACGAGAAGACCGCGCCGATGCCCGCCGTGAGCGTCGGAGCCGCGAACGCCGCGGTGCAGAGCGCCGACGGCCAGCGGGCGCCCTCGAGCCCGCCGGCCTCGTGGCAGGAGCAGGGCTACCCCGGTCAGGAGGACTACGACCGCATCGACATCCCGGGCACGCACGTGCCGCTCTGGATGGTCGTCGGCATCGTCGTGGGCGTCGTCGTCCTCCTCGCCGGAACGGCGTTCTTGCTCCTGCGCTGACGCACGCGCAGAGCGTCAATCTCCGCCGAGGATCTTGCGCGCGACCTCGTTGCTCGCGTCGATGGCGAGGGCCTCGCGAGCGGCGGCGCGCGCGCCTTCGCGATCGTCGCGCGCCAGGCGTGCGACGGCGATCCACGACCAGGCCGCCGCGGCGCGCGGGCGATCGGCATCGTCGGTGAGCGGTGCGAGGATCTCCTCGGCCTCGACGAAGGCCTCGCGGCGGAGGAGCAGCCGTGCGACGAGCATCCCGAGCTCGGGGGTCTCGCCGAACCGCGCGCGGGCGCGCCCGATCACGTCTTCCGCCTCGACTTCACGGTCGAGGCGGAGCAGGCATTCGGCGAGCCCGAGGTAGCCGGCGAGCGCGTCGGGCTCGACCTGCGTGAGACGGAGGTACTGCTCCCTCGCCTCCTCGAAGGCCCCGCGCTGGAAGAGGCGCCGCGCGAGGTTCGACCGCGCCGGGACGAACGCGGGGTCGACCTTGAGCGCCTGCCGGTAGTGCCTCTCGGCCTCCTTGCCGATGTCGCGCGCATCGGCGAGGAGCCCGAGCGCGTGATGCGGCGTCGGCAGGTCCGGGTTGAGGCTTCGCGCCTTGATGAAGTGCTTGCGCGCGCGCTCGAGGTTGCCGCGGCGGAGCTCGACGTAACCGAGGTTCACCCAAGCCTCCGTGAACCTCGGGCTGTACTCGAGCGCGACGGCGAAGCGCGCCTCGGCCGTCGTGAGATCACCCGCCGCGAGCGCTGCGGCACCGCTCCGATTGAGCTCGATCGCCTTCGGCGGCAGCGGCGGAACGTTGGAGCACCCGACGACGAGCGCCGAGACGAGCACGAGGGCGAGCGCGAGGAGGTGCGAAAAGGAGCGCATGGGCTCCGGCTCGTTCGGCCGCGCCCGGGAAAAGTTGCGAACGAAATTCGGACGGCGCGCCTGCCCCGCGGATTGGTTGGGGTTTCCCCGGCTCGCCCACACCACGAGACCTTCCGCCAGGTCGTCGCTCGACCCCACGCGGGTCGTGCGGTCGGGAGCGCAGTGCGCTATGTATGAGCCAGGTCATGAGCAATCTGCCCAAGGACTCGGGGGTGACCCCCAAGACCTCGATCGAGCGTAGCGAGGGAGCATCCGTGAAGTGCGTGAGCGCGACCCACGCCATCCTCTTCGAGAGCTCGGACGACCGCTGCAGCGTGTGCGGCGAGCGGCTCGAGGAGGAGGACGAGGACGGCACAGAAATTCGTGGCCGGGGCTTGCTCGTGTGGACGCGCGGTGAAGAGCGGCGCTACGAAGAGCCGCAGCTCTGCCCCTCCTGCGCATCGGCGATCGGCGTGAGCGCCCTCCAGCGCTGGGAAATCGAAGAAGACGAGGGCTGACCTCGGTGCGTCACTGGAGCAAGCCGTCGTCGACGTCGTCGAACGGCGACGGAGGACGGCGCTCCAGGTGCTCGAGGCAGAGCGCGCGCAGGGCCGGCGCGACCGTGGTCGACGTGGCGACGAGGCGCAGCTCCTGCCGTACGAGCAGGCCGATGAGCGGCGCTGCGACGTCGAGCGGCGTATCGGGGTTCAAGACGAGGGCCATCCGGATCCGCGGCCGATGCGCCCACTTCGGCGATCGTGCGATCTGCGTGAGCACGTCCGGCCGGCACGGCCTCCTCGACGCGAGCGACAGCACGTCGTCCTCGGTGAGCCGGGGATTCGCGAGGAGCTGACGGATGACGTCGGGATGCGGATCGCGCAAGAGGCGCTCCATCATCGTCCGGTCCGGCCGGCGCGCGAGCGACTTGCGCTCGCCCAGCGTGAGCGGACGCCCGCGCCCGTAGTCCGGCACCCTGTCCTCCTCCGGAGCCGACACTTCGCGCGCGGGTGAGATCGCGAGCGGCTGGCGAACGAGCCGCTCGAGCGCCAGGTGGGGGACCCCCACGGCCTCCTCGCGAAGACGCTGGACGACGCTCGAGAGCGACGGGTCCTGGAGGGCGTCGACGAGCGAGACGAGGACCTCGCGCGCGGCCGGCTCCGCCTGCTCCGCGCGGCTGCAGAGGACGTCGAGCGTCGCCGCCAGCTCGACGACGTCGTTCTCGCGCAAGAGCGTCGCCATGTACGTCGCGCGGAGCTCGGGCTCCGCGATCGATCGCGCGACGCGCACGATCGCGTCGGCGCGCTCCGCAGGCGAGCCGAGCCCGCTCAGAACCCGGGGTTCCATGGCTTCTTCGCCGTCGCCGTCGCCGTCGCCGTCGGCTTCGTCGTCGGCTTCGTCGTCGGCACGGGTGGGGTCGGCCGCCCGACACGCCCCGTCGCCGTCGTCGTCGGCTTCGCCTGGCTCGGGCTCTCGGCGCTCGCGCTCGTGCCGGCCGACGCATCCGCGGCGTCGGCGCCGGACGTGTCGGCCACGCCCTCGGACGTGTCGCCCGCGCTTCCTGCCGTGTCGGCCGCCGTCGGAGCGGCCGACGCGACGCCAGCGGTCTCCGGGCCGGACGGCGAATCCGACGACGTCGGCGCCGGAGCCGACGACGCGACGGACGACGTCGCCGTCGCCGTCCCGCTCGAGCGATTCGACACGGCGACGAGGCCCACCCCGACGGCCGCGAGCACCACGAAGCCGCCGATGCCGGCGATGACCCCGATCGGCAGCCCCTTCTTCGGGACGGTCATCGGCGGCTCCACCCCGGAGAACGTGGCGGTCGGGACCGCGTCGGCAGGTCGCGCGGGATCGGGCGTGGGAGCGGCGGCGAAGCCGGGGCTCGACGGACGTCCGGGCTGCCCTTGGTTCGGGTGCGGCGTCAGGACCGTCCGCTGCGGATACGGAGCCGAGGTCGTCGGCGGGCTCCCCGACGTGCTCGGCGTCGGCGCGCCGGACATCACCGCCGTGCCCTGCAGCGGCGCCGGGCGTACGGCGCTGATCTCGTCGGTCACGTTGGGGAAGCCGAGCGCAATCGAGAGGGCGCTGGCGAATTCCTTCGCCGTCTGGAAGCGCTTCTCGGGCGCGCGCTCCGCGGCCTTCGCCCACCACTGATCGAACCCGGGCGGCACGTCCGCGACCTGCGACGGGACCGGGATCGGGTTCACGATGATCTTCACGAGGAGATCGCCGAGCGCCTCGCTCTGGAACGGCAGCTTCCCGGTGATGCACTCGTAGACGATGACCGCGAGCGACCAGAGATCGCTGCGGGAGTCGACCGTCTTGATGCCCTGCGCCTGCTCCGGGCTCATGTAGTAGGGCGTGCCGATCATCGCGCCCGTCTTCGTGTTGCTGCCGTCGAGCGCCTGCGACGTCTGCTTGGCGACGCCGAAGTCGAGGATTTTGACGAGCAGCCGGTCGTCGTCGTTGACGAGGAAGATGTTGTCCGGCTTGAGGTCGCGGTGAACGATGCCCGCCTGATGAGCCTTGGTCAGCGCGCGGCAGACCTGCTGCACGATCGCGTTGACTTGAGCCGGCGGCAGCCGTCCCCCTGACCTCGCCAGCGCTTTGCCGAGATCCTCGCCTTCGAGGAGCTCCATCGCGATGTAGGGCCGGCCTTGCCAGACCCCGTGGTCGAGGATCTGGACGACGTGCGGGCTGCGGAGCTGCGCTGCGGCCTTGGCCTCACGCTCGAAACGGGCGTGAGCCTCCGCCACGTTCCCGAGCTCGCCCTCGATGAACTTCACCGCGCACGGCTGGTCGAGGGTGATGTGGACGGCCTCCCAGACCGAGCCCATGCCGCCACGCCCGATCATCCGCACGAGTCGGAATCGATCTGCGACGACGACGTTCTCCTTAAGCTCCATCTGTGTCTCGATCGAACGGCGGTCGGATGGCTCGCAGGACCGAAACGCCAAGCCTGGGCACGGCCTGCCGCGCAGCTATCAGGCTAACAGCCGGTGCCGCTTCGCGGAAGCAACCGGCTCAGCCGTTCCGCGGCTCGGAGTTGCGCCGCCCGGACGCGCCCTTCGGACGCGCCCAGCGGACGCGACCAGACGACCGCCGCCCCCCCGGAGCGACGCGATCGACCGGCGAGACGAAGGACCGGTGAGCCCTCCGATCCGCACCCGGCATCGAACGGAAAAGGGGGCCTCGGCAGGCCGGAATTTCGGGCACATCTTCCCCCTCGCGAGTCAACGCGCCTCCTTGCGCCGCGGCCCCCGTGACGCGAAACTGATCGGCGTTACCTTGGCGACGACCATGCTCGAGTTGCACCGTGCCCAACGCACACTCCGAATCATGGCCAGCGGCGGGTCCGATCCGCCCGATCCCATCCAGACCCCCGGCGGGGTGGAGGAGGTCGATCTCGAAGATCGCCCGATCAGCACGACCCCGCGGCGCTACAAGGTCATTTTCCACAACGACGACTACACGACCCAGGAGTTCGTCGTTTACGTCCTCGAGCGCTACTTCCACAAATCGGAGACGGAAGCTCGGCACATCATGCTGACGGTCCACCACAAGGGAGCGGCCGTCGCGGGCGTCTACACGAAGGACGTGGCCGAGACGAAAGCTCAGCAGGTCATGGACGCGGCCCGTGCGAACGGAATGCCCCTGCTGCTGACGACGGAGCCCGAATAGGCCGCACCGACTGCGGCACGGCCGCCGCACGAGAACCAGCGGAGAGGTAAAGAGAGAGACAGCGATGCGTATCAGCCCGGAAGTCGAGATTGCGCTCACGCTCGCCCAGAACGAGGCGGCGCGGCGCCGTCACGAGTACTTCACGCTCGAGCACCTCCTCTATGCCCTCCTGTTCGACGAGGCGACCGCGCTCATCGTGCGCCATGCGGGCGGCGATCCCAGCCTCATCAAGAAGGAGCTCGAGCAGTTCCTCTCCGATCAGCTCGAGAGCGTCCCCGAGGAGCACTTCGACGTGCCGGCGGCGTCGCTCGCGGTGCAGCGCGCCATCCGCCGCGCGGCCGCCCACGTGCAGTCGAGCGGCAAGGAGCAGCAGATCACGGGGGCGAACGTGCTCGTGGCGATCTTCTCCGAGCGCGAGTCGCCGGCGGTCAGCATCCTCGAGAAGGCGGGCGTCACGAGGCTCGACGTCGTCACGTACATCTCGCACGGCGTGTCGAAGGCCGAGGACGCCGATGACGGTCGCGAGAAGGAGGCGGCGTCGCTCGACGGCGAAGGCGAAGGCCCGCGCTCCCGCCGTGACCCGCTGAAGGCCTACACGGTCAACCTCAACGAGGAGGCGCGGGAGAAGCGGATCGATCCGCTCGTCGGCCGCTCGAACGAGATCAGCCGCATGATCCAGATCCTGGCGAGGCGGAAGAAGAACAACCCGCTCCTCGTCGGCGACTCCGGGGTCGGCAAGACGGCGATCGTCGAGGGCCTCGCGCTCAAGATCGTCACGGGCCAGGTGCCCGATGCGCTCAAGAAGGCGACCATCTACTCGCTCGACATGGGCGCGCTCATCGCCGGGACGCGCTACCGCGGCGAGTTCGAGGAGCGCCTCAAGGGCGTGGTGAAGGCGCTCCAGAAGATCGAGAACGCGATCCTCTTCATCGACGAGATCCACACCATCGTCGGAGCCGGCGCGACGAGCGGCGGCAGCATGGACGCGTCGAACCTCCTCAAGCCCGCGCTCGCGTCGGGCCGCATGCGCTGCATCGGCTCGACGACGTTCGAGGAGTTTCGGCAGCACTTCGAGAAGGACCGCGCGCTCTCGCGCCGTTTCCAGCGCGTCGAGATCAACGAGCCCTCGATCGAGGACACGAAGAAGATCCTCCAGGGCCTGCGCGCGAAGTACGAGGACTTCCACGGCGTCCGCTACACCGACGACGCGATCGACGCCGCGGCGACGCTCTCGGCGCGCTACCTCCACGACCGCCGCCTGCCGGACAAGGCGATCGACCTGCTCGACGAGGCCGGCGCCGCCGCCAAGCTGAAGCTCTACTCGAACGAAGGCGCGAGCCCGCCGCCGCAGCTTGGCCCGGGGCCCGTGACGGCGAAGGACGTCGACGGCGCCGCGTCGGTCGACGGCGCGATCCAGGACGTGCCGACGACGGCGCGCTCCGGCGAGGTGCCGCCCGCGTTGCCGACGGCGGATCACGGATCGAAGCCCGACGTCGGCGCCGCTGCGAACGCGATGACGAACGGGACGGCGAAGGAGAGGCCGCGCATCCTCGTCGGCGTCGCCGAGGTCGAGACCGTGCTCGCGCGCATGGCGCAGATCCCGCCGCGCGAGGTCAGCACGAACGACAAGGAGAAGCTCCGGAACCTCGAGAAGGAGCTCAAGAGCGTCGTCTTCGGTCAGGACAAGGCTTGCGAGCAGATCGCGTCGGCGATCAAGCTCGCGCGCGCCGGCCTGCGGTCGCCGGAGAAGCCGATCGGGAACTTCCTGCTCACCGGCCCGACGGGCGTCGGCAAGACCGAGCTCGCGAAGCAGCTCGCGAAGATCCTCGGCATCAGCTTCATCCGCTTCGACATGAGCGAGTACATGGAGCGGCACACGGTCTCGCGCCTCATCGGCGCGCCGCCCGGCTACGTCGGCTTCGATCAGGGCGGCCTCCTGACCGACGCGATCGCGAAGACGCCGCACGCGGTGCTCCTGCTCGACGAGATCGAGAAGGCGCACCCGGACGTCTTCAACGTGCTGCTCCAGATCATGGACCACGGCAAGCTGACCGACAACAACGGCAAGTCGACCGACTTCCGCCACGTCATCCTGCTCATGACGAGCAACGTCGGCGCCCGCGATCTCGGACGCCGTGCGGTCGGCTTCGGCGATCGGCGGGCCACGGGCGACGCGGAGCGCGAGTACAAGCTCATGTTCAGCCCGGAGTTCCGCAACCGCCTCGACGCGCGCATCCAGTTCGACCCGCTCTCCAAGGAGACGATGGGCAGCATCGTCGACAAATTCGTGAAGGAGCTCAGCGCCCAGCTCGCCGAGCGGAACGTGACCCTCGAGCTCACGCAGGCGGCGCGCGAGCACCTCGCGGACAAGGGCTACGACCCGGACTACGGCGCTCGCCCGCTCGCGCGCGTCATCCAGGAGGACGTGAAGAGGCCGCTCGGCGAGGAGCTCCTCTTCGGCAAGCTCGAGAAGGGCGGCAAGGTCCTCATCGACGCGGAGGACGCGGAGGTGGAGGACGAGAAGACGGGCGAGACGAAGCCCGGCAAGAAGCTCGTCTTCCGCTTCGAGTCGGCGGCGGAAGAGGCGCCGCGCGAAGCGACCGGCGCAGCATGATCGTGCGGGCGGAGGCCTGATGGCGCGAATCCCGGCGGCGAGCGTGGTGGCTTCGTTGCTGCTGCTCTCGTCGTCTCTCTTCGGCTGCAGAGACAAGCCTCCGAAGACGCCGACGGAGGAGGACGAGTACGCCAAAGCCTTCTCCGAGCTCGAGAAGAAGGACGACGACGATCCGGGCACCAACCCCGTCTCGAAGATGAAGGAGGGCTCGGACGGCAAGCCGAAGGGCCCCGTCTACCCCGCCCCGTTCACCGCCGAGCAGATCCGCGACGCGACGAAGAACGGCCGCACGTACCGCTACAAGGTCGAGGTCCCCGGCAAGCCGCCACGCGAGTACGTCATCATTTTCCGAAACGTCGACGACGCCGGCGCGGAGATCCACACGGGCGCCGATCACGTGCGCCGCTTCGGCTGGATCACGCTCCAGCAGCACTCGGAGTTCCCGAAGGACAAGGTCACGACGCGCCAGGAGAAGCTGAAGACCCCGGCGGGCAAGTTCGACTGCGTCGTCTACGTCGTGAAGGACGACGACGACGAGGTCTGGACCTACTACTTCGCGAAGAAGCTCCCGGGCGCGCCGGTCTACTACTACGTGGAGAGGAACGGGAAGCGGCTCCGCACGACGACGCTGGTGGAGCACATTCCGGGGAAGTGACGCGTCAGGCTCCAGGCTCCAGGCTCCAGTGGGGCGAAGCCGGACGCCGACTTCGTCAGTCCTCAGTCCTCAGTCCTCAGTCCTCAGTCTTCGGTCATCGAATCGCTTCGAAGCCCCCGCTGAAGGGTCGGCGTCCCGAGCGACCGAGATCGAGGATGTCCCATTCGAGCGTCCGGCAAACGTGGGGCTGCCCGCGTTGCGACAGCTGTGAAGCCCGCATCGACGCTTTCACGCTGAGGACTGAGCCTCGATTTCGCTCGGGTGGCGGGCTGACCGCCGCCGGGCG
>CALFEQ010000151.1 GCA_937949945.1 uncultured Myxococcales bacterium
CTGAGGACTGAGGACTGAGGACTGAGGACTGAGGACTGAGGACTGAGGACTGAGGCAGAGGCTTTGGGCTCCGGGCTCCAGCGGAATGGGGGGGCGGCCGCCAGGGAGGGCAGGGGCCACGGCCGCCGAGCGTGAGGTCTCCGAGGTCTGCCTGTAAGCTCCACGCCTCGCGTGCGGTCCGAACACCCGCTGCAGCCGGAAGCCCGAAGGCTGGGGGCCGACCTCGCCCTCGTCGGCGTCGCATCGCTGGCGTTCTCGACGGCGGGGCCGCTCGGAAAGGTCGCGGCGGAGATTCCTGCGATGACGGTCGCATCGGCGCGGACGGGGATCGCCGCGGTCGTGCTCGCGCTCGCCGCGCCCGCGGCGCTCGTGCGTGCGCTTCGCGCGCTTACGGGTCGGCAGCGCGCCGCCGTGCTCCTCGCGGGCGTGCTGCTCGGCGGTCACTTCGCTCTCTTCCTCGCGGGGCTCGCTGCGACGTCGCTCGCGGCCGCCGTCGCGCTGGTGTCGCTCGAGCCGCTCGCCGTCGTGCTCGCCGCCTTCGTCGCGTTCCGCCTGCGTCCGACGAGCCTCGAGCTCGCCGGGTTGCTCGTGGCGACGTGTGGCGCGGTCATCGTGGCCTCGTCCGCGGGCGCGGGCGAGCATCGTCTCGCGGGAGATGCATTGGTCCTCGGCGCGGTGTTGCTCTTCGGCGCGTACGTCGCGTCGGCGCGCGGTCTTCGCCATGCGATGCCCGCCACGCAGTACGCGGCGGCCGTGTACGGGACCGCCTCGCTCGTGCTCCTCCCGTTCGCGGCGTGGATGACGAACGGCGCGACGGCTCCCTCTTTGCGTGCGGTGCTCGCCGT
The DNA here is from genome assembly GCA_937949945.1 of uncultured Myxococcales bacterium. Classification (GTDB taxonomy): domain Bacteria; phylum Myxococcota_A; class Polyangia; order Polyangiales; family Polyangiaceae; genus Labilithrix. The sequence continues at coordinate 846 of CALFEQ010000151.1, forward strand.
CGTCGGTCTCGGCCTCGTGCCGACGCTCGTGGGACACACGCTGATGCAGCGCGCGGCGCGACACGCCCCGCCCGTCCTCGTCGCGCTCGTCTGTCCGGGCGAGACGGTGGGCGCGATCGCGATCGGGGTCCTGCTCATGGGCGCGGTGCCGACATGGCGCGAGGCCCTCGGCGCCGCCGTCGTCATCGCCGGCGCCACGCTCGCGATCGTCAAGGGGCGGGGAAGCCGCGAGCCGGATCCGAGCGCGTGACGGTCCGTCCCCTTTGCGTGAGGTCATCGAGCCGGGTCGCGGCCGCGGCCTCGGCCGAACATGCCCGGTAGCTCGGCGAGCCTGCGATCGCACTCGTGGAGCATCGCCGTCAGATTCGCGTTGGCCTTCGCGAGCGCGCTCTCGTCGACCGGCTCCGCGGTCGCCGATGGGACGGGCGAGGGTTTCGGCGACGACGGCGGGAACGCGGTCCACGCTCCGCTCGCCGTCACTGCTCCGCACGAGAACGAAATCGCGCCCACCACCCACGGCTTCGCCATGCTTCGAAGCTAGCACCCGGACGACACGTCTCGGGCCGCTCGCGCACCGTCGCGCACGGGCGACGACGCGCCGCCGCCGGTCACCGCCGAGCCGCTTCGGCCATGACACGACGGCCGGAGGGCGAAGCCTCAGTCGACGACGGCGACGACGGGTGCGTGATCGGACGGGATCGATCCCGACGCCTTTCCCTTCTTGCGGAACTCCCTGTCGACGTAGACGTCGGTGACGCGCGAGGCGATCGCCGGCGTCGCGAGCAACAGATCGATCCGCATGCCTTCCTTCTTGTGGAAGGCCCCCGCGCGATAGTCCCACCACGAGAAGCCGGGCTCGTCGGGGTAGCGGGCGCGGAACAGGTCGACGAGGCCGGCCGCGCAGAGGCGAGCGATGAGGGCGCGCTCCTCGTCCGTGTGATGGATCTTCCCCTTGAAGCGGATGCCGCCGTACGAGTCGAGGTCGGTGGGGCAGACGTTGAAGTCGCCACCGATGACGAGCGGGGCGTCCTTGTCGGGTCGCGACTCGACGTGCGCGGCGAGGCGCTCGAGCCAGCTCAGCTTCATCCGGTAGTCGGGGTGCGTCACGGACTTTCCGTTCGGCACGTACACGCTGGCGATCTCGATGCCGTTCACCTTCGCGAGGACGAACCTCGCGCCGAGGTCGCCTGCGCCGGGCAGCTCGCACATGACGAGCTCGGGACGCTCACGCGCGATGATGGCTACGCCGTTCCAGCCCTGCTGGCACGACATCACGGCGTGGTAGCCGAGCGCGCGGAGCTCGAGCCGAGGGAACTCGTCCTCGACGGTCTTCAGCTCTTGCAGACACGCGACGTCGGGCTTGCGCTCGGAGAGCCACTCGGCGAGCCGCTGCGAGCGCGCTCGGATGCCGTTGATGTTCCAGGTCGCGATGAGCACGGCTCTTCCTAGATCGGAGCAGGTGCGGTGTCGACGGTCACATGCCCGCGACGCTCGCCATGCCGACCGCGCCCGGCGTCTCGCCCGAGAGACGGCGACCGTGCTCGTCGAGTACGCGCACCGCCTCGTCGAGGGACTTCGCGGACAGGAGGGCCTCGCGAGCGGGCTCGTCGAAGACCGACCGGGCGAGCGCGGCGAGGACGCGGACCTCCTTCTCGTAGGACTTCGGCGGGAGCAGGAGGAGGAAGACGATGCGCGCAGGCCGTCCGTCGGGGGCGTCGAAGTCGATGCCCGTCGGCGAGAGCCCGAGCGCGACGACAGGGCGGTTCAGGCCGTCCACCGCCGCGTGCGGGATCGCGACGCCGTCGCCCAGGCCCGTGGGCGCGACGAGCTCGCGTTCGAGCACCGAAATGAGCGCGGGCTCGACGAGATCGCCAATCACCGGCCGGAGCGCGCGGCCGAGCTCTTCGATCGCGCGCGCGGACGTCGTCGCGGACAGGACCGGGACGAAGGCGCCGTCGCGGACGAGGCCGGCCGCCTCGTCCGGGCTCACACCGAGCCCGGCACGGCTTCCGAAGAGCAGGTGCTTCATCATGGGGCCGGCGATGAGCGACGTCGCGATCGCCATCGTCACGAGGGCCACGAAGATGCGGTCGTCGATGAGGTTCGCTTCGCGCGCGAGCAGGGCGAGGATGATCTCCATCGCACCGCGGGCGTTCAGCCCGAAGCCGATCGCGAGCGACTCGCGCCACGGCACGCCCGAGACGCGCGCTCCGCCGCTGCAGCCGAGCACCTTCGCGCCGGTCGCGACGAGGAACACGGTCAGACAGAGGACGGGATCGAACGCCTTCGAGAAGTCGACGCGCAGGGCCACGCTCGCGAAGAACACCGGCGCGAAGACGTTCGTCACGAACTGATGAATCGTCTGGCGCGTCCGCTCGCGGAGGCGGGGCGACTCGCCGACCATCACGCCGACGACGAACCCACCGAGCACGGCGTGGATGCCGATCGCCTGCGTCAGCGCCGCCCCGAGGACCGCGAGCACCATCACGAACGTGAGGATCCGGCCCGGGGCGACGTCCGCTTGCTCCTCCAGCCGTCCGAGGACCCGGTCGACGATGCGCCGTCCCGCGACGAGGCAGGCAGTGACGAACACGACGGCGAGCGCGACCGTGCGAACGAGAGGCCCGAGCTCGAAGCTGCCGCCGCGCATCGGCCCGAGCAGGACGCTGAACGCGACCCAGCCCACGAGGTCGTTCAGCATCGCGACCGTCATGACGAGCAGGCCGATGTCCGTCTTGTACAGTCCGAGGTCGAGCAGCGTCTTCGCGACCACCGGCAGCGCGGAGATCGAGAGCGCCACGCCCATGAAGACCGCGAAGAGGTGACGGCGCTCGGGCGATCCGACGACGTCGTCCGGGACGAGGTGCCCGAGGATCACGCCTCCGAGCAGCGGGGCTGCGATGCCGAACGCCGTGACCAGGAGCGCGCTCCGACGGCGCTGCCGCACGGTGGCGAGATTGAGCTCGAGCCCGGCGACGACGAGCAGGAGGACGACCGCGATCGTCGTGAACCCCGAGAGCATCTGCGCGGGCGCGCCCTCGGGGAACAGGAATGCGTGAGCCTCCGGCCACACGCGCTGGAGCCCCGTCGCGCCGAGGAGGATGCCCGTCAGGATCTCACCGACCACGAGCGGCAGACCGAGGGCACGCGCGAGCTCTCCGAGCAGCCGAGCCACGCCGAGCATCAGCGCGAGCGACAGGAGGAACACGAGGACGTCACGCTCTGCCACGGTCGTGCCTCCGGCCCGGCGCGGTGCCTTGCTTCGGCCCGGCTCCCTTCGCGGCGAGGCTCGGGTCGAGGGCGTCGTCCGCCGCCCGGCGTTCGAATCGAGCGAGCCAACCCTAGCTCGAAACGCGCGCGCTCGCCGGTGGAGCGTTACCGCGCGCGGTCGCCGCGCGGCGTCGGGTCGCCCACGCGACGACGGTCGCGCGGGACGAGGTCAGGCGCGACCGACCGCCTCGCAGAGCGCGCGCGTGAACTCCTCGGTGGTGGCGGTGCCGCCGAGGTCCGCCGTCCGGATGCCGCGCTCGAAGGTCGCGAGCAGGCCGCGGTCGATCTTCTGCGCCGCGGCCTTCTCGCCGATGTGGTGGAGCATCATCACCGCGCTCTGGATGAGCGCCGTGGGGTTCGCGAGGCCCTTGCCTGCGATGTCGGGCGCGGTGCCGTGGACCGCCTCGAACACCGCGGCGTTCTCTCCGATGTTGGCGCCCGGCACGATGCCGAGGCCGCCGACGAGACCCGCGCCGAGGTCGCTCAGGATGTCGCCGTACAGGTTCTCCGTGACGATGACGTCGAGCTTGTTCGCGTTGCGCACCATCTGCATCGCACAGGCGTCGACGATCATCTCGCGCGGCTCGATCCGCGGGTGCTTGAGCGCGACCTTGCGGAAGCACTCGAGCAGGAGCCCGTCGGAGAGCTTCATGATGTTCGCCTTGTGCACGACCGTGACGACCTTCCGGCCGTGGCGCTCGGCGTAGTCGAACGCGTACTCGCAGATCCGCGTGCACGCCCGCTCGGTGATGAGCTTCATCGACTGCGCGACGCCCGGCATGATCATGAGCTCGAGCCCCGCGTAGAGGTCTTCCGTGTTCTCGCGGATGATGACGATGTCCGTCCCTTCGAAGCGCGGCTCGATGCCGGGCAAGCTCTTCACTGGACGGACGTTGGCGTAGAGGTCGAGCGCCTGGCGCAGGGTCACGTTGACGGATCGGAAGCCCTTGCCGATGGGCGTCCCGATCGGGCCTTTGAGCGCGACCTTGTTCCGACGGATCGACTCGAGCACCTCGTCCGGCAGAGTCGTGCCGCGCTTCTCGGCGACGGCCGCGCCTGCCTCGTGCACTTCCCAGTCGATCGCTACGCCTGAGGCTTCGAGCACCCTTCGCGTCGCGTCCGCGACCTCGGGTCCGATGCCGTCTCCAGGGATGAGCGTGATCGTGTGTGCCATCGACCAGCGTACTCTCTACGGTCCGTTGAGCGTACTCTCTGCGGTGCGATGACGAAAGGGCTCTCACTCACGGCGAGCGAACTTCGTGTGCCGGCGAACGGGCTCGAGCATCGCGTCCTCGAGTGGGCTCCCGTCGCGGAGCGAGCGGGCGATGCTGCGACCCCGAGCGCGGTCTTCCTCGTCCACGGCTACATGGACGCTGCCGGGACTTGGGACCGGGTCGCGCCGGCGCTCGCCGCCGAGGGCCTCCGGGTCCTCGCGCCGGACATGCGCGGCTTCGGAGACGGCGCGAGGGCGCCGGCCGGGAGCTACTACCACTTCGCCGACTACGTCGCCGACCTCGCGGAGCTCGTCGCGGCCCTCTCGCCGGATCGGCCCGTCGCGCTGGTGGGGCACTCGATGGGCGGCACCATCACGACGCTCTACGCGGGCACGTTCCCGGAGAACGTCGTGCGCCTGGCCAACCTCGAGGGGCTCGGGCCGCCGGACAACCCGTTCGAGGCGGGGCCGACGAGGATGAGGGCCTGGATCGAGGGCATGCGCAAGGTCCGAGAGCGGGGCGAGGCGCCGCCGCTCGCTCGCGAGGACGCACGCAAGCGCCTGGCGGTCAACCACCCGACGGTGCCGCCCGACGTGCTCGACCATCGCCTCCCGCACCTCGTGCGCGAGGTGAAGGACGCGGAGGGCTCCGACCGCGTCGTGTGGCGTTTCGACCCGTTGCATCGGACGACGTCTCCGACGCCGTTCTTCGCGAAGCTCTTCGTCGAGTTCGCGCGGCGCATCACGTGTCCCGTCCTCTTCGTGTCCGGGGGGCCGACCGGCTACCACGTGCCGGACGAGGCGGAGCGTCTCGCCGCGTTCGCCCGTCTCGAGCGCGCGGAGCTCGAGGGTGCGGGGCACATGATGCACTGGACGCGACCGGCGGAGCTCGCGGCGCTCCTGGTGAAGTTCCTCGTGGGGTGAGGCGTGGGCGACGGCGGACCGACCAACGCGCGCGATGCGCTCGAACGGGAGACGGAGGCCGGGGCGCGAGCAGGGCTCCGCGCCGAGCGCGTCGGGGCGGTTCGCGTCGTCGAGCTCGAAGAGCACCGCGGCCTCGCGTGGATCCTCGGTCTCGCGGGCGGCCTGTCGCTGCTCGGGGTCGTCACCTACGTCTTTTCGCCACACGAGTGGCTCGGAGTCGACAAGTACTGGTCGGCGGGCGTGTCGCTCGCCGTCTGGTGCCTCGGCCTGCTGCTCGGGCGCCGGCGCGCGCCGTACCTGCTCCGAGGCAGCGCTCCCGAGCTCCGCGAGCTGCTCGACGCGGCGGCCGGTGGTGTTGCACGGCCGTCCGTCTCGGTCGCGCGCGGGGCGCTCGGCTACAGCATCGCCGTCGTACGAGGCAACGAAGAGAAGGGCTTCTTCATCGAAGTCGAACGCGAGGCCGAGGCGCGTGCCCTCCTCGCGCGGATGGGGGTCGCGTGGCCGGGGACGGCCGACGTCTCCATGCGCGTGGGGCCGCTGCGCTTGGGATCGGCGCGGCGCGTTCTCGCCTTTTGCGGGATGATCTCCGCGCTCCTCTACACCCTCGTCGTCGCCGGGTTCGGCCTCGGAGTCTACAAGGGGACTTTCGGGGTCCCGGCGCTCATGGCGGCCATCCTCGCCAGCGTGCTCTTCCTCGTCGAGCCGGTCTTTCGGAGCGTCCAGCGCGTGGGCAAGGACACCTTCGACGGCCGCTCCCGGATCGCGGAGCACTTCCGTGCCCATGCCTGGCACCCGGTCGACGCGAGCACGACCACGTTCGAGGTGGACGCTCGCGTCCGCCTCCTCGACCGCAACGTCGAGGCGAACGAGACGACGGAGGCCTGGCTCGCGCGCCTCGACGCGCTCGGCACGGGAGAGCAGGTCTATCGGAGCGACGCGTACGGCATCGAGGAGCTGCGGAGGATCGCCGACGACCCGACGGCGCCGGCAGGAGCGCGCCTCGGCGCGCTCCGCCTCCTCAATCGCATGCTTCTGGGGATTCCGGAGGAGCTCCGCGTGCGCGTCGCCGAGGACCTCGGGCCGCGCGCGCGCATCGTCGTCGACGATGCCGCCACCGGGGCGATCGCCGAGGAGCTCGACGCGCTCGGCCCTGCGTTCCGCGCGCGACGTAATCCGCGGTCCTCGTGACGAGGCCTGGTCGATCGACCCTTGCACGGAGGCCGCCGCGATGGCAGGGAACGGCGCGCCATCCGCCATGTCGAGCCCCTCTCGCATCTCCGCCGTCGCCATCGCGGCGTTCGCCGCCGTCGCGGGCTGCAGCTCGCAGCCGGTGCCCGTGGGCCAGGCTCGGATCCACTCCGCGGAGCTGCCCGTCGGCGGCTGCGCCTACGTCTTCGAGCGCTTCCACGCGCTGAACTGCTCGGAGCGAGCGCTCGCCCGCACGGCGGAGCAGGTACGGCTCGCGCCTGGCGAGACGGCGAGGAGCCGCTTCCGTGCGCTCGTGGACGAGCGCTGTGCGCAGTATGCGGAGCCGGATCGATCCGGGGTCGAGGCGGCCGAGGACGCTCCGTCCGAGGTGCTCCGCGCGAAGGTCGACGCGTGCCTCGAGGAGATGGACCGGCGGATCGCCGTGGCGTCACGTGCGCGAGAGCAGCGGATCGCGGCGGCGAGGGGGCGCGCGGACGCCCTCAGGGCCGACGAGCGCTACCCGTACCTGCGCGCCCGGCTCGCCGTTCTCGAGCGCGATGCACGGGCGGCGCGTGAGGCTGCGGACGCCGCGCGACTCGAGCGGCACTGGAACCTCTCGAGGTTCGAGCTCGAGGAGAGCTCCGCCGCCAAGGCCCTCGAGGCGGCGCTCGACGAGCGGGACGCGCTCCTTCGCGACTACGGGATCGACCCGCGCGACGCCCGCGACCTCGGCCTCTTCTGAGCTCCGAGCACGCGTCGCGGCTCGGGCGCGCTTCGCTCGGGTCAGGAAACCGTGTAGCTCTTCACCACCTCCTCGAGGCGGCGATCTTCGCCTTCGTCGAGGAGGCCGACCGCGAGCACGTTGAGTCGGTCGGGCTGCGCGATGAGCTCGGCGAGGGCGCGGATCTCCTCGCGCGAGACGGCGGCGTTCTTCGCGGCGCGCTCCTCGGGTGTCTCGAAGCGGTCGAAGAGGAGGCCCGACGCGAAGAAGCCGGCGAGCTCCTCCGGAGAGTCGAGCATCGTGCGCATGTCCCAGCCGTGGCGGCGGCGCGCCTTCTCGAGCTCGTCGTCCGTCGGGCCCGTGCGCGCCAGCTCGCGGAGGAGCGAGGTGATCTCGCGCGTGACCACCGAGACGCGCGCGTGGCGTACGCCCGCGGCGAAGTCGAGCACGCCGTCGTCGTCGTAGCCGTCGTACGACGCGCCGACGTCGTAGCAGAGCCCCTTGTCGTCGCAGATGCGGTGGTAGAGGCGCGTCGACATCCCGTCGTCGAGGATGCGCATCAGCATCTCCATCGCCGGCCGCATGTCGGAGCGGTCCGGAACGGCGCGGTAGCAGACGCGCAGCTCCGTCTGGCTCGAGACGTTCTCGACGATGCGCACCCGCGGGGCCGTCTGCGTGTGGACCGGCGGCGTGAGCGGCACGCGCTCGCCGCGCGGCATCTTCGCGAAGGCCCGATGCGCGAGCTCGAACGCGCGATCGGGATCGACCGCGCCCGAGAAGGCGAGGACGGCGTTCGCCGCGTTGTAGTGGCGAGCGTGGTGCGCGGCGAGCATCTCGCGCGTGAACGAGCGCACGCGGGCCTCGTCTCCCGTGATGGTGAAGCCCAGCGAGTGGTCCGGGTAGATGAGCTGGCGCGAGAGGTTGTCGGCGTCGACCTGTCGGCCCTCGTCGTCGAGGTCCTCGAGGATCTCCTCGCAGACGATCTCCTTCTCGACCTCGATGTCCGCGAAGGTCGGCTCGAGCAGGACCTCCGCGAAGAGGGGCGTGGCCTCCGCGAGCGACTCGGGCGGGAGCGTGACGGAGAACACCCCGAAGTCGACCTGCGTGGCGGCGTAGAGGTAACCGCCCAGCCGCTCGAACGCGAAATTCACGTCGTGCGCGTGCGGCAGCCGCGGGGTGCCGCGATAGAGCATGTGCTCGAGGAAGTGCGACAGCCCGTTCTGCTCGGGCGTCTCGAAGCGTGAGCCCACGCGCACGTAGAGCGCGACGTGGGCGCGATGGAGCTGAGGCTGCGGCGTGACGACGACGCGCAGCCCGTTCTCGAGCGTCTCGACGCGGAAGTCCTGCGTCGCGCCGACGTCCGTGAGCGGTCGCGTGCTCGGCGGGCCGCTGGCTCGCTCCGAGCGCGCGCCCGAGGTCCATGACCCAGGCGCTCTCGCGTCGTGGGTCTTCCGGTCCACCTCAGTCGTCCTCGTCGTCTTGCGAGCTGCCGTCGCTCTTCGCACCGATGAGGTGCCTCTCGTCGATCTTGATCTCCTGCTTCGAGGCCTCACGCAGGCGCCGCACGTAGTAGGCGAGCGCCTCGTTCTGCTTCCCCGTGAGCAGCGTGAGCATGTACGTGTCGCGCTCCTTGTCGAAGTCTTCCTTCGTCGCGGGCTTGTGCTCCTTGAGCTGCACCACGATGTAGCCGTCGTCGGTCTGCACCGGCTCGGGAGCGAGGTCGTTCGGCTTCGCCTCGAACGCGAACTTGACGATCGCCTCCGTCGCCTCGCTCGAGATCGCAGGGATCGGATCGCCGCCGCGGTTGAACGCGCTCGAGGTCACCACCTGCGGCCGGAGCGGATCCGTCTCCGCGGTGAACGTCTCGGTCGCGGCAGGCGCGCCGGCGTCTCCCGCGTCTTCCGTCGCGGCAGGCTTCTCCGCCTTCGGCTTGTACTTGCCGTACTTCGCGATCGCCGCGGCGATCGCGTCGTCCGTGCTCTTGCCGTTCTTGAGGTCCTCGAGGATGTCCTTCGCCATCGCCTTCGCGACGTCGTCGGACTTCGCGGCCTTGTAGTCGCGGACGAGGTCCTCCTTGGTGGCAGGGTCGCGCTTGATGATGTGGAAGCCGAAGGTGGTCTCGACGAGGTTCGGGTCCACCTCGCCGGGCTTGAGCTTCGCGACGGAGTCCTGGAACTCCTTGACGAAGCTCGAGACCTGCTCCGCGGGGTACTGGCCGCCGTTGTCCTTGCTGCCGGGATCCTCGGAGTGCTCCTTCGCGAGCGCGGCGAAGTCCTCGCCCTTCTTGATGCGGTCGAGGAGGTCTTGGGCCTTCTTCTTCGCCGCCTCGACCTGTGCGGCGTCGTCCTTGTTGTCGACCTTGACGAGGATGTGCCGGACCGGGACCGCGATCTTCTGCGGGTTCTCCTTCGCCCAGGCCTCGACGTCCTTGTCGGCCGGGCTGATGGCGTACTTCTCGATCCAGCCCTTGCGGACGAAGACGTAGTTGATCGTCGACGTGCTTCGCTCCTCGACGTAGCGGTCGAAGGCTTCGTCCTCCGCGACGCGCACCGGCGCCCTGACGAGGTCGCGCATCTTCGCGGCCAAGAGCTCGCGGGTCTGCCACTCGCGGAACTCCGCCGGCGAGCGATTGACGAGCTGCTTGACGGTGCGCTCGTAGATCTTCAGGTCGAACAGCTTCGTCTCCCTGTTCTTGAAGCCGTTCGGGACGATGCGGTCGGCCGTCGTGCGGCCGTTGTCGAACCCGAGCTGCCAGTGGAGCTGCGGGCTGCTGTCGGCCGGAAGGCTGACGTAGATGTTGCCGTGGAAGATGCTGTCCGTGATCTCGTCCTCGCTCACGGTGAGCCCGAGGCGCTCGGCCTCGCCGATGAGCAGCTCGCGCTCGATGAGTCCTTCGAGCACGAACCGAGACGCCATCTCCTGCTTCATGCCCGCGTTGCCCCGCGCGAACGCGAGCCGGTAAGCGGCGCGGTACGCCTTCGGATCGATGCAGCTCCCTCGAACTCGAGCGGCGCACGCCTCGCTGATCGATCCGAGCTTCTTTCCGGCGCTCGGGTTGAACCCGAGGATGAAGACGAGAATGGTGGCGACGATGATCGCGCCGTAAACGGCGGAGGTCAGCCCTTTTTGCCTGAATGCGCTGAGCATGGACCGAAGCGAGCCCGCGTGGGGGATGGATGCCCACGACGACGTGGGCGGTCGATGGGAGAGCCCCAGAAGGGGCGGCTGCCCCATAACACGGGTGCGGCTCGTTCTCTACCAAGCGCGCGCGCCTTGGCGACCTCGACCGGAACGTCGAGCGGATCGCATCGGCAACTCGGGCGCGACAACGGGCCCGGCGGCCGAGGGCCGCCGGCAGGGGTGCCCGGACCTGGTCGGGGCCTCGAGGCTCAGCCCTTCTGGCCGACCGCCTTCTCGAGCGAGAGCACGAACTTGAGGACGGGGACGGCGTCCTCGACCGAGGCCACGTCGTGCGAGAGATTGACCTCGTAGAACGTGTCCAACGTTCGCGACGCGTCGGACGGATCCTTCACGGCGGTGACCGACGTCGAGACCTCGGAGAAACCCTTCGCGACAGCGGGCTCCGCGAGCTTGCGCACCCGAGCGAAGAGGGCGTTTTCGTCCTCGTTGGGGAAGTCGGCCTTCTGCGCGCGGAGGACGACGCGGACTTGGAGTTTGCCTCCCTCGAGAGGTGCGACGCGGACTCCGGAATCGAGGATCAGGTTTTCGCGCACGCGCTCCGCGAGGACGACCTCTTCGGGGAGCGTGCGGAACACCTCGAAGCCGCTGGCGACGAGTGCCTTCTTCAGTTGCTGGGCGGACGTCAAAGGCTGACCAGATGCAGTGATTGGCCGAAACCCATCGATCGACGACGGAATATCGTCGACTTGTCCTACATTCTGGCTAAAGGACCTTATCCGTCAACAGTGAAGCGAAGAGGCAGGCCCAGAAGCGGGGGACGGCCTGCCCGAAAAGGCCGAAAGAGGCCCGGGACGAATGCCGTCCCGGGACGGATGGACGGTCGGCCCGGGGCGGGCGGACGGGGGAACTTCGGCAGTCGCGCGCGGAAGCGAAGGCGGAAGTCGCTTCGAGGACTTGCGTGCTGCGGCGTCCCGTCTGCTACGATGGCGGAGGGTCGAGCTGTGACCGAAAGATCGAATCGTCCCCCGGGAGGGGCGCCACCGAGCCAAACCACGTCGGCCTCGAGTGCCTCCCTCAACAAGGTGCCGAGCGGTGTCCATGCGATGCGTCGCGGTGGTGCGCGTCGCGAGGTGACCGAGCGTGTCGCGCTCCGTGCAGAGGACGGTCGCACCCTCGACGGCTGGGCGCTCAACGTCAGTCGCGGAGGCCTGCGCGCCATCCTCGAGGACAAGGTCCTCCTCGGTCAGAAATTCGAGATCGCGCTCGGCACCGACGAGGTCATCCATCGGACCGGACGGATCGTCTGGGTGCAGGAAGAGCCCGACGGCGTCATCGTCGGCATCGAGTTCACCGGCCTGTCCGGCACGCACAAGTCCGTGCCGCCTCCGTCCGGTGGGAATCCGCCGGCGGCGAAGACGGACGAAGACAAGCGCTAGCGGCTTCGTCAGGGACGGCAGAGGAGAGGAACGGTCACCTCGTTGCCGTCGGGGCCGACGAAGCGCGCGCGGTTCGTTCCGTCGTAGTGGATCTCGACCTTCTGCTGCGTCGTCACGTTGGTGACGACGATGAGCCCACCCGCGTCCGGGCATGCGCGGCGGCACCTGCGGAAGTCCTTGATGTCGGTCCGGATCTCGCGAGGCTCGGCTTCGTCGCGCCTGCGGACGGAGCCCTCCGACCAGCCCGAGAGAGAGAAGCACGGCTCGCCGAGCCGCCACGAGACCGTGTGGTCGGTTCTTCGCGAGAGCTCGCGGCCTCCGCCGGTGGTGCCCGAGAGCTCGGCCTTCCACGTCATCTTGCGGTCGGCGCCGCTCGCTTCGATCTCCGCCGAGGCCGCCCAGTCGAGCGTCGCGTCGTTGATCGTCATGTCTTCGGCGGTCAGCTCGAGTCGGAGGCGGCTCGGATCGATCGTGTAGCGCGCCGTGACGCGGCCGCTGACGCCGCGCAGGCCGTTCGGTCCTGTGCATCGATCGAACGCGTAGACGACCGTCCGGGACGCCTCGTCGTGCGTGACGTTCAGGCAACCACGCGGAATGTAGATGGCGCGTGCTCCGTCGCCGATCCCGCGCGTGCCGAGATCCGCGGCGGAGAGATCGACCGACGCGAGCGAGATCGTCCCATCCGGTGACGACGAGACGAGCGACGATGCGAGGAGCTGCACGTCGGTCTCCGTCCCTGCCACGTCCGCACCGTCTTCGGCGAAGGTGGCCTCGTCGATCTCCGGGGCGGGCTCCGCCTTCGTGCGGCACGCGGCCAGGCAAGCGAGCGTGACGACCGCGAGGGCGCTCCGCGTGCGACGGTGGCTCATGCCGAGTAACCTAGCACTCGACGTGCCCGCGGTCGGACGGCGCCCGGCGTTGCCGAATCGTTCCGACCCGCATGGGACGAGGGGGCTTTCGCCTGGACGTGCGCACGTCCACTGGACGCGTCCTCGTCCGCCCGCTTCCGGCACGGCTTCGCGAGGAGCGGCGCTTCCCAGCACGGCTCGCGTGTGACAATAGGAAGGAATGACAGGAGGTTCGACCCGCGCGCGTGTCCTCCACTGGTTCGTGCGCGGCGGGATCGCCCGGATGTCCGACGGGACCGAGGTCACCATCGACGTCGATCCCGTCGTCGTCGGTCGCGACGAGGGCGCGCAGATCCGGCTGTCGGACCCGGAGGTGAGCGCCGCCCACTGCGAGCTCCGCGCCGTGAACGAGGGGGTGCTCGTGCGCGACCTCGGCAGCACGAACGGAACCTTCGTCGCGGGGCTCCGCGTGCGCGAGGGCGTCATCACGACGCGGTCGGAGCTGATCGTCGGCCAGAGCCGGATCACGATCGAGCCCACCGCCAAGCAGCGCGTCGACGTCGGCTTCTCGGATCGCTTCTTCGACCTCGTCGGCTCTTCGCCCCGGATGCGGCGCGTCTTCGGCGTGCTCGAGAAGGTCGCGAGGACGCCGCTGTCGATCCTCATCCTCGGCGAGACGGGGACCGGCAAGGAGGTGGTCGCGCGCAGCGTCCACCTCGCGAGCGAGCGAAAGGACGGGCCGTTCGTCGTCGTCGACTGCGGATCCATCCCGCAGAGCCTCGCCGAGAGCCTCCTCTTCGGTCACGAGAAGGGAGCGTTCACCGGCGCCACCGAGCGCCGGAAGGGCGCCCTCGCCGAGGCGCACGGCGGGACGCTGTTCCTCGACGAGCTCGGCGAGCTGCCGATCGACCTGCAGCCGAAGCTCCTCCGCGCGCTCGCCGAGCGTCAGGTCAAGCGCGTCGGAGGCAGCTCGTTCGAGCCCATCGACGTGCGCGTGCTGGCCGCCACGCGCCGCGACCTGTCCGCCGAGATGAACGCGGGGCGCTTCCGGAGCGACCTGTACTTCCGCATCGCGCAGGTCCGGATCGAGCTCCCTCCGCTGCGCGAGCGGCTGGACGATCTGCCGATGCTCGTCGAGGAGGTGTGCAAGCGCTGCGGCCGGGAGGAGGCGAGCGGCGTCGTGCTCGACTGGATCGAGCGACGGCTGGGCACCTACGACTGGCCCGGCAACGTCCGCGAGCTCGTGAACGTCGTGCAGGTCGCGGCGACCCTCGCCGACACGCCGGAGGCGATCGACGACGTGCTCACGCTCGCGCGCGACTCCGTCGTCGATGCTCCGCAACGCCCACAGACCGCGTTCGCCGAGGCGAAGCGGAGGGCGATCGCGGCCTTCGAGCGAGAGTACTTCACGCAGCTCGCACGGGCGGCCAAGGGCAACGTGAGCGAGATGGCGCGTCAGAGCGGGATGGAGCGGCACCACGTTCGCGCGTACCTTCGGAAGTACGGGATCGAGAAGGGCTGCTGACCGCTCGCTCGCCCGATCCCGAGATCGGATGGAGTCCCTCTGAAGCGCTCGGTCGAGACCATCACGGAGCTCACCTTCGCCGGCACCATCTTCGTCGGCGCGACGCTGCTCTTCACGATTCAGCCGCTCATCGCGCGCATGATCGTGCCGCTCCTCGGCGGAGCG
>CALFEQ010000152.1 GCA_937949945.1 uncultured Myxococcales bacterium
CTCAGTCCTCAGTCCTCAGCGAATGACCTCGTCGGTTCCTGCGACGTGGAGCTCGGACTGCGCCGGTCATCGCCACCGGCCAGCGCCTGTTCGGGAACGGGAACGGGAACGGGGGTGCGGCGGACGGTCCTTGCGGTCTCGCCGACGCGTGGCTCGCCGCGAGCCTCTGCTGAGGACTGAGGACTGAGGACCGAGGACTAGCGCCGCCGCGCAGCGGCGGCGCGTCAGCGGCGGCGCGTCCACCGCATCCGATACACCGGCAGCCCATCCGCGATCGCGCGGTGCTCGCGCGGGCTGCGCGCTCCGTACGGGTTCTCCGCGAGGTTCGGTGATCCCTCGACGTCCCCCGCCGGGACGAAGGCCTCGTGCTCGGCGACGACCTTCGCGTAGAGCTCGGCGCGCTCTTCCACGTCGGTCTGGATGAAGAGCTCGCCACCGGGCTCGAGGAGCCTCTCGACCTGCGCGAGGAACGCGTCGCCCATGACGAGGCGCTTCTGATGCCGCTTCTTCCACCACGGATCGGGGAAGTGGAGGAACACGCGCCGGACCGACGCGTCCGGGCGGAGCCGCGGCAGCGCGAAGCGGGCGTCCTCGCAGAACACGCGCGCGCGCTCGCGGGCGCCGATCTTCGCGAGACGCTCGTCGCCGACGGTCGCCCACTTGCGGCGGATCTCGAGGCCGACGAGCAGCGCCTCCGGCACGACCTGCGCGCGCTCCACGAGGAAGCCCGCCTTCGGACCGGGGCCGATCTCGAGCTCGATCCACGAGCCGGTCCCGAGCGAGCGGAGATCGACCTCGTCGCCCTCGGGCAGGCGCGGCGCGTGAGCGTACGGCCCGCGCGGCTTGCGCTCGGTGGGGAGAGGAGCTCGAGGTGTCTCGCTCGAAGTCATGGCCCGCCGACTCGTTAGACGCGAGCGTGTACATGGTCAAGGCCACGGACGACGAGCACCGGGACGAGGTCGCTTGGAACGGGGCCGGCGAAGATGGACAATCACCGGCGTGAACCCGGCAGGCGACGTGAGCCTCTCGCTCCGCGTGGTGAAGTGAGCTCCGCATCGGCGTCCGAAGCGCGTGTCTCCGTCGACCGGCTGCGGCGAGCCGCGCGATGGGCGCCGCTCGTGCTCGCGACCGCGCTCCTCGCCCAGCGCGCGATCGCCGGCATCCTCGCGAAGGTGGGGCATCCCGGCGCCGCGCTCGACGACGCGTACATCCATTTCCAGTACGCGCGCGCGATCGCCGAAGGCCATCCGTTCCGGTTCCAGGCGGGCGAGCCGATCTCGACCGGAGCGACGAGCTTCGTGTGGCCGGCGGTGCTCGCGCCCTTCTACCTCGTCGGCTTTCGTGGCGACGCCATCCTCTGGCCGGCGTGGCTCTTGTCCTTCGTCGCGCTCGGCGCGCTCGCATGGGAAGCCTGGGCGCTCGCGCTCCCGCTCGCCGGGCGCGCGGCGGCGATCGGCGCGGGCGCGATGGTGCTCGCGTTCGGGGGCTTCGCGTGGTGCGCCGCGAGCGGCATGGAGGTCGTTCCGTTCGCATGGCTCCTCGCGACCTCGCTCCGGCGCGGCGCCGAGTGGGCGGAGAGGAACGACGTCCGGACGCGCCGCTCGCTCTTCGTCCTCCTGGCGCTCGCCGTCCTCTGCCCGGCGATGCGCCCCGAAGGGGCCTTGGTCTCCGTCGCGCTCGGCGTCGTGATCGCCGTCTTTCCTCGCCACGGCGTCCACCGTCCGAGAGGCTTCGACGTCTCCCGCCTCGAAGGCCTCGCGTTCCTGGCGGCTGCGCTGGCGCCGAACCTCTTCCTCTTCGCGCTCACGGGAAGCTTCACCTCGAGCACGGCGCAGGTGAAGCTGCTGTTCGGGAACCCGTACTTCTCGCTGCCCGAGGCCGTGCTCGCGAACGCGCGCACGCTCGTCGGCACGATCCTCGACGGAAAGATCTGGGCCGCGGAGTTCTTGCCGAAGGGCGGCGCGCCCGTCGCGCTCCTCGGCCTCGCGGCGATCGCGTGGCGGGGATGGGCGACGCGGCTCTGGGTGCGCGCTGCGCTCGTGCTCCTGCTCGCGGCGATGATGTTCGTGCCGTGCTTCTACGTCACGTTCCTCTGGAACCGGCTCCGCTACCTGTGGCCGTTCGCGACCGGCTGGATCATCGGCCTCGCGTGCCTGGCGCGCGGGGCGGCGTCGCTCGTGTCGCGGGTCGATGCGCGCGCGGCGCCGGCGACGGCGGCCCTCGTCGCGGGAGCGTTCGCGGGGAGCTTCTTCGTGCGCCTCGAGTGGGTGCTCGAGGACGTGGCGCAGTCGGCGAGCGGGATCGCCCGGCAGCAGTCGACGCTCGGCCGCTGGGCGAAAGCGAACCTCCCCGCCGACGCACGCATCGGCGTCAACGACACGGGCGCGATCGCGTACTTCGGCGACAGGAAGACGTTCGACGTCGTCGGCCTCACGACGCCGACCGAGGGCCGTTACTGGGTGGCCGGCGCGGCCTCGCGGCTCGAGCACTACGAGCGCCTCCGCGCGAGCGCGCCGTCGTCGTTGCCGACGCACTTCATCGTCTACCCCGAGTGGATGGCGTGCGATCCGGTCATCGGCCGAACGCTCACGGAGGCGACGGTCACCGACGCGACGATCCTCGGCGGCCAGACGATGCGCGCGAGCGAGGCTCGCTGGGATCTCCTCGGCACCGGCGAACGACCGTGGACGATGCTGTCGCGGATCGACGACGTCGTCGACGTCGCGGACCTCGAGAGCGAGGCGGAGCACGACTACGAGCTCTTCGGCGCGCGCGAGGGCGAGCAGTCCGTCGTCGAGGGCAACGCGCCCGACGGCACGATCGTCCTCGACGGCGGCCGAACGAACCGGACGCACGAGCGCTTCTCCGTGAAGCTGCCGGCGGAGGGCCCCCTCGTCGGCATCGCACGCGTGGAGGCCGATATCGACACGGCGCTCGAGGTGAGGATCGCCGGCCGAACGATCGCGACCGTGCCCGTCGCCCCCGGCCCGTGGGTGGAGGTCTCGTTCGAGATCCCGCCCGACGCGCGCGGTCGGGACAAGACGACGATCGAGGTGACGGCCGAAGCGGCGTTCACCTCCTTCCACTACTGGTTCGGCGCTCCCTGATCGCAGGGCTCGAGCCGCTCAGCCGCGCCGGACCGTCTTTCGGAACAGGTAGTAGTCCGCGCTCCGTACGTACGGCGAACGCGTCGCCCCACGCCTGCGGCGGACCGCGTCGGGAGCGAGCTCGAGGTATCCGTCGAGATCACCCTCGAGGAAGCGAACGACGTCCCCCTTCTCCTCGACGACGGCCACGAGCTCGAGATCCGGCATCGCGGCCGCGTCGCGCGCGTCACCGTGGTGATCGTTCGTGAGCACGAACCCTCCCGGACGGATCCAACACGCGCACGAGCGCGAGACGTCGCTCGCGTAGAGCGCGAGCAGGAGGTCGAACCTCGAGTCGTCGAACGGGAGCGGCTTCGTGAAGTCCTGTGCGACGAAGCGAATGAAAGGCTCTTGGCGGTAACGCCGGCGTGCGTCGACGATGGAACGGACGCCGTCACGTTGCGCGAAGAACTCGCGAGCGAGCTCGTTGCGGTCGACGTAGACGACGTGCTGGAAGAAGAACGAGGGCGTGACGTGGAGGAAGCAGCCCGGGTAGAGCACCGCGGGCGACCGGTCGAATCGCGCGCGCAGCGCCGTGAGGAGCGGCATGCGCTCGAGGCCGTGGGCGACCACGTACTCGTCGTAGAGCTGCACGGCGCGGCGCGCGTCCATCCATCGTCAATCTCACAGGAAAAAACGGAAGAACGGAATCCGTTCTTCCCTTGAATCCCCAATCAGGGCGTGAACGTCGGCGAGGGCTCCTCGGGCTTCGGAGCGGGCGGCGCCGCCGGCTTCGGCGCGGGGGCGTCGGCCTTCGCGGGCGTGCTCGGCGCGGAGGCGCCGGCGGGCTCGTCCTTCTTCTTCTCGGCCACCTTCTCCTTGAGCGCCTTGATGGCCTCCTCGTACTCCTTCTTCGCCGCCTCGATCTGCTTGTCCATGTCCTTCGACACCGCCTCGGCTTGCTCGACGACGGCGTCGATGTCTCTCTTGGCCTTCTCCGCGGCCGCGATGCGATCCTGGCTCGCCTTCTTGTCGGCCTCGGTCCGGCCCGGCTCCTTCTGGAGCTCGTTCTCCTCCTCGATGAAGCGGTCGAGCGTGCGCTTGACGGCGCTCTTGTCCGCGATGAGCCTTTTTACGCGGTCGTGCTGGACGTGCATCGCCACGTGGACCTCGTAGCTCGCCTCCGCGATGTCGTCGGCGAGCTTCTCGAGGACGGAGACGTTGTGCGGGCCGAGCGACGACTTGTAACGCTCGAGGACGACGAAGGCCTGGTTCTTCGAACGGAGCTTCTTCTGGAGCTGCTTCGTGATTGCCTCGTTCAGCGCGTACGAGATCGAGCCCGACGTGTCGGCCGAGCAGCCCGCCTGCTTCAGCGCGTGCTGGGCGCCGCCGTTCACGCGCGCGACGATGTCGCTCCGCTCGGAATCCCAGAAGCTCTTGACCGCCAACGCCTCGCCCTGCGCCTCCGCGAAGTCGGCGCTCTTGCCGGCCTCGTCCGAGCCGTCGATGACGAGCTCCACCTTCGACCAGTCCGGCTTCTTGAGCGCATCGACGTGCGCGGCGAAGCCGGACGTGAGCGTCTTCTCCCGCTCCCTCGCGTCGTTCACCGCCTTCGTCGCGGCGGCGAGCTCCTCGTGGTACCGGAGCGCGTACGAAGACTGATTCGCGGAGGACGGCAGGACGGGGCCCTGACCCGAGGTCGAGCACGCGGTCAGGAGCGCGAGAGGAGCGGCGACGAGGAAGAGCGAGAGACGCATGGCGGCGATCATCTCGTCGCGCGCACGATGGTGGCAACGAAATCGAGACGACGCCCTCTGCGGACGCGAGTCCTCGCACTGGTCGGCGAGCCGACCACGCCGCGCTCGCTCGCGGGAGCCGTCGCCTTCAGAAGACGAAAGGACGCCGGAGCCCTGCTCCGTGGCGTCCTCTCGTCGTGCTCCTCGTGCCGACGGCTACTTCTTCTCGGCCGTCTTCGCGGATGCGTCGGCCTTCTTGGCGCCGTTCGTCTTCGGTCCGAG
The DNA here is from genome assembly GCA_937949945.1 of uncultured Myxococcales bacterium. Taxonomy (GTDB): domain Bacteria; phylum Myxococcota_A; class Polyangia; order Polyangiales; family Polyangiaceae; genus Labilithrix. The sequence continues at coordinate 5,105 of CALFEQ010000152.1, forward strand.
GCCGAGCTGCTGCATGAGGTCGGCGCCGTTCGAGTAGGTCCAGGCCTTCACCAGCTTGCCGTCCTTCATCTGCATGATGCCGGCGGTCTTGACCTTCACGGACTTCTTCGTGGCGGGGATGTCGAAGAACGCCGCCTTCTGCGTGCCCGACCACTCCGCCTCGGTGATGACGAAGTCACCGACGGTCCACGTGCCCAGCGTGGAGCTCTTCACGTCCGGGAAGGCCGTCGTCATCGCCTCGAAGAACTTCTTCGCGTCGTTCTTTCCCTTGGCGGTCTCGGGCTGGGTCATGTCGTCCCACTCGACGTCGTCCGCCATCTGCGCGAGCCAGTCGGCCTGCTTCTTGTTCTCGAAGGCCGTCGCCATCGCCTTCGCGACCTCGGCGTTCTTCGTCTCCTCGGCCGCGCCGTTCGACGTGAACACCTCGGGGCTCGCCGGGACGTTCGGGATCGGACGCACCTTCCGGTTCGACGTGCCGATCTGCGAGAGGACCGTCCCGCCGTCGTAGTAGACGTGGTGCTCCTTGATCTGGCCCTCCGGCGTGAACCACATGATGTCGAGCGCCTGCGCGCCGACCTTCTTCTCGGTGCCCTTGATGCCCCAGAGGTCGCCCTGGTGCGTCCCGTTGAAGGCCCACTCGACGACGACCACGTCGTCCTTCACCCAGACGCGGCTCGCCCCCACCTTCAGATCGGGGAACGCATCGAAGACCTTCTGCCACGACTGCGCGATGGCCTCGCGACCGGTCGCGTCCGCGGGGGCGCCGGCCACCTTCAGCACGCCGCTCTCGGCGTAGAAGCCGGCGAGCTTCTTCGCGTCGCGGGCGTTCATCGCCTCGATCATGCCCTGGCGCGTCTTCTCCTGGAGCTGCGCGAGGGTCTCCTTGGGCTTCGCCTCCTCCTTGGGCGCCTCGGCCGTGGCGGTGGCGGCCGGGGCCGGCTCGGTCGGAGCGGGCGCAACGGGCGTCTGCGGCGGAGGGGTCGTCTCTCCACCGCACGCGCCGAGCAAGAACCCGATCGCAAGAGCAAACGACTCCTTACGCATTTCAGCTTCCTCCTCTTACGGGGACCGTGGGTCCCCCAAGAAGCGCGGCCTTTTTCGGCGGACGCTTCCGTAAGTCTCCACAGCCGCCCACGTCAAGCGGGCGGCGACCCGTTCGCGCCCGTGATAAAGAGCGCTCTCATGCGGAGGCGGCCACTCGGGAAGACCGGGCTCGTCATCTCGGAGCTCGCCATCGGGACGTGGGGGCTCTCGGGGGACGCCTATGGACCGGTGGCGGAGCGCGATGCCGAGGTCGTGCTCCGGCGCGCGATCGACATGGGCTTCTCCGTGATCGACACCGCGGACGCCTACGGCGCGGGCCGTATGGAGCGGCTCTGCGGCAAGCTCCTCGCCGAGCACCGCGACCTCGTCATCGTCACGAAGGGCGGCATCGATCGCACCACCGATCCTCCGCGGCGGACCTTCGCCGCGGACTACCTGAGGGGCGCCGTCGAGCGCTCGCTCAAGCGGCTCGGCACCGACGCGATCCCCGTCTACCTCCTCCACAACCCCGCGACCGAGACGCTCTGGGCCGGAGAAGCGGTCGAGACGATGAAGGCGCTCAAGGCGGAGGGCAAGATCCGCCACTGGGGCGTGGCCGCCGGCGACGAGGACACCGCGCGCGCGGCGATCGATCAGGGCGCCGAGGTCGTCGAGCTCGCGTACAACCTCTTGCACCCGATCGACCTGCACCGCATCTCGGGCGACGTCATGGTCTCGGGCTGCGGGATCCTCGCGCGCAGCGTGCTCGCGCACGGCCTGCTCTCGGGCATGTGGTCGAAGGACCGGGAGTTCGAGGAGGGCGATCACCGCAACCAGCGCTGGACGCGGATGGAGCTCGAGCACCGCCTCGAGCAGCTCGACGCCGTCCGCTTCCTGGTGAAGGGCGAAGTGCACACGCTCCGCGGCGCGGCGGTCCGGTTCGTCCTCGCGAACCACCTCGTCTCCGCGGCCGTGCTCGGCCCGCGGACGAAGGAGCAGCTCGAGCAGCTCGTGCGCGAGACGGGCGGCGGTCCGCGCTACCTTCACGACGACGACCTCCGTCAGCTCCCGCGTGCGCTCGACAAGGTCGGCATTCACACCTGAGCAGGAATGGACCGCCTCGACGTGATGCAGAAGCTCCTCGACGCCGCCGCGGCCGCGGCCGAGGTCGTCATGCGCGTCTACGCCGAGGCGGACGTGGCCGTCGAGCTCAAAGGGCCGAACGATCCCGTCACGCGCGCCGACAAGGAGGCGAACGCCCTGCTCCTCGAGCGGCTCCAGCGCGACTTCCCGGACGTGCCCATCGTCGCCGAGGAGAGCGATCCCAGCACGTACGAAGGCTTCGGGTCCGCTCCCTGCGCGCTCTTCGTCGATCCGGTCGACGGTACGCGCGAGTTCATCGCGAAGAACGGCGAGTTCGCCGTCATGATCGGCTTCGCCGAGGCCGGCGTCCCCACCGTGGGCGTCGTGGCGTGCCCCGCGCTCGACGAAGTCTACGCGGCGGCGGAAGGCGCCGGCGCCTTCCGGATCACGAAGGCCGGACGCGAGCCGATCCGCGTCTCGAGCGAGATCGACCTCGCGCACTGCCGCTGCGCCGTGTCCCGCTTCCACCGCAGCAAGTCGGTCGACGCCAAGCTCGCCGCGCTCGGGGTGAAGGAGCTCGTGCCCACGGGCAGCGCGGGCCTCAAGGCCGTACGCGTGGCGTCGGCGGCTCTCGAGATCTACGCGCATCCGTCGAGCGGCCCGGTGAAGCTGTGGGACGCGTGCGCGCCCGATGCGATCGTGCGCGCCGCCGGCGGCGTCTACACGGACGCGACGGGCCGCGCGTTCGATTACCGCGGACCTTGGGCCCAGAACGCCGGCACGCTCGCCGCGAACCCCACGCTGCATGCCGAGGCGCTGCGGCGCTTCTCGAAGGTAGGCTGATCGATGAGAGACAAAGCCGAGGTCGTGGTCATCGGCGCGGGCATCATGGGCCTGTCGATCGCCTATCACCTCGCGCGGCTCGGCGTGACGGACGTCGTCGTCGTCGACAAGAGCTACCTCTGCGGGGGCGCGAGCGGCCGCAACGGCGGCGGGATCCGCGCGCAGTGGTCGAGCGAGACGAACATCCGGCTGATGCAGGAGAGCATCCGCATCTGCCAGAACTTCGCGAACGAGTTCAAGATCAACGTCTGGCTCCGTCAGGGCGGCTACCTCTTCCTCGCGCGCACCGAGGAGCGGCGGCGCGCGCTCGAACAGAGCTGGAAGCTCCAGCGCGAGTGCGGGCTCTCGACCCGCATGCTGTCACCGCGCGAGGCGCAGAAGATCGTCCCCGAGCTCTCCGTGGAGGGCGTGGTCGCCGCGAGCTACAACCCCGACGACGGCGTCGTCTTCCCGTGGCCCTTCGTCTGGGGCTTCGCCCAGGCGGCCCGAAAGCTCGGCGTCGACGTCGCGACGTTCACGGAGGTCGTCGGCTTCGACACGCGCGGTTCGACGATCGAGGGCGTGCGCGTCCGTCGCCTCGCCCATCACCGCACCGACGGCGAGGCGGGCGCGCAGCCCGTCTACACGATTCGGACGAACAAGGTCGTCAACGCGTGCGGCGCGTGGTCTCCCGAGATCGCGAAGATGCTCGGGGTGAAGCTGCCGAACAAGCCGCACCGCCACGAGATCTGCTCGACGGAGCCGCTCAAGCCGTGGCTGAAGCCCCTCGTCGCGGACCTCACGAACGGCCTGTACTTCAGCCAGTCGACGCGCGGCGAGATCGTCGGTGGGATCGGCCAAGAGCACGTGCCCGAAGGGGTGAACCACGACAGCTCGTTCGCCTTCCTCGGCCTCTACGCGCGCGCCCTCGTCGCGACCTGCCCGATCCTCGCCAAGGTCAAGGTGCTCCGACAGTGGTCCGGCTGCTACGACCTCACGCCCGACGCGAACCCGATCGTCGGTCGCGTCGACACCGTCGAGCACTTCTACCAAGCGTCGGGCTTCATGGGTCACGGCTTCATGATGGCCCCCGTCGTCGGCAAGCTGATCGCCGAGTACATCGCCGCGGGAGACGACGCCGCCGAGCCGCCGCTCTTCGAGCGGTGGAACCTGCGCCGCTTCGAGCAGGGCAAGCTCCTCAGCGAGTCGATGATCATCGGGTGAGCGCGCCCGCTGGGAGGAGACGCCGCGCGGACGCATGTCGTCGCGAACGCTGCGGGCAGCTTCCCTCGACGCGCTCCAGCGCGGACGCGATGTGATGGGCGCTCCCTGCAGGACTCGCGGGATGCTCCCATCGCTCTCGCACGCGCCGGCCGCACGAAGACGCGTAACTCCCGTGAATCTCGTCGAGGCCTCTTCGTTGCAAGCAGCGCGCGCATGCAAGCGAGAGCGCAGTCGGCGTCCCCGACGTCCATGCCCGGTGTCGCGCGAGCCATGTCGCGCAGGCGGCCGGTCATCCGCAAAATCCGAAGCATCGAGGAGGAGCGGCTTCGCTCCGAGATGATGCGCTCGCTCGAGGCGGCGATCCTGAGGCAGAGCGGAAGAGTTCGAGCGTCGCAGCCCGGAAGCGAGCCGCACGAGAGCAACGTGTTCCTCACGCCGCGACGCCTGACCGATCCGCCGCCGCCGTGGGACTACGCTGCACGCGACAGCGACCTGCCGACGGTGCGGGTCGCGCGCTACGAGCCAGAGGTCCAGTCGCTCACGACGTCTCCGTCCACGGTCCGTGCGCCGGTCGTCGACCTCGCGAAGGAGCGCGAGACCCTCCCGGCGCCGCCCACGACCGCGCGTCGGAAGAAGCGCCGCGGCCCGTGGCTGCTCGCGCTCGCGATGGCGGCAATCCTCGGGGCGGGGTTGGCCGTCGATCCGGAGGCGCGTGAAGACGCCATGACCGTCACCCGCGCTGCAGCAGCACGCCTCTGGGCGGCGCTCTACTGATCGTCGCGAGCGACGCTCCGAGCGGCTCGTCGTGAGCGGCAGCTCGCGACCCACGATGGAGTGGGCTCGCGCACATGCTCTCGCATTCTCCGCGAGGCGGCCGATCGATCCAAACGATCGTACGGCAGGTTCTTGTGCGGCGCGCGGATCGCAGGAATGATGCGCGAGCAATGTACAAGTCGCAACTGCTCTTTCTGACGGCGTCTCTGTCGGCTGTCATGGCCTCCGCTGTGACCGGTTGCGGCGGCGACGACGCCGCCGGCGTTCCTCCTCCCGGCACCTCGACTCCGGACGCGAACGTTCCGCAGCCTCCTGCGCCTCCTGCGCCTCCCGCCGAAGCCGGTGCGGACGCGGGCCCGCCGAACGCGGTCGTGTCGAACGTCACCGCGTATCTCGGCCGCGCGATCGCGCTCGACGGCTCGGGCAGCACGGGCCCTGAGGGTTTCACCTACGCCTGGACGGTGGAGAGCGTCCCCGACGGAAGCGCGGTCACGACGGCATCCCTCGTCGGCGCGGACACGGCGACGCCGTCGTTCGTTCCGGACGTGCCTGGAGCGTACGTCGTCAAGCTCACGGTCACCGCGAACGGCGTGAGCGCCTCGGCCGAGGCCTCCGTCACGATCGTCGACCCGCCGATCTTCTACTTCCACACGAACGACGAGGCCGACGCGGGCGCCGAGGCCTCGCTCAACGTCGTCGGTGCCGGCGTCGGCACCGGCGGCACCGCGGTCGCGTGCTTCGAGAGGGATGCGGGAAAGTTCGCCGATGACGCGGAGGTCGTCGCTCAGATGGGCGCAGACTGGTGGGAAGCTCCCGCAGGACAGCCTTCGAGGGCCGTCTTCATCGCCGAGCGCCCGACGAACGACGGCTTCGAGGGCATCCTCGTGGCGACGACCTCGGACGCGACCTGCGCGACGCCGCCGACGGCGCTCGACGCCTACCCGGGGAGGCTCAACACCACTCGAGCGATTCAGCAGCCGCGCTTCTCGCCGAACGGCAACCGCGTGGCGTACATCCGGACCGGGACCGGAACGACGGGCTCACGCATCGCGACGGTCGGCTTCGACGGCTCGGACAAGCGTGAGGTGGCCATCTGGGGAGTCGACGCCGACGGCGGCCCGGCCCCGAACGCTAAACCCACGCTCTTCGGCTCGCGCCCGACCTGGGTGAACGACACGACGATCGCTTGGGTCCAGCAGCTCACGTCCGACAGGTGGCAACTCGTGAGCGCACCGGACCAGGAGAACGCACCGATCTCGGTCGTCATGACGTGCACCGGTTCCGAGCCGACACAGGTCGAGCTCCTCCCGAACGGTGACGTGATCATCAACCAGCTGCTCCCCGTCAACGGCGGCCAGGCCTACGACATCCTCACGTACTCCGTCGACGGGACGACGAAGGAGTGCATCAATCCTCGCAGCATCGGCAAGATCGAGACGGTCGACGCCGTGGCGCGCGACTTCTCCCTCTCTCCGGACAAGACGCACGTCGCCTTCATCTCGAACGGGTCCGACGGAGGCTCCGACATGCAGCTCTACGTCGCGCCCGTGGACGGCTCGACGCCTCCGGTCCCCGTCGCCTCGTCGGTCGGCGGCGCGTATCGCGGACCGCGCTGGGTCGGCGAAGGCGCATTCCTCACGTGGGGCGCCGCCTCGGCGGCGTTCGAAGACGCGGCCGCCGGGAATGCCGTCGCGGTGATCGCGGTGGACGGCGGGACGGCGCGTCGCGCGGCCGCCGCGGGTGCGCCGGGGACCCAGGTGCAGGCGATCGGCAACGGGTACTGGACCTGCAGCTTCGGTCCGGTCGTCGGATCGAGCGCAACGCTGGCCGGGCTCGCGGGCCTCTTCGTCCTGCGCACGCTCCGCCGCCGCCGGCGCTGAGCGGAGGCATTCGACGTCGAGCGGATGAGCCGCGAGCGCCGGCGCATCCGGCGTGCCGGCCGCGCGAGGGCGTCGCCCTTGCACGGCCGGTCACTCCGGAATGCGCAGCGTGACGGAGCTCATCGAGACGCTCACCGGCGCGACCGTCGCGTCGATCGCGGTGGAGCTCGCCTTCTGTCCGGGGTGCCCGACGGCGGAGGCGACGCGCGAGATCTTCTTCCGCGAAGACTTCTCCGCGAGGCTGGGAGCGATGGTCGCGCCGTTCGTCGTCACGGCCGCGCTCGTCGGCCTCGTGCTCTCGAGGCTCGGCCGGCGGCGCGGCGCGCAGACGAAGGGAGGCAGCAGTGCAGCACGGTGACAAGCTCGCGATCGGGGGTGGGATCCTCCTCGGCGTCGGGCTCGGCGGTTTCGTCGACGGGATCCTGTTCCACCAGCTCCTCCAGTGGCACCAGATGATCTCGTCCGTCCTGCCGCCGGTCACGCTCGTGACCGCGAAGGTGAACATGCTCTGGGACGGCGTGTTCCACGTGTTCGCGTGGGTGATGACCGTGGCCGGCCTCTTCACGCTGGCGCGCGCGGCGGACGCACCGCGCGAGGTCGCGGTGATGCGCTCGCTGCCGGCGTCGCTCGCGATCGGATGGGGCGCCTTCAACGTCGTCGAGGGGCTCATCGATCACCAGCTCCTCGGCGTGCACCACGTCCACCCGGGCGCTCATCAGGAGGCCTGGGACGCCGGCTTCGTCGCTTTCGGAGCCGCGCTCGTCTTCATCGGGGTCGTGGCCCTCGAGCGGCGAGCCGCCCCGGTGCTCCGGCCGGCGACGGCGTGACGCTACCGCCGTCCGACGGTCGCGTCGGGCCGAGGCGTACGAACGACGAGCCGTCCCGAACCCATCCGGAAAATGCCGTCCCGACGAGGGATTGGTCGGGTGTGGACATCCGTTGACACCCCACTGCCCAGCCGACTACGGTGGCCCCCTGATAGCGGGGGAGTCCCGCGGTCGGTTGACGATTGGTGCTCGCGCGCCCTCCCGGCGTCCGAGCGACCTCTGGACGGAGAGCTCGTCATGAAGATGCCTCGAACCACGCTCGCTCTGCTCGGGTTCCTCAGGAGCGCCTGCCTCGCGGCAATCCCCGTCGTCGTCGCATCGACGACCGTCGTCGGTTGCGCCGACGAGAACGATCCCAAGACGTGGGTGAAGCGCCTCGACGACCCGGCGCAGCGCTCGGCAGCGGTCAAGCGGCTCGACGAGATGTTCAGCGCCGCGATGGGCAACGCGAAGAACGACCGCGAAGACCCGAAGGTGAAGGCGGTCGTCGACGACTCCATCGAGGCGCTCACGAAGACGTACACGGCCGGCGGTCTCGACGAGAAGACGCGCAAGGAGCTCATCAAGCTCATCGCCGACATGGGTGACCCGCGCGGCGGTCCCGCGTTCGCCAAGGCGCTCAAGGACTACGAGCCGGGCAAGAACGACGACGACGTGAAGTTCGCGGCGCAGGGCACCTCGCGGCTCGCGACGGCGGGCAAGCTCTCCGACCAGGCCCTCATCGACGCGCTCTGGGACTGCTTCGCGAAGTTCCGCCCCTCGCAGGCCAAGTCGATCAACCTCGTGAAGGACCTGCAGAGCGCGGTCAAGACGGTGAAGCATCCGTCCTGGGGTCCGAAGGCCGTGGCGATGCTGTCGGCGCCGATCGCGAATCCGAAGGACCCGGCGGAGGCGATGGACCAGCTGCAGTTCTGGCAGCTCACGGCCGCCCAGCTCATCGGCGACACGAAGTTCACGGCGGGCGTCGTTCCGCTCGTGAAGGTCCTCATGACGCCGACCAAGAGGGACCTCACGTTCCCCGTCCGCCTCGCGCTCCACAAGATGCCGAAGGAGTCCGAGCCCGAGCTCATCAAGGCGCTCAAGGGCGAGGGCGAGTACTCCAAGCTGGCGGAGGCCTACCCGGAGCAAGCGTACGTGCCGCTCGTCGCCGAGCCTCTCGCGTACATCTCTCGGCCTGCCGGGCTCGCCGCGATCCTCGAGGCGCTCCAGAAGGCGACGAACGATCAGAACCGCACGATGCTCGCGACGTACCTCACGTACTTCCCGACCGAGCCGAAGCTCGTGAAGGCGTACACGGACGCGTACGCGAAGGTCGCCCCGAACGCCGCGATCCCGCTCATGGGCGGATCGAACGGACACGCCATCCTCGCGGGCGCGGCGGCGAACTTCTTCGACCCGTCGCTCACGGACTGGATCCTCAAGGCGATCGCGACCGCGAAGGGTGAGGCCGCCGACGCGATCCCGGCGTCCGGCCTGCCGGCGGCGATCAAGCTCATGACGCTCGACCAGGCCAAGGCCGTCGGTGACGCGGTCAACAAGATCCCGGGTCAGGCGATCGAGAAGGACATGTACAAGAGCGCGATGGCGGTCCTCGAGAAGTGCAAGAAGGACCTCGCCTGCTACCTCGGCGTCCTCGACACGCCCGTCCCCTCGTCGCCCCCTGCGGCGAAGATGGGTCACGTGAAGGCCGTCTGGATGGCCGTCGAGCTCAAGGACGACTCCACGAAGGCGAAGCTCCTCGAGAAGGTCGAGAAGATCAAGGACGGCTCCGTCCGCCTCGCCCTGCTCGAGGGCATCGACACCCTCTCCCCCCAGGGTGACGCCGCGGCCGCCGACAAGCTCGAGAAGCTCGTCGAAGCGGACACCGCCGCCGGAACGAAGGCGGCCACCGACGAGATGTACCGCGTCGCCCTGAAGCTTCGGTCACGCGTGCCGTGATTAGGCTCGAGGTCACTCGCGGCCAGAGCGCCGGGACGGCGATCGATCCCACCTCGGACGTCATCCGCATCGGACGCGCCGAGGGCAACGATCTCGTCGTCCCGGACACGCACGTCTCGAGCGAGCACGCGAAGATCGTGTTCTCGGGGGACCGCTACGTCCTCGTCGATCAGCGTTCGACGAACGGGACGGCGATCCTCCGCGGCGGCACGCGGATCGTCCTCGACGACGGCATCGGCCGGGAGAGCCCCCTCGAAGACGGCGACGTCATCGAGCTCGGGTCGCAGGACCGGATCGTCCACATCGCGGTCAGCATCCGAGAAGACGCGGACGACGCGCGCGTCTTCGCGGTGAAGACGATCGAGGAGCTCGTCCCGCGCGCGTCGCTCCTCGAGAAGGACGACAGCCGACTCCGGCAGCTCTACACGGCGCTGAAGAGGATCGGCGCCGCGCAGGACCTCTCCGAGGTGCTCGTGGCGATCTGCGAGTCGAGCTTCGAGCTCGTGCCGCTCGCTACGCACGTCACGATCATCCTCCGCGACGAAGACGAAGAGGGGACGCGCGCCCCGGGCGCGGCCGGCTACGTCCCCGTCCTCACCCGCGTGCGCGGTACGGAGACCCCGCCGTCGCAGCCGATCCCCATCACGCGCAGCGTCTTCCGCAAGGTCGTCAACGAGCGCGCGGCGGTCGTCGCCGCCGACGCTCCTCGCGAGGTCGGTCAGAGCGAGTCGCTGATGGGCGCGCAGATCCGCTCGACGCTCGGGATCCCGCTCTGGAAGGGAGACGAGATCCTCGGGGTCATCCAGGTGGACAACCGCGAAGCCACCGGCGTCCTCACGAGCAACGACCTCGACGTCATGGCGGTCCTCGCGCAGAACGCGTCGCTCGCCGTCGCGAACGCACGCGTGACGCAGCGCCTCCGCGCCGCCGAAGAGCGCCTCCGGAGAGAGAACGCGTTCCTCAAGGTCAAGGAGCAGGAGCGGCGGACGGGGAGCAAGAAGGACGGCCCGCCCGAGATCATCGGCCAGAGCGCGCCGATGAAGCAGCTGCTCCAGCAGCTCGAGAAGGTCGTCAACACGCGGGTGACCGTCCTCATCGAGGGCGAGACGGGCGTCGGCAAGGAGCTCATCGCAGCGAGCGTCCACTACCGCTCGAACCGTCGCGATCGCCTCTTCGTCGGGCAGAACTGCGCCGCGATGCCGGAGACGCTCCTCGAGAGCGAGCTGTTCGGCCACAAGAAGGGCGCGTTCACCGGAGCGCACGAGGACAAACGAGGCCTGTTCGAGGTCGCCGACGGCGGCACGTTGTTCCTCGACGAGGTGACGGAGATGCCTCTGTCGCTGCAGTCGAAGCTGCTTCGCGTGCTACAGGAGGGCGAGATCCGCCCCATCGGCGCGACGCAGGAGAAGAAGGTCAACGTCCGCATCGTCGCCGCCACGAACCGCAACCTCGAGAAGGAGGTGGCGGAGGGCCGCTTCCGCGAAGACCTCTACTATCGCCTCAAGGTCTTCCCGCTCCGAGTCCCCCCGCTCCGCGAGCGCCGCGAGGACATCCCGCTGCTCGCCCAGCACTTCCTCCAGCGGTTCTCGGTCGAGTTCGGCAAGCCCGCGGGCGGCTTCTCGCAGCAGGCGATGGAGCTGCTCCAGAGCTACGACTGGCCGGGCAACGTCCGCGAGCTCCAGAACGAGGTGCAGCGCCTCGTCATCCAGCTCGACAGCGGCGGCTTCGTCACGCCCGACATGCTCTCGCCGCGCGTGCGCCAGGTCGAGGGAATGATCGAGCGCGTGCGTCCGACGAAGGGCACGCTGAAGGAGATGATGGACCAGGTGGAGCGCTGGCTCCTCATCGAGGCTCTCCGCGAGCACTCCAACAACAAGACCGCCGCAGCGAAGGCGCTCGGGATCACACGCGAAGGCCTGCACAAGAAGCTGCGCTCGTTCGGGCTCTGACCTCGAGGTCGCTCCCGGACCGCTCGAGCTGCCGTTCGGGTTCGGTTATCCCGAACGGCACGCATTGACGGCTCCTTCCTCGAGAGCAAGGTTCCGAATCGAGGAGATGTGCGGTCGGTGCGGGGAAGGGAGCGATGGAAGCGTCAGCCAGCGCGGGCATGACGGCGAGGGAGCGCGTGCTCCTCGAGCTCGCGCGACGTGAGAAAACCGATGCCGTGAGCACGTTCCAGGCGATCACCGAGGCGGCGGCGACCGTGCTCGACGTCGCTCGCGTGAGCATCTGGGAGCTCCAGGGCTCGGCCTCCACCGATGGGCTCGCCGACGACACTCGGCTCGTCTGCCGGGACCTCTACCTGCTCCCGCAGCGCAGCCATGTCTCGTTCCTCCCCATCCACGGGCGCGACTTCCCGAGCTACCTCCGCGCCATCTCCGAGCGGCGGACCATCGCGGCCGACGACGCCAGGAACGATCCGCGTACACGCGAGTTCACCGAGTTCTACCTCAAGCCCCTCGGCATCTCGTCGATGATGGACGTCCCCATCTGGCACCACGGTCAAGTGTGGGGCGTCCTCTGCTTCGAGCACGTCGGCGAGATCCGCCATTGGCACGCCGACGAGGAGGCCTTCGCGATCAACATGACGGACATCGCGTCGGCGTGTCTGATGTCGGCGGAGCACGCGGCCGTGACGCACCGCTGGCAGACCGTGATCGAGGCGGTGACGGAGGCCATCGCCGTCCTCGATCACGACGGCCACCTGATCCAATTCAACCGCGCGATGTACGAGCGCTTGCTCGAGCACGCGGGGCCGTTCCGAACGCTCGAGGAGCGCCGAGCGAGCTTCGATCTGGTGGACGCCGCCGACCGCTCCATCCCCGAAGAAGACTGGCCGACGCTCCGAGTCTTGCGCGGCGAGCTGATCCGGGCCGAGATCTACGGCCTGGTCGTCAAACGGACGGGCGCTCGCCACTACATCCGTCTGACGGCGTGCCCCGTGATCGAGGACGGGCTGATCCGATACGTCGTCCTCGTCCTCGCCGACACGACCGAGGAGATGTTCTTCGAGCGCCTCAAGCGCGATCTGCTCTCGAGCCTCGCCCACGAGATCAAGACGCCTCTCGCCATCGCGAAGGGCTACGCCGAGCAGCTCCGGTGCTCGCGCGAGATGCCCGCCTTCGCGCGGCCGCAGCTCGACGCCATCGTGCGATCGTGCGACCGCATGAACCGGCTGAGCGAGACCCTCCTCGACCTCTCGACCGTCATCCTCGGGCGGCTGCGATTGACGCGAGAGCGCGTCGATCTGTCGGGATTGGTTCGGTGGGTCGTGCAGCGAGCCGAGAAGTCGGCGCCGAAGCACCGGTTCGTCCTGAAGCCGCACGCGGGCGTGTGCGTGATCGTCGACAGCGAACGGGTCAAGCAGGCGCTCCGGCAGGTGCTCGACAACGCCGTCGCATACTCTCCGAACGGAGGCACGATCGAGGTCGATATCGAGACCGACGAGGAGTACGCGACCGTCTCCGTCCGCGATCACGGCGTCGGGATCCCGGTGCGGAGTCAGCAAGGCATCTTCACACCTTTCTTCAAGGCCCATGCGATGACGGAGCTCGACTCGGGCGGTCTCGGCGCCAGCCTCTACCTCGCACGCGAGATCGCGCGCCGTCATGGCGGCGACCTCTGGTTCGAGAGCGTCGAGGGTCGAGGGAGCACCTTCCGCCTCAAGCTACCGCTGGAGAGATAGTGAGCACCAAGCCCGTCCTCATCGTCGAAGACGACACCGACCTCCGAGAGCTGCTCGCGATGATCCTCGAGAGCTTGGGCGTCGAAGTCGAGAGCGCGTCCAACGGCAAAGAGGCGCTCGAGCGGATGGCCGTGAAGAGCCCGGGCATGATCCTCTTGGACATGCGCATGCCCGTCATGGACGGCTGGCAGTTCGTCCGGGAGATCGATCGGCGCGGAGAGCCGAGACCGCCCATCGTCGTCGTGACGGCAGCGCCCAACCCGGCCGAGCGCGCGAGCGAAGTGCACGCAGAGGCGTGGCTGTCCAAGCCGTTCGACCGCGAAGCGCTCGTCGGGCTCGTCGACCGCTTCGTGCGATCGCCTCAGGCCCATTGCTCGTCTTCCACGCGGCAACCGTCCAACGGCTGCTGAGGTCAGAGCTTCTCGCCCGTCGAGCGAACGCCCTGCCCTTCCGGTACGACGTAGCGCCGACCGGTTCGCGGATCGCACGCGTCCGGCACGAGCTCGAGGAGCGGCGCGAGCGCGAACGCGCGCAGGTGCAGGCGCGGATGCGGCACCGTGAGCTTCGGCTCGTCCACGACACGGCCTTCGATCCAGAGCACGTCGAGGTCGATCGTGCGCGGTCCGTTGGGGACGTCACGCACGCGCCCGAGCTCGGCCTCGATCGCGAGCAAGGCTTCGAGCAGCTCGACGGGCTCGCGCGCCCACGCGACGAGAACGGCGGCATTCAAGTAGTCGGGCTGCGGCGGCCCGCCGACGGGCGTGGTCTCCCAGACCGTCGAACGCGCGACGACCTTCGCGATGCGCCCGATCCGCTCCACCGCCTCGCGCATCGTGGCGAGCCGATCGCCGAGGTTGGCGCCGAGACCGATGACGACGAGGCTCACGGGATCAGGCTCGAGGCTCAGGGCTCCAGGCTCCAGGGATCACGCAGCGCTTTGCGCCCGCGCCGTCGGACGACAACTGGGGCGACAGGGAGATCGACGCTCTCGAGATGACCTCGGTTCGCCGACTTCGCGACCTACCACGCCTCGCGCAGCTGCGACGCCTTCCCACTTGCGCCCCATCACGGAGAGACATGGCTCTCTCCGGCCTTTCGCTTCGCTTCGGCTCCTCCAGGTCACGTGATCAAGTTTCGCAGGTCACGAGAGCGAGAAGCTCATCAAGGCCCCACCCGTTGCACTGCTGAGGACCGAGGACCGAGGACCGAGGACCGAGGACTGAAAAGCCTGGAGCCTGGAGCCTGGAGCCTCTCTCACGCTTCCTCGTTCGAGAGCCTCTCACCGTCAGGGGGCGCTTCCCTGGAACTGCAACGGGTTCGTCAGCTTCCCGCTGAAGCCGCCGTTGACCTTGCCGTCCTGGACGAAGAAGAGGAACGCGCCATCCTTAAAGCCGCCGACCGCGGCGTCGACCGTGAGCACCGCGCCCGGCTCGGTGTCGAAGCGGATGCCGTGGACCTGCGTCGTCGTCGTGGACTTCGCGTCCACGCGTGACGGCGTGGGCGACGTGACGAAGCCACCCTCGAGCTCCGACGCATCGAGATTGGTGATGGTCCCCGTGGCGACCGTGGCGCTCACGGAAAACTCGCAGCTCTGGTTCGTGCGCGCCGTGTCGCAGGTCCACCAGAGATGCCAGTGACCGCCGCGCGCATACTCGACGAAGACGCCGACACCGTCACCGCCGACGGCGTTCATCGTCTGATCGGAGTCGATTTCGACGAGCATCGGCGACGGGCTCGTCCCGGAGCCCGGCTGGGTCGGCTCTCCCGGAGGAGGCGCGTAGGGTTTCGGATCCGGAGCCAGCTCGCGAGGGGGCTCGTTGTCGTAGACGCAGCCGAGGAGCAACGACGCCGTGCCGACGAGAAGGAGCGCGGTGACGGACTTCATGATGGTCATGGCAAGCTTACCTCTTCCGGGTCCCCAAGCTGCGAATCGCCGGCGATGCCGCCTTGAAGGAGGTGGAAGGCGAGCGCATCGCCGGAGCGGAGCGGACGGCCGGCGCCCGGATGGTGGGCGACGAACGAACCGCCGGCGTCGAGCGGAAGGACGGTGACGAGCCGATACGCGGCGTCGACCGAATCGCAGGCGACGGCGTCGACGTGATCCGCGGCGTCGACCG
>CALFEQ010000153.1 GCA_937949945.1 uncultured Myxococcales bacterium
GGCAGCGACAAGCCCGGCAGCGACAAGCCTGGCAGCGACAAGCCCGGCAGCGAGAAGCCGAAGCCCGGTGGAGGTGACGATGGCAAACCCGAGCCGTTGCCCGACGTGCCGATGCCATTTCGGGGCGTGAACCTCGCCGGCGCGGAGTTCGGTACGGCGATCCCGGGCAAGGAGGGCGTCGACTATCGATGGCCGACGGGATCGCACGTCGACTACTACATGTCGAAGGGCATGAACACCTTCCGGATCGGCTTCAAGTGGGAGCGCATGCAGCCGACCGCGAAGGGCGCGTTCACGGAGTCGTACTTCGCGAAGCTCGACGCCGTCGTGAAGCACGCGACCTCGAAGGGCGCGAAGGTGATCCTCAACCCGCACAACTTCGCGCGCTACTACGACGAGCCCGTGGGGAGCTCGAAGGTGCCCGAGGACGTCTTCGCGGATTTCTGGCGACGCCTCGCGGAGCGCTACGCGTCGAACCGGCACGTGATGTTCAACCTCGTGAACGAGCCGCACACGATGCCGACGGAGCAGTGGGTGAGGGCGGCGAACGCGGCGATCGCGGCGATTCGCGCGGCAGGCGCCGACAACCTCATTCACGTCCCGGGCAACGCGTGGACGGGCGCGCACAGTTGGACGAGCAATTGGTACGGCACGTCCAACGCGGTCGCGATGCTCGACATCAAGGACCCGAAGGACAACTTCCTCTACGAGGTGCACCAGTACCTCGACAAGGACTCGAGCGGCAGCGGCGAGGACTGCGTGAGCGAGACGATCGGGAGCGAGCGCATCGCGAGCTTCGTCGCGTGGCTCCGCAAGCACGGCAAGAAGGGCTTCGTCGGCGAGTTCGCCGGTGCGCGCAACGAGCGGTGCTACCGGGCCGTCGAGGACATGCTGAAGGCGATGATGAATGCGTCCGACGTCCTCGTCGGTTGGCTCTGGTGGGCCGGCGGCCCGGGCTGGGGAGAGTACAAGTTCACCCTCGAGCCGAAGGACGGCAAGGACCGACCGCAGATGGGGATCCTGCGCCCGTTCCTCTTCGACCCCAGCGCGATGCCGACGCTGTGACGCGCGCGCGCCTCGGCGTGCCTGCCTCGGCGTGACGCGAAGGTGAGAGACAGGACGCATCGACGGCACGTTCCGCACCATCCCGCTCGGGACGGGCGCTCTCCGGACCTCCGGTTTTCCGGGGACGCCCGCCCGACGTGCGACGTCGAGCGTCGAGGGTCGCCTTCACGGCATCGTGCTCGCAGAGCCAGTCGCGCGTCGCGTCGGCCCTCGTACGAGAGGCCGAGACGGAGGCTCGTGCCATCGGGCCGCGCACGACGCGAGCCGACGCACGAACGAGGCACGCATGAAGAAGGCAGCATTCGCCCTCACCACGCTCGCCGCACTCGTAGCGGCTCCTGCCGCGCTCGCGCAGGAAGCACCGAACGACGAGACCTCGGAGACCGCAGGCGCACCGGCGTCCGCGCCGGCCGAGGCAGCGACGACCACGATCACGGCCGCCGACACGGCGGCCGAGCCGCCGACGCCGGTCGCGCCCATGGCGCCGCCGCGCGCGCGGGAGACGATCGTCGCACACCAGAAGCTCCGTCCTCATCGGCCGCTGCTCATCACGGGCACCACCATGCTCTTCGGCAGCTGGGCCGTGACGGCGGGCGCCACCGCCTTCGCTTCGTACCAGGGGCGCAACGCGGACGAGCGGCTGTACCTCCCCGTCGCCGGACCGTTCGTGCACCTCGCCGACACGACCGAGGGGACCCTGGACATGATCCTCATCGCGGGCAGCGGCATCGCTCAGGCCGTCGGCCTCGGGCTGACGGTGCTCGGCCTCGTCATCCCCGAGAAGATCCCTGCGGCGACGATCGAGGCGCTCGGGACGAAGGTGAACCTCACCGCGACGTCGTTCGGCAGAGGCTCTGCCGGGTTCGGCGCCGTGGGGCAGTTCTGAGGAGGACGAGATGAAGACCTGGGTGACGATTGCATGGGCGCCGGCCGCGGCGATCGCGCTCGCATGCGCGACCGCCGGCTGCGCGGCGACGCCGGTCCCCGCCGACAAGCTCGCGCGAACGCAGCAGGCCGTCGACCAAGCCGAGGCGATGCGTGCGGACGCCGATCCTCGCGCGGCCGTCCATCTCAAGCTCGCCAAGGACCTGCTCGCAGAGGCACGGCGGCAGATGAAGAACGGCGACAACAAGAAGGCGGGCTTCTACCTCACGCGCGCGGAGGCGGACGCCGAGGCGGCGCTCCATCTCGCGCACGCGCGCGCGGCCAAGGCGGACGCGGAGAAGACGATCGACGCGATCCGGCAGGCGAAGCAGATGATGCAGACGGGAGGAACGGGGTCATGAAGTCGAATCGGACGACGCTCGCCTTGGCTCTCGTGCTCGCGGCGCCCATCGTCGGGTGTGGGGCGAGCCGCCCGCCGCAGCAGCTCCTCGACGCGCGCATGGCCTACCAGAAGGCGTCCACCGCGCCCGGTGCGTCGATCGTCGGCAGGGACATGTACGAGGCGCGGCAGGCGCTCGACGCGGCCGAGCAGGCCTACAGGAAGGAAGGCGCGAACGACGAGAAGACGAAGACGCTCGCGTACGTCGCGCACCGCAAGGCGATCGCGGCGCAGGGCAAGGCCGAGACCGCCCACGCGCTCGAAGAGAAGCGCGCCGCGCTCGCGGAGTTCGAGCGCTTCCGCGAGAGCCAGGCCGCGATGGCGCGCCAGCAGCTCGATCGCGAGAAGGAGCGGGTCGAGATGGAGCGGCAGCGCGCGGAGAGCGAGCGCCGGGCGCGCGTCGCGGCCGAGCAGAAGGTCTACGACGCGCTGGCGCAGATCGAGGGCTTGAAGGTCTCGAAGTCGGAGCGGGGTTACGTGCTGACGTTGCCGGGGACGATCGCGTTCGGCAAGCGCGGTGAGCTCACGGCGGAGGGCAAGAAGCGCCTCGCCGAGATCGCGAAGGCCATCAAGGACGACCCTCGGGGCCTGACCATCGTGGGACACACGGATTCCACCGGCAAGAAGGACGCGAACAAGCGGATCTCCGAGCAGCGGGCGAACGCCGTCCGCGACTTCCTCGTCGCCGAGGGCGTCGACGAGGCGCGCATCAAGACGATCGGGATGGGGAGCGAGCAGCCGATCGCCGACAACGCCAAGCCGGAGGGCCGCGCGCTGAACCGGCGCGTGGAGATCATCGTCGAGGCGAGGTCGCCCGAGGCCGAGCCGCCTGCGTCCGACGGTTCTCCGAGCCCGAACCGACACCGAACGGATGGACAGGATCAGCTGCCGCCGTAAGACGACGTAAGACGATGTGCCCTTGGCCGTCGTTCGCGCGAGCGCGGTAGACTCGGGGGAGTGGTTGGTGGTGGTGGGGCGAGCCTCGTCGGGACGACGGTCGGTCGCTTCCGCGTCGATCGTCTGATCGGCCGCGGCGGGATGGGCGCCGTCTACGCCGCGTTCGACGAGAGGCTCGAGCGCGACGTCGCTCTCAAGGTCCTGAACGACGAGGGCGACGCGACGATCCAGAAGAAGCGCCTCATGCGCGAGGCGCGGCTCGCTGCGAAGCTCCAACACCCCAACATCGCGACGGTCTACGAGGTGGACGAGCTCGACGGGCGGCTCCTCATCGTCATGGAGCTGCTCGAGGGCATGTCCCTCCGCAAGGTCCTGTCGCGGAGAAAGAAGCTCCCGCTCGAGGAGGCGGTCTCGATCGCCCGCGACGTGGCACGCGCGCTCGGACGCGCCCACGCCGCGGGCGTCATCCATCGAGACATCAAGCCCGAGAACGTGTTCGTCACGACCCCGTCGCCCGACGTCACTCTGGCGAAAGTGCTCGACTTCGGGCTCGCTCGCCAGCACACGTCGATGCCGGGCATCGGCCCTTCCACCGAGACCACGAACACGACGTCGGCCGGAGAGATGTGGGGCACGCCCGGCTACGTCAGCCCCGAGCAGGCCCACGGGCACCCGCTCGACGTCCGGACGGACATCTTCTCCTTCGGCGTCGTCCTCTACGAGATGCTCGCGGGGACCCGGCCGTTCAAGGGCGAGAGCGCCGTGGCGACGCTCCTCGCGACCATCAAGGACCCGGCCCAGCCGCTCCGCGAGCTCGTCAGCGACGTCCCGCCGGCGCTCGAGGAGATCGTGAAGCGCTGCCTCGAGAAGGATCGCGAGGCGCGATTCGCCGACGGTAACGAGCTCAGCGCGGCGCTCGAGGCTTGGGTGCGCGGGACGGCGGTCTCGACCAGGATGACGAACGCGGTCGGATCGAGCCCGAGCCTGCCCATCATCCAGATGGACGCGCCGGGGCCGAGCGTGACTCTCTCCGCCGACGAGGCCCCGACGACGGGAGGCTCGGCCGCCGTCGAGCTGACCATGCAGGACCCGGAGGCGGTCCCGCTCGAGCAGCAGCGCATCGATCACATGAAGATCGTCGCTGCGATCGGCGGCGGTGTCGCTTTCGCGCTCGTCCTCGTGACCATCGGCGCAGCGCTCGTCTCCTCGCCGGAGCGCGACTCGGCTGCGACGGCCGCGAGCGAGCGCTCCGTCGCGTCCGCCCCCGTCGTCGCGTCGGCGAGGCCGGAAGCTCCGGCCGACGAGAGCGTCGCGGCGAGCGAGCCCGCCGCGACTGCGGCGAATCTCGAGGCTCCGCCGAAGGAGGGCGCGCCCGAAAAGGGCGCAGACGAAGAGCCGGCGACGTCCTCCACGGAGGACGACTCCTTGGACACGATCGAGGTGTTGTCCGCCGACGAGGAGGTTCCGCCCTCGACCGCGGCATCTGCTCGCGTAGCGCGCCCGGCCGCGCCGGCCACCGCACCGGCCGGATCCTCGCGGAAGAAGAAGCCGGCGGATTGCGCCGTTCCGTTCACCTGGGACAAGGGCGTCAAGATCCCGAAGCTCCATTGCCTCTGACGCGAGGCGGTTCGGGCCGCTTCGCGCTCCGACCTCGGGTATGATTCGACCCCGGACGGTCGCTTGGGGGTCTTCTCATCGACTCGGAAACTCGGACGCGGTTCTTGGTCTTCGGCGCGGTCTCCTGGTCGCTCGCCGGGTGCTTCGCTCTGTTCGGTCTGGACGGGTACGGCCCGCCGGCCGACGAGCCGGACGACGCCGGATCCTCGCCCGTCGACGCACCGGCCGTCGAGGACGTGACGCACGACGGCAAGGTCGTCTTCGTGACGAGCGTTCCTTTCGCCGGCGAGATCGGCTCGGTCGCGGCCGCGGACTGGCGGTGCCAGATGCTCGCGATGGACGCCGGTTTGACAGGCACGTTCAGGGCCTGGCTCAGCGACCCCGAGTCGTCACCCGCGACGCGCTTCACGAAACCCGACGACGACGACGACGATGACGTCGACGCGGGCGAAGAAGCGCTCGTCACGCCCGACCGACGTCGGATCATCGCGCCCGGCATCTCCGCGCTGACCTCGGGGCTCGTCTCGCCGATCGACATGACGGAGCGAGGCACGACGCTCCCCGAAGGCACGTTCACGTTCCGCACGGAAGCGGACGGACGGCGGACGTGCGTCGTCTCCGGCACGATGGTGTGGACGAACACGGACCCGGCGGGCTTGCGCGCGAGCTCGTCGGACTGCTCGGCGTGGAGCACGAGCGCGAGCTCCGTGACGGGGTACGTGGGCGTCATCCCGCCGGCGGAGGCGGCCCCGTCGGACACCTGGACGGCCGCGTGCGCGCAGCCCTGTTCGGCGGAGGCACATCTCTACTGCTTCGAGCAGTGAGCCTTCGGGTATGCTTCGGCGTGATGACCGCCCGTGCAGCGGCGCTCGGTTTCGTGATCGTGATGGCGAGCGGGACGATTGCGACCCGAGCGGCCGCAGACGAGACGCGCGAGTGCGCGGCGGCCTACGAACGGACCCAGCGCCTGCAACTGAGGTCGGAGCTCGTCTCGGCGCTCGAGGCGGCCGAGCGGTGCGCGCGGCCGACCTGCCCCGACCTGCTCAAGAACGAGTGCGCGGTCTGGAGCAAGGAGATCCGGGCCAAGCTTCCGCAGCTCGTCGTCCATGTCCGAGACAGCGACGGATGCGACCGCACCGACGCCAAGATCGAGGTCTCCGGCGGGTGGCGGAAGGAGGGGAACGCGCTCTTGCTCGACCCCGGCAAGCGCACCATCGTGGTGAGCGATCCGGCGAGCTCGCAGTCGAGGACGCAGACCATCGATTTCGCCCGCGGCGAGCGTAGGGAGATCGACGTCGATTTCGCTCCTCCGGAGGGGGCCGTGTGCGCGACGAAGCGCTCGAAGCGTGTTTCGACGCTGACGCTCGTGCTCGGAGGCGTCGGGGGAGGGCTCCTCCTCGCCGGCGCGACGCTCGGAGGGATCGGGGCGATGAAGCGGAGCGACCTCGACGAGTGCAAGCCGAACTGCTCGCAGGAGCGCATCGACGGCGTGCGGCCGTTCTTCGTCGCGGGTGACGTGATCGCCGGGTTCGGCGTGCTCGCCCTCGGTGCGGCGGCGATCACGTTCTTCGCGAGCACCGACACGAAGGCGGAGACCGCGGCGCGCTCACGGCTCTTGGTCGGCCCCGGCGGAATCGGGGCGACGTTCTGATCAACCCCCGCCCGTGAGCGTCGTCGCGCGCTTCACGATGTCACGGATCTTGTCGTTGCCGATGCCGGCGCTCTTGCCGATGGTCTTGAGCAGCTCGGCCTCGGACTTGTCGACGCCCTTGGTCGCGCGCGCGACGAGCGCGGCGACGAAGATCCCGGCCTCGACCTGACCGAGCTCCTCGAGGGTCTCGCCGACCTTCGCGGCTCGCGCTTCGACGCCTTCCTCGTCCGCGAGCTTCTTGCACTCGTCGATGAGCGCCTCGCTCTCCCACTCGATGACGAGCCCTTGGCTCAGGAGCTCGACCGCCTTGATCAGGACCTCACGCTCGGTCTCGTCCACGCCCCCATCCGCGCGAGCCGTGAGGTAGCCGGCCTCGATCGCGGCCCGAAAGAGCTCGTTCTGACGTGGAACCTTGAGCTCTTCGCGGATCTTTTCGGCGTGCTCCTCGAGCGAGAGTTTCTTGGCCTTGCTCATGCGCGCAGCATAGACCGCTTCCGGATGCGTCCATAGGGTCGTCGGCCGCCCCGTCGCGCTTCGCCGGTGTGCACGCGCGCTCTGCACGCGCTGTTATAAAGGGTCGATGTCCCGGTTCGTCGCGGGCGTATGCAGCGTCGTCTTGGTCCTCGCCTGGGCCGCACGCGCGCACGCCGCCGAGGACGAGTTGTCGCTCGATCTCGGAGGGACGTCTCTCGTTCTTCGTCGCGTGCCGAAGGGGACCTTCGGTCAGGGCTCTGCGCCGGGGGAGATCGGCCACGAGAAAGACGAGCTCGTCCGGACCGTCACGATCTCGCGACCGTTCTGGCTCGGGAAGATCCCGGTGACGCGCGGCCAGTTCGCGCGCTTCGTCGCCGAGACGAAGTACGTGACGGAAGCCGAGAGGGGCGGCGGCGGCCATGGCTTCGACGCCAAGGTCGGCGCCCTCGTGCGACGGAAGGACTTCAACTGGCGCAATCCTGGCTTCACGCAGCGAGACGAAGACCCGGTCGTCCTCGTCTCGTTCGCAGACGCGAACGCTTTCACCGAGTGGGCTTCGCAGAAGACCGGACGCCGCATTCGTCTGCCGACGGAGGCGGAGTGGGAGTATGCGGCCCGAGCCGGGACGACGACGCCCTGGTACGGCGCGACGAAGGAGAGCGAGGCGCTGAGCCTCGGCTGGTTCAAGAACAACTCCGGCGGCTCCACGCATCCAGCGGGGACGAAGAAGCCGAACGCCTGGGGCTTCTTCGACATGGCGGGCAACGTCTTCGAGTGGTGCCGCGACGTGTACGCGCCCTTTCCCTTCGGCGACGCCGTCGATCCCGAGCGCACGGAGGGAGCCGATTCGGAGCGCCGCGTCTTGCGAGGAGGCTCGTGGCTGCGTGGACCGAAGCGAGGGCGGAGCAGCGCGCGCCACAAGGCCGCGCCCGGCGCACGCTCCGCCGAGTACGGCTTCCGCGTCGCCGCCTACGACGACACGTCGGCGCCGGCGGGTGCTGCCCCTGCCGGCGCTGCGTCTTCGACCGATCCCGCGGCGCCGGCCTCCTCCGTCGACGCGAGGTCGACGCCGCTCCCCGAGCCCGAAACGTCGCCGTCGGCCGAGGCGAAGGCGCCCGCGCGTCCGGGCGGCGAGGGATCACCGTGGACGATGATCGTGGCTCCGTTGGTCAGCGCCGGCGCGGCCGTGGGCTGGGTGCTCGCGCGGCGCGGACGCCGGCGTTCCGACGTCGGGGAGCCGCCCGAGCAGGGGCTTCCGCCTCCCGCGAGCAGCGCGCGCCCGGTCGTCGCCGAAGAGCCGCCTTCCGCAGGTCCGTCGTCGCGACGGATGCCCCCACGCCCGGCGCTCGTCGACGCGCGCGAGTCGGAGAGCGCCTTCCGCGCGCCGACCATCGAGCCCGAGGCGTTCGTGCAAGACGCCTCGACGGATTCACCGGCCGCCGATTCGGCGGCGCTGCCGTCGCCCACGGCGCTCTCGGGCGCGATGCAAGCCGCGCTCGGCGCGGACCGCGACCCGTCCGCCGCGAAGCCCTCCGAGCCGCAGCCCTCGGCCCCCGCGAGCTCGAGCCGAGAGCCGCTCGATCCCAAGCCCTCCGAGGCGACGGCTTCCGCTCCGAAGCCGCTCGAAGCGCGAACGTCCGAGCGTCATGCTCTCGAACCCACCGAGACGAAGGCCGGAGAGGCACACGATCCGAAGCCCGACGGTCCGAAGGACGACGCCCGGGCCGCCCCGCCGCCACCGAGAAGCTCCGCGAAGATGTCGGCGCAGAGGGCCGCCGAGCTGAAGGCGTTCGAGGCGTGGATCAGCGCGGAGAGAGCGTCGGAGCGGAGGCTCGCTGGGAGGCCCAAGGAGGACGGGGGCGGGTCGGAAGACCCGTAAGGGAGTCCTCGGTCCTCAGTCCTCAGCTTTGGCGCTTGGCCCTCTGCGGCCTCCGCGCTGAGCGCGTCAGCTCCTCGCAACTCGGCAACTCGGAGGTCGGCGCGATCGAGGGAGGTCGAGCTGAGGATCGAGGACTGAGGTCTGACTCCTCAAAGCTTCCCCAACGCCGCCTCCGCGCGCAGCCTCCAGACGACGCCGACGGCCTCCAAGAAAATCTTCCGGCTCATCTTCGACCGGCCTGCGGTTCGGTCGACGAACACGATCGGGACCTCCTTGACGGTCATCCCCTTGCGCAGGGCGCGGTACGTCATCTCGATCTGGAACGAGTAGCCGTTCGAGTGGACTTGCTCGATGCCGATCGCTTCGAGGGCGCGGCGGGTGAAGGCCTTGTAGCCGCTCGTGAGGTCCTTCACGTCGAGGCCGAGGATCGTGCGCGAATAGAGCGAGCCGCCCTTCGAGATGAAGTGACGACCGATGCCCCAGCCTTCCACGCCGCCGCCCGGGATGTTCCGCGACCCGATGACGACGTCGGCGCCGCCCTCGAGAGCCGCGACGAAGTCGGGCAGGTATTTGACGTCGTGCGACAGGTCGGCGTCCATCTCGAAGAACCACTCGTAGCCTTCGTCGAGGCCGCGTCGGAACGCCTGCGTGTACGCGGTGCCGAGCCCCAGCTTGCCGGGGCGGTGCATCACGCGGACCTTCGGGTCCTTCGCCGCGATGGCGTCCGCGATGGCGCCGGTGCCGTCGGGTGAGTTGTCGTCGACGACCATGATGTCCGCTTCGGGAAAAGCCGAACGCACCGCGTCGACGAAGCGCGGCAGGTTGTCTTTCTCGTTGTAGGTCGGAGTGACGATGAGCGTTTTCGGCATGCGGAGGGAACCCGTGGCATAGCACTTCCAATGCGGTGCGGCATCACACGCGTTCGCTTCGGCGCGATCTCGGCTACGCCGTCTCGGATAGGCCGTCCCCGCGGGGACAACAGGGGCCCGAACCGTCTAGAATCCGGACGTGGCCCTCAAGTCGACGCGCCCGCCCCCCTCTTCGAGCGGGGAAGCGGTCTGGTCGCCTCCCCGGCGCTCCAGCTCGCGCGAGCTCGACGTGCGCGTCGCCGTGCTCGAGCAGAGGGTCAAGGATCTCGAGGAGGAGCTCGCTCGCGAGAGGCGCATCGGAGTCGCCCTCCGGGAGGTCGGGCTCGCTCTCGGCACCACGCTCGATCTCGATCAGCTCCTCGAGCTGATCCTCGAGAAGATCACCTCGGCCGTCGACGCCGATCGCTCGACGCTGTACTTGCTCGACGATCGCAAGGAGGAGCTCGTCTCGCGCATCGTCCAGGGAGACGAGGTCCGGCAGATCCGGCTCAAGGTCGGACAGGGCATCGCAGGGCACGTCGCGCAGACGGGCAAGACGCTCCTCGTCAACGACCCGTACGGCGATCCGCGTTTCAACCCCGAGCTCGACCTCGCCTCCGGCTACCGCACGCGGTCGATCCTCGCCGTCCCGATGAAGAACCATCTCGGGCGGACGATCGGCGTCATCCAGGTGCTCAACAAGAAGACGGGCGTGTTCGACGACAGCGACGCCGTCGTGCTGGCCGCCCTCGCCACGCAGGCCGCGATCGCGATCGACAACTCGCGGCTGTTCATCTCGGTGACGCAGAAGAACACCGAGCTGCTCGAGATCAAGGAGCAGCTCGAGCACCGCGTCCGCGACCTCAAGCTCCTGTTCGACCTCGAGAGCGCGATGGGACGCGCCACCTCGCTCGAGGAGCTCTTCACGGGGGTCCTCAGCGAGGCGCTCCGCACGAGCGAGGCGCACGCCGGCGCCTTCGCCATGAAGGGGCCGGGCGACAAGGCCGTCCTCTACCTCATGTTCCGGCACGACGACACGCTCCACCGCCACTCGCTCGACGTCGGGCAGGGGCTCACCGGCGCCGCGATGGCCGACGGAGAGGTCGTCTTCACGAACGACGCGCCCTCCCATCCGAGCCACGACCCCGTCTTCGACCAGATCCTCGGCGAGCCCTTGCGCGCCTGCATTGCGGTCCCGCTCGAAGGCGAGGACGGAGACGCGATGGGCGCGATCGCCCTCTTCAACAAGACGCGTATCCCCGGGTCGCAGCCGCGCCTCAACGGCGACGTCGAGGAGGGCTTCACCGAGGAGGATCGCGCGCTGCTCCTCCTCATCGCCGCGAACGCATCGACGGCGATCCGCCTGCAGATGGCGCGCGAGTCGCGCGAGCGCGAGGAGCGCCTGACGACGATCGGCCGTCTCCTCTCCGGCGTCATCCACGACATGAAGACGCCGCTCACCGTGATCAGCGGCTACGTCCAGATGATGCAGGCCGCGGACAAGCGGTCGGTGCGCGACGAGTACGCCGAGCTCGCCCTCAAGCAGTTCGAGCACATCGGCGCGATGCAGCGCGACATCCTCGAGTTCGCGCGAGGCGAGCGCAACACGCTGGTCCGCAAGGTCTACCTGACGAAGTTCTTCGGCGACGTGAAGGAGCAGCTCCAGACGCAGCTCGCGCGTCAGGGCGTCGAGCTCGTCATCGTCCTCGAAGACAAGGGCGTCGCATACTTCGACGAAGGGAAGATCCTCCGCGTCGTCCACAACCTCGCGCGCAACGCCGCCGAGGCGATGGCCGACAAGGGCGGCAGGTTCACGATCAAGGTCGCTCGCACGAAGGCGACGAAGCGGGAGCCCGAGACGCTCGTCATCACGTTCTCCGATACCGGCCCCGGCATCCCGAAGGAGATCGAGCACCGCCTCTTCCAGTCGTTCGTGACGAGCGGGAAGAAGGGCGGCACGGGCCTCGGTCTCGCGATCACGAAGCGCATCGCCGAGGAGCACGGCGGCACGATCACCGTGAAGTCGAGCTCGAAGGGCGCCACGTTCACGCTGCGTCTGCCGCAAGGGAAGGTGCGCGACTCCGTTGCCGACCGGGGCGAGAAGCGTCCGAAGAAGGACGCCGCCAGGCCGTCGCGGCGCCGGCTTCGAGGCAGGTGATGCCCACCGTCGGGAGAGGGCGCGATCGCCGAGCGCTCCACGCCTCGCAGCGGCACGACCGCGTGCGCCGCGGACGCCTGCCCATGGCCGTCGCGCTGGCGCTCCTCGCTTCGACGTCGCCGCTCATGGCCGACGAGGCGCTGCCTCCGTGGACCGATCCGTCGGACGTTCCGCTCCCCCGGTGGGCACGATCCGTGGCGCCGACCAAGCTCGAGTCCGCGATCTACGCCGAGCCCGGCAACGTCGACGCGCGGCGTGGCAGCGCGCAGCCTGGCGCACGCCTGCCTCTCTTCGCCACGCGCCGAGGTCCGGGCTGCGCCGGTCGCTGGCTCCTCGTCGGGCCGCTCGCGTGGATGTGCTCCGACGTCGCGGAGTACAGCCCGGACGATCCCGGAGCGCCGCCGCTCGGCACGCGACCCTGGACCGTGATGGGCGAGGACCTCCTCAGGCCCTTCCGTCCGAGCGCGCGCCCGCTGCCGCCCATCGCTCCGACGTCGGCGACGGACGACGGCCTGCCGTACCGCTACTTCTTCGCCGGACGGGACGGCGCCTTCGGGTACGCGAACCTCGAGACGGCCCTCGAGGATGCGGCCGATCAAGAGCTCGAGCCCGGCTTCGCGGTCGCGATCGTCGAGGAGCGGAACGCGCACGGCGAGCGCTGGGGCCGCACGAAGAAGGGCCGCTGGATCGCCATGCGCGAGCTCACGCCGGCGCGGCCCAGCCTCTTCCACGGTGAGCTGCTCGATCCCGCGAAGGACGGCGACATCGACGTCGCGTGGGTCGTCGCCGAGAAGGCGAGCGTGTTCGACTCGGAGAAGGCCACGAAGGCGATCGGCACGCGCGTCCGCTTCGAGACGGTGCGCGTCCACGAGGAGAAGACGGTCGGCAAGGACGTCCGCGTCCGCGTGTCCGCCGACGGCGAGCCTCCGGCATGGATGCGCGCGCGCGATCTGTCGCGGCCGAGGCTCGCTCCGCCGCCGCCGGAGGTGACGCTCGACGGCGAACGATGGATCGACGTGGATCTGTCGCAGCAGGCGCTCGTCGCCTACGAGGGCAAGCGTCCGGTGTTCGCGACCCTCGTCTCGACGGGCAAGGGTCCGCCGGGATCCGACTCCGCCACGCGCCGCGGCACCTTCCGCATCTGGGTGAAGGTCTTCACGACGAAGATGGACAACCTCGATCGGGAGGACGTCGACCGCCATTACGCGATCGAGGACGTCCCGTGGGTCCAGTTCTTCGACAAGGCGATCGCGCTCCACGCCGCGTTCTGGCACCGGGACTTCGGGCGGGTGCGCAGCCACGGCTGCGTGAACCTCGCCCCGCTCGACGCCCGCTGGCTCTTCGCGTTCACGTCGCCGCATCTGCCGCTCGGCTGGACCGCGGTGCTCCCGACAAAGATCGAGCAAGGCACCATCGTCCGCGTCCGGTAGGGCATGGTTTCTCCGGCTCTTCTCCGCGGCGGGCCCCTCTTTGCCCGCGGATCGCGGGCGACTCGCGTCCCCCGTCCCGTAAGTCCTCGAAAGACTTCGATGAAGGGAGTGTGGGAAGGTTGGTCACTCCGTTGCGTATGACCGAGGCGTGAAGCTCGCGTCCCTCGCCACGGTCCTCGTTCTCTCCGGTTCCATCGCGTTCGCCGTCGCATGCTCGCAGACCGCGGACGACGACGCCTTCCTCGCGGAGTCGGCTCAGACGTCGTCGGACGATCTGGTCATCAGCCAGATCTACGGCGGCGGTGGGAACGCCAACGCGCCCTACACCCACGACTTCGTCGAGATCTTCAACCGAGGCAACGAGCCCGTGAGCCTCGAAGGCAAGGCCCTACAGTACGCGACGAGCGTGGCGAGCTTCAAGGCGTCGGACATCATCGCGCTTCCGAAGGTCACCCTGGAGCCGGGTCGCTACTTCCTCGTCCAGCTCGCGAGCAGCGGGGCGCAGGGCGCGCCGCTCCCCGAGCCTCATTTCGCGCCGGCGAATCCCGTCGGGCTCAACCAAGCGAAGGGGAAGATCGCGCTCGTGCGCGCCGACGCTCCGCTCGACGGGTGCGGCGGCAAGACGACGAAGCCGTGCACGGGTTGGATCGACCTCGTCGGATACGGCACGGCATCCCAGGCCGAGGGCTCGCCCGCGAAAGAGACGGACAAAGACAAGGCGGCGGTCCGCAAGGGGCAGGGCTGCATCGACACCGGCGACAACAGGAGCGACTTCGATCTCGCGCCGCCTGCGCCTCGCACGCTCGACACCGCACCGATCGTCTGTGCCAACGCCGGAGGCGGCGCCTCCAATGACGAGGACGCGGGGGCCGCGCCCGACGGCGGCGAGGACATCGTGGACGGCGGCCCGGGCGGCGAGGAGGAGATCGACGGCGGCAGCGCCGGCGGTACCGACGACGACGCGGGCGCTCCCGTGGATGCGGGCGGCCCCGACGATCCGGGCGGCGTCGACGACGACGCCGGCGCTCCCGCCGACGACGCGGGCGCCTCGGAGAAGGACGGCGGAGCGAGCGGCGACCCCGGCGGCAGCACGGGCGCCGGTGACGACGAGGACGAGGAAGACGAGGAAGACGAGGACGACGAGGACGACGACGAGGAGCCCTCGAAGCCCGGCGCGTCGAACGGCGGCAAGAAGAATGGCGGCAAGAAGAACGGCACCGAGCAGGAAGCGGCGCCCTCGACGCCCACGACGACGACGACGACGAGCGGCTGCTCGATGACGCAGGGCGGAGCGCGCGGTTCCGGTGTGGCGCTCTCGATCGCCGGCATGCTCATGGGCCTCGCCGCGCTCGGCCGTCGGCGCCGCTCGCGCGACGACGTCAGTGAATGAAGGTCCACGAGACGCCGGGCGTGACCTCGAGGTGCAGGTGGTTTTTGTGCTCGGCGTTGTAGTTCGGCGTCAATACGACGTGGAAGAGCCCGCGCTCCACCGACGCGCAGACGATGTCCCAGAGCTCCTTGGCGGCAGGCGTCTCGGGATTCGGCCCTGCTCCGGCGGTGCACGTCTCCAGACCGATGCGACCGTTCCAATCCCTGTCGACGTCGAGGGTCGAGCCGTCCTTCTTCTTGAGGACCCCGACGTCGAGCGCGAGCGCTCCACAGTGCTGCTTGCCCACGAACTTCGGCGTGCAGCCCCGATCGCGCTGCGGGCGGAAGGCAGACATGTGGATCACCTCGACGACGTCGTGCTCGGCGAGGATCGAGGCGAAGTCGTCGAGGGCGAGGACCAGGCGGCAGTCGAAGACCTCGAACGGCGAGGTCGCGCGGACCTTCTCGGGCAGCGCCGAGTGAATCGTGATCCCGTGCAGAGGTCCGCGCAGGCGCACCGGCGCCAGGATGTGCTGCGCGGCCTCGAGGAGGTCTTCGCGCGCCGACGCGCTCTGCGCCGAGCGGGACGGCTTCTTCGGTCCTCCGTTCTTCCCGGGCTTGCGCCCTTTCGCGGGCCTCGCGCGCTTCGAGCCCTTGGCCGATGGCTTCGTCTTGCTCGCCTTGCCGGCAGGCGGAGCGACCTTGGCCGTCTTCTTGCGTGACTTCACCGCCCACGACGACGGCGGGGCCTCCTCGAACGGGATCGCGCGACGTCCGAGCTCCGCGAGGCATGCTTCGCGTCCGAGGCGCGCGTACCGCATGGTGGGCGCGTCGGCTCGCAGGGTCAGCGGCGGCGGGTCGGCCGCTTCGTAGGGAGCGAGATCGGAAGACGCGGCGGAGGCGGCGGCGTCGGCCTCCTCGAGCGGAGACGCGCTCTTTGCAGTGGCCGCTTCGGCCTGCTCCGCGGGCGGTGGCGTCTTCTGCGCCGAGCTCTTGCAGCCTCCGAGGCCGAGCGACAGCGCGCACGACACGAAGAGCGACATGGCGCGCATGAGCACATTCTAGCTCGCCGCGGGCGCGTAGGCTCCGGCTCGTCGGCGACAGGAGGCGCCAGCTTCGCTAGCATCCCGGCGCCTCGATGATCCCGTACCTCGATCCGAAGGCGCACCTGCCTCCGCTCTATCGCGCGTTCCTGGACGAGCTCGCCAAGCGCGGATTTTCCGGTGAGATCCGCACCGACTACGCCTCGCGCCTCGTCACGGCGACGGACAACAGCGTCTATCAGGTCGTCCCGCTCGCGGTCGTGTTCCCGAAGAGCGAGGCCGACGTCAGGCTCCTGCTCGGGCTCGCGCACGAGGACCGCTACGCGTCCATCAAGCTGAGCCCGCGTGGCGGGGGCACCGGGACGAACGGCCAGTCGCTCTGCGACGGGATCATCGTCGACGTCTCGCGGCACCTCGCGAAGATCCTCGAGACGAACCTCGAGGAGGGCTGGGTCCGCGTCCAGCCCGGCGTCGTGCTCGACGAGCTCAACGCGCACCTCAAGCCCCACGGCGTCTTCTTCGCGCCGAACCTCTCGCCGTCGAACCGCGCCACCATCGGCGGGATGATCAGCACGGACGCGTCCGGCAAGGGCTCGCGCGTCTACGGCAAGACCAGCCAACACGTGCTCGAGCTCCGCGCCGTGCTCGTGGACGGCAGCGTGCTCGAGGCGAAGCCGATCGACGCCGACGAGCTCGAGCGGGAGAAGCGGCGCGACGATCTCCGCGGGTCGATCTTCCGCACCGTCGACGACGTGGTCACGACGCACGCCGAGGAGATCGCGACCGCGCTGCCGAAGATCGCGCGCTTCGTCACCGGCTACGACCTTTCGCACGTGAAGCGGCCGGACGGGCGCTTCGACATCACGTCGATCCTGTGTGGCTCCGAGGGCACGCTGGCCTTGATCACCGAGGCGAAGCTGAAGCTCACGAAGCTGCCGAAGTACCGCGAGCTCGTCGCGATCCGCTACGCGGACTTCGACTCCGCCCTCCGTGCCGCCGGCGTGCTCGTGCGCGCCAATCCGAGCGCGATCGAGACGATCGACGACACCATCGTCGGGCTCGCGAAGAAGGACGTCATCTGGCACTCGGTCGCGCACCTCGTCGCGCAGGGCCCGGACGAGCCGCCGCTCGCCGCGATCAACCTCGTCGAGTTCGAATCGGACGATCCGGCCGCCGTCGCGGCCAAGGTGGAGGAGCTCTGCCGCGCGCTCGACGCCTCCCGTGGCGAGCCCTGGGCCCCGGCCGGTTACACCGTCGCGCGCGACCCGAAGGACGTCGCCGCTCTCTGGAGCCTGCGGAAGAAGGGGGTCGGGCTGCTCGGCAACGTCTCCGGCGATCGCCGTCCGGTCCCCTTCGTCGAGGACACCGCGGTCCCGCCCGAGCGGCTCGCCGACTACATCCGCGAGTTCCGCGCCATCCTCGATCGGCACGGGCTCCGGTACGGAATGTTCGGGCACGTCGACGTCGGCTGCCTGCACGTGCGCCCGGCGCTCGACATGCGCGACGAAGGTGACGAGCGGCTGCTTCGCACGATCAGCGACGAGGTCGTCGCGCTCGTGAAGCGCTACGGCGGCGTCCTCTGGGGCGAGCACGGCAAGGGCTTCCGCGGCGAGTACGCGCCGGTCTTCTTCGGGCCGGAGCTCTACGAGCAGCTTCGCCGCGTGAAAGGCGCGTTCGATCCCCGCAACCAGCTCAACCCCGGCAAGCTCGCGACGCCGGCAGGCAGCAACGAGCAGCTCGTCAGCATCGACACGGTCAAGCGCGGGCAGTTCGATCGTCAGATCCACCCCGTCGTGCGCGCCAAGTACGAGACGGCCGTCACCTGCAACGGCAACGGCGCGTGCTTCGACTGGAACCCCGACAGCGTGATGTGCCCATCGTCGAAGGTGACGCGCGACCGCATCCACTCGCCGAAGGGCCGCGCGGGGATTCTCCGCGAGTGGCTGCGCCTTCTCGCTCGCGCCGGTCACGACGCCGGCGCGAGCCGGCCCGACGACGCGCCCGTGATCGCGCTCCGCCGCTCGCGCGAGAGCGCGCCGGACGACTTCTCGCACCAGGTCTACGACGCGATGAACGGCTGCCTCGCCTGCAAGGCATGCGCGACGCAGTGCCCGATCAAGGTCGACGTGCCGGCCCTGCGCTCCGAGTTCCTCGCGCAGTACCACGGCCGCTATCGCCGCCCGCTCAAGGATTACTTCGTCGCCGCGCTCGAGATCCTGCTCGTCGTCATGTCGTTCCTCCCGGGCCTGTTCAACCGGCTGATGACGACGAGCATCGCCAAGCGGATCCTCGACTGGGTCGGCATCGTCGACACGCCGCTCCTCGCCGAGGCGACGCTGGCCGCGGGCCTGCGCCAGCGTCGCGCGCCGTCCTTCGACGAGAAGGCCCTCGAGAGGTCGAGCCCCGAGGAGCGCGATCGGACGGTGCTCGTCGTGCAGGACGCGTTCACGACGTTCTACGAGCCCAACGTCGCCTTGGCCGCGTACGACGTGCTCACGCGTCTCGGTCTCCGCGTCGTGTTCCTTCCGTTCTTCGAGAACGGCAAGGGCCTCCACGTGAAGGGCTTCCTCCGGCGCTTCCGTGCCGTCGCGTCCCGGAACGCCGCGTTCTTGGCGCGCGTCTCGAAGCTCGGCATCCCCATCGTCGGCATCGAGCCCGCGGTGACGCTGACGTACCGGGACGAGTACGTCCACGCGCTCGGGGCGAAGGCCGTCCCGTTCCGGGTGCAGCTCCTCCAGGAGTACCTCTCCGAGCGGCTGCCCGAGCTGGCCGAGAAGGCCGGCATCGTGGCGCAGGGGGAGAGGCCCGCGCTGCGCCTGTTCGGTCACTGCACCGAGCGCACCGCCGAGCCCAAGTCGCAGGCGCAGTGGCAGCGCGTGTTCAAGGCGCTCGGCGTCGAGCTCGACGTCGTCCCGGTCGGCTGCTGTGGGATGTGCGGGGTGTTCGGTCACGAGGCCGAGCACCTCGAGGAGTCGCGCGGCGTGTTCGCGATGAGCTGGGAGAAGGCACTCGCGGGCGTCCCTCGCAGAGGGGACGGCGCCCCGCTCGTCACCGGGCATTCCTGCCGGAGCCAGGTGAAGCGCTTCGCGGGCTTCGTCCCGCGCCACCCGGTGGAGGCGCTGCGCGATCTCCTCGCGAGCGGGCCTCGACCGAGCCGGCCGAAGCGCTCGGAGGAGGCCCGCCGGCTCGAGCCGGCCGACGCTCCGTAGCGCCCTGCCGTTCGTGGTACGGTGGCGACGTGATTTCCGTCGTCTCCGCCGTTCGCGATCTCGGGCGCCTCCGTGAGATCACGAGCGTGCTCGTGAAGCACGGCTTCGGCGAGGTCGTCGCTCGCGCGGGGTTCGCCCGCAAGCCGAAGAAGCTGCCTTCCACCGGCAAGAGCGAGCCGCCGCCGAGCACCACCAACGGCGCCCCGGCGGACGCGATCGAGCTGTCGAGCGACGAGCTCGCCAAGGGCGAGGAGGAGCGCTCGCGCATCTCGACGGCCGAGCGCATCCGGCTCGTGCTCCAAGACCTGGGGCCGTCGTTCATCAAGCTCGGCCAGATCATGTCGACGCGGAACGACCTGCTTCCGCCCGACGTCATCGCCGAGCTCAAGAAGCTCCAGGACGACGTTCCTCCGGTGCCCTTCGAGGAGGTGAAGAAGGTCGTCGAGACGAGCCTGGGGGCGCCCATCGATCAGGTCTTCGTGTCGTTCGACGAGAAGCCGCTCGCGACGGCTTCCATCGGGCAGGTCCACCGCGCCGTGCTCGCGACGCCGGAGGGCGAGCAGCAGGTCGTCGTCAAGGTCCAGCGCCCCAACGTCGGCGTGACGGTGCAGCGCGACCTCGAGCTGCTCCACATGATGGCCGCCGCCATCGAGCGAACGATCCCGGAGACGCGGATCTACTCCCCGATCGGGCTCGTCCAACAGTTCGATCGCTCGAT
This sequence comes from uncultured Myxococcales bacterium, assembly GCA_937949945.1. Taxonomy (GTDB): domain Bacteria; phylum Myxococcota_A; class Polyangia; order Polyangiales; family Polyangiaceae; genus Labilithrix. The sequence continues at coordinate 19,682 of CALFEQ010000153.1, forward strand.
CACCGCCGAGCTGAACTTCACGATCGAGGGCGAGAACGCCGAGCGCTTCGCCAAGAACTTCGAGGGCACGCCGCAGGCGGACGTCGTTCGCTTTCCGAAGGTCTACAAGCAGGCTTCGAGCAAGCAGGTGCTCACCCTCGAGTTCTTCGAAGGCTTGAAGGTCGACAAGGCCGTCGCAGCCGGCGTCGACGGCAAGCTCGTCGCGAAGAACGCGGTCGGCGTCGTCATCAAGATGATCTTCGAGGACGGCTTCTTCCACGCCGATCCTCATCCCGGCAACATCATCATCATGGGCGGCACCGATCCGAACGGTCCGCCGCCGGTGTTCGGCCTCATCGATCTCGGGATGGTCGGCCGGCTGTCGCCGGAGCTCCGCGATCGCACGATCGACCTGATGCTCGCAGCCGCGCGAAAGGACGCATACGCCGTCGCCGACGCGCTCTACGCAATCGGCAGGCCGACGAAGAAGATCGACATGCGCGAGTATCGCGCCGAGGTCGCGATGCTCGCCGAGAAGTACATCGGCAAGCCGCTGAAGGAGATCGATCTCTCGGAGATGATCCGCGACCTCGTGCAGGGCGCGATGAAGTACGGGCTCGAGATCCCGACCGACTTCATGATGGTCGGCAAGGCGCTCATGACGATCGAAGGGATCGGCAAGCAGCTCGATCCCGACCTCGACGTCTTCGGCGAGGCGCAGCCCTACTTCATGAAGCTGCTCCGCCAGCGGTACTCGCCGCAGCGCATCGGCAACGAGCTCATTCGCGGCGTCGAGCAGCTCTCCCGTGCCGGCTACGACGTGCCCCTCCAGGCCCGCGAGGTCCTCGAGGACCTCCGCCTCGGGCGCATGCAGATCAAGACCCCCGATCCGCTCCTTCCCCTCGCCGCCGACCGGCTGGGCCGCCGCCTCTTCTCCGGCCTCGTCGTCGCGTCGGCGACCATCGGCGGGGCGATCACCTTCGCGCACGAGCGCACGCTCGGCGCCGTCCTGTTCGCGATCGCGGCGGCCGTCCTCGTCCTCCACGTCCTCTTGGACGCGCGGCGCGGGTCGAGGCAGCCCTGAGCGGCCTGTAGAGACCCACGAAAAGCAAACGCCCGTACGACACCTCCTCGCGGAGGGCGCGTACGGGCGCTTTGCTTTCGAGACGGCTCGCTCAGTGCGAGGGGTCCGCCATGCCCTGGAGGAAGAAGGCGATGACGAACGAGAGGAGCACGAGCGACTCGATGAGCGCGAGGCCGAGGATCATCGGCGTCTGGATGCGGGGAGCCGCACCCGGGTTGCGCGAGATGCCCTCGAGCGCGGCCGCGGCCGCGCGGCCCTGGCCGAGCCCACCACCGAGGACGCCGAGGCCGATGGCGAGGGCGGCGCCGACGGCGGCCCACGTCTTCACGTCGAACTTGTTTGCGCCCACCTTGCCGGCCTCCTCCGCGAACGCAGCGAGCGGAACGAGAAACGCAGCGGCGAACGCGACTGCAGCGGGACCCAGCTTGCGGATGCTCATCGTGACAGACTCCTTCTTGAGATCGATCGGGGTACGGATGGGGACGGGGATCACCGGGGGCGGGTAACCCCGAATCGAGCGCGGGGCGCTCTTAGTCGTTTTTTCTCTGGGAGGGAAGACTTCCTCCCGGGGTTCTTTCGCGAAGCTTTTTCGTTTCAGGCGTGGGCCTTCTCGCCGTGATGCTCGTGCTCGTCGCCATGGCCGTGGTCGCCATGGGTCTCGGTCGCGAGCGCGATGTAGATGGTCGTGAGCAGGCAGAACACGAGCACCTGAACGATTGCGACCAGCGTGCCGAGCATCATGATCGGGATGGGCACGAACAGGATGAAGATGCCCAGCAGGATCGAGAGCAGCAGGTGGTCGACGGCAATGTTCAGCATCAGACGGATGCTGAGCGTGACCGGCCGGATGATGAAGGTCGAGATGAACTCGATCGTGAAGATGAGGATGTTGATCGGAAGCATGAGCGGGCCCATCCACGGACCCGCGAGGTGCGTGATGAAGCCGAACCCCTGCGCCTTCAGCCCGTAGTAGGTGAAGGCGACGAGCACGACCAGGGCGCAGCCCGCCGTGATGTTCCAGCTCGAGGTCGGCGGCAAGAACCCGGGGATGAGCCCCAGGATGTTCGAGAAGAAGATGAAGCACGCGGCGGTGCCCACCACGGGGAAGTACTTCTTCGCCCGGGTCGGCCCCATGACGTCCTTCATCATGTTGTAGAAGAAGCCGATGAAGATCTCGAAGAACGTCCGCAGCGTGAGCTTCTCGTCGGGGATGACGGACTTCTCGTAGTCGACGACCGCCGCCTTCGCGCGCCACGCGAGGAAGGTGACGATGAGCACCACGAGGATGCTCGCGGCAATCGGCTCCGCGCCATGGGCGTCCACCGGCTTCTTGCCGAGGAACGTCTCACCGAAGTTCCGCATGTTCTCCTCGAGGGCGGGGAACATGGCGAGCAGATAGCTGAGGAAGGAGGTGTGCTCCGGCATGACGGTATGGCGCGTTGCTCGTCGGCGTCGTGCTCGACGGTGCGGGCCTCATAACACGAAGAAGCCGGGAATGGACCCCGGACTTCGTTCTTTGCGACCTCGAAATTCGCCTGTGTTGGCGAACCCTTAGCCGCCCGCCCGGCGACTCGACCAGAGACTGGCCGCGGCGATGCCGAGCGGCAGCACTCCGTAGCCGACGACGAGGGGAATAGGGGCGACGAGGCCGCGGGTCAAAAGGATCCAGACGCCGCCGAAGAGAAGGAAGATCTTGAGGATGGCAAACACGGCCCAGACGGCACCCCCGCGGCGGCCGATCTCGGCGGGATCCCGCGACTTTTTGTTGCTCGTCGAGCCCTCGGGGGCCGAGCTGTCGCCCTCGCCGCCCTCGGGCTCGCCGGGGGCGCGGATGACGGCACGGATGATCGCCCTCAGCATGAGGAGGTTCGCGACCGCGATGCCCGCGCCGACCGCGACCGACAGCGCGGCGTGAGCGCCGGAGAGCACGGCAGCGCCGAGCGTGAAGATCGCGCCCAGGATCGCGCCGGCCTTCGCCGCCAACAGGCCCGTATCGTCCGTGTGGTCCTGCTCGGCGCTCATGCTTCCGTCTTCTTGCCCTCGGGAGCCGCGGCGCTCGTGTCCGCGCTCGGAAGAGCGGGCTCGCTCTCGTCGCGGCCGGGCTCCTCGAAAGGATCCTCACCGCGCTCGAGCCGCTCCTCACGCTCGATGTCACGCTGCATCTGCTTCGCCACGCGGAACAGGTTGCGGAAGCCCGCATAGCACCCGAGCAAGAAGCCGACGAGCGCGATCCAGGACGTGCCCAGCTTCTGATCGAGCCAACGCCCGAGGTAATAGCCGACCGCCATCGAAAGGAGCAGCTCGATCCCGACGCCGCCATAGCGTCCGATGCTTTTCATTCCTTTCGAGCCGGCGAGCAGGCTGGGCATCTCGGGTGGTCCTCTGCCTCGTTCTTCCACCGCGACGCGGCCCTGGCAAGGAGGACTTCAGACTTCAGGCTCCAGGCTCCGGGCTCCAGGCTCCAGTTCGGATGACGCTCGCGGCACGGATGAGCACCCTCGTGTGCCGGGAGGAGTGGGGGCTCGAGGGGCGCGCGGTGCGCGCGGTGCGTGCAAGGACCGGCTGGAGACTGGAGACCGCCGATCGCAGCCGCCGTAGAAAAGCCCGCAAAAGACGAGCTGCTATCATCGGCGCATGAGGCGGTCTTCGCTTGTCGCTTCGGTCCTTGCGTCTGCGCTGCTCGTCGCGTCGAGCGCGGCCGCGCAGCATCCCTCGGCGCCTCAGCCGCCGCCTGCGCAGTACCAGCCGCCGCCGGGCCAGTACCAACCGCCGCCGCCCGGATACGGTCAGCCGTCGTCGGGCTACGGGCAGCCGGCGTACTACGGTCAGGCGTCGCCGCAGCCTCACTACTACGGGCAGCCGCCTCCGCCGACGGCACACGTGAATCCGCCGGAGCCCGAGACGCACGCGCCGAAGTACTCGCTCTGGACCGGCCTTCGACTCAGCTACATGGGCTTCGGCTGGGCCTTCTTCGAGAACGAGCGTGGTCAGCCGGAGACGACGGGCAACTTCGTCCGGAACGGCATCGCCCCGCAGCTCGATCTCGGCGCGCGCATCGCGTACCGCTACATCCCGTACGTCTACTGGGAGCACGGCTTCATGGGGCAGGGCCATCGCTTCGACGGGAGCGATGCCCGGTCCACGACCGACTACTACGGCATCGGCTTCCGTCACGTCGGCGGCGACGTCGACTCCGTCGGCTTCCTCACCGATCTGTCGATCGGCCAGCGCGTGGTCACGGTGTCGAACGGCTCGCAGTCGTACTCGATGAGCGGCCTCGAGTTCTTCCGCCTCGGCCTCGGCGCCGAGATCCGCGTCGCGACGCTGTTCGCGATCACGGCCCTCGCCAGCATCTCGACGGGCGTCCTGACCGACAGCGAGGGAACCATCTCCTACGCCTGCCCGAAGGCGTGCGGCGACGGGCTGACGAAGCCGACGTACACGGACGGGAGGCTCATCAACGGCTCGCTCCGGTACGTCGTGCTCAGTCTCGGAGCCGGGATCCACTTCGACGTCTTCGGCAAGTGAGCCTCGACGTGACCGGCGCGCCGCCGGCGTCGCTCAGCCGACGACGGCTCGCGTGAGGGCGTCGCGCGCGGCGAGCGTCTTCTCGAGGGGAAGGCGGAGCGCCTGCACCGCGCGGGCGCGATGCGAGATCCGGTTCTTCTCCTCCTCCGTGAGCTCGGCCATCGTCTTGTCCATGCCGTCCACGAGGAAGAGCGGGTCGTAGCCGAAGCCTCCCGATCCGCGCGGGGTCCGCGTGATCCTCCCGGTGCACGTGCCCTCGACGACGAAGGGCTCGCCGTCGCGCACGAAGGGATCGACGAGGGCGAGCACGCAACGGAAGCGCGCCTTGTAGTCCTGCGAGCGGGCGTACGTCGCGTCGGCGTCGACGAGATCGAGCGCGGCGAGCAGCGCGGCGTTGTTCTCGGCGTCCGTCGCGCGCTCGCCTGCGAAGCGCGCGGAGCGAACGCCCGGCGCGCCGCCGAGCGCCTCGACCTCGAGCCCGCTGTCGTCCGCGAGCGTGAGCATCATCGTCATGGCCGCGATCTCGCGCGCCTTCTTGATCGCGTTCGCCTCGAACGTGTCGCCGTCCTCGACGACGGAGATGGGCTTCTTCGAGACGTCTTGGAGCGAGAGGAGCTCGACGTTCAGCCCGGAGAGCAGGTGCCGAAGCTCCTCGAGCTTTCCGCGATTGTTCGTCGCGACCAAGAGCGAGTGCTTCATCGAGGTCACCTCTCGAGGAGGAGGGAGCCGAGCTGGACGCCGGCGGCGCTCAGCGTCTTCTCCTGGAGATGCGTGAGGCGCTCGATGCCGCCGAGGGCCAGGTCCATCATCTGCTCGATCGTCTTGCGCGGCACGGGAGCTCCTTCGGCTGTCCCCTGGACCTCGATCACGCGGCCCGAGCGCGTCGCGACCAGGTTGAGGTCCACCTCCGCGCGCGAGTCCTCGAGGTACACGAGGTCGAGCGCGAGCGCGTCGTCGACGAACCCCACGCTCGTCGCGGCGACCGGCTCGCGGATCACGGGCTCGGCGAGCTGACCATCGGCCTGGAGCTTGGAGAGCGCGACTGCGAGCGCGACGAAGCCGCCCGTGATCGACGCCGTGCGCGTGCCGCCGTCGGCCTCGAGCACGTCGCAGTCGATGACGATCTGGCGCTCGCCGAGCTTCTCCAGATCGACCGCGGCGCGGAGCGCTCGGCCGATGAGGCGCTGGATTTCCTGCGTGCGGCCGCTCGGCGCCTTGCCCCTGCCGTCGCGGCTCTCGCGCCGCTCGCGGTTGGCGCGCGGGTGCATCTGGTACTCCGCGGTGATCCACCCTTTGCCCTTGCCCTCCATCCACGCCGGCACCTTCGGGTCGACCGACGCCGTGCAGAGGACGACCGTGTGGCCCGCGCGATAGAGGACGGAGCCTTCGGCAAAGCGCTGGAAGCCGACGGTCATCTCGACCGGCCGGAGAGCGTCGAGAGCGCGCCCGTCCGGGCGAGCGGCCTTTGCGGAGCTATCCATGCGCGGTTTGATACCACGCCTTGACGATCGAGGTCCCGAGTATCAGGCTTGCCGAGCCGAGCCTCGAGCGCGGCAGGCGGTGGTCCAATGCACCCACGGCACCAGCGCGTCGAGAGCGCCATCCTGGAGGAGCTCGCCTTCATCCTGAGGGACGACGTCTCCGATCCCGAGCTCGAAGGCGTGAGGTTGACGAACATCGCGCTCTCCGCCGACGGCAAGGTCGCGCGCGTCCACTTCGCGGTGCCGCGCGGGCGCCCGCGCTCGGCCGTCGAGCGCGCGTTCGTCCGCGCGACCGGCTTTCTCCGCGCCCGCCTCGCCGAGGGCGTGGACCTGAAGAGGACGCCCGAGCTCCGGTTCGTCTACGAGTCGGAGATCGATCCGGGGGCGGAAGACCCGGAACGCGAGGGCGGCTGACGGGCCGAGCGTGCGGTGCCTCGAGCCCGTTGCGCGGCGTGTAGTAACGCTCGAGCCAGCGGCTCAGGCCGTCGAGGCCGGGGTAGAGGACGCGCTCGGTCACGTTCGCCTGATCGAGCTTGTCGCGGACCTCGAGCTTGAGCGACGCGGGCACGATGATGCGCTCGACGAGCTCGGCGTGCCGCGCGAACCAGGACGCCGGAGAAATGTCGGCGCGCGGGAGCATCGAGAAGAGGGCGTGCTGGTTGACGATCCGATCGTCGAGCGACGGCGGCTCGAAGAAGACCACGAACTCCTCGCCGATCGCGCCGAGCTCCGCGAGCGACGACGCCGCGCGCGACAGCATCTCGGCGGTGAACACGAGGGCTTGCTCTTCGCGGAGGATGCGCTGGAGGCGAGGCGGAAGGAGTCGATGGGCCGCGACGTAGTCGACGGCCCAGACGACTCCGTCCCGATCGTTCTCCCTCGCGTCCTCCGTGACGAAGTGGAGCGCCACGTACGGCGAGAAGGTCCAGTCGAGCAGGCGCGTCGGCAGGCCGTGGTGCTGCGCGAGCGCGAGCCAGCACCAGATCGAGTCGTCGTCGCGCACCTGCCAGCGCGCGTACTTGCGGAACGCACGGAGCATCGGCAGCTCGAGCTCCGCGCAGCGGGGCCCGAGCCGCGACAAGGACGTGACGAGCTCGTGGTCCGCGCGGCATACGCCCCGAAAGACGCGGCGCGACCGATGGCGCCGCAGCGTCTCGTCCCAGGAGTGGGCGAAGAGCCGCTCCTGGAGCTCGAGCCATGAGGTCACACGCACCTCCCGCATCGAGGAATGACGATGCACGAACCGCACGCGACCACGTCGGGAACGGCTCCCGCGGAACGTCTCGACGCGACGTCGCCGGCGTTGCGAGGCACCGAAACCGAGCGCTCCCGACCGCCACGCTGTACGTCTTCCGCGTGAGCCGAATTCGCAGCGGCCAGGTTGCACAGCGGAAATCTCGTGATACGGACAGAGCGCCATGAAGCTCGCCGTGGGGATGTCGGGGGTGCTGCTGGCTGCCTTCCTGTGCGTGGGTTGCGGCTCGAGCAGAGCGGGATCGACGCCGTCGCCGAAGACCGCGAGCGAGGCCGTCGGGACGACGACGATCACGAGCAGCACGATCCCGCGGCGGATCCTCCCGAAGATCGACTTCGACGACGTCGAGGACACCGACGCCACCGATGACGTCCTCGTCGTGGACGAGCTGCTCGGGGCCGACCTGCTCGGCATCGAGCCGACGGACGACTCCCCGACCCAGACGTGGGGCGCGCCGCCGGAGCCTTACACGGGGCCGGTGGGCAAGTACGGGTTCTGAGTCACCGATCCTGACCGGAGCGATCCGGCCGGACTGCGCTTGCGCCAGCGGGCACGCGCGGTCGTGTCGAGGGACGCGCGCAGGCTCTCCGATAGGGGCGCTCGTCGCTGCTCTTCGTTCGACAGCCGGGAGAGACCCTCGATGTTCGTCTCTCGCTCTCACCATGGCGATTTTTCGAGCCTCGCAAAGGCATCGAGGTGCGGCGATCGCGGGCCAGACCACCTCGAAAGGTCCAATGGTCGAGAAGTCGCTTTCTCGGGACGAACGCGGGGCGGCACGAGGCAACTTCGAAGCGACTCGCAATTTGCTGCGCCGGCGGCTGGAAAATCTTGGCAAGCAAAATCGACATCGAGTGCGTCGATTCTCTGCGCCGGTTATCGACGGACCTACCAGTCCGACGGCGCTGGCTCACTTCGCCGTGCCTCGTGCCGGCGGTGAGCGGTCACCGTCCGGCCAACCGACGTGCAGCCTTGCCTCGCTCGCTGGCGCTGGCGCAAGTGCACAACGTGTTGGCAATCGACGACCACTCCGGCGCCTGCCCCCACGTCGAGCGCACGACTCGTCACCGACCGTCGACTACTTCCCGCTCGGTTCCGTCGGCGCCTCCTTCCGGCGGGCGTCGAGGTGTTGCTGGATCGTCTTGATGAGCTGATCGCGCTCGACGGGCTTCGTGAGGTACCCGTCGCAGCCTGCTGCTCGTGCGCGGGCTTGGTCTTCGCGGCTCGCGTGCGCCGTCAGGGCGATGACGGGGATGTGGGCGAGCGGACCGGCCTTGAGGCGGCGGGTGGCCTCCCAGCCGTCGAGGCGCGGCAGCGACAGGTCCATGAGGATGAGATCGGGCTTCTCTCGCTGCGCGCGATCGAGGCCGTGCTCGCCGTCCTCGGCCTCGAGCACGTAGTAGATGCCGTACAGGTACCGGCGTACGACGTCGCGGTTCTGCGCGGAGTCTTCGATGTACAGGACGCGGGGCAGCTTCTCCTCGGCCACCTTCCGCGCTTCGAGGAGCACGCGCTTCGCCTCGGCGACGACCCCTTCGATTCCGGAGCCGTCCTTCTGCACGACGCGTGCGATGCCCTCGCGCAGGAGCGTCGCCTCTTCGTCCGTGAGGACCTTGCCCGTCAGGACGATGATCGCGCACGGGATGTTCTCGGCGCGCAGTTGGCGGATCACGTCGAAGCCGCTCATCCCGGGCATCATCAGGTCGAGGACCATCACCGCCGGGCGCGTCGTGCGGGCGCGGAGGAGCGCTTCCTGTCCGTCCGCGGCCTCCTGGGTCGTGAAGCCCGCGTGACGGAGCTGGCGCGACACCAGCTCGCGCGTGGCCGGGTCGTCGTCGACGACGAGGATGTCGCCGCTGCCGGGGACGATGCTCTTGCTGACGACGTTGACGAGGTGCTCGGGATCGATCGGCTTGACGAGGTACTCGCAGGCGCCGAGCGCGAAGCCGCGCGCGCGCTGCTCCTCGATGGAGATGATGATGATGGGGATCGAGGCGAACGCCGGATCGCCCTTCAGCTCTGCGAGGACCTTCCAGCCGTCGAGCTTCGGCAGGTAGATGTCGAGGACGATCGCGCTCGGGCGTTGCTTGCGGCAGAGCGACATCGCCTCGACGCCGTCCGTGGCGAGGACGACGCGCATGCCCTCGCGCTCGAGCTCCGTCTTCAAGAGCTGGTGGACGAGCGGGTCGTCGTCGACGACGAGGACCGTCGCGCCCGTCGGCTTGTCGCGAGGCGTCGGAGTCGGCGAGCTGATGACGGTGACCGCCGCCGGGGAGGCGAGGGTGGGCAGCGTGACGGTGAAGACCGAGCCGCGGCCGAGCGTGCTCTTCACGTCGACCTTTCCGCCGAGGACGCGGCACAGCTCGCGGACGATCGCGAGGCCGAGGCCCGTGCCGCCGACCTTGCGGGTGCTCGAGCCGTCGATCTGGCGGAACTTCTCGAAGATGTGCGGCAGGTGCTCGGCCGGGATGCCTTGCCCGGTGTCTTCGACGCTGATGACGACGCCGGTGGGCGATGGCTTCACCTCGACGACGATCTCGCCGGTATCGGTGAACTTGGCCGCGTTCGTGAGCAGGTTGAGCAGGATCTGCCGCACCTTCAGGGCGTCGGTCTCGATCGTGCGCACCTCGGGCGCGATGTTCGCGTAGACGTCGACGGTCTTGCCCTTCAGGTACTCGCGGACGGTGGCGATGCACTCGTCCACCAGCGCCGCGATGTCCACCGTCTCGCGGACGACCTCGACGTGGCCGGCCTCGATCTTGGACAGATCGAGGATGTCGTTGATCAGCGCGAGGAGCGTGCGCGCGTTGGCCTTGATGACCTGGAGGTCGCGCCGGCCGTGTGGCGTGAGGCGTCCTCCTTCCTCGCGGATCAAGAGGTCGCAGTACCCGATGATGCCGTTCAGCGGCGTGCGGATCTCGTGCGAGAAGTTCGCGAGGAACTCGCTCTTGAGCCGCGCCGCCTGCTCGATCTCGCGCGAGCGATCCTCGACGAGCTTCTTCGCCTTCGCGAGGTCCTGTGCGAGCCGGTCGAGGTCCTCGTTCTGCTGGCGGATGATCTCCATCTGGAGGGCGCGCTGCTGGAAGCTCGCGAGCACGCGCGCCGACACGGCGCGGGACTTCTTCAGCTCCTCCAGGCTCTCCGCGAGGTGCTTGTTCGCGGCCTCGAGCTCCCGACGAGACCTCTCGAGCTCCTCCTCGCGGAGCTTGCGTTCGGTGATGTCCTCCGTGACGCCGAGGAGGTACAGGCGGCCGTTCGCTTCGATCGGGAGCTTGCGCGTGGCGTAGTACCGATCGACGCCGCCCGTCCGCGCGAGCTCCTCGACGACCTTCATCTTTCGGGTGGCGAGCACATCCCGGTCGTCGGCCATGAAGGCCTCGGCCTGCTCCTTCGGGACGTACTCGTGATCGACCTTGCCGATCAGCCACTCCTTCGCGAACCCGAACTTCTCGGTGAGCGTCTTGTTGACGACGGCGAGGCGCAGGTCCTCGGCGTCCTTCACGAAGAGGACGAAGGGCAGCGCGTCGACGATCGCCTGGAGCAGGGCAGCGGATTCTCCACGCTCCGACTCGGGCGCGCCGCGGCCGACGGACCGGCGGAGCTCGCGCCTCACGGCGAGGAGGAGGCGAGCGCGCTCTTCGTACGTGACGAAGTCGGTGGCGCCCGCGTTCATGGCCTCCCGCATGGCGCCTTCGTTCCACGTGCGGGCGAAGACGATCGCCGAAGGCGTGAGCCCCCGCGCACGCCATGCGGCCTGCGCATCCGAAAAGGAGAGGCCGCTCGTGCCGTCGCCGAAGACGACGACGTCCGGAGGCGTCGCGAGAGCTGCGTCGAGCTGCTCGTTGTCGGTCGCGTGTCGGATCGCGGCGTCGAGCGGGGCGAGCTCCGCCACGATGACGTCGTGCTCCTCCCGTCCGGAGACGACGAGGATCTTCGGACGAAGCTCGGTCGACGTGGGGGATTCAGGCATCGTTGCTCCCGAACGCGAGCACCGTGAGGGTCGTGTTGATCTGGAACCCCGAGTAGATCTCGAAGTTGGCGTTGAAGCCGGCGCTCGGCGGCGCCGACGCGAACGACGCGGAGACCTTCTCCGCTTCACCGAGCGTCTGCGCGAAGAACTTGCGCGCGGTGCAGTGGAAGAGGAGCGAGGCCGTCGGCGTCCCGACGCGGCGGGGCAGCTCCTCTTCGAAGAACGCGCGTGTCATCGCGCCGGGGTCGCCGAGCAGCATCAGCTCGAGATCGACCCCCTCCTCGAGGAGGTTCGCGAAGGCGATGGATCCGTCGGGCAACGGCGTCACCGGAGCGCGGATGAAGTATTCCCTGCCGACCTTGAGCGCCGTCGGACGCCGGGCGAAGCCGTTGGGTTTGCCGAACTCGAGGTCGTCGACGCTCACGCCCAGGATGTCCGCGTAGCGCTTCGCGGCGGGCTGTCCGTCGATCTCGAGCGCGCGGGTGCACGTCTCGTCGACCTTCGTGATGCGCACCACTTGTCCGGTCGGCGTGTACCAGTGGGAGCGAAGCGCGGCCCAGTTCGCCTTCGTCCGGATCAGCGTGACGAGGACCGCGTTCGCCGCGACCTCCCCGTCCGCGTGCACGGTCCCCGCGGAGTCCGGCGACAGGATGTTCGTGTGCGCGGCGCCGCCGCCGACGAGGATGAGCGAGGGGGCCTTGTCGAGCACGCCGAGGAGGAGCTCCTCCTTCTTGGACTTGAAGCCGTCGTCGATGACGAGCCCCACGTGCTTCTTCGGATCGAGGTCTCGTGGAGAGACGCCGAGATCTTCCGCGGCGCGCTCGATGGCCCTGGCCCCGGCGGCGACCGCGTCCTCGGCGAGGCCCGTGCCGAGGCCGATGCCCACCTCGATGTCGCCCGTGAGCATCGCCGCCACCACCGTGCCCTCGTGCATGCCGGTGTTGTCGATCTCTCCGCAGGTGGTGGCCCCGATGAGCCGCGTCTCCTTCGGGAGCCGCTCGCGCATCGCGCGGTTGAGCTCGCGCTGGTCACGGTCGCTCGAAGCGAAGATGGCGACGAGCTTCGGCGTCCCGCTTCCGAGCGCGTTGCAAAGTTCCTCGGCCGCCTTGTTCGGGTCCTTCTCGGCGGTCCTCGCGCTCTTCAGATCCACCCTCGCCATCGCAAACGCTCCAGCTAGACGACAAAGACGCTCCCACCAGGCGTCGCCGCGTCCGATGGGCATGCGTCCGCCACTCGACGGACGCTCGATCGTCCGTCAGTTTTCGAGTGACGGCCGGTGCGTGTCAACGACGTTCGGCCTTCCGTGTACGTTCCAGAGCCTCGGCGCGCGCGCGCCGGACGTCCTCGTCCTCGCCCAGGAGCTTGACGCGCTCGAGCAGGGCGAGCGTCTCGTCCGCGACGGCGAGCGCTTCGTCCGGACGATCGCGATCGAGGAGGAAGCGCACGAAGAGCGCCCCCGCCCGCCCGCGGGCCTGGCTCGAGTAGGTCTTTCGCTGGAAGACGCGTTCCACCTGCTCGAAGGCGCCTTCGACGTCTCCCGTCGCGAGGAGCACGTGCGCGAGGTTCACGCGCGCGTCGGCTTCCGGCATCGGGACGCCGGCCGCGTCGCGTACCGCGGAGCGCGCGGTCGCGAGCGCGATCTCGTCGAGCCCGTTCTGCGAGAGGTGGAACGCCAGCCAGGCGCGCGCGGAGAGCTCGGAGGAGCGCAGCCCGAGGCGTCGCGCGAGGTCGCCCGCACGCTCGGCCCAGGTCACTCCGGCGGTCCACTCGCCCACGGCCGCCGACGCGATGGCCGCGTGCAGCGCGACGAGCGCGCAGTAGCGCACGTAACCTGCGGCCTCGAACTTCTGTGCGAGCTCGCCGGCGATCGCATGCAGGTGCGCCGGCGCTCCCGCGTACAGCTCGGCGGCCGCGCGGAGCCAGTCCACGATCGCGCGGAACGTCGAGACGTCCACCTCGTCGGCGTGCTCCACGGCCGACGCCATTCGGGCGATGAGCCGCTCGGTGACCTCTCGCTCGCCCTCACCGAGGAGCTCGACGACGGCACGCGCGACGGCCCACGCGTGGCCGAGGCTGGCCATCCGCGAGGCCTCCATCGAAGCGAGCGCCTCCGCGGTGGAGCGGAGCGTCGCGAGATCGCCGACGGCGCGGGACGCGACGGCGAGCTCGGCCGCGGCGCGCGCCCACGCAGCGCTCCCCACGGACAGGAGGCCGAGCGCGGAGTCGGCGAGCTCGAAGTGCCGAGGAAGCCCGACCCAGCCGGTCGCCTCCGCCTTGAGGAGCGTCAGCTCACCGAGCATCGCCCCCTTCGCCCCGCACTCGATCCCGCGCTCCGCGCGCGCGAGCACGCCCTGGAGGTCGTTCGCCGCGAGGGCCTGCTCGGCCGCCCAGAGGTACCAGACGACGGCGCGCTGCTTCTCTCCGGAGCGCTCGAGATGCTCGGCCAGGACGAGCGCCTCGTGCTCGCCGCGCGCTTCGAGCCACTCGGCGGCGAGCAGGTGCGCCACCTTGCGATCTCGATCCGTCAGCATCTGGTAGGCGGCGTCTCGTACGAGGCCGTGACGGAACGTGTATTCTGCACAATCCTGGAAGCGAGACACCGGCTCCCGCTGGATCACCTCGCGCTGCACGAGGTCGTCGACCGCCGCGGTCACGTCGGCCCGGGCGTCGGCCCCGAGCAGAGGGACGACGCCCTCGACCCAGAAGCGCTCGCCGAAGACGCTGGCCGCGCGGAGCACGCGGCGCGCGCCGGGCTCGAGCCGCTCGAGGCGCGCCTGCGCCATCGCGAGGACGGTCTCGGGCATCTCGGAGCTACCCTCCGCGACCGAGCGAATCAGCTCCTCCAGGTAGAACGCGTTTCCGTGCGCGCGCTCGACGATCGCGTCGACGACGGACTTGTCGACGTTCGGTCCGAGGACCTCGAGCACCAGCTTTCGTGAGGCGCTCGGCGTCAGGTCCGAGAGGTAGATCTCGGTCAGCCGCCGATCGCGAAAGAGCCCGGGGAAGACGTCGTGTACCTCCGGGCGTGCCAGCGCGAGCACGAACAGCGGCCGATGACGCTGCGTACGGAGGGCCGAGTCGATGAAGCGGATGCTCGGCAGATCGCCCCACTGGAGATCCTCGAGGACGATGACGAGGGGGCCTGCCGCGGTCTCCGCGGCGACGAGGTCCTCCCACGCGAGCCGGAGCTGATCGTTCATCAGCGTCGGATCGTTGCGTGCGGCCCGGAGCGCCGGCCTTCCTTCGGCCGTGAACTCCGCGCGCACGATCTCGCCGAGGAACTGCGCGACCCGGGTGGCGTCCTCGACGCGGAGGTTGCGGCCGATGCGCGCGAGGAGCTTCTGCCGGCGGACCTCGGGGATCTCGCCGTCGAACAGCCCCGCCACCCCGCGGAGGAGCTGCGCGAGCGTCCCGAACGCGGAGCCGGCGGCGATCGGGTCGCCCCGCGCCATCCAGACCTCCGGGACCAGGCCGCGCTCGCGCAGCGCGCGGAGCAGCTCGTGGCGGAGCCGGCTCTTGCCCGCGCCCGCGCCTGCGGTGACGAGCACCGCGGTCGCGAGCGGCTCGTCGAAGCACTCGGACGCCAGCCCTACGAGCATCGACAGCTCGCGCTCTCGCCCGACGCACGGCGTCTCCTTGCCGAGCAGCTTGCGGACGCTGCTCTGCTCTCGTTGGCCGATCAGCGCGAGGGCCGAGGCATCGCCGCGCACCTCGAACGTTGCGTCGAGCAGGCCGGCCGTCGCGCTGTCGATGCGTACGTGCTCGCGCCCGCCGTCGAGCGCGAGCAGCTCCCGCGCACGTGCGACCACGCCCGCGAAGATCGAGTCGTCGCGCGTCGGGTCGCCTCGGCCGCAGGCGACGGCGATGCCGGCGTCGGGGAGCAGCTCGCGCATCGCGAGCGCGCAGCGTGCGGCGCGCACGGCGAGATCGGTGGCGGCGCCGGAGGACGAGAGCGTGACGAGCGGCGCGCCTCCGTCGAGCACCTCGAGCTCGCCGCCGAAGCGGGCCACGACGTGACCGATCTGCACCGAGCTGCTCGGTATCGTGTCGGCCGACGGCGTGATGTGGTCGTCCTCGGAGAGCTTGCCGGCGCCGTGGGTGCCGAGGACGACCGCCACGAGCCGGCGCTCGTCTCCCGTGACGGCGGGCACGTCGAGGCGGGGTGACGATTCGTCCCCGCCGAGCGCCACGCCGGCCGTGAGGAACGCCTCGACGTCGGCGGCGACCGACGCGATCGTCGCGCGCGTCGCCGGGTCCTTGCGCAGCATGCGCGCGATGAGCTCGTCGATCGGATGCGGGATGTCCTTGCGCAGCTCGCGGAGCCTCGGTGCCTCCGCGAGGAGGATCTTCGAGAGGACCTCCGCCCACTCGCCCGCGAACGGCCCGCGTCCCGCGAGGCACTCGAAGAGCACGCATCCGAGCGAGAACACGTCGGCGGCCGACGTCACGTTGCGGCCGCTGATCGCCTGCTCGGGCGCCATGTACCCGAGCGTCCCGATGAGCTGGCCCGTCATCGTGATGGCGTAGGTGGTCTGCCGCATCTGCGCCACGCCGAAGTCGAGCAGCTTGGCCGACTCGATACGGCCGTCGACGAGGAAGATGTTGCTCGGCTTGATGTCGCGATGGATGATGCCCCGGTCGTGCGCCGCGCGGAGCGCGTCGACCAGGACGCGCGCGAGCGTCAGCGTGTCGGTGATCGAGAGGACGCCTCGCTTGAGCCGCCGCGAGAGATCCTCGCCTTCGAGCCACTCCATCGCGAGGTAGACCGAGGGCTCCTTGCCGTGCGCGATGTAGCGAACGATGCCGGGGTGAGAGAACTGCGCGAGCGCGCGCGCCTCGCGGTCGAAGCGTGCCGCGTAGGCGAGGGCGCTCTCGCGCACGAACTTGACGGCGATGGGGGCGTTCGTCTGGAGGTCGCGCGCCCGGTAGACGTCGCCCATGCCGCCCGTGTTCGCGAGCCGCACGATCTCGAAGCGACCGCCGACGATGGTGCCGGGAGTGATCTCCGATGCCATGGCTCGCGCTGGTCCGAAACGGGCCCAGGGATTCAGCAGAATCGCTCGCGCTCGCAGCGTCAAGCGCGAACTCGGCCGTGCCGGGACCCGGCGCCGGGCGTGTTCTCGCCGTCGCGCCCGCTCGGGGCCTGCTCTTCTTCCGGTGCGCGCCTTCGTGCGCGACAATGTCGATCGTGAGCCGTCGGTCGTACGAAGAGCTCCTCCGCGCCTTGCCGGACGACGTTCGCGATCGCGTCGTCGAGCGCGCCGCGATCCTCTGGGAGACGGGAGTGCCCGACGACGAGGCGGATCTGCGCGCATACGAGCTCGAGACACGACGCGCGCTGCCAGGGCTCGCTCGAGCCCGCGAGCGCGAGGCGGCCGAGCCGACGCGAAAGACGGGTTCGTCCGGCTCGAAGGACTGATCGACGTTCCGGAGGCCCGTCAGTGCTGCGCGGCCGCCGCGGCCGCGACGGGCTGCACGCGCCCGTGCTGCTCTTCCGTGAAGACGGGCTTCCGGCGGTCGAACAGCGCCTTGACGGCCTCGAAGACCCAGCGGATGCCCTTGGTCCCGGTGTTGTCCCAGAACTCCGCGTCCGTGACCGTCAGGCGGATGAGCACGATCGAAGGATCGTCCTTTCCCTTGGGGAACCAGACCCTCCAGCTCGGCTTCCAGAGCTCGTGGATCTTCTCGCGGTCGTCGACGAGCTCGGCGACGCCGCAGACGGCGACGTAGCGCCTCTTCGACTGGAAGGTCGCTGCCGCATGCGCGTCGCGGCGGATCTCCTCCGACTTCGGCGTGTCCCGTGACGTCGCGAACCAAATCGTGCTCGCGCCGTCGACGCCCGCGACCGTCATCGGGCGCGCGTGGTCGCGATCGTCGTGACGCGTGATGAGCATCGCGGTGTCGAACGACTCGAGCAGCTCCTTGAGCTGCTTCTCCTTGGTCTCAGCCATGACGTGCCCCGCCGTAGATGCGACCGCGCATTGCGCGGCGTCCGAAGCCACCGTGCGAGACGCGTGCCGCTTCCGTGGGGAGTGTTCAGCGCGACGCTGGTGACCTCATGAGCTCTCGTGCGGTCGTGGTCTCGGCCGCGAGCGCGAGCTCGATGGGCGGGAGGCGCTCGGCGCGACGCGTCCAGTGATCGACGAACGCGGCGAGCCCTTCCTCGAGCGAGCGGAGCAGACACCCCTTCTCGCTCGCGAGGGCGCTGTGTCGCGGCCGGCGCGCCGGCAGCGCGAGCTCGGCGCTCGTGCACGGCACGAGGGTCTCCGTCGAGACTCGGGCCATCTCGGCCGCCACGCGGGCGAGCTCGGCCCAGCTCGCCGCTCCTCGACATGCGAGGTGCCACGGCCCGCTCGCGCCGTCGACGAGGAGCGTGACGATCGCGTCGGCGAGATCCGGGACCCACGTCGGGGAGACCACCTGATCGGATGCGGCGCGGAACGGGCGCCCGGCTCGGAGCGCCTCGAGCGCGACGAAGACGAAGTTGGCCTCGTCCCACGGGCCGAAGAAGGCGCTCGTGCGCACGACGAGCGCGTCGGGATGGGCTTCGCCGACGAGCCGCTCCGCGAGCGCCTTCGACTCGCCGTACGCGTTGAGCGGCGCGGGCGCGTCCGTCTCGACGTATGCGCCGTCCTTCGTTCCGTCGAAGACGAGATCGGAGGAGACGAGCGTGTAGCGGATCTTCCGCGCGGCGCAGGCCTCCGCGAGGACGACGGCGCCGGTGACGTTGGCCTCGAAGCAACGCGTCCGATCCGTCTCGGCCGCGTCCACGCGGACGTAGCCCGAGGCGTTCACGACCGCCCACGGGCGATGGTGGTCGAGCGCGGCGGCGACCGCGGCCGCATCGCAGACGTCGAGCTCGCGGCGCGCCAGCGCGACGACGGGCACGTGCCGCTGCTCGCAGATGCGCACGATCGCCCTGCCCAGGGTGCCTCCGGCGCCGGCGACGAGAAGGGGCGCGGCCGCCGTCCGCCGCGCGGAGGGCGGCGGAGAGCTCGGCGTCCGATGGACGAGTCGCTCGGGGCGCCGCCACCATCCGTCGCTCGCGACGAGCGGGTGATCGCTCGTGCCGTTGGTCGCGAGCTCGCGCGCGACGCGTACGAGCGCGGTCGGTCGCACGATGCCCCCGCGGATGTCGAACGCCCCGGGCTCGTAGTGCCCCTGCGAGCGCGTGAGGAGGGTGTCCCAGTCGAACGCGCCGAAGACCGACCAGAGCGTGACGGCTCGGACGTCCGCGCCGGAGGCGATCGCGGCGCAGGCGCCGTCCCATGCCTCGCGCAGCCAGCGGATCTGCTCCTCCGGCGTGCAGGCGAGGTGCGCCTCGGTGACGGCGAGCGGCCGCCGGTACCGGCTCCAGAGCAGCTCGAGCAGCGCGCGGTGTCCGGAGATGCCTTCCTCGCGCACGCGAACCGCCTCGATGTCGGCGTAGGCGTCGATCCCGTTGCCGCCGCGCAGGAGCGCGGGGTAGTCGCCGACGCGGTGATCGAGGAAGCGATCGCTCGTGACGTAGTAATTGAGGCCGATGACGTCCGGGACGCAGGGATCGCCGGCGAAGTCGTCGAGGTCGCGAGGGTCGAGCCCGTGACCGACGAGCCATCCGCGGAGCGGATGGTCGGGCCCGACGCGTCCGGCGAGCAGGTCCAGGCTGAGGAAGCGGCGCTCGTTCTCGTAGTCGGCTTGGTACGCGAGAGGCGGCGTCGAGTAGACCGTGCCGAGGTCCTCGGTCTGGACGAGGCGTGCGTGCGGGACGATCTCGCGGATCGCGCGCATCGCCGCGAGGATCGCGCGGCACTCCACGAGCACGGCCCGCGCGAAGAGCCGGGGATCGCGTGCGTGCGGGTACCAGTGCCCGTAGAGGGCGCTGAAGCGCGCCGTCGTGAGCGGCTCGTTGATCGGCGTGAAGTCCGTGACCCACGGGTAGCGCTCGGCGACGCGGCGCGCGAAGTCGGCCAGGCCCGTGACGAACGCGTCGTCGGCGATGTTCGTGTGCCGCGGGCCGCTGCCGTGGTGCACGAGGCCCACGATCGGCCGGATGCCGCGCTCGCGCAGCTTCGCGAGCCCCTCGTCGGAGAACGCCCACGCCGGCGAGGCGTTCGGCTCCGGCATGGTGCGCTCCCAGAGCACGGGGAAACGCACCGCGCGCGCGCCGAGGGACGCGATCCGATCGATGTCGTCCGGGCGCTTCGCGTGGCCGGTCAGGTCGAGCTGATCGACGTACGCATCGCCCACGCGGACGCAGCTCGACTCCACGCCCGCCCACAGCTCGAGCGACTTCATGGCGATCCTTCCTGAGGCGCCTCCGGCACGAGGGCGCGACCCTCGGGGCCGTAGGCGTCGACGATGCGTTCGGCGGCCGTGCGGCCGCGTCCTTTCCGGGCGAAGGCGACGATCGCGCCGCCGAAGCCGCCGCCGGTCATGCGTGCGCCGAACACGTCCGGATCGCGCTGCGCGATTTCGACGAGACGATCGACCGCGGGCACGCTCACCTCGAAGTCGTCGCGCAGCGACGCGTGCGAGGCATCGAGCAGCTCGCCGAGGCGTTCGAGATCGCCCGTCCGAAGGCACGCGACGGCCTCCAGGACGCGCGCGTTCTCGCTGACGACGTGCCGGGCGCGCCTGCGGAGCGGCTCGGGCAGCTCGTCGAGCCTCGCCGGATCGGTCACGTCGCGGAAGCTCTCCACGCCGAGCAGATCCATCGCGC
The DNA here is from genome assembly GCA_937949945.1 of uncultured Myxococcales bacterium. Taxonomy (GTDB): domain Bacteria; phylum Myxococcota_A; class Polyangia; order Polyangiales; family Polyangiaceae; genus Labilithrix. The sequence goes on from CALFEQ010000153.1 coordinate 39,677, forward strand.
GCTGGCACTCGGCGCGGCGGGTCGCGTACTCGCCCGTCGCATGATCGTGCGCGATGCCCGAGTCGATGACGACGATCTCGCCGTCGGGTGGCAGAGGGTGCCGCTCGAAGGCGAGGGTCCGCGTGTCGACGAAGAGCGCGGTCGTGGCGTCCGCGAGGCTGGCCGCCATCTGGTCCATGATGCCGATGGGCGCGCCGACGAAGTCGGTCTCGGCCGCGCGTCCGACCTTCGCGAGCGTGACGTCGTCGAGCTCGAGCCGGAACGCTTCGCGCAGCGCGCGGAGGAGCGCGACCTCGAGCGCCGCGCTGGAGGACAGGCCGGCGCCGATGGGCACGTCGGACGCGATCACGGCGTCGAAGCCGCGGATCTCCCGACCCGCCGCCGCGAGCGCCGCCGTCGTGCCCATCACGTAGTCGATCCACGCGCCGCGCTTCGCTTCGCGCCCGAGCTCGTACGTCACGGGCTCGTGCGGAGCGATCGACTCGCTCACGACGCGGACGAGCCGATCGTCGCGAGGCGAGAGCGCCACGTGCGTGTTCTGGGGGATCGCGATCGGCAGCACGTAGCCGCCCGTGTAGTCGGTGTGCTCTCCGATCAGGTTGACGCGGCCCGGCGCGCGCGCCGTCACCGCGGGGGCGCCGCCCCAGATCCGAGCGAACGTCGTGGTGAGACTCGGGGTCGACGTCACGGTGCACCTCCGCGTTCGGTGATCGCGATCTCGGCGAGCGAAACCGGCGGCACCTCGTGGACCGCCGAAGTGCCCATCGTGGCCGCCGCGATCTCTTCGACGGGGACCTTGGGCGTGCGATCGGCGTAGAGCAGGCCGTTCGCCTCCTGGTACGTGTCGGTGAGCTGGGTGTAACAGAAGCCGGCGAAGAGCCCGAGGCGGTGCACGTGCTCGAGGAGCCGTGCGTACCGCCGGCCGAGCTCCGCGGCGTCCTTCACGCCGGCGTAGCCCCACTTCGCGGTCCCGGCGGCGCTGCCCCACGTGTCCACCTCCGGCGCGACCGCGATGCCGCCGAACTCCGAGAGCACGACGGGCAGGTCCGTCATCGTTCGTCCCTCGATGACCAGCGCGCGCCCGCCGGGCCGCTCGTACTTGAGGATCCGCGGCAACAGATCCGGCGTCGCGTAGCGCTCGAGGAGCCGCTCCGGATCCGCTTCGTAGTCGTGGATGCCGAGGATGTCGGTCGCGACGCTCTCCCAGCCGTCGTTGCCGACGACGGGGCGCGTCGAATCGAGCGTCTTGGTCAGGTGGTAGAGCGCCTCGACCCAGTGCCGCTCGGGTTTGCTGTCCGGCAGGTTCGGGACGCCCCAGGACTCGTTCAGCGGCACCCACGCCACGATGCACGGGTGGCTCATGTCGCGCTTCAGGACCTCGACCCACTGGCGCATGAGCCGCTCGACGGATCGATGCGTGAAGCGGTACGCGCTCGGCATCTCGGCCCACACGAGCAGACCGAGGCGGTCGGCCCAGTAGAGGTACCGAGGGTCCTCGATCTTCTGGTGCTTGCGCGCCCCGTTGAACCCCATGGCCTTCGTCAGCTCGATGTCGCGTCGGAGCGCGGCTTCGTCGGGCGCCGTCATGCCCGACTCGGGCCAGTATCCCTGATCGAGGACCATGCGGAGCTGGTAGGGCCGTCCGTTGAGGATGAAGCGGCCGCCGTCGCAAGCGAAGGATCGGAGCGCGGTGTAGCTGCGGACGGAGTCGCGCACGGTGCCGCTCGCGTCGACGAGCTCGAGCTCGGCGTCGATCAACGTCGGCTTCGACGGGCTCCAGAGCAGCTCGTTGCGGAAGTCGTCGATGCCCGGATCACTGAGCGCGATCCGTCGATGCACCTCGTCGTGGATCACGGCGTATCGGTCCTCGGCGAGGAGGAGATCTCCCGCATGCAGCCGCACGAGGAGCCAGAGGCGCTCCTCTCGCGCGCTCGTCACCTGCACGTCGAGGCCGATCTCCCAAGCGGCGAGGTTCGGCGTCCAGCGGATCGCGGCGATGTGCGCGTCCCCGACGCGCTCGAGCCAGACCGTCTGCCATATGCCGGTGGTGCGCGGGTACCAGATCGAGTGAGGGACGAGCTGCCAGTCCTGCTTGCCGCGCGGCTTCGCCAGATCGGCGGGATCGTCTTCGGCGTGGACGATGATCTCGTGCGTCGTTCCTCGGTGGAGCAGCGTCGTGATGTCCGCCGTGAACGGCGTGTAGCCGCCCTCGTGTCGGACCGCGAGCGCGCCGTCGACCCAGACCTCCGCCTCGTAGTCCACGGCGCCGAAGTGCAAGAGGAGGCGCTCGTCGGGGCCGAGCTCGGGCACGTCGAAGGTCCGTCGGTACCAGCAGGCCATGTAGAGCCCGGTGTCCCCGATGCCGCTCCGCGGTGTCTCGGGCGAGAAGGGCACCTCGATCTTCCGATCGAAGATGGCCTGTCGCGGCGAGCGCCAGACGCCGTCGACGTCGAGCGCGAAGTCCCACGTGCCGTCGAGCGAGATCCAATGGTCGCGCCGGAGCATGGGCCGCGGGTAGGCGTGATCGCTCCCGTCGCGTGTCGCGCGCGGTCCGAGGTTCACGCCGAGCTGGGCCACGCGGCGCGGCATCGTCCCCCTCAAGCGGCTCGCTTGCTCGGAGGGACGCTCGCTTGCGTGATGCGGTCGACGAGGGCGAGCGCCTGAGCAACGACCTGATCCATGTTGTAGTACTTGTACGTCGCGAGCCGTCCGACGAAGTGCACCTTCGGCGTGGCGTCCGCGAGCGCCTTGTACTGCGCATAGAGCTGAGCGTTCTGAGGCCGGGGGACGGGGTAGTAGGGGTCTCCCTCGTCCGTCGGGAACTCGTAGACCACGCTCGTCTTCGGGTGCTCTTGGCCCGTCAGGTACTTGAACTCGGTGATGCGCGTGTACGCGTGCTCGTTCGGGTAGTTCACGACGGGCGCGGGCTGGAACACCTCCACGTCGTGCGTCTCGAACTGGAAGTGGAGCGAGCGATACGGGAGCTTGCCGTACCGGTAGTCGAAGAACGCGTCGATGGGGCCCGAGTAGATCATCTCGCGCCACTCGACCTCGTGCACGATCTGCCGGTAGTCCGTGTTGAGGACGATACGGATGTTGGGGTGCTGGAGCATCCGCTCGAACAGCCGCGTGTAGCCGTGCCGCGGCATCACCTGGAAACGGTCCGTGAAGTAACGCGGGTCGCGGTTCGTCCGAGCCGGGACGCGCGCGGCGACGGACGCGTCGAGCTCGGAGGGATCGAGCCCCCACTGCTTGCGCGTGTAGCCGCGGAAGAACTTCTCGTAGAGGTCGCGCCCGACCTTGGAGACGACGGCGTCCTCGCTCGTGCGGACGTGCGGGACCTTCTCGGCGCGCGACGCGTAGAACGCCTCGATCGTCGTTTCGTCGACGTCGATCCCGTAGAGCTTGCAGACGGTGTCGATGTTGATCGGGAACGGGAGGAGCTTGCCGTCGACGTGCGCGAGCACGCGGTGCTCGTAGGGCCGCCACTCGGTGAAGCGCGAGAGGTACTCGTAGATCCGCGGCGAGTCCGTGTGGAAGATGTGCGGTCCGTACTTGTGCACGAGCACGCCCGCGTCGTCGTAGTGGTCGAACGCGTTTCCGCCGACGTGGTTGCGGCGGTCGCAGACGAGGACTCTGTTGCCCTGAGCGGCGAGGCGCTCGGCGCAGACGCTGCCGGCGAAACCGGCGCCGACGATCAGGTAGTCGAACACGGCTTTCCCTCCTCGACCCCACGTGACGTGGCTCGCGCGGCGAGCGCCTCGTGAATGAGCGCATTCATGCGCGCCCAAGTGCGGTCCCAGGAAGTCTGGGCGAGCATGGCGTCTCGCGCGCGCTCGTGCGCGAGCGCCGCCGGCGTCCCTCGCTCCCGGAGGGCGGCGTCGATCGCCGCGACGAACGGCATGGGATGGTCGGCGATCCGAACGATGTTCTCGTTTCCGTAAGGGTCGACGACGTCGCGAATGGACGTCGAGACGACCGGCCGACCTGCGGCGAGGTACTCGAGCGTCTTGGTGGGGCTGATGAACTTCGTCGCGTCGTTCCGAGCGAACGGCATCATCGCGACGTCCCAGCCGGCGATGTACGACGGGAGCTCGGCGTACTGCTTGAAGCCGAGCCAGTGGATGTTCGGGCGGCGCGGGAGCGTGGAGGCGTCGATCTTGACGACCGGGCCGAGAAAGACGAGGTGCAGGTCCGGCCGCAGACGGGCGATGCCGTCGACGAGCTCGAGGTCGAGTCGCTCGTCGATCACGCCGAAGAACCCGACGCGCGGTCGCGGGATCGTCTCCTGGTCCGGCGGTTCCGGCAGCGGCGTCCGCGCCTTCTCGAAGTGTCCGAAGTCGACGCTGCTCGGGAACGCGTGGACGCGAGGATGCCGACCGCGCTTCGCCTCGTAGAGGCTCCGGCCTCCGGTGAAGACGAGGTCCGCCATGGCGAACAGCTCGTCTTCGCGCTCGCGGAGCTCGACGGGCGCGCCCTTGAAGTTGGACAGCTCGTCCATGCAGTCGTACACGCAACCCACGGCGTCGAGCCCGCGCACCATCCGGACCGCCATCGGCGTGTAGAGCCAGAGCAGCGGTCGCTTCACGCGCGCGCGAACGACGAGGCGCGCGAGCAGCTCGCGCTGGATGCGGTCGACCTCGTCGCCCGACGTCCCCGGAGGAAGGCGGGGAACGACGACGTGGAGGTCGCCCTCGACGTGCACCGTGTCCATCCGGGGCGTATCGGCGTCGAAGTGAGGTTCTTCCACGAAGAACACCCGACGCTGACGCGCGCACCGGCTCATCAGGTGGTTCGGTCGCTGGAAGACGAACCCCCAGCGGAGATGCGACAGGCAAAGCACGTCATCGAACATGTGGTTCTCCTCACGTCACGGCGGGGCGGATCGCATCAGTCTCCTCGGCGGGCCGTTCGTGCTCGGGGCGCCACCGGCGTCGTGCTTCCCAGGCGTCGCTCGCCATGCGCTCGATGGAGGAGCGCGACGGGCGCCACCCGAGGCGCTCCTGCGCGAGGCGTGGGCTGGCGATCAGGACCGGCGGATCGCCTTCGCGGCGCGGGCCGTACACGACCGGTATCTGCCGACCGGTGATTGCCCGGCACGCGCGGACGACCTCCTCGACGGAGTAGCCCGTCCCGGTGCCGAGGTTGAACGCACCGCTCTCGCCGCCCCTCTCGAGGTACTCGAGCGCCGCGAGATGGGCCTCGGCGAGGTCGGCCACGTGGACGTAATCCCGGATGCAGGTGCCGTCGGGCGTCGGGTAGTCACGCCCGAAGACGACGAGGGACTCCCGCAGCCCGAGGGCGGTGTCGAGCACGAGGGGGATGAGATGCGTTTCGGGGTCGTGGAGCTCGGCGAGCCCGCGGGCGGCGTCGGCTCCGGCGGCGTTGAAGTAGCGGAGGGCGGCGTAGGACAGGCCGTACGCGTGCGCGTAGCTCGCGAGCATCCGCTCGATCGCGAGCTTCGTCTCGCCGTACGGCGTGATCGGCCGCGTGGGGTCGGACTCGGCGATGGGGATGCGCTCGGGCGTTCCGTACACCGCCGCGGTCGACGACAGGATGAACCTCCGTACGCCCGCGTCGAGGGCGCATTCGAGCAGCTTCGTCGTGGAGACGAGGTTGCCCATCCAGTAGAGCCGCGGATCCGCCACCGACTCGGCGACCTGGATCCTCGCAGCGAAGTGGATGATCGCGTCGATGTCGTGCTCCTCGAGCACGTGTGCGATCGCCGTCTCGTCTGCGACGTCGGCCTGCACGAATGGGACGTCCGGAGGCACGAGGCTCCGATGTCCAAAGGAGAGGTCGTCGACGACGACGACATCTCGCCCCGCGTCGCGCAGGCACGCGACCATGTGCGATCCGATGAAGCCTGCGCCTCCCGTGACGAGCACCGCCATTGCGCTCGTGGGGGTTGCATCGCGCATGCCCCGTCCCGCGATCGCGGTGGCGGTCGCGCCCCATGCATCGAGGCCGCGACCGTCGGAGGGGCGAGGACGGATTCTCGCCCCCGCGTCCCCGCGTCCCGACGCCTCGTGCGCCGATGAGGCGCGATGGCCGGTCGATTCACGTCACACTTGGCGCCGATCGCCCGTCCCCGGCTTCGGGCGTGCAGCTCAAGGATGAGCCGTCTCTCGGGTCGCGCTCCGCCGTCGTTCCGCCGTGCTCGCGATCAGAGTCGAGGTTGTCTCGGTGGCTCGATCGTGGGCGCGCCGTTCGAGAACGACAGGCGCGAGAGGCGCAGCGATCGCACCCCGCCGGAGGCGTACGTCGTGTGTGGAGCGGTCCAGGCGTGGAACGCCATCCAGGGGCGCCCGAGCGTGTCCTTGAAGATCTCTTGTCCGCCGGGCCCGAGCATCGTTCCGGTGCTCTTCATCAGCGGACCGTCGAGCGTCATCTTCCTGCAGGGTCCGGTCGGCGACTCGCAGCGTGCCCAGCCGATGGCGTAGTCCGCGCTCTCGAACCAGTTCGCCGAGTAGAACAGGAAGAGGCTGTCTCCCTCCCGCACCATCGAGGGGCCTTCGATGAGCGGCCCCTCCCACTCGCGATCGGTCGTCAGCAGCGGAGACGGCTCCCCGATCACGGAGAGCCCGTCGTCGGAGAGCCGCTGCGACCAGATGCGTGGGCGGGTGCGGCACGCGGGGCTGTTCTCGTCGCTCTTCCACAAGAGATAGACGTGGCCGCTCGTGTCCACGAACGGGCTCGGGTCGATCGATCCGCAGAAGGCCGAGTCGCCGCTCGTCTGGCAGATGAACGGGCGGGGAGAGTCGTCGACGTAGGGCCCCTCGGGCCGCTCGGCCGTGCCGCGAGAGATGCACTGGAACCCCGAGCTCGTGTCGCGCGCCGTGTAATAGAGGACCCAGCGCTGGTCGCGCCGCAGCACCGACGGCGCCCACGTGAAGTTCTTCTTCGCCCACGACGGCAGCACGGGCAGCGCGTCTCCGAGCAACGTCCACGTCATCATGTCGCGCGAGCGCGCGACCTGGACGTTGTGTCCGTCGTCGATTCCCGTGGCGAACGCGTAGTACGTCTCTCCGTCGAGGAGCACGAACGGGTCGGGGAAATCCGATGCAGCCGTTCGTGTCTCGATCTCGTCGGGATCGGGGAGCGCGACCGCGCGCGCCGGGACGACGGCGAGCGATGGGAGCGCGAGCACGAAGAGCAGGCGAGCAGCCGTACGAGCTCGGGCGAACATCTTTCGCCTCGTGGTTAGCGGCAGCGGGACGCTCTGTCACGCTCTCGGTAGCTCCGACGGACGAAAGTCGCTCAGCCTTTCTCGCGAGCGCGAGCGTGACGCGCTCTGCTGTACGCCTTGCAGGGCGGGCATCTCTCGATGCCCCAAGTCTCCGCAATGGAGGGTTGATGGCCGTGCGAACGACGACGCACCCGGTCGCAGGAGGCGCAGGTCGAGCCGCCGAGCGCGCGGAGCCCGGCCCACGCGAGCACGAGACACCGCTCGGAGTCCTCCGGGAGCTCTTCCGGTACGTCCGACCGCATCGCAAGTACGCCTGGCTCACGCTCTTCTTCGGCACGCTCGGCTTCGCGTTGTCCTTCGCGTACCCGTGGATCATCGGGAACGTGGTCGACGTCGTGACGGCGCCCGACATGACCGCGGAGCATCGGCGCAGCGTCGTCCTGCAGATGACCGCGCTCGCGGCGCTCACGGCCGTGATGCACGCGGTCGTGGTCTACGGGCGAGGGCACTTCAACGTGCACCTCGGCCACGGCGTCGTCGTCGACATCCGCCGCGCGCTGTTCGACCACCTCCAGAGCCTGAGCCTCGGCTTCTTCACGGAGGCGCGGACGGGCTCGATCATGTCGCGGATCCTCCACGACGTGCACGAGGCGACGGCGCTGATCTACACGGGGGTGCTCGTCGTCGCGCTCGACGCGGCGCAGCTCGCGATCGCGATCGCGCTTCTCCTCGCGCTGAGCTGGAAGCTCACGCTCGCGTGCATGGCGCTCTTCCCGCTCTACGCGCTGGTGTTCTGGCGCATGAACCCGCGCGTGCGTCGAGCGAGCGAGCGGATGCACGAGCAGTACTGCCGGATCTCCGGCAACGTCGCCGAGCAGCTCGCCGGACAGGCGCTCATCAAGACGTACGTGGCCGAGCAGCGTGAGTCGAAGCGCTTCGCCGACGAGCTCCGCCGGCATCACGGCCTCGTGACCGCGCAGAGCCACGAGGGCCACCTCGTGAACGGAGCGAGCGAGGTCCTCGTCCATCTCGGGACGACGACGGTCGTGGGCTACGGCGGCTGGCTCGCGCTCGGATCGGAGCTGACGGCGGGCGAGATGACGCGGTTCCTCGGCTACATGCTCATCATGTTCGGCCCGGTCCGGCGCTTCGCCGAGCTGAACATCACCTACCAGACGAGCCTGTCGGCGATGCGGCGCGTGTTCCGCGTCTTCGACGTGAAGCCGGCCATCGTCGAGCCGAAGCGTCCGCTCCGTCGCACGACGCCGCGCGGGCACGTCCGCTTCGAGCACGTGCGCTTCCGCTACGACGAGCGCAGCCGCGAGGCCGGCTCGCGCCTCGAGGAGGGCGACGCGCTCGAAGCCACGGGGCCCGAGCCAAGCCGCTGGGTGCTCGACGACGTGTCGCTCGAGGCCAAGCCCGGCGAGCGGATCGCGATCGTCGGGCCGTCCGGCACCGGGAAGACCACGCTCGTGTGTCTGCTCCCGCGCCTCTACGACGTGCACGAGGGGCGCGTCCTCGTCGACGGCGTGGACGTCCGCGACTACTCCCTGCGCGCGTTGCGCTCGGCGATCGCGATCGTGCAGCAAGACACGTTCATCTTCACCGGCACCGTGCGAGACAACATCGCTTATGGCAGGCCCGACGCCTCCGACGAGGAGGTCGTACGCGCCGCGATCGCCGCCCACGCGCACGAGTTCATCGTGCGCCTCCCCGACGGCTACGCGACGCACCTCGGCGAACGCGGCGTCAACCTCTCGGGCGGACAGCGCCAGCGCCTCTCCATCGCGCGCGCGCTCCTGAAGGACCCGCGCATCCTCATCCTCGACGAGGCGACGAGCGCCCTCGACGCGGAGAGCGAGGCCGCCGTCCAGCGCGCGCTCGAGGTCGCGATGGAGTCGCGCACCTGCTTCGTCGTCGCGCACCGCCTGAGCACGATCAAGAACGCCGACCGCATCGTCGTCCTCGACCGCGGTCGCATCGTCGAGACGGGCACGCACACGGAGCTGCTCGAGCGAGGCGGCGTCTATGCGCGTCTGGTCGAGCATCAGACGGCGCTCGCATGACCTGCCTCAGACCGAGTTCCGAGGGGCGCCCTGCCACCGCGCCGCGAGCAGCGGGAACATCGTCTCGCCCATCGCCCAGATGTGATCGATGTGATCGCGCGCGGTCCGACCTTCGAAGCCGATGACGTGGAAGTCACCCTTGTCGACCCGATAGAGGGGGCGCATGTTCCGTGGCGCCGCCGGCGGAGGTGCTTGCCTCTCGAGATCGAGCGAGGCGAGGCGCAGGACGGTGCCCACCGTCTCGGTGACGTTCGCGTACCCGTGCGTCTCGATCGCCGAGTGCGTCATCACGAAGAGCTTCTCACCGCGCGCCGCCTCTTCGCTCAAGCGGGCGTACTTCGCGAGCGAGGACTCGTCGATGATGCGCCGCTTCTTGTCGACGTACGGCGCGTGGAGCCCGTCGGCCAGCAGCACGGCGTCGACCCGCGCGCGCGCCTTCTCGTGCTTCATGATCGCGCCGACCGCACCGAACCCGGCGCTCCATGCCGACAGCGCGACGCGTCCGATTCGCGCTCTTCGCGGCGCGCGCCCGCTCTGCATCACGAGGCGGTGCGTCTTGGCGAGGATCCGGTCGAGCGCCTTCGGGCTCCGGTACCACTTGCCGTATCGGCTCGGGACGGCGCCGAGGTTGATCGTCACGACCGCGGCGTTGATGCCGGCGGCGGTGACGTTCGCCTCCTGCGCGCGCGGCATGCCGTGGAAATGAACGATGACGTCGTATTTCCCGCCGACCACGCGGAAGTCGGCGGGCAAGAACAGCTGCGCCCGGCCCGCCCTCACGCGGTACGCACCGTCCTTGGCCGCGGCCCGCGTCGTAGCCCTGCTCGCCCGCGCAGCGTACGCATCGCCGCCGTCGAGCACGGCGACGCCCGCGAAGACCGAGAGCAGGATGCACGCGACGTGCTTCGTGAGCCTGAAAGACGCCATTTCCGGCCGCAGCGAGCGAGCTCAACTCTGACACGTGGAGATCACCGGGCACGTCTCGGGATCATCACGTGTCAACGGCTGATCTCGCATGCACGGAGTTCTACAGGCGGCTCGATCTCCCTGATACGATCGGTAGGCGATCGCATGCGGAGGCTGCCAGCCGTCATCTTCACGTGTCTGGCTGCCTGCAGGGCGGAGAGTCCGACTTCGCTGCGCACGCCGCGCGTCATGGCTTCGGCACCCGCGCCGCCGCGTGCCTTTGCCGCGACGCCGACGCGAGCCATCGTCCGCCTACGGCCCGATGCGAACAGGGAAGGCCGCGCCATCGCAGAGCTCCGCTTCGAAGGCGCGCTCGCGCCGACGAGCCTCCGATTCCAGCCGACGCACGATGTGCGTGTGGAGGAGGTCGTCTTCCGCGATGCGAAGGGATCGCTCGACGTCGAAACCGCGAGCGAAGAGCAAGGAGGAAGACCGGCGTGGACGCGCTTCGACCTGTCGCGACCTCCGACGCGCTGGCTCGAGGTTCGTTACGCCGTCGTCCTCGGACCTGCCACCGACGGATACAGCCCGCTCGCGGAGCCGATCGAGCTCCGCGGCGGCGGCGAGGACCTGCTCGTTCTGCCGGTCGCGCCGCCGGCCGGCGAGGAGCCGGTGCCGATCGAGCTTCATCTCGGGACGAGCGGCTCCGGTGTCGAGGCGGCGTCGAGCTTCGGGCTCGGCGTGCACCAGCTCGTGACCGCGCGCCTGTCGGACCTTCGCCGCGCATGGTTCCTCGTCGGCGACGTGGGCACGGCGAAGTTCCACGCGAGCGACGGCGACGACGTCGCCGCGTGGCTCGGCTACACCGCATTCGATCCCCGGTGGGTGAGCGCCGAGGCCGCCGGCATCCGCAGCGCGGTCGACGCCTGGGTGGGGCGCTCGCCGAGCCCATCGGCGCCGCCGCTGTCGTTCCTCATCACCGCCGCTCCCGTCGGCGCGAAGGGCACGCCTTCGATCGCGGTCGCGTCACGGACGCGCGGGCTCGTGGTGGCCGCCGATCGTCGCGCACCATGGACCGCGACCGCTCGCGTCCTCGTCGCGCAGGCGCTCGTGCAGCGCTACGTCGGTGGCTTCCTCTGGGTCGGCGATCGCTCCGACGAGACGTCCGGGCTCTTCTTCAGCGACGGCTTCTCGCGCGCGATCGCCCGCGAGGTCCTGTTCGAGTCGGGCTTGCTCGACCACGCGGAGCGCGCCACCGAGATGAACCGCCTTCTCTCCGCGGTCACGTTCTCGGAGGATCCGCGCCAGCTCGCCACCGCCCGCGGCGCACTGCTCGCGTCCTCCCTCGATCACGCGTTGCGCGCCCGCTCCCGCGGTGCCCGCAGCCTGAGGACCTTCATCCGCGAGCGCCTCGCCGAAGCAGCGAGCGCGAAGGAGGACACCATCTCACTCGCCGACTTCACCGCGAAGGTTCGGGAGAGCGCAGGCGACGCCGCCGCGACGGAGCTCGAGACCGTCCTCCAACGCGGCACCGAGGTGAGCCTGCCGAAGGACCTGCTCGGCCGATGCTGGACACTCGTGCGCAGGCAGCTCGTCCAGTTCGAGCTCGGCTTCGTGACGTCGGCCGGACAGGACATGGTCGTGGAGAGCGTGAAGCCAGGCTCACGCGCCGAGGCCGCGGGTCTCCGCGTGGGAGACGTGATCGAGCAGCTTCATTACGAGGAAGGCCGCAGCAGCGTACCCGTCGAGATGCGCATCCGCCGCGGCGAACGCGCGATGCGGCTCCGCTACGTTCCAGCAGGCGCCGCGAAACCAGGCCGGATCTTCGAGCGCACGCCGGGCATTCCGGACGAGCGCTGCTGACGTCCAGTGCTCGGCGTGCCCCCGGCCGAAACGCGATTCGCGAATCGCGTTTCGCGGCTCGCGACAGGACGGCGATCGCGAGCTTGCGATTCGCGGTTCGCGACCGCGACTGCGATCGCGGCTCGCGGTACAGAAGGACGAGCGCGTCGTGCCGGAACGGACGAGCGGCGCTCCTGGAGCCTGGGGCCTCGAGCTGCTCAGGTCGCCGGCGACCGCGACGACGCCGGCACGGCCGCGCGCGATGGCTGCAAGCTGAGCGGGCCAGAGGGGCGCTGCGGAGCGATCGGCAGGTGAATGCGGAACGAGGTGCCTCCGCCCTCGCGTGGCTCGACCGTGATCGATCCGCCGTGCGCTTCGACGATCTGGCGCGTGATGGCGAGCCCGAGGCCCGTGCCTTCGCCCTTGGTCGAGAAGAACGGATCGAAGATGCGAGAGCGTACTTCTTCGGGGATGCCGCTGCCGCGATCGTCCACGCCGATGACGACGCTCATCCCGTCCGCGCGGACGTAGACGTCGATGCGGCCGCCGGACGGCATCGCCTCGCGGGCGTTGCGGAGCACGTTGAGGACGGCCTGGCGGATTTGGCCGTCGTCGAAGAGGGTGGGCGGGACGTCACCGTCGATCTCGAGCACGACCTCGAGGCCGGCGCGCTCCATCTCGGGCTTGGCGAAGTCGACGATCTCTCGCACCGTGGCCGCGAGGTCCTCCGACTCCATTCGCGGTTGGGGCAAGCGAGCGACGCGGAGGTACTCCTCGGAGAGGTGCTCGAGGCGCTGCACCTCGCGGGTGATCGCGGAGAGCAGGGCCTTCGACTCGCCGCCGATGCCGGCCTCGGCGAGCGTCTCTTCGAGCAGCTCGATGTTGAGGCTGATGGACGACAGCGGGTTGCGGATCTCGTGCGTGACGTGCGCGGCCATCTTGCCGATGGCGGCGAGACGCTCGTTCGCGACGGCGCGGTTCTGGGCCTTCGCGACGGCGTCGACCATCCGCTCGAAGGCGTCGGCGAGCTCGCCGATCTCGTCGTCGGTGCGCTCCGTCGGCTGCGGGGTGAGATCGCCGCGGGCGACCGCCTTCGCGCGCTGGGTGACGCGCTCGAGCGGGCCGAGCAGGCGACGCGTGTGGATCGACACGCCGACGCCGACCGCGAGCGTGAGGGCCGCGAGCAGGGCGAGCTCGAAGACGGCGCGGCGCTCGCGGGCGCGGGCGGCGTCGGAGAGCGCGTTCATCGATTGCTCGACGTGTTTGACGAGCGCCTGCAGCCGCTTGTCGGCCGCGTGCTCCATCGCGCCGAGCGCGAGGAGCTCGCGGTTGCTCGCGTCGCGATCGCCTTCCTCGAGCGCGACGAAGAGGCGCTCCATCGCCTCGCGGTCGCCGTTCCACGCGGCCTGCGCCGCGTCGAGCTCGCCGGTGAAGCCGAGGGCGAGCTGGCGGGTCTCCTCGCTGCCGAGCTCGCGCAGGTCTTGCTGGATCGCGGCGCGGGTCTCCTCGAACATCGCGCGGCGCTCGCGATCGAGCGTCTTGAGGATGTCCTGCGTGGACTGCGGGTTCTTCTCGTCGGGGATGCCGTCGACGATCGACGCGAGGGTCGACTGGATGGCGCGCAGCTTTCCGAGCTTGAGCGCGACCGGGACGTAACCGCGCGCGAGCTCCTCGCTGTCTTCGGCGGCGCGCTTCTGCGCTGCCACGGTGAACCCGACGGTGACCGCGAACGCGACGAGCGTGACGCCGAACGAGAGCAGGATGCGCGTCGCGAGCGTCTTGCTTCGCTTGTCTCCGTCGGAGTTCTGCGCGCGCCTGCTCATGGACCTCAGGTTGCGACGTCGAGGGCACGGGCGACCACGGTCGCGAGATCGACGACCTCGGCGCCGCTTCGCTCCAGCGAACGCTTGCTGGATGCGCATGCGGTGACGATGACGCCGCCGCCTTCGCCTTCGTGGTCGGCGAGACGTTGCTCGGCCATCCTACGAGCGACGTCGGGCATCGTCACGGGAACGAGCCCGCCGGCGCCGGAGCAGCGCGCGTCGTGGCGGCGGCGCGCGAATTCATCGGGCGCGCGGCCGAGGACGCGCGACAGCACCTGGCGGGGAGCCTCGTAGACGCCGAGCCCGCGCCCGAGCTGACACGGGTCGTGCCAGCGGACCGGGCGGGAGCCGAGCTCGCCGTCGAGACGCCTCAGCTTGCTCACCTCGCGCGCCGCGAGCTCGGAGAAGTGCTCGACGTGGACGGGCATGCGCCGGCCCGCATTCGCGTGGTGGACGTTGATCGCGGCCGCGCAGCCGGCGTCGGCGACGACGAGCCTCTCGCGGTGCCCGAGGGCATTCGCGAGGAGCTCGCCCTGCCGAGCGAAGCGCTCCTCGTCGCCGGCGTAGAGGAGGGGAGCGCCGCAGCACACGGCGACGAGCGCCACCTTGCCGCCCGTCAGTCTCGCGACGGCGCGGACGGCGTCGGCCGCGGCGGCGGTCTTCCGCCGCGCGTGCTCGCAGCCGACCAGGACCGCGACGCGTGCGCCGTCGTCCACGAAGTCTCGGACGCGCGGATCGTCCGCGAGCTTCCCGAGCGCGCTCGCGCGGTCGGAGAAGCGCTCGAGGACGCGCTTCGCGGCTGCGGGCGCCACGCCGGCGCTCGTCAGCGCGCTCCTCGCGGCGAAGAGCGTTCCGGCGACGTCGTTCCGGTGATCGCAGTGCTCACGACAGCCGAAGCATCCCGTGCAGGCCCACGCCGGCGCCGCGAACGACTCGGCGAGCGCGACGCTCTCGTTCGCGACGAAGTACGCCATGCTCATCTTGCCCCACGGAGTGAGCGTCTCGCGCGGCTCGGCGTTCGACACCGGGCAGGCGCTCCTGCAGAGCTTCGGGCAGAAGACGCATCGCTCGAGGGTCGCTTTCCTCGGCGCGAGCTGAGGCAGGCGTCGGAGCGGACGGTCGTCGGGGCGCAGCATCCGCGCATTATCGAGGCGCCGAGGCTCCGCCGTCGAGCACGTCCGCACCGAACGGGCGCGCCCGCCGAACGAGGGCCACCCGCCGGCCGTCGCCGACCGACGGGTGGCCGTCGTTCCGGAGCTCACCCGGCGCGGACGAGGCTCTCGTCGCGCTGCACCGTCGCCGCGGCCTCGCGTGCCGTGCTCTGCGCGAGCGCGTTCTCCCAGAAGAGATGCGTCGCGTAGCCCGCGCTCCGCCAGTCCGCGAGGTAGTTCTTCAGGATGCCGCGGACCACGAAGCCTGCCCGGAGCTGGGACGTGAGGACGCGGTCCTTGCGGATCCCGCGAACGACCTCGTCGACGTACTGGCTCGGGGGCATCGCGTGCGCGACCTCGTGGTAGCCCCAGAGCCGGCCGCCCGCGACGACGCATTCGAGCCGCTTCTTTTCGCAGAGGCGGAAGAGGGCGTCGTAGAGCATGGCGCCGACACCCATGCCGCGGGCGTCCGGTGAGACGTAGATGTCGGCCAGGTAGAGGACGGTGCCGTTCCGGTCGTGGGCCGCGAACGTCCCGTAGCTCGTGATCTCACACCAGGTGTGCTGCGCCTCGGCCGCAGCTCGAGGCACCACGAGCGTCGCAATCGCGCCGACGACCTCGCCCTCGCGCTCGACGACGAGCTGTCCCTCCGGAAAGACCGACTGCTGCGCCGTGAGCTGAGCAGCGTCGAAGACCACGCCGTCCGCGACGAGGTCTGGGTAGGCCGCCGAGTTGAGCTCGACGAGACGAGGGACATCACGAAGGACCGCCTGACGCACGTTGAATGGAACCATCCTTTCAAGCTTCCGCTCGCCGAGGAGAGGTTCAAGCTCGGCCATGAAGGAGCGACACGCTCGTCACACGATCGAGCCGTCGATGTCGCGCTCGGCTCGACCGTCCGCGTACTTGCACGGGGGTGCCGTCGCGTCGCAGTGGCGCACGAGCGCAGCCGTACGTCGAGCGCAGCCGTACATCGAGCGCAGGAGCACGCCGAGCGAAGAACGCTCACGCCTCCGGCGTGCGCTCCGCGAACCGCTCTGCGATCTCGTCGAGCGCCTCGTGGGGCAAGCCCTTCTCGCGCGCGAGATCGATCATCTCGCCGATCATCATGCGGTGCTGCTCGCGGAGCTTCCGGCCGAAGTGCTCCTCTGCGTAGAAGAGCCCCTCCGGCGACACGCGCGCGAGCATCTTCAGCCACGTCTGCATCGCCCACGGCGCGGCCATCGCGGGCGCGAGCCTCGCCCACGGAGCGGGCTCGCCGATGCGATGAGAGAGGCGCACGCCCTCGCGGCACGCGCGCGACGCGAGCGAGAGCAACGCCTCGTCCTTCGTCAACGCGTCCACCGAGCCTGCGAGCGAGATCACCATGCCGATGGGAATGAAGCAGACCGTCGTCGCGGGGTTCGTCTCGTGGACGCCTTTGTCGAGGCGCGCGCGCAGCCCCGCGCGTGACAGCGCCCCGGCGAGCTCGCGCACCGCGGTGGCGTGCGGACCGTTCGCGCGCGGCTCGTCGATCCCCGTCGCGGTCGGAGGCAGCCAGTACCGGACGACGCCGTCCTCGCGCGTGTAGGCGATCACGTTGGGCATCGCCGCGTGGGCGCGCTCGCCGAACGTGGCCCGCACGCGCGCCCAGTCCTTCGGGAGCATCGGCGTGAGGATCACGATGGGCGCCTCCGACGTCCCGAGCGCATCGCGGAGCGCCTCGAGATCCTCGGTGCCGACGGCCAGCAGGATGACGTCGGCGTCCGCCGGCACGACGGCAGCACGGCTCGGCTTTTCGAGCGTGTCACGCCGGCTGCCGTGCACCTTCTCGATGACGATGGGCTCGGTCGAGGACACGCGTGAAGGCCGCACGACGAACGTGACGTCCACGCCGCCGCGCACGGCGAGGCGTACGCCATACACGCTCCCGAGCGCGCCCGCACCGACGACGGCGGTGTGCATTCGATCAGGCTCCAGGCTCCGGGCTCCAGGCTCCAGGGAAGGGCGCCGGGCTGCCTCCAGAAACACGACGGCCTCTCTGCCGCCGGCTTTCGCGACGAAGCGGAAGACACGAACGTCGGCTCGAAGAACGAGCGACGCCGCTCGAATCGAGGTTACGTGGTGAGCTCGAGAAGCACGGCTGCGGCTCGCGTTCCTGGAGCCTGGAGCCTGGAGCCTGGAGCCTCACCGATACGTGAACCGCAGATCGTGATCGCAGATGCGGAACACGTCGCCCTCGGCGATCTGCTTTCGCGCGATCCGCTGGCCGTTGTACTCGACGCCGTTGGTCGAACCCATGTCGACCATGAAGTAGACGCCGTTCTGGTACTCGACCATCGCGTGCTGGCGCGAGACGTTCGGGTCCTTGAGCGTCAGATCGCTGGACTGCTTGCCTCGGCCGATGACGAAGCGGTCCTTCGTGATGCTGTACTTCTCGCCCTGGTAGATGATGCTGAGATGCGCGCCGGTGCCGAGGCCGTTGTTGAAGCTGCTGCTGCCGGGCAAGGGCGGCATCGAGCCGGGCGCACGTCCGGGGATCGGCGGAGGAGCGCTGCGCGGCCCGCTCGGCGGTTGCGAGCGCAGAGCAGCGCCGCCGAGGCCACGCGGAGGAGGAGCCATTCCGCCGAGGCCACGCGGAGGCGGCGGCGGTGCGGGAAGACCGCCTCGCGTCGGCGGAGGGGGAAGCCCGCCCGGTCCACGCGCGGCGATGCCGCCGGCGCGCATCGATTGAGGAGGCGGCATCGGAGGCGGCGGCGCGCTCGCGTATCCGGCGCGATCGTTGTCGAGCCCTCGTGAGCCGCCTGCCGGGTAAGGCGTGCGCTGCCCGTAGCTGCGCTGACGGGCATACTGCTTCATGGCCTCGTTGATGAGATAGTCGACGCTGCATTCGAGCTCGCGCGCCATCTGCTCGAATGTCTCCCAGAGCATGTCCCTGCACTGGAAGGTTCGTGGGCTCTTCTTGTTCGGATCCGAGCTCATCGCGTCGTCAGGCGGGCCTCAACCATCCCGGATCACACCAAGGGTGATGCCACTTGTAAAATTATTGCACCGAGAAGCTTCTGAAAAGCAGTTCTGACGGCTTCGCTGGGCGGGCCATCTCTCTGCTTGGGCGGGGGCTGCTTGGGCTGGGGCGCTTGGCGGGGGACTTGGACGGGCGCTTCCTCCGTTCGGATGGGGAACTCGTCGAATCGGGCGAACGCTCGAGCTCGATCCCGTGGCGCTCATGGAGGGCCGAAGCCCGACGCCTCCGACCCTTTCTCTACTTATCCATGGTCGGGAGGAGACACGTCTTGACCCACTCTCCTACCGTCTTCACCTCGCGCGGCTCCGTCTCCTTCGGATTTCCGGCCTTCGGGACGTCGCACTCCCAGTGGCACTCGTCCTCGGGCGCGCACTTCGGCAGGGGCGCGTCGTCCTTCTCGTGCGATTGCACGTAGCTGCGCTCGGACTTCTTCCCCTCCCAGAAGTACCCGAGCGCGACGAGCTTCGGGCCGAGCTCCTTCGCGTTGAGGTAGGGCTGGATGGCCTCGAGCTTGGCCTTCGGGTCGCCCTCCATCTTGTCGCGGATGACCCTGGCGTACGAGAGCGGCTCGGTCTGGCCCATCTTCACGGCCGAGGTCTTCGGCAGGTGGCTCATGAACTCGGGCACCTGCTTCAGGTTCATCGTCGAGAGGATGGTCTCGTAGGCGACCCAGCGGACCTTCCACTTCGACGAGTCGCCGAGCGTGTAGAGCTTCGGGACGATCCACTCCTTCGGGAACTCGCCCATGCGCCGGAAGGCGGCGTCGCGGACCTCGTCGGGGACGTCGCTGCCCTTCGCGATCGCGAAGATGCGGTCGAGCTCCTCCTTGCTGTTCTTGTCGAGGTTGCCTTCGAGCGCGGCGAGCGCGAGCACCCGGCGCGGAGACGGCTTGCCCTGATCGGACGCGTACTTGATGAGGTACTCGATCGACGGCCGACCGGCGACCCTCTTCATCGCCGGGAAGACCTCCTCGGTGAGGCGCCGCTCCTGGATCTTGTCGACCTGGGCCGCGACCTGGTTGTCGTCGGCCTTCACGTTGTTCTTGGCGTTGTGCTCTTTGACGATCTTCGTCTGAGCGTCGATCCAGTCCTTCGTGTGATACCGCTCGGCGAGCGCCACGAGGGCCTTCGACATCTCAAGCTTCGTCGCGTCGTCGCCGATGTCCTTCACGAGCGACGCGATGCGATCGATGCGCGCCGTGTTCTCGTTCACGAGGCTCGGCAGGACCTTGACGCTCTCCGGGCCGAGCGTGCGCATCATCTGCTCGAGGCCGTACTGCTGCGAGCCGTTCTCGACGCGATCCTCGAAGCCGGTCTGCGCCCACTGCATCAGCGCGGCGCGCAGCTCCGCTTTCGTCTTCTCGTTCGACACGAGCGGCGGCTCGTGGATCAGCATCGCGAACGACGCGTCCTTGTACGGGATCGTCGGATCGGGCGGCAGGCGGCCGTCCGGGGTGCGCTGCGGGGGCGGCGGCTTGAGCTGCTCGATGAGAATCGGCGCCATCCGATCGACGATCTCGCGGCGCGTCTCTTCGGGGAGCTGCACCAGCGCGCCGTCACGCTCGATGCCGTCTTCGTCCTTGTACTTGTCGACGAGGAACTTGATGCCCTGCCGGACGCCGCCGCGCGGGGGCATCCGGATGAGGGACATCGCCGCCTCGGTGCGAAGCTCGATGGGGTACTTGTCGTGCGTGATGACCGCGACGAGCTTGTACGGCCCTCGCTGCGTCGTTTCCCAGCGCCTCACGTCCTCTTCACTGACGCGGCAGCCGAGGGTTGCTGACGGCAGTGCGGCCAAGGCCGCTACGAAGCAGGCACGACGCGCCCAAGCGCCGAAGGATCCACGGGCTCCGTTCCGGTCGTCGCCGGGCAGCGCCGGACGCCGTCCACTACCGTTCGTTCCGCCCATCCATGACCTCGCGTTCGCACCGAACATTACGCCGGGATCCCGAGGACACCCAAGGATAAACCGGCCCTGACCCCAACCACTCCCGGCCTCTCGGTGATCGGCGTGCCGACCCGCACGCGTCGCCTGCGCACCATCCACGGCCGATGACGTCCCGCGCGCAAATGCTCGACGGCAAGTTGACCAGTCCGTCGGAGACCCTTTAGGTTCCGATGTAGGACATCGTAGGCATGCTGCTCAGGGACCTGTTCACGGGGGGACGCTCGCGCTCGGCACCGGTCGGGGTTCCCCAAGCGACCAGCGGAGCGGTCGCGCGCGTCGGCGCCGAGCCGGAGCCCGTCTTCGTCCCCCGCGGCGGCCGGCCGCTCCCGCCGAACACCCGCGCGCCGACCGTGCTCGGCGCTCAGCCGCAGTCGTTCGCACGAGGTCGCGAGGTCGCGGCCCTGCTCCTCTGGACCCTCGCCGTCTTCCTCTCGCTCGCGCTCGCGTCGTACGCGGGCGAGCCCACACCGCCGGTCGAAGGGCAGGGGATCACCGGCGAGAACTGGGTGGGGCCGGTCGGCGCGCTCGTGGCCCGTGGCGCCGTCTCGCTCGTCGGCGTGATGTCGTGGGTCGTGCCGTTCGAGTGTCTGCTCCTCGGCATTCCGTTCGTGACCGGTCGCAGGAGCAACGTGACCGCGACGCGGCTCGCGAGCGACATCCTGCTCGTCGTCATCGGCGCTTCGCTCGTCCACGTCGGTTGGCCGGAGCAGATGGCGTTCGGCCGTCATCCGGCGGGCGGCATGATCGGCGAGCTGTTCGGCGAGATCGCGCGCTCGCTCTTCTCGACGGTGGGCTCCTTCCTCGTCGGCTTCGCCCTCGTCGGTCTCATCCTCATCGGTCGCGCCAGCTTCTCGTTCATCGCGCTCATGCGCGCGCTCGCGCGCTTCGGCCGTTTCGTCGCGGCGCGCACGCGCGCGGCCGGCCACTCGATCGCGGACGCTTGGCGGAAGGCCCGCGAGCTCGAGCGCACGCGCGCCGAAGAGCGACGCAAGGCCGAGGAGCCGCACATCGCGCTGCCGTCCGGCGACGACGCGACGATCCTCGGAGACGAGCCGCTCGTCGACGAACCGCTCGTCGACGAGGACCGCGAGAAGACGCCGAGCCCCGTCACGAAGGTCCGCATCGCGACGCCGTCCTCGACCGGCCTCGAGCCGTTCGCCGAACGGAGCCCGCTCGTCATCGCGACGGACGACGACGAGTCCGGCGCCGCGCGCTCGAAGAAGCCCCGGTCGATCAAGATCGCCGACTCCAGCGCTCCGGCCGAGACCGAAGCGCAGCGCTCGCGATCGCGGCGCCGCAAGAGCGAAGAGGCCGAGGAGCCCGAGGCCGAGTCGAGCGACGAGGCCGAGTCGGCGAACGAGCCCGCGAAGAAGAGCCGGCGCAAGAAGGCTCCGCCTCCGCCCGAGGTGAGCGTCGAGGAGGCGATCGGGCAAGCGTCCGCCGACGAGGAGGACGACGACGAGGCGGACGACGAGGTCGAGGAGGAGGCTCCGAGCACCGGCCGCGACGCGGACGCGAAGAAGAAGCCGCGCGCGAAGAAATCGGAGCCCAGCGCCGGCATCACGATCGTCGACACCTCGGCCGCGCTCGAGAAGGACGCGCCCGAGCCGAAGAAGGACAAGGAGCGCGACGCCAAGAAGGAGAAGAAGGAGTCGCCTGCCTTCAAGCTCCCGCCGATCGATCTGCTCGTCCCCGCGCCCGCGAACATCGGACCGATGTTCGACGAGGCCAAGCTCCGCGCGAGCGCCGACCTGCTCGTGAAGACGCTCGCCGACTACAAGGTCACGGGCAAGGTCGAGGAGATCCTCCCCGGTCCGGTCGTCACGACGTTCGAGGTCTCGCCGGTCGCCGGCACGAAGGTGAGCAAGGTCGCCGCGCTCGCCGACGACCTCGCCCTCGCGCTCGCGAAGAAGGTGCGCATCGTCGCGCCGATCCCGGGCAAGAACCGCATCGGCTTCGAGCTCCCGAACGACAAGCGCGTGCCGGTGAACCTGCGCGATCTCGTCGAGGATCGCCGCTTCCAGACGCTCGACGCGCCGCTGCCCGTCGTGCTCGGGCGAGACATCGTCGGCAACCCCGTCTACGCCGACCTCGCGAGCATGCCGCACGCGATCGTCGCGGGCGCGACCGGCGCCGGCAAGAGCGTCGGCCTCAACGTCATGCTGACGTCGCTCCTCTTCCGGCGCACGCCGGAGGAGCTGCGGCTGCTCATGATCGACCCGAAGGTCGTCGAGCTCGCGCCCTACGACCGCATCCCGCACATGCTCTTGCCCGTCGTCACGGACATGAAGCAGGCGGCGACCGCGCTCAAGTGGGCGGTCGACGAGATGGAGCGCCGCTACCAGCTCTTCGCCGACGCGGGCACGAAGAACATCGGGACGTACAACGCCTGGGTGAAGCGCGTCCGCGCGGGCGAGATCAAGAGCCCGCTCGGCAAGGCGATCGTCGGCAAGGACCAGAACGGCCTCCAGGAGGTGCTCCGCGTCCGCGACGAGGACCCCGAGGGGCAGCCGATCCTTCCGGACCCCTTGCCCATGATCGTCATCGTCGTCGACGAGTTCGCCGACCTCATGATGCAGCAGGGCAAGGAGGTCGAGGCCTGCGTCGCGCGGCTCGCCCAGAAGGCGCGCGCCGCCGGCATGCACGTCATCCTCGCGACGCAGCGTCCGAGCGTCGACGTCATCACCGGCATGATCAAGGCGAACTTCCCGACGCGCATCGCCTACCGCGTCGCGCAGAAGATCGACAGCCGCACGATCCTCGACGAGCAGGGAGCCGAGCACCTCCTCGGAAAGGGCGACATGCTCATCAAGTTGAACGGCACGAACGAGACGCGCCGCGTCCAGTGCCCGTGGGTGAGCGAGGAGGAGGTGCAGGCGGTGACCGACTTCCTCCGCGCGCAGGGCGAGCCCGTCTACGACGAGAACATCCTCAAGCCTCGCGACGAGGACGGCGGAGCCGTGGACGACGACGACGGCGAGACCGACCCGATGTACGACGAAGCCGTCCGCATCGTCGCCGAGACGCGCCGCTGCTCGACGTCGTGGCTCCAGCGCAAGCTCGGGCTCGGTTACAACCGTGCCGCACGCATCGTCGAGACGATGGAGCGGCGCGGCCTCGTCGGGCCGGCGAACGGCTCGAAGGATCGCGAAGTTCTCATCGATCCGATCTGAAATCTGAAAGATCGCCGGTCCGGAGCGCGAAGTGTGAAGCTTCGCGCTCGACCGGCGTCGATCTGCCCATCCGAGGAGTCTTGGGGGCTTTCTCGGGACGCTTTCTGCTTCGGGTCAGGGTGAGGAAAATGTCGCCCGTGCGAGTCTTCGTCGTCGTCCTTGCAGCAGGGATTGCCGGGTTGTCGTTTGCTTGTCAGGACGAGCCAGGAGCAGCCTCTCCTTCCAGCGACAACACGAGCTCTTCGAGCGGCAGCTCCTCTTCCGGAAGTCCGGACGGAACGCCCGACGATCCTCCGCCGGACGCCGGAGGGCCCGTGAAGCGGACTCCTGCCGAAATCGCGGCCGAGTTCTGTGAAAAGACGTACGGTCCCTTCATTGCTGCCCTCGAGTCGTGCTGCACCGCCGAGGACAAGGAAGTCACGGACTACTCCCTCGTCCACGGACTGCTCTCGGCGCATCTCCAGGCCTGTCGACGAGAGCTGGAAGCTTCGATCGAGAAGGGGCGCGTCACGTTCGACGAGGCCGCGGCGGACGCTTGCTACGCTGCTTACGCCGACAGTTACGGGCCGGGCAAGTGCTCGAACGTCAGCGTCACCGACATCCTGCCGGATCCCTCGGGCACCGCGTGTCGAAGTGTGTTCGTCGGCGTGGGCGCCGCGGGGGCCCCCTGCATGGGCGACCACGAGTGCGTCGATGGCTTGACGTGCGTTGGATACACCAGCGATTCGGACGGCAGTTGCAAGGCGCCGCCTGCGGTGGGCGAGCCCTGCGGCCCGCCGCCTGACGAGGGCCAAGATCCGTCGCAGGTCGCGTTCGGGAACCATCCGAGGTGCGTCTCCGGTGCCCGCTGCGACTCTTTCATTGGCGAGTGTGTGAAGGCGCCCGCCGAAGGTGAGAGCTGTAATGCGGCCTCTCTGATCAACGAATGCGCCCCACCCCTCGAGTGCGTGAACGGCAAGTGCGCGAGCGCGCGTGTCCCGGAGGGAGGAACCTGCGGCAAAGACAGCGACTGCGCGTCCGGGTACTACTGCGAGCGCTCGTCGGGCGCGAGCAAGTGCATGAAGAAGAAGACGGCCGGCAGCTCGTGTGAAGGCGGGCCCTTCGAGTTGGAGTGCTTCGGTCGCTGCGATGCGCCTTTGGGACGAGAGGGACAGTGCAAGTCGGTTTGCGGTTCGCTTTGATCCTGCCGACTGCGTGACGCGCGAGAGCGTGGCGAAACCGTCTTGTGAAGCTTCGATCGCGTAGGTCGTGAACCGTTCTTCACGCCGTCGACCGAATCATCGGCGAACGGGGGATATCCACACGGGTATACTCGTTGCCTCGATCAACCGTGGGAGGTGAAAAGAATGTCATCGAGCCGAATCGTCTGCGCCGTCATTGCTCTCGGGATCGCCGCGCTGTCGTTCGCTTGCGAAGACGATTCGGGAGGATCGACCCCGAATGGCGGGACGAGCTCCTCGGGCGGAACGAGCTCCTCGGGCGGCACCTCCGGCAGCTCCGGTGACACGCCGCCGCCGCCGCCTACCGGTGCCGCGGCCGAATACTGCGAGAAGACGTTCGGCGTCATCCTCGCCGCTCTCGACACGTGTTGCACCGCAGAGGACAAGACGACGGCGGAGTACCAGTTCGCGAACGGCCTGCTCTCGGGGATCAAACCGAAGTGCCAAGAGACGCTGGAGGCTTCGATCTCGAAGGGGCGCCTCACGTACAGGCAGTCGGAGGCGGAGGCGTGCTACGCGGCCCTCGCGGAGAACTATGGGCCGGGCAAGTGCGCGAACATCACGCAGACGTTCTCCGATCCCTCGGGTCTCGCCTGTCGAAACGCGTTCGCAGGCGTCGGCGGCGAGGGGGCGCCCTGCAGAGGCGATGAAGAGTGCGTCGACGGGCTCACGTGCGTCGGATACACGGCCACTGCGGACGGAACGTGCAAGACGCCGCCGGCGGTGGGCGAGGATTGCGGTCCGAAGGTCGATGACGAAGGCGAGGCCGCGATGACCTTCGGGTTCGGCAACCACCCGAGCTGCGCGCCCGGCGCCCGGTGCGATTCCACGACGGGGAAGTGCGTACAGGCGGCCGGCGAAGGCGAGGCCTGCACGTTCGACGAATGCGGCGAGTCGCTGGAGTGCGTGAACGGGAAGTGCGCGACCGCGCGCGCCCCGGAAGGCGGCGACTGCAAGTCGGGCAGCGACTGCGTGCCGGGCACCTACTGCGACGCCGGCAAGTGCACGAAGAAGAAGACGGCCGGAGCCTCGTGCAAGAACGCCTTCGAGTCCGAGTGCATCGGTCGCTGCGACGCCGAGGGCGACGAGGCCGGAACCTGCAAGTCGTTCTGCGGCTCGCCCTGATCGCTTCCGCTACAAGAGCTCGACACCCTCGGCGACCAGCTCGAGCTTCGCGAGCGGTCGCCCGAGCTGTGCCTCCGCCTCGGCCCGGCAGCCCTTGCCCTTTCCGTGCTCGTGCCCGCCGGCCGCGGCGGCGGCCATGGCCTCGTGCCCTTCGCCCTCGCACGCGGCCTCTTTCCCTTCCTCCGCTTTGACGAGCTTCGCGAGGACACGCGCCTTCCTTCCCGACGCGGTCTTCGGGACGAAGAAGGCGTGACCGGCCATCTTGACGTGGGCCGCGCTCGCTTCGTCCTTCAGCTCCATCCAGCACCCCATGTGCTGGCAAACCGCCGTCACCGTACCCGTGGTCGTGAACGTCTTGTCGACCCACGCGTCCGGTGACTTCGCCACCTCGGCGAGCGCCACCTTCTGAACGGACTCCTCGATCGGAGCGCCGAGGCGCAAGACGCCCTCGTTCGTCGTGGGCGACGGCGCCGGCGCCGGCGACGGAGCGGGCGAAGGCTCCGGCGAGGGCGTGCTCTTCGGGCCCGTGTTGCAGGCGGCGGCAGCGAGGACGAGCGCGGCGATCGCGATTCTCGAGGACGTGCGGAACATGGCGATCTCGTAGCACCGCACGGCTCGACGTGAAAGCCACGCTCGAGCCGTCGTCGCCCCTCTGAGAAATGAAAAACGCCCGATCGGGGTGCGAAGCGTGAAGCTTCGCCCTCCCCTCCCGCGTCCATCGGGCCGACGCGGAGCTCTCGCTCCCCGTCGAGACGCTTCGGACACGGAGGTAGGGGTGATGTCTTCGAGTTGTCGAGTCTTCTTCGCCCTCGTGGCGGTCGGGATCGCCGTCTCGTCCACCGCTTGCGAAGAGGATCCAGGTGGCCCGGCTCCCGATCCGACGGATCCTTCGAGTGACTCTTCGAGCAGCAGCTCGAGCGGCTCGAGCGGTTCGAGCGGCTCGAACGAGCCTCCGTCGAGCACGCCGCCGCCGAGCACGCTGCCGCAGGGCACGCGTCCGACTTTCGGTGACGGGGTCGAGTACTGCGAGAAAACTTGGGGCCTCGTTCACGCCGGGCTCGAGGCGTGCTGCACGGCCGAGGAGCAGACGACCCTCGACTTCATACTGAGGCGATCGTCCTACGAGGAGCTCGTGTCGCGCTGCAAATCGGCGTTGGAAGAGTCGATCTCGAAGGGCCGCATCCTGATCCGGCAGTCGGAGGCGGACGCGTGCTACGCCGCCTACGCCGACAACCATGGGCCGGACCACTGTCCCAACCTCTCGCCGAGCGTCCCGGCCGTCTCGAGGTGTTCGAACGTGTTCACGGGTGTCGGTGGCGAAGGAGCGCCTTGCATCGCCGATTACGAGTGCCTCGATGGGCTGACGTGCGTGGGATACACGAGTTCCTCGGAGGGGGAGTGCAAGGCACCGCCCGCGATTGGCGAGCCCTGCGGACCGGCACCCGGAGACCAACCCAGCCTGGTCAGCATGGACGCCTACATGTTCGGGACGCACCCGCGCTGCGCGCCCGGAGCCAGGTGTCATCCGGAGACCCGAACGTGCGTGAAGGCGGCCGTCGAAGGCGAGAGCTGCTCGTCCAAGAACGACTGCGCGTGGTCGCTCGAGTGCGTGACCGGCAAGTGTGCGCGTCAGCTCGCCGACGAGGGCGCTGACTGCGACGAGCACGACGACTGCGCGTCGGGCCTCTACTGCGAGGCTACGACTCGCAAGTGCACGAAGAAGAAGGTGGCCGGGGAGGCTTGTAGGAACATCGCCGAATGCCACGGCCGTTGCGACCCTTCGCTCGGCTGCAAGTCGTACTGCGGCTCGCTCTGACCGCTCCGTCGGCCTCGGCGACCAGCTCCGGCTCGGCGAGCGGTTGCCCGAGCTCCGCCTCCGCCGCAAGCATCGGCGCTTCGTCGTCTGCGCTCACTCGTAGAGAAGGAACCGCTCCCGGCGCTCCTTGAACGCGGCCAGGCCCGCGGCCCACGTCGCTTCGACGTCGGCGAGGCCCTTGCCCGCGCGGATCGCGTCCATCGCGGGCCTGAAGCGCAGCATCTTGTCCATGCCCTCGAAGTCCCAGTCGTCGGGATGCACCTCGAGCAGGACGGTTGCGATCGACACCGCCGTCCGTATCGGCTCGAACCGCTCGGGCTCGGTCACGCGCACGCGGAAGCCGCGGCACTTCTTGTTGGCGTGTACGCTCGAGCGCGGCGTCACCACCGCGGGCTCGAACGCCACGCCGGCGACGTTGCGCTCGACGAGCTTCTTCACGACGGCTTCGCCGTCCATCCACGGCGCGCAGACGATCTCGAACGGCGTGTCCGTCCCGCGTCCGACGGAGAGGTTCGTGCTCTCGAGGAGCCCGATCGCGGGATAGAGCGCCACCGCTCGTACCGAGCGGAGGTTGGGCGAGGGCGGCGTCCACGCGAGCCCGGTCCGCTCGAAGCCGTACTTGCGCCGCCAGCCGGCCATCCGAACGATCTCCAGCCGTACGTCGATCGCGTCGTCGGCGGCGAAGAGGCGCGCGAGCTCGCCCATCGTCATCCCGTGACGGACCGGCAGGGGATGATGGTTCACGAAGCCCTTCGTGTCGGTCTCCGCGAGGACGGGGCCTTGCACCTCGACGCCGCCGATGGGGTTCGGGCGATCGAGCACGACGAAGCGCAGCCCGCGCTCGCCGGCGACCTTCATCGCGCGCTTCATCGTCGAGGCATACGTGTAGAAGCGCACCCCGACGTCCTGCAAATCGAAGACGATCGTGTCGAGCCCCGCGAGGCTCTCGGACGAGGGCTCGAACTGCTTGCCGTAGAGGCTGTAGACGGGCACGCCCTCGTACGTGCCATCGGCGATGAGCCCCTCGCGGTCGCCCGAGAGACCGTGCTCCGGCGTGAAGATCGCGCCGAGCTTCACGTCGGGCGCGCTGCGTAGGGCTTCGATCGTCGTGACGCCGTCGCGCGTGCGCGCGCTCGTGTTCGTCACGAGCCCGACCGTCGCGCCGCGTAGGCGCTCGAACGACTCGGCACGCAGCACGTCGATCCCGGTCCTCACCTCCGACGCCGTCACGGCGATGGTCGCGATGTCGGCGATGAGCGGGTTCACCGCTCCCTTGCCGTCGGGGTGGACGCGGTTCGACAGGAAGAGGACGAAGAGGTCCTTGTCGGGATCGATCCACAGCGCGGTCCCCGTGTACCCGCCGTGGCCGAACGCCTTCGGCGAGAGCAGCGGGCTCCGGTGCGTCGCGAACGAGCTGTCGATGTCCCAGCCGAGCGCGCGGCCGCCCTTCGGCGTGTCGTGGCGCGCGACGAAGCGCTCGAACGTCTTGTCGCCGAAGATGCGGAACCCGTCGAGCCCGCCGCGCTCGAGCATGGCGCGGGCGAACTTCGCGACGTCGCGCGCCGTCGAGAACAGGCCCGCGTGGCCGGAGATCCCGCCGAGCGCGAACGCGCGCGGATCGTGGACCTCGCCCTGGATGATCCCGCCGTCGCGCTCCTCCGTCGGAGCGGCGCGCGCGCGCAGCTCGGGCGGCGGGAGGAACCCGGTCTCGTTCATGCCGAGCGGCGCGAACACCTCGTCGACCGCGAACGCCGCGAGCGGTCTGCCGCTCACCCGCTCCACGATCTCTTGCAGGACGACGAACCCGACGTCGGAGTAGAGGAAGCGCTCGCCCGGTCGCGCTTTGAGCGTGAGGTTCGCGATGCGCTCGATCACCGCCGACCGGTCCGGCGTCCAGTCGGACATCGGCGTCACCGCGGGAAGCCCGCTCGTGTGGGTGAGGAGCTGCTTCACCGTGAACGGAGGCAGGCGCGAGAGCTCGGGCACGTACCGTGAGGCACGCGCGTCGAGATCGACCTTGCCTTGGTCGACGAGGATCATGAGGCTCGTCGCCGTCGCGAGCGGCTTCGTCAGCGACGCCAGATCGAAGACGGTGTCGAGCGTCATCGGCGTCCGCTCGGGGACGAGGGATCGCCAGCCGTACGCGCGCTCGAAGAGCACCTCGTCGTGACGTCCGACGACGACCACGCATCCCGGCGTCTTGCCCGCCGCGATCGCCGCCTCCACGACGGCGTCGATCGCGCGCCAGCGCTCGTCCTCTTCGCTCGCGGGGGACGTGGGGGGAGACGTCGGGATCCCCGCGTCGACGATCGCCACGGGCGGGGGAGCGGCCTTCTCCGTGAAGCTCGCGGCCGGCGGCGCGACGGGGCCGGCCGGGGCCGAGGCGCGGCAGAAGACGAGGCCGGAAGCGAGCGCGATGACCGAAAGGCCGAGTAGCCGTCTCCCCATCCACCCGTCATTCTAGAGTCGAGCTCCGTCCGCGCGCGAGCCGCTTGCCCGAGCGACGCAGAGCGCGGTGCGGTCGAGCTCGCGTCGAGTGCATAATGGTCGGTCATGGGGGACGGGCCGACCCTCGACGACGCGGAGCCGACTCGGTCTCGGGACGTCGACGACGCGACCGTCTCCGACGAGACGCGGGACGCGCCGACGGTGTCGCGGGAAGACCGAGGCACGTTCTTCGGCGCCGTGCCCATTCGAGAGGAGGAGCGCTACGTCGACGAAGGGCTGCTCGGCTCCGGTGCGATGGGCGCCGTTCACCTCTGCCACGACCGCGTCGTGGGCCGTCGCATCGCTCGCAAGTCGATGCATCCGGCGCAGCGGAACGATGCATCGCTCCGGCGGCGCTTCGAGAACGAGGCCCGCATCCAAGGGCAGCTCGAGCACCCTGCGATCGTGCCCGTCTACGACGTCGTCATCGGTCCCGACGGGGTCGAGTACTTCACGATGCGCCGTGTGGAGGGGCGCAGCCTGCGCCAAATCCTGAACCTCCTGAAGAAGGAGGAGCCGCAGGCTCGGCAGCGTTACGGGCTCCGCCGCTTGCTCTCCGCGTTCGCCACGGTCTGCTTGGCGATCGCGTTCGCGCACAAGCGGGGGATCGTTCATCGCGACATCAAGCCGAGCAACATCATGCTCGGCGACTACGGCGAGGTCTACGTGCTCGATTGGGGGATCGCGCGCGTCCTCGGCGAGGAGGAGGCCGTCGATCGCGTCTCGAGCATCGTCCTACCGAGCACGGAGGGCGATCCCACGAAGACGGAGCTCGGAGACCTCATCGGCACGATCGGCTACATGGCGCCCGAGCAGGCGCGCGGCCTGCCCGCGGGGCCGGCGGCCGACGTCTACGCGCTGGGGGCGACGCTCTTCGAGATCCTCACGCTCGAGCGCCTGCATTCGTCCGATCCGGCCGAGGCGATGAACGAGCTGCGACACGGGGTCGAGGCGCGACCCTCACGGCGTGCCCCGGGCCGCCGCATCCCGCCGGAGCTCGAGGACCTCTGCGTTCGTGCGACGGCGCTCGATCCTGCCGCTCGCCCGGATGCCCAGTCGATGCACGACTCCATCCAGGAGTTCCTCGACGGAGAACGCGACCAGGAGCGCCGCGCCCAGCTCGTCGCTCAGCACCTCGAGCTCGCGCGCACGGAGCTCGCCAAGGTGCTCGAGGGCGGACCCGAGGCCAAACGTGCACGCGATCGGGCGCTCGAGGCCATCCACAAGGCGCACGCGCTCGACGGCGGCAACGAGGAGGCGGCCAAGGTGCTGAATGCCCTCGTGCATGCACCGGTCGACGTGCGCGGTCAGGTGGACGCGGCGCTCGCCTCGACGACGACCGCGGCGCGCCGCGTGGCGGGCCGCACGGCCCCCATGCTGCTCGCGGTCTGGCTCCTCGGGACGGCCGGCGTGGCGTTCCTCGGCGTGCGGAACTGGCCGCTCTTGTTGCTCGAGATGCTGCTCGTCGTCCTGGGCGGCGCGCTCATGCTGCTCTACGCGCGAGGGCATCGCGCGCTCGCGGTCTGGGCGTTTCTCGTGCTCTCGAACGGCATGGCCGTGGGCGTGGCGGCGGCGTTCACGTGGTTCGTGGTCGTCCCGGGGATCCTCGCATTCATCGCGGTCAGCTATGCGCTCGTGAACCGTCCGGCGGCCTGGTACCGCGAGCACCAGCCCGTGATGCGCCACATCCGCGCCGCGACGCTCGCCCTCGGCCCGCTGGGGATCGTCGCCGTCATTCTGCTCGAGGCGCTCGGGCTCGTTCCTCCCTCCGTCGTGTTCCGGGAGGGGAACATCGTCATCGTTCCGCGCGTCGTGGAGTTCCCCGAGGCGCCGACGATCGTGTTTCTCGCCATCGCGAACATCGCCCTCGTCGTCGGGCCGGCGTACCTCGTCTTCCGTCACCGCGATGCGCTCTTCGAGATGGAGCGCCGGGTGTTCGACCTCGCGGCGCGTCTGCGCGAGCTCGTCCCGGCCGAGGCGCGACGAGCCGCGCCGAGCATCACGCCGGTGGAGAGCGACGCCGACCGCCGGTCGTAGGCGTCGCCGCCGCTCGTCGCCCTACCGGAGGACGAGGTTGTCGATCTTCACGGTGAGGGCCGGCGTGGGGCCTCCATCCGTCAGTGCTCCCAGCTCGAGGCTCAGGCCGTTCAGAGGGCCGCTCAGGGTAGGGCCGAACAGGACCGCGACGGTCTTGCCGTCGAACGCGACCTCCACGAGGCCATTCGTCGCGTCGAACTTCGCGTGAAAGCCGACGTGAACCCAGGTCCGCAGCGGTATCGGCGCGACGGCGCTGCGTTCCTGCGGCACGCTGCGAATGACCGCGTTGAGGCCATTTTCGCCGAACGACAGCCCCACGAAGCCCGTCACGTTGCCATTGCCGTGCGCGCTGAGGCCGAGGATCGTGCCGAAGCTCGGGCTCTCGAAGTCGCCCGTGTCGATCCACGCGTCGAACTCGAGGACGAACTCGGTCTGACCAGGGGACTGTCTGTTCAGGATCACGCGCGCCGTTCTCGGTCCGGCGCCCGAGGCAGCGGGAAGTTGTGCGAGCAGCGCCTTACCGGTGCAGTCCTCGACCTCACGCACGGTCCCGTGGGTCAACTGAGTGAACCAGGGCGACGCGATCGTGTCGAAGGTCTCGCAAAAAAGGGCGCCGTTCGGACAGACGAAGGGGCCACACGCGAGGGACGTGCCGGCGTCCGTCGCTCCACCGTCGTCGTTCGGCACGCCCGCGTCGTCGGGCAAGGACGCCGGAGGCGATGCGTCGTCGGTGCCGAACGGCGTGCATCCGACGATTGCGGTCGCGAGCGCCACGACCGTCCCGACCACCCCATGCGGCATCGCTCGTCCCACGCCATGGAGCGTAACAGACCTGAGGAAGATCAGCGGGGCTCGCGCGGCGCTCGCTCGAGAAAGAGCGACACGAAGGCCGCGAGCGCGACGACTCCGGCGACGGCGAAGACGAAGGCCCACCAATCGGTGCGTAGCGTCACGCCGACGGCCGCGGCGACGGCGACGACGGACACGATCACGAAGCGGCGGAGGTGAGGGGCCCATGCGCCGGCCGAGATGGCCGCGAGGATGAACAGGTCGGTCGCGCCGATGACGTTCAGCGGCGTGCGCGCGCTCCAACCGACGAGGCGGTTGGCGAGCCACAGGGCGAGCATGAGCGCGACGCCGAGCACCAGGCGTCGATTCACCGCCGTCGCGAACAGCTTGGCGCGGCCGATGGCGATCGCGAGCCAGATCGCGACGTTCATGAGCGCGACCATCGACACCATGTTCGCGTGCGTGATCGCCTCCATCCCTGCGCGCGAAAGAAACGCCGTCGAGACGGCCAGCAGCGGAAGCAAGAGGAGCAGGACGAGCGCGCGCTGCCGGGCGCCCACGCGGAGATCCATGTCGCGCTCGATCCGTTCGAGCGTCGCCTTCTGCTTCCGTGCTCTCTGCTCGGCCTCCTCGACGAGCGCGACGAGGTCGGACGGCGGTGGTGTCTGCGGACCGCCCGTCTCCGCGAGCTGAGCGAGCGCGGCGCGAGCGCCCACGGCGTCGCCCTGCGCGATCTCGACGCGGACGGCCGCCACGAGGACGCGCAAGAGACCCTCTCGCGCGATGGGGTTGGACGGCCATTCGCGCAGCGCCTGCTCGTAGCCGAAGCGGCACTCGGACAGGAGCGCGAGGAGCCGGTTCTCGGCGTCGCGGTCGGTCCGCGTTTCGTCGGCGACGCGGCGCTCGAGCTCCTCGACGAGCGGGCCGAGCCGCTTGCAGAGCTCGATGCTCGATCGATGCCGGAGGTAGTCCGACAGCGCGCGGCGGAAGTCGAGGACGCTCTCGAAGCGATCCTTCGGGTCGACGGCGCAGGCGCGGTTGCAGATCGCCGCGAGCTCGCTCGGCACCTCCGGCCCGTAGGTCGCCGGCGCGGAGATCGTCGCCGCCGCGAGCACCTCGCCGAGGTCCTTGCCCTTGTGCCTGGGCTCGCCCGTCAGGATCGCGTGGAGCGTGGCGCCGAGGAGGTAGACGTCCGTGCGTTCGTCGATGCGCGAGAGGTCGCCCGAGGCCATCTCGGGCGCCATGTAGCTCGCGGTTCCGGCGAGCTCGATGCCCTTCGCGCTGGCGATCCGCTCCTTCCGGATCGCGACACCCCAGTCGACGACGTAGACCTCGCCGAACGCGCCGACCATGACGTTGCTCGGCTTGATGTCGCGGTGGATGACGCCGCGCGAGTGCGCGTAGTGGATGCCGTCGCAGACGCGCATCAGGACGTTGATGTTCGCGACGAGGCGCTGCGACGGATCGGGCTCGATGCGCGCCCACGCTTCGTGCGTCGGATCCTCGAGGAGACGGCTCCACGGGACGCCCTCGACCTTCTTCATGACGAGGATCGGGCGCCCGTACGCGTCGCTGCCGAGCGCGTGGACGGGGACGATGTTCGGGTGAGCGAGCGAGCCGGTGACGAGCGCCTCGGCGAGGAGCATCTCGCTCGCGCGTGCGACGTCCCCGTCGTCGCGCACGATCTTCACGGCCACCTCGCGTCCGAGCGAGCGCTGGTGCACCGTGAGCACGCGACCCATGCCGCCTTCGCCGAGGACCTCCTTCACGACGTAGTCCACGTGCTCGGGCGCGTCGTCCTCGGTCGCGGCGACGTCGATGCGTGGCAGGCGCGTGGGGGGACCCTTCTCACGAGCGATCGCGGCCGCCCTGCCTTGGCCGTCGACGCGCGTCGTCATCGCGCGCAGCGCGTCGGGCGTGATGGTCTCCCTCGCGTCGAGGGTCGGCTCGAGCCCGAGCTCGCGCATCAGCGTCTCGACGAGGTTCGCAGGATCGCCGCCCTCCGCCGCCGAGACGGAGACGAGCCGGTCCTCTCGCTGTCGGTCTCCGTCGCTCACGGCGTGCACCGCGATGCTACTCGACTCGCGAGGCGGCTGTATGCGGTGCTCGGCAGATCGGCCGAGCGCCGACCGACGCCGGTCGCCCGGCGCCGGTCGCGGTTACTTCTCGGTCACTGCTTCGTGTAGGTGAAGACGTCCGTGTCGTGCTCCGGATCGAACATGACGAGCGTGCCGCCGTTCGCCGTGTAGGGCAGGACGACCTGCGGCGCACCCGCCGGGCACTCCAGCGTCAGCGTGAGGTTCGAGCCGTCCGTCGTGTACGTCCCGGCGAAGCGCTGCTCCTCCGCGTTCGCGTCCGCCGTGAGCGCCTCGAACTTCCCGCCCTCGAACTTCCAGACGCGGCGGCGGGTGTTCTCGTCCGGCGAGGACGGCGGATAGACCTCGTGCTTCGTGAGGACGTACGTGCCGTCCTCGATCGTGCCGCCTTGAGGCGTGGGCTTCGGCTCGCCGCCCGCGACCTCGCCGACTTGATCGCCGGTGGCCTCGAGCGTGTTGCACGCGCCGTCGGGGTTTTCGTTCGAGCCAGAGTCGGTCTCCGAGGACGTGCCCGAGTCGGTGGTCGTCCCGGCATCGACCTGCGTGCCGGACGTCCCCGAGGAGCCGCCGCTGCCATCCGAATCGTCGCTCGAGCAGGCGACGACGGAGCAGGCGACCGTCAGACCGACCAAAGCAAAGAACGACACGAAGCTGATACGCATGATCCTTCTACTCCTGTGCATGCGGCGAGCTGCCGCGAGCGTGCACCAAACCGAGGTTCGGCCGAAAAGGCAAGCCCGTTCCGCGGCAACGATGTCGCCCTCACGCACGAGCTCGCACGCGACGCGCGCGCGACGCGCGCGCGACGTGTGAGCGGCGGACATCCGCACGGCACGGCCGCGCGACGACGACTAGACTCTCGGGGTGAGCAAGGCCTTCACGAAAGAAGACGAGCAGACCGGGTTCGTTCCGCCGAGCTCGGAGATGATCGCGATCCCGAAAGGGCCGTTCCGGATCACCGCGACGGGGGCACGTCTCGCGGCTGCGCACCCGGACCCGCGGGTGCGTGAAGCGCTCGCGCGCGCCGAGAAGCTACCCCCCGTCACGCATCCGGAGCGCGCCGCCATCGGCGTCACGGTCCGCGTGCGCAGCGCAGGAGGACCGCCGAAGCAGAAGGAGCGCATCTACCGCCTCGTTCCTGCCGAGGAGCGCGCGCTGCTCGGTGAGGGGTGCAGCGTCGAGGGACCGATCGGCAGCGCCCTGCTCGGCGCGAAGGTGGGGGACGTCCGAGAGGTCACGCTCCCGCGCGGCGTCGAGGAGCTCGAGGTCGTCGCGCTGCACGGCGAGTCGTAGCGCCGTGTCGGCTCACTGCGCGACGAAGATCGCGGCCTCGCCCGCGCCGATCGAGACGGTGAGGGTGCTGCCTGCGCTCGTCGCGGAGCCCTTGCCGAGCGGGCTCGACCATCCGGCGACTCCGCCGAGCGAGAGGGCGCTCGCGTCGATCGAGCGGCCGACGACGTCGCCGCCGCGGTTGACGACGACGACGGCGATCTCCTTCGGACCCGTCTGGTACGCGTAGACCCAGAGGTCCGCTTCGGCGAGCAGCGTCTTGCGCTCGCCGCGACGCAGCGCCTTCGACGCCGTGCGGACGGCGCCGAGCTTGCGCACCCACTCGCGCAGGTCGAGCTGCGCCGGCGTCAGTGCCGGCGGCTGCGTGCCGGGCTTCGCCATCTCGAGGTGGCCGAGGCCTTCGCCGAAGAGCATGTTGCGGCGCATGTCCGGATCGGCGCCGCCTCCGAACGCGACCTCGTCGCCCTGGTAGAGGTACGGTACGCCCGGCATCGTGTAGAGCACCGTGAGCGCGCGCTTGAGCCGCACGTAGACCTGCGGGTCGTCGTACGCGAGCGGCGGGAGCTGCTCGTCGCGGCAGCCGCTCGCCCACGTGCAGCCGAGCCTGCCCCAGTCCTTCGCCGCGATGCTCGCGATGCGCGGGTTGTCGTGTCCGTTGAGGAAGCGGACGTGGCGGTTGCCGGGGCGGTAGCGGGTCTCCGCCTTTCGGAGCTCGCCCTCCACCTCGTGGAGGGGCTTGTCGCCGCTGACGAGCCCGTCGGCCATGTTGTGGCGCGTGGGGAAGTCGAACTGCCCGTCGAGCGCCGTCGGACCGGTGTACGCGTCGATCCACTCGAAGCCGTTCGCGAAGTGCTCGCCGAAGAAGGTTCCGCTGTCGAACTCGCCGACCGCGGTCTCTCCGACCATGAAGATGCGCGCGCCGCCTTGCTCGAACCGGCGCGAGAGCTCGGCGCGCATGTTGTAGATGCTGTTCGCCTCGACGTGCTTGACCGCGTCGACGCGGAAGCCGTCGAGATCGAAGGCGGCGATCCAGTTGACGGCGTCCGCGATGAACTGCTTCTCGGCGCCGCGCTGGGTCCAGTCGATGTCGGGCAGGTACGGCTGGAACAGGCACTCGAAAGGTCGCACGCTCCATCCGCAGCCGTTCGCGTCGTCACCGCACTGGCAGACCTTGCGGAACCAGCTCGGGTGCGCCGACACGTACTCGTGGTCGTCGTGGACCTGGTTGTTGATCAGGTCGAGCAGCACGCGGATCCCGCGCCGGTGCGCCTCGGCGACGAACGCTCGGAGCGCCGCGTCGCCGCCGAACCGCGGCTCGACCTCGCGCGCGCGGATCGGCCAGTAGCCGTGGTACGCGCTGTACTTCTGCCCGCCGTCGCCGAAGTGCCACTTGTCGGTCTGTCGGTTCAGGGGCGAGAGCCAGATCGTGCGGACGCCGAGCTTCTCGAAGTAGCCCGTCTTCATCACCTCGAGGGCGCCCTGCAGATCGCCGCCGTGCCAGTCGGCGTCGTAGTGGACCGGATCGCCGATCGGCGCGTCGTTCGATTTGTCGCCGTTCGCGAACCGATCGATGAGCAGCATGTAGAGGATGCCGTCGCGGTAGTCGAACGGCTCGTCCTCGACCCAGAAGGGCAGATCGATCGGCTCCGACTCGCGACCCTTCTCGTCGAAGGCGCGGATCGAGAGCGTGTGCTTCCCTTTCGCGAGGCCCTCGAAGGAGAAGTCGACCGCCCCTGCGCTCGCGTCGATCGCGAACGACCCGTCCGGCACCGCGTCGTTGTCGAGGCTCGCCTTGACGCGCTCGGGCCGGGCGCCGTCGGCCGCGCCCCGGACGGTGATGCGCACCTTCATCGAGCCGCTGGCGTTCACGTCGACCCGGCCGGCGAGCGTCTCCGGACCGGCGTCGCACGTCGGCAGGACGAAGCCCGAGTTCATCTGGCCGCCGACGATCTTCCGGTAGCGCGCCTTCGGATCGAGCTTCCACTGCCCGTCGACGATGAGCTTGTACGCGTAGAGCGTGCCCGCGGCGAGGCTCGGGCCGGGCTCGAGCGTGATCTCGTGCGCGTCGCCGTTCTTCGTGAGCGGCACCGCACCGTCGGCCCACGCCGGCGTCGTGTGCTCGCCGGCGAGCTTCACGTCGTTGCCGCCTCCTTCCCAGCGGATCGTGAGGGTGCACTCGCGCTTCGCGAACGTCGTGCCCTCGTCGAACACGATGTCCGTCTCGATCTTGCCGTTCGGGCCGGGCGTGCCGTCCTTCTCGCCGATCTTTCCCGAGTCCGGGCCGGGCGGCTCGGGGCGGCCCGTGCCCTCCGAGTCGGAGGCACACGCGCCGAGGAAGACGGCGCCGAGGACGAGAGAAGAGAGGACGAGGCACGGCTTCATCGGGCGGGCGGCAGACGTACCTCAGGGAAGAGTTACGGGCAAGGCACAGCCGCCCGTTTCCAGGGGTCTCGGGAGCGTCCCACGACGGCTCTTCTCCCTGGGCGCGGGGCCGGCGGGCGTCAGTCGACGCGCGCGCGGAGCTCGATCTTCGCCTTCACCTCCCAGTCGAGAGGCGGCGGCTGGTCGGTCCGCTTCCAGGAGCCGCTCGCTTCCCAGCCTGCTTCCGTCTTGACCAGATCGATCGCCAGCGCCGTCTTCGGCTGATTCGTCGCGGCACCTTGGAAGGCGAGGCTCACGCCGGAGGGCGTCGGCGTCGCGGTCGTGAGCGCGAAGGTCTGGTCCGCGGGATCCATCGGCGGGTGAGGGCAGGGCGGTACCGACGTCTCGAAGACCGAGTTCTTCACCGTCGCGCCGATCACGTCTCCGTCGTCGCGCACCGTGACCTCGATGCGGACGTTCTTCAACGCGATCGTGTACTCGCAGTAAGGCTCGCCGCCGAACGTCACCGGCTCCGTCTCCGCGATCGTGCCGAGGTACGTCGTGGCCGGTGGCCCCGGGTCGATCGGCATGCTCGGCTCCAGCGTCGGCTCTTCCTCCGTGGGAGCGCCGGCGTCTCGCTTCCCGCTTCCGCGGGTGCTCGTGAGCGGACGCGGAGCGGGCGGCTCGTCGCTCGCGCAAGCCGCGATCGACGAGCACGCCGCGACGATCACGGCCGCGGAGGACGCGCCGGCGAGGAACGGTGCGATCCGACGCCAAAATCCCGTGCGAGAGAGCGACGATCCCGTCGGGCGCTGGTGAGCCTTCACTTCACCCTAATTTGTACGCTGCTCGGAGCGCCGCGCCAAAGGGCTTGCGCTCGTATACGGGATCGTCGCGTTGGGGCGGGACGGCTCGCCCGCGGAGCCGGCCGCCTCGAGCGCGTCCCGTCTCAGCGCACGTGCTCGGTCGCGCGGACGTCGACGGAGGTCGT
This sequence comes from uncultured Myxococcales bacterium, assembly GCA_937949945.1. GTDB lineage: Bacteria > Myxococcota_A > Polyangia > Polyangiales > Polyangiaceae > Labilithrix. The sequence continues at coordinate 78,990 of CALFEQ010000153.1, forward strand.
CCGCGACGCGGGCGACTTCGCGAAGATGAAGAAGATCGCCGCCGCGAGCGAGATGACGGCCGCCCAGATGCCGAGGACGAGCCAGCTCGTTCGATCGCGTGCGACGGGGCGCCCTCCTTCGCGCAGCTCCACGATGGCCTGTGCGACTTCGGGCGTGATCCGCTCGCGCACGCCCGAGCGTACGGGCGGGACGTGCTCTTCGAGCTGAGAAGGCGAGGCCCAATCCTCCGACCACGCGCTCGACGTCGCGTCCGTCGCATCGCCGTTCGGCGCGCCTGGGTCGGGGGGCGCGAAGGACGGGAGGGAGAGCGGGAGATCGAGCTCGTCGAGCTCGCCGTTCACGAACGTCGCTTTCGGCGGGACGGTGCTCTTCGGGCTCGGGCCCATGGCGGCGAGGTCGGGCAGCTCGGGCTCGAGGGGCGCCAGCGCGTCGTCCTTCGTGCGATCGATTGGCAAGAGCAGGCCCTTCGCGATCGCGGGGACGGTCGCGTCGAGCGTCGGGTCTTCGTCCCATCCAGGCGCGAAGGCGCGCGCGAGAAGCCGAGCGTTCGACTCCGCGCTCACGACGCGCGTGCTCTCGTCGATCTCCAGGGCATCGGCGAGGTCCATCGCCGCGAGAGCAGCCGTGAGCTCGCTCCGCGCGAACTTCAGCGTCGGCGGAGGTTCCTCCACGGCCCTCGGCGACGATCCGAGGTCCTCTACGGTGACGGTGGGTGGCGACATGAGCGCAGGCCGACAGCAACGGTGATGCCGACCGCTCCACCGCAGGCATCCATTCGCAACCACCTGCGTTTTCGGGGACGAGCGCACGCACGAACGCCACGCGTGGCAAAGGTCGCCGGCGGGTTCTGCCGAAATCCGACGGGTGCCCGCCAAGGCGCGTTCTCGATGGGGCGGCGCGCCATCGCGCATCATGTCCCGCGGTCGAGTGGAGCGGGCCCGCGAGCCGCGCCGAGGGCTCTCGGCTGCTAACTCGAGTCCGCAATCGATGCGTCGCGTGGGGCCAGGCATCCACGCAGGTGCCCATGGACGTCTCCTCCACGTCACGCGACGGTCGTCACGCAGCTGTGAGTTACTTTTTCCGCGACGCTTCCGGGATGGCGTGCTAGACGCGTGACCCCGTGCGCCGCATCGTCGTCTCGATCCTCGCCGTCGCGACGATGGTCGCGTCCGCAGCTCGCGCGAACGCGCAGCCTCCGCCCGCGCCCGCGCAGCCTGCCCCGGCCGATCCGGCTCCGAAGGAGCCGGAGACGGACGCGCCCATCTCGTCGGACACGAGCGCGCCTTCGGTCCCCGGCGTCGCGCCCGTGCCCGCGCCCGCGCCCGTGCCCGCGCCCGCGCCTCTCACGGACGAGCGGCCGCAGGCCGCCGTCGACGAGGTCGCGAAAGGAAACGACGCGACGCGCACGGTCAAGGAGGCGCCGCAGACCCACGAGGGCAGGTTCGAGTTCGGCTCCTACGGGCGCGTCTATGCGGCGAGCGATCTCCGCGGCGGCATCGGCCGCGGGACGAACGTCGTCGCGTTCGGTCCGCGCATCGTCGACGAGGGGAGCTACGCCGAGCTCGAGCTGCGGCGCGAGGACAAGTTCTCCGAGAAGGTGAGGACGCGCATCGTCGCGACGCTCGCCCTCTTCCCGCCGTTCTTCCACTTCACCGGCAAGCCGGAGCAGTCGATCGGTGTCCGCAACCTCTACGCGCAGGGCACCTACGAGAAGGTGACGCTCTGGGCCGGCTCGCGGATGTACCGCGGCGACGACATCTATCTCTTGAACTGGTGGCCGCTCGACAACCAGAACACGATCGGCGGCGGCGTCGGTGGTCCGATCTATCGGACGAGCGACGGATCGCAGGAGACGATCCTCCAGGCGCACGTCGGCCAGCAGCGGCTCGACAATCCGTACCAGTTCCAACAGATCCCCGTCGTCGCGCCGCTCGGCTTCGGGACCGTGGAGGTGACGAAGCTCGATCGCCCGCGCACGATCGAGACGTTCAAGGCCACGCATTTCGTGAGGCCCGGCGGTGGCCCGGCCGGCTTCAAGGTCATCCTCTACGGCGAGCTCCATCAGATCGCCGCCGGCGTGTACCGCGATCCGCTGACGAACCAGGATCGCGGCCTGCCCCGTGACTCGGGCTTCCTCGCCGGCTCGCAGCTCACGTGGTTCCGCGGAGAGCGGGACACGTACGCCTCGTTCGTGATGCGCCATGCGCGCGGGATCGCCGCGTACGATCCGCTCGCGGTGCCGATCACCTTCGCGCTCGACCGCACCGTCGGCAACGCGAGCGAGACGCAGCTCGCGCTCTCCGGCAACTTCGAGACGGACTACTTCGCGTTCATGGCCGCCGGGTACGTGCGCTTCTTCCGCGACGGGTCGCCGGCGGAGACGTCGACGCAGAAGTACGACGAGGGCACGGTGGTGGCGCGTCCGAGCATCTTCCTCGGCGAGCACTTCGGCGTCTCCCTCGAGGGGAGCTGGCAGCGCCGGCGCATCGCGATGCAGGACCCGAACCGCGACGGCGCGTGGACGGCGTCCGTCTTCAAGGCCGGCATCATCCCGTACTTCTCTCCGTCCGGGCGCGGCAGCTTCAAGCGGCCGCAGATCCGCCTCCTCTACGTCGCGAGCTTCCGCGACTCCGGCACGCGCGGCCTCTACCCCGTCGAGGACGTCTTCGCGCAGCGGGAGCTCGAGCACTTCGCGGGCATCGGCGCGGAGTGGTGGTTCAACTCCTCTTCCTACCCGTGAGAGCAGAAGATGAAGTCGACCGTCTGCACCTTCGCGATGGCTCTCCTCACGGCCGCTCTCCCGGGCATCGGCTGCATCGATCTGCCGGATGACGGCGATCAGCCGGTGCTCGCGACGCACGTCGGTGACTGGCGCGACGAGGTCATCTACCAGGTCCTCGTCGATCGCTTCGCCAACGGCGACGTGAACAACGACTACAACGTCCGGCCCGGCCACCTCGCGCGCTTCCAGGGCGGCGACTGGCGCGGCCTGATGGAGCACCTCGACTACGTGAAGGACCTCGGCGTCACGACGCTGTGGATCTCGCCCATCGTCAAGAACGTCGAGACCGACGCCGACGTCGACTCGTACCACGGGTACTGGGCGCAGGACCTCCGGCAGCTCAACCCGCACTTCGGCGACATCACCGACCTGCGCCGGCTCATCAACCGGGCGCACGACATGGGCCTGAAGGTCGTGCTCGACATCGTCACGAACCACATGGGCCAGCTGTTCTTCTACGACACGAACCTGAACGGCCACCCCGACATCTACATCTCCGGGAGCGGGGAGCTGCCGGTCGTGTCGAGCCGCTCGGACATGTCGCGCATCACCGAGTACGACCCCGACTGGGATCCGAAGGGCGTGCAGGCGTTCACGTCGCTCGGTCCCGCGGGGCGGGCGCCGATCGTCTTCATCAACGATCCGTCGATCAACCGCGTGCCGCCGCCGGGCATCCTCGGCACCGCGCGCGCGTACCACGGCTTCGGCCGCATCCTGGACTACGACGATCCGCAGCAGCGCATCCTCGGCGACTTCCCCGGCGGCCTGAAGGACGTCGCGACCGAGCTGCCCGAGGTCCGTGCGGAGCTCATCGACGTCTACACGCGGTGGGTGGAGCTCCTCGACCTCGACGGCTTCCGCATCGACACCGTCAAGCACGTCGAGCACGACTTCTGGACCGAGTTCGCGACGAAGGTGCGCGAGCGCCTGAAGCGGCAGAACAAGAACCGCTTCCTCATGTTCGGCGAGGCCTTCGACGGCAACGACGAGCTCCTCGGCAGCTACACGCAGGAGGGGATGCTCGACTCCGTCTTCTACTTCTCGCAGCACTATCAGGTCTTCCGCGACGTCTTCCAGTACGCGCACGACCCGAGCCGGCAGCGGGGCACCGATCAGATCGAGAACCTCTGGGCGCAGCGCCGGACGAACTACCGCAACGAGCCGCAGCCCGACGGCATCGGCATCGCGCCGAGCCGCGCGCTCGTGAACTTCATCGACAACCACGACGTCGCGCGCTTCTTGTACTTCGCGAACGGCGACAAGGAAGCTCTGCGCAACGCCCTCGTCCTCCTCATGACGGAGGAGGGCATCCCGTGCCTCTACTACGGCACGGAGCAGGATTTCTCCGGTGGCAACGATCCCGCGAACCGCGAGGTGCTCTGGACCACGGGCTTCCCGCGGACCGGCGACACGTTCGTCCACTTCCGCAAGCTCGCGCGCATCCGCGCGCAGTACGAGGCCCTCCGACGCGGCGATACGAACGTCGTCTGGTCGACGCCGCACGTCGGCGACGAGGAGGACGCCGGCATCTTCGCCTTCGAGCGCACGGGCGGCGACGCGGGCTCGGCCTACGTCCTCGTCGTGCTCAACACGAACGCCCGCCACGACAGCTCGACGGCGAACGGCGAGACGCTCATGAAGCTCACGCGTGCGCCGGTCACGCTCGTCGACGTGCTCGATCCCGAGCGGAGGTCCTACGACGTGCCCGCGTCCGGCGAGATCCGCCTCACGCTGCCGAAGCAGAGCGCGATGATCCTCGTGCCTGCGGGGGACGTGCAGGACTGAGCCGCGTCAGGGGCGACGCGGGTCAGATCCGCTTCGCGATCTCCTCGCTCTTCTCCCAGAGCGCCTCGGCGAGCGCGTCGTCCTCGGCGATCCGCTTCGGCTGGGCGACGTTGCAGTCGGCGAAGTACTTCGCCGTCACGTTCGACAGGCTCGGGTGCGTCGCGACGTAGCACTGCGTCGCCGCGCCCTGGGGGATCGTCTTCAGGAAGAGCGGTCCTCCGAGCGCGTAGCCGATCTGCAAGGCGACGCCCAGGTGGCGGCCGAGGTTCGTCTTGATGACGCCCGGATGGAGCGAGTTGGCGGTCCGCCCCTTGTCGAGGCGCTTCGCGAGCGCGCGGGCGAAGAGGATGTTCGCGAGCTTCGACTGCCCGTACGCGACCCAGCCGTTGTAACCGCGGGAGGCGGCGAGATCGTCGAGGCGTATCCCTTCGCGCGGCCCGTACCTGTGCGCGTCGCTCGAGAGCACGACGACGCGCCCCGCCTCGACGAGCCGGTCGAGGAGCCCGGTGACGAGGAGGAAGTGCCCGACGTGGTTCGTCAGGAACTGGAGCTCGATGCCGTGCTTCACGTGGCGCTTCGGGAGCGCCATCACGCCCGCGTTGCACACGATGGCGTCGAGCGGAGCGCCCTTCTTCACCTCTTCCACGGCCGCGCGCACGGAGTCGGGCTCGGACAGATCGCAAGCGACCGGCGTCCCCTTCGCGTTCACGGACGCGATCGCCGACGCGGCGCCCTCCTTCGTGCGTGCGAGCGCGACGACGTGCGCGCCGCGGAGCGAGAGGACGCGCATCGTCTCGAGGCCGAGCCCGGAGCTCACGCCGGTGACGAGGAACGTCTTGCCGGACAGATCGAGCCCAGCCGTGACCTCCTCTGCAGTGCTTCCGTATCCGAACCCGCTCGGGCCGCGTCCCTTGATGAGTGCTGCGAGCGACATCGCGCGCTGCACTAGCACGGGCGCGCGATCGTTTGCAGCCTGGCGGGCGTCGGACCTCGTCCCTTGACGCTCGCGCCTCTCCCTGCGATTCGAGGTGCGTGCGACGCATCCTCGTGACCGGAGCGAACAAGGGCATCGGGCTGGCGATCGTCGAGGCGATCCTCGCCCAGCACGGCGACACCTTCGTGTATCTCGGCTCGCGCGACCTCGCGCGAGGCCGCGCCGCCGCCGACGGGCTCGTCCGCGCGCACCCCGACTGGGCGTCTCGTCTCGAGGTGGTCGAGCTCGACGTCTCCGACGATCGCTCGGTCGCCGCGGCCCGCGATCGCGTCGCGGAGAGCCTGGGCGGCGAGAAGCTCTACGGCCTCGTGAACAACGCCGGCATCGGGTCGGGCGCCGGGCCCGGTCAGCTCGCAGCGGTGCTCGAGGTGAACACGTTCGGCGTGCACCGGGTCTGCGAGGCCTTCCTGCCGCTGCTCGATCCGAACGGAGGGCGCATCGTCAACGTCACGTCGGCGTCGGGGCCGATGTTCGTCGCCGGCTGCAGCCCCGAGATGCAGCGCTTCTTCCTCGACGACCAGATGACGTGGCCGCGCCTCCGCGCGTTCCTCGACGAATGCATCGCGATCGACGGCGACACGAAGGCGTTCGCCGCGAAGGGCCTCGGCGACGGGTCGCCGTACGGCCTGTCGAAGGCGGCCGCGAACACGTACACGTTGATCCTCGCGCGCGAGCACCCGAACCTGCGCATCAACGCCTGCACGCCCGGCTTCATCGAGACGGACATGACGCGGCACTACGTCGAGTCGTCCGGCAAGTCGCCCGCCGAGCTCGGGATGAAGCCGCCGTCCGAAGGCGCGAAGGCGCCCACGTTCCTGCTCTTCGGCGAGCTCGAGGGCAATGGGCGCTACTACGGGAGCGACGCGAAACGAAGCCCGCTCGACCGCTATCGCGCTCCCGGGACGCCGGAGTACACCGGGCCCTGACGCGCGTCGGCCGGCGGGCTCGCCGTCCGCCGTTCGCTCGGAGCGCGCGTCCGACGCCGCGGCGACGCCGGACGCGCGGGGGCTTCACATCGCCTCGAGCACGAGCGAGATGCCCTGGCCGCCGCCGATGCACATCGTGACGAGGCCGTAGCGCTTCTTCTCGCGGCGGAGCGCGTAGGCGCACGTGATCGTCAGGATGGCGCCCGTCGCGCCGAGCGGGTGCCCGAGCGCGATCGCGCCGCCGAGCGGGTTGACCTTCTCGGGATCGATCCCGAGCTTCTCGAAGTCGCGGATGCAGGCGAGGGCCTGCGGCGCGAACGCCTCGTTCAGCTCGACGTGATCGATCGCCTTGCCCTCGATGCCGGCGGAGGCGAGCGCGCGCTTCGTCGCGGGGACGGGGCCCCAGCCCATGATGCGCGGATCGCAGGCGGCGACGCCCATGCCGGCGATGCGCGCGAGGGGCCTGCCGCCGTGCTTCACGACGTCGCTCTCCTTGCCGATGATCATCGCGCCGGCGCCGTCGACGACGGCGCTCGCGTTGCCGGCCGTGACGATGCCGCCCGGCTCGAACGCCGGCGGCAGGCGGCTCATCTTGGCGAGCGAGGGCTCCTCGAGGATGTGCGTGTCGTGCTTCACCGTCACCGCGCCGTCGCCGGTCTCGACGGTGACGGGGGCGATCTCCTCCGCGAACGCGCCACTATCGCGCGCCTTCTTCGCGTTGACGTGCGAGCGGTATCCGAACGCGTCGGCCTCCTCGCGCGTGATGCCGTAGCGACGACCGAGCTCCTCGGCCGTGTTCGCCATCGCGAGCTTGGCCGACGGGTCGTACAGGCTCATGAGGAGCATGTCCTGCAGGTGCGTGCCGGGCGGCAGCGCCTTCACGTCGATCGGCCCGTACTTCTGGACGCCCGCGCCGAGCTTCTTGCCGCGCACGCCGTAGAGCACGAACGGGTACTGCATCGACTCCGCGCCGCCCACGACGACGAACGGGCGCTCCGGATCGTGGCGCACGCCGGCGAGGATCATCTCGGCGCCGACCGCGACCGCCTCGGCGCCGCTGCCGCAGATGCGGGCGACGGTGAGGGCGGGCACGGACTCCGGCAGGCCGCCGCGCCACGCCATGCCCTTCGCCGCGTAGATGCTGTCGCGGTGGCTGTGCTGGGCCATGCCCATCACGACGTGACCGACGAGGGCCTTGTCGATCTTGCTGTTCTCGAGCGTCGCCGCGATGGCGAGGCCGCCGAGCTGCGTCGTCGAGAAGCGCGAGAAGAGCCCGGGCTCCTTGTTGTCGACGAGGATGTCCGCCCGCGGCGTGCGACGGGCGCCTTCGACGATGACGATGGATCCGATGTTCGACATGCTCTTGGCTCCTGTCACTCGTGGAGGAACGCCGCGGGGACGCGCGGGCCGTTCTGGACGAAGTTCTTCATTCCGATGTCCATGTCGACCGTCGACTTGCAGCGCGCGAAGCCCTGCGCCTCGACGACGAGGCCTTCGGCGAGCGGCTTTTCGAGACCACGACGGAGGACGTCGACGAGGATGGCGTCGATCGCGAGCGAGCGGTGACCGATGTCGACCTTCGGGATCGCATCGACCTTCATCGGGCTCGGATCGACGGGCGCGAGCTTCACCTCGCCGGCCGCGGCGCGGCGGACGAGGGCCTTGGCCTCGGCGACCGGATCCTGGGCCGGCGTGCCGTACGCCCAGCCCCACGCGCACGCCTCCTCCGCGCCGATCGAGCGGCCGGTGCGAAGGAGCGAGACGGCGCGCTCGAGGCCGACGAGGCGCGGCAGGCGCTGCGTCCCGCCGTAGCCCGGGATGATGCCGAGGTTCACCTCCGGCTGCGCGAGCGCGAGCGACTTGCCGACGACGCGCGCGTGGCACGCCATCGAGATCTCGGCGCCGCCGCCCATCACGGGCCCGTCGACGGCCGCGACGATGGGCTTCTTCGAGCTCGAGATGCGCTCGAAGATCGGGTGCGACTCGAGGCAGAGGCGCTCGCACTCCGCCGGGCTCGGCAGGGCCGCGAGCTCGCCGATGTCGGCGCCCGCGAGCGCGCCGTCGTGGCTCGTGAGCACGATGCCCTTGATGGCGTCGTTCGCGGAGAGCTCGGAGATGGCCGAGTCGATCTCGGCGAGCGTGCGCTTGCTGAGCGCATTGCGCACCTCGGGCCGGAAGACACGGACGACGCCGACGTCGCCGTCGAGCTCCACTTTGACGAACGCACGGAACGACGGGAGCTTCTCCTCGAGGACCATCTTCGGGACGGGGAAGTCCCGGTGCGTCTCGGCGTACCGGACGCACAGCTCGCGGACGCGCTTCGCGCCGAGCTCCTCGCCGATCTCGAGGAGGCCCTTCTTGAAGCCGAGCGCCATGCGCGTCAGCCAGTTGGTCTCGATCGGCGAGCAGATGCCTTGCTCCACGACGAAGTACGTGCGTCCGAGGAGCACGGCGAGGATGCGGTCGAGGACCTTCTGCGCCAGCTCCGGCGTGTGCCGCGGATCGCCGGGGCTCTTGCGATCGTGCCAAGGCCGGTCTCCCTGCTTCGTCAGGATCGCGGGCGGCGCGAACCACGGCGTGCCCGTCTTCGCGTTCTGCATGAGGAGCTGGCACTTGACCGTGAGGAGGTTGCCCTTCGTGAGATCCATCACGTTGAAGGGCCCGCCGCCGCCGATGGCGGCGTTGACGATGGCGTCGACCTGCGCCGGCGTCGCGACGCCCTCCTCGACGATGCGCGCGGCCTCGGAGACGTAGTTGCAGAAGATGTCGTCGGCGGCGAAGCACTCGACGTCCGCCGTCACGACGGGCACCTTCCCGAGCTTCTCGAGCGTCGCGATCATCCGCGCGCCGAGCGCGGCGTCGCCGCTGTACACGACCTCGATCGGCAACGAGCGCCACGCGGGGAAGAACGGGTGGTTGACGAAGCAGCGCTCCGGATGGGCCGCGTCCTTGGCGATCTCGCGACGCGGCAGGCCGCTCGTCGCGAAGCCGATGAGACAGTCGGGGCGGACGATCTTCTCGAGCGAGGACAGGATGCTCCGCTTGACCGCCAGATCCTCGCTCGCCGCCTCGAGGACGTAGTCGCACGGCGCGAGATCCGAAAGCTTCAGCGTGGGCACGAGGGCGCCGAGGATCGCCTTCGCGGCGCTCTCGGCGATCTTGCCGCGCGCCACGCCCTTCTGGACGTAGCCCTGGATGCGGGCGACGCCCGCATCGAGCGCCTCCTGCTTGATGTCGACGAGGAACACCTTCGAGCCGGGCTCGCGCGACAGCGCCGTCAAGAAGCCGTACGCGAGATCGGGGCCGATGGCCCCGGAGCCGATGACACCTACGATCATGTTCGCTCTCCGTCGGGCCGGCGCGAGGTCGCCGCCCTGACGAGCGCATAGATCGGTGGCTTCCGGGGGTCGATCTGAAAAAGGCCCTGAACGCGCTAGAGCTCGCTTTCCGACCCATCCGTCGCCGTCGGCGGGGCTTCGTCAGAGCTGCCAGCCCAGAGAGAACGCGAGCCCGGCGTCCGTGCGATCGCGACCCCAGAGCGGCAGCGCGGCGCCGAGGACGACGAAGAGACCGCGGACGGGATAGAAGCGGAGCGAGAGGCGAGGGTCGAACGACTCGAACGGTCGTGCATCGGCGAGCGCGAAGCGAAGCCCGGCCCCGCCCGCGAGCGCGAACGCGCGCCACGGGCGGTAGACCAGATCGGCCGAGAGCGACTCCGAGAGCACGTCGAGGCTTCGGCCTCCGTTCACCGTCGAGGCGAGCGTGAACGCGAAGCCGCCGACGATCTCGACGCGTTCGCCGAGGCGGCGCGTCGCGACGACGCCGTGCTCGAGGCCCCAACGCGAGGCGCGCTCGAAGCCGGTCTCCGTCGGAAGGAGCAGTCGAGCGAACGGCGCCACCGAGACGGAGCCGAGCGGGATGCGGTGGTGCGCGCCGAGCACGCCGCCGCCGAGGCTCGTGCGGCTCGCCTCGACGGTCGCGTTCGCGACGAAGCGGTGCTCGAGCGAGGGCGTCCAGAGCGAAAGCCACGTGCGATCGGCGACGACGAGCCGGCCGCGCAGGCCGACGCCGGCCTGGAGCGACCCGTAGAGATCGTCGGTCGCGACGAGGACGGCCGCGCGCGTCTCGAGCGATGCCTCCGTCGCCTCGCAGGCCTCGGGCAGGACGCCGAGGTCGCCCGGTCCGAGCGGCACGCGCACGGGAGTGCCGGCGGCGCGCGGTCGTCCGTCCTCGGCGCGAGGGGCGTCGCACGCCGCCGCCGGCGCCGACCGGAGGGCGATGCTCGCGAGCGCGGCGAAGATCGACCGTGCGACGAAGCGCGAACGTCTCATCGGCGGGGCGCCCTCCATCCGTCACCGGCGCGATCGAGGAGCAGCGGGTTCGTGAACGCCGTGCTCCAGTGTCCGTGAGCGACGACCCAGGCGTGGAACCTCGCGTCGGTCTCGAGCGGCCGCGGAGGCTCCTGGTACCACTCGTCTTCCGGGCGGCCCGTCTGGTCGCGTGCGTCGATCGTTCCGTTGCCGTCGTTGTCCGTCGTCTCGGGCAATCCGTCGTCGTCGAGGTCGGCGGCGGGCCAGAGCGGGAGGCCGGCCTCGACGACGATCCACGCGTCCTCGTCGGGCGCGAGATCGGCGAGCAGGTCTGCGACGCGCAGCGAGCCTCGATGGCGGACGAGACCCTCCTTGCCGAAGGGATCGACGGGGCGCGTGATCGCCGCGCCGTCGATCGTACGCACGATCTCGCCGTTCACGAGGACGCGGATCTCCTCGACGGGGATCCAAGGCGCCGCGCGCACCTCGATCGACAGCTCCGCGGACGGAGACGGGACGAAGGGCTCGAGCGACGGAGCACGCCCGTCGATGCTCGCGAGGATGACCGGGCCGTTCGTCCCGACCATCCGCCCGGCGCGCACGTCGGCGTCGAAGCGCTGTCGATCGAACGCGGCGAGCGAGTGTCCGCCGAAGACGAGGTTGCGCGGGTACCCGAGCACCTCGATCGCGAGCGAGTGCGAGTCGCTGTTGGCCGTGCCGGCGCGGAGGATCCCCTGCGAGAGGAACGAGTGCCAGGCGATCCGATAGTGGTGGAACTGCCGTGTCGACGTGCCGTTCATGACCTCCTGCACGTCGAAGTCGAGCGCGCTCCGCCCTCCGAGCGGACGCTTCACGAGCTCGGCCTCGGGCGTGTTCGGGGGCGGGGAGGTCCCGATCACCCGTCGCGGATCCCAGCCGATCGCCGTGAGGAAGCCCTCGTCGCGTCCGAACAGCGACGACGCGAACGGGTGGTTCATCTGGATGACGCCGCGCTCGGGCATGAGCTCCGCGACGCGATCGAAGAGCGCGCCCGGCTCGAGGCGCTCGTCCCAAGGCGCGCCGTTGCGCGGGCGGTCCGGATCGAAGGGCAGCGGCCAGAAGTTGTAGTGCCCGATGACGCGCGGGATGATCCCCTGGCCGGGAGGCTCGTAGAAGAGGATCTGCCCCGTGGTCTCGACGCCCGGGAGCACGACGACGCGATCCTGGATGCCGAGCTCGCGGAGCGCGCGCTCGTAGCTGACGACCACGTCGTGGTCCGTCGCCGCGATCACGTCGACGCCTTCCGCCACGAACGACCGCGCGCGATCGCGATCCGGCATGCTGCTGTCGAAGCTCGCGCCGCCGTGCACGTGGAAGTCGGCGCTGAGCACGCCCTCGGGGAGCAGATCCGGCAGCGTGTCGACGACGAGGTCGGCGCGCGCCCTCTCGCCGGCGCGCACCTCGACGCGCGCACGAGCGAGCGTCGCGAACGGCCCGCGCGTGGCGTACACCCAGAACGTACCGGTGGGGACGGCGAAGCTCGCGGTGCCGTCGGGCTCGACGAGCGCGCGGTTGCATGCGGGCGAGCCGCCGTGCGCGGGGCCGAGCCACGGCGTGCAGTGCGCGTAGTCGAAGTCGGAGTTGATCGAGCCGCGCGTCGCCTCCGGATCGGCCGGTGCCACCGGCGTGAGCACGATCTCCGCGAGCACGGGGGCGCCGGAGCCGTCCTTCACCGAGACGTCGAGCACGCCGGCGCGTGGCACGACGATGTCCGGGATCGACGTCTCCGTCCCGCTGCCGGTCGTGAACGCCACGTGCTCCGGGATCGGGCGGCCGAGGACCTGGATCTCGGCGCGGATCGATTTCCCGGCCGGCAGCCGCACCGAGAACGCGCCGTCGGCGTCGGGCACGACGGCGTTCCACGGCAGGCGTCCGCTCGGGGCGTCGGGATCGGAGCCGGGCGCGGGCTCGTAGAAGACGAGCGTCGCCGCGCGTTGTCCGCCGTCGATCGGGAGTCCGTCGGCGGAGACGACGCGGCCGCGGACGACGGTGCTCTCCTCCCCGAACATCGCGGCGCGCGCCTCGAAGGCGACGTCGGTCACGCGGCTCGGGCCGGGCCCCGGCGCGACGGCGACGAACCGCTCGAGCGCGATGCCGTCGCCCGGCAAGACCACCGTGCGAGGATGGCCGCTCGCGGTCACCGTCGTGCTGTGGAACGCCTCGAGCTCTCGGCGGTCGCACGGGACGATCGCGTACGCGGCTTCGTCGTCCGACTGCGGATGCGAGGCGAAAAAGGGCTCGCGCGCGTAGGCCTCGCCGAGCTTCTCGAGGTCGAGCGCGGGATGGTGGAAGCCGCGTCCGCGGAGCGGCGTGAAAGGCGCCGCCTCGCGGCCGCCCCAGTAGACGGCGTCGCACAGGGCGAACGTCTCCGGGTCGCGCCCGCCGTGGAACAGCTCCGTGCGGACGCGCACGCCGGGCTCGCACGGGCGGAGCTCGTAGCGCGTGACGACCTGGATCTCCGGCCGGCCGTCGAGCGTGCCGCGCAGGATGGCGGCGACGTGATCGGGGGAGCGGTCCTCGAGGGTGATCGATCGATAGGCGACGGCGTCGCGCGGCAGGATCCCGACGGCGTGGAACAGGAGGTTCATCCCGTCCTCGCCCCTCGGCGCCTCCGTCGCGTACGAAGGCGTCAGGTCGATGACGTTGCCGCCCGTCGGCGCGAGGTAGTGCGGAGCGTCGAGGGCGTCGAGGACGAGCCGGACCCGATCGTTCGCGAGGAGCACGTCTCCGCGAGCGGCGAGCGCATCGAGCCCGCTCGCGCGCTCCGACGCGCCGGCGATGCGCCGGATCTCGAGCCGCCGGTCCGAGCACGTCGGGAACGCGAGCTTCTCGCACGCCGCGCGCGGGACGCAGACGCCGTCGTCGCCGGAGAGGCATCCTTCGCGGGCGCTGCATCCTTTGGCGCCCGACGCGAGCACCAGAGCGGCGAGCGCCCAAGCGAACGCGCCGCCCCAGATGGCCCCGGATCGCACCTGCATGGCCCGAGGCTAGAACGACGGCGTCCCCCTGCGCGCGGAAATTCCACCGCGCGCAGGGGGACGAGCCGGGCGAGGATCACGGATCCGGCATCGGACCGTGCTCGCTCGACAGGCAGATGGTCAGACCGGTCTTCGAGCTGAAGGTCGGCGTGCAGGTCGGGGCGCCGTCGTAGATCCAGCCCGACGAGAACGAGCAGCCGTGCTCCTCGAGCCAGATGCCCATGTCGTTCGCGCGGATGGCGCGGCTCCACGGTCCGAAGAGCGCGGCCTCGCGCTCGAGCGGGCGGCGCTGTCCGGCCGGGCAGCGCTGGGCCCCGCGGCCGTCGGCGACCGAGACGTACGCGATGGGCCGGATGTCGAGCGATCGCTCGTCGAGAGGCAGGGCACCCGGCGCCCTGCATGCGCGCCCCAGCTGCGTGACGAGCTCCGCGTCTCGACGACCGCCGTCGTTACGAAGCTCGAAGGCGCACGCTTGGACGCTCTCCTCGAGCGAGCGCTTGTGCCTCTCGAGCTTGCCTTCGGGGCCGAGGAGCGTGCGCTTCCGCGCCTCGAGGTCGGCGACGGTCGCGAGCGGCGCCGCCGGGACGTTCCACTCGTAGCCTTTGCCGATGCGGGCCGCTTCGTCGAACAGCTTCCAGTTCTCGAGGAAGGCGTTCGTCTTGGCGAGCGCGACGCGTGCGTCGAGCTCGTTCGTGGCGGCGCGCTCGACCGCCGTACGGACCGCAAGCGGCGTCGACGGATAGAAGCGGAAGCGGATGCTCTGCGTGGGCGCCGCCGGGGCATCGTTCGGCCGCGACCGCATCTCGAGGAGGTGACGCTCGATCGTCGTCTGCGCGCTCGCGAGCCAGGCCAGCGCACGATCGATCTTCTCGAGCGCCTTGTTCTTCTCCTGCGCGCTGTCGCCGACGATGAGCACCGTATCGGCGAGCGGCGGGCTCGGCAGGTTCGGGATCACGTCGGTCGCGAACCGCACCGAGATCTCGACGCGACCACGCTGGATCAGCGAGCCGATGGACGCCTTCGCCTCCGCGATGCCCGCCTTGCCGATGCTCGCGGAGCCGCGGACGTTGCGCGAGTTGTCGGTCGCGCGGACGCTGACCACGAGCGCGGCCGTCAGCCGGTGCGTGGCACGCGTGACGTACCCGTAACCGCACCGCGAGACGTTCGTGGCGTCGAACGCCGGGATCTCGTCGGCGCCGTTGAGCACGGACTCGAACGTGCCCGTCGTGTGGAAGAGCACGACGGCCGACTGGCTGTCGAACTTCGTGTTCACCACGAGGCCCGCTGCGCCGGTCAGACCGCCGACGACGGGCAGCGTGCCGGAGATGTCGAGCCCCAGCTCGCGTCCGAGCGTCTGTCGCGAATGAACGACGGCCGCGGACGAGACGACCTGGCCGGTGGAGATGGATACCTTCGCGCCACGGATGCACGGCTCGCCGACGGCGAGCGGCGTCTCGTCGACGCCGGGCACGTAAGGCTGACCGGCGCGAAGCTCGGCGAGCGATGTGTTGAGGGCATCCTGCTCGAGCACCACCGACGACTCGTCGACCGCAGTGTCGTCGTCGTCGGACGCGATCGAGCACGCATTGACGAGCGGCGCCAAGGCGACGGTAAGGGGCAATATCAAGGCACGTGCACGCTTCATTGAGCCTCCCAAGTAGATCGTCGGGTTTCCCCGTGACCCCGGTGTAGGCATGGGTCGTACCTGGGCGACCTGAAGTCATTTCAGTGACTTGGCGTGCGCGCACTGGTCATGGCCGTGGAAAAGGTGGTGCATCGACCTCACGACGGCCGAAGGGCCGTTGCGCGGAGATCGATACAACGCAGGGCGCCGGTCAGCCCTGGAGCTCGACGGCGAGGCCGTACTGCCAGCCTTCGCTCTGCTTGCGCGCGTGGACGACGCGGCCCGTGAACGGGACCTGCCAGCCTTCGCCGACGGTGCCCTTCACCGACTCGCCTTGCTCGAGGACCTGCTTGCCTCGATCGGACTCCTGCGCCGACCAGAGGAGCATGCCGATCTCGCTGTAGTTGAGCGTCTCGAGCTTCAGCTCGCCGAGCCTGTCGTGGAGGATCGTGACGGGCACGGAGCCGAGGAAGCGGATCGCCGCGCGGCGCGAGGTCTTGTCGCGCAGGAACGCCGGGCGGAGCCCGGTCTTTCGCGGGACGCTGTAGATGCGGTGGCTCGGCAGCTCGATGGCGGTGAGGAATCCGCCGTAGGCGCACGCCGTGTCGACGTTGATGCGCGTGGCGCTGACCTCGACCGCGTTCACCGGCGTGTGGCCGTGCACGATGCGCTTCTCCCAGCGGCGCGTGCTGCTGATGAACGCGCGACGGATCCAGAGCAGCTCGTCACGGTCGCGGACGGGATCGATCTCCTTGAGCGGAATGTCCGGAACGCCGGCGTGCACGAAGAAGTGATCGTCGGTCTCGTACCAGAGCTTCAGCTCGTCGAGGAACTGCAGGTGCTCCTTCGGAATGACCCACTCGCCGTGATCGTCGGCGAAGTCGGCCAGCGTGCTCGAGCCGCCGTTGAGGATGAATCGTGCGACGCGCTGCGGGTTGGAGCCGTCGAGGAACTCTCGGAGCATCTCCTCGTGGTTGCCCGAGAGCGTGATGATGTTGTGCTTCTTCTTCCACTCGATGAGCGTCTCGATGACGCGACGCGAGTACGGCCCGCGATCGATGTAGTCCCCGAGCATGACGACCGTCGAGTCGTCTTTGAGGGGAAGCATCGCGAGCAACTCTTCCAGCTCGTCCGCACAGCCGTGGACGTCGCCGATAGCGAAGATCGCCATTCAAAGGAGGATAGCGGAAGACGGCGAGATCTGCGGCGGCCAAACGAAGGCTCGTGATGCGTCGCTTCGCTCGTCGGCGATCCCCGACACGACGATGGCGTCGATGTCGGAGAGCGCCGCTCCGGTGGCGCTCCGCGTCGTCCAGGCCGTGGCGCGTCAGCGGACGTCGCGCTCACGCGGCATGGATCGTGGCGGCGTGGAGCGCACCGTCCCGGACGTCGTACAGGCGGACGCGCGGTGTGTCCTCCGCGCCGTCGCAGGTGGCGGGCGCCCCGAACGCCCGCGTCGGCACGGCGTCCCCGTCGGTCTTGGGGATCAGGCGCAGGCGTCCCGGACGTGTGCGCGCGCCCGACGTCGCGAGGATGCGATCGAACACACGATGGAGGTGCCCGTGCAGGAGCTGGAGCCGCGGCTGGCGGGCGAGGAGCTCGAGGACCTCGGCGGCGCCGCGGAGGCCGTCCACCCAACGCACGATGGGTGAGACGTGCGGATGGAACGGCGGATGGTGGGTGACGAGCACGAGCGCCTTCTCTCGGAACGCGGGATCGTTCGCGCGGCGCTCGACGGCCTCGACCATCGCGCGTGTGAAGATGCCGCGCGAGCTCGTGATCGATTGGAAGCACGTCGTGTCGATGGGCAGGATGGCCACCGCCCCTCGATCGACGACCTTCCCTGCCGAGCCGGCGCTGCCCGTGCGGAAGCGAGCGAGCGGACCTTCGAGCGCCTTCCGCCATGCATCCGCGCGCGTGTACGCGTCGTGGTTGCCCGGCACGAGGGTGACGCTCTCGGCGGGGAGGCGAGCCTCGTGCAGGACCTCCGCGAACTGCTCGAACTCGGCCCCCGAGCCGACCTCGGTGAGGTCGCCCGAGATGACGAAGTGCTGAGCGCCGCTCGCCTTCGCGAGCGCTAGCGCTCGCGACAGCCGCCGCCTGCGCTGTGCCGGATCGACCGAGCGCCCCACGCTCAAGAACCGGGTGACGAATCGATAGCTCGCGTGCCGTGTGGCGGCTCGTGCGTCGAGGAGGTGGACGTCCGAGAGGTGAGCGATGCGTCGGATCAAGGTGCTCCTGGCCGTGCTCGTCCGTGCTCGACGCGCCGGCCGAGCCCGAGCGATCGAGTGCGAATGGTGATTCGCGGCTCTCTAAACAATGGATCATGCAGCGCCTTATCGCCATGTAGGTTTGCGAAAGATCTTTCGCACCAGGGTCGCAGGCGGGCGCGCCGTCGAGGGCAGCCGGTCGCGGGCGGAGGCCGAAGAGGCGGTCAGCGTGGTCGCACGCGCGCGAGCTCGGACACGAGCTCGTCGTGGATGGCGCCGTTCGTCGCGATGACGTGACCGGTCTCGATGCAGGCCGAGCCGCCGTCGAAGTCGGTGACGCGTCCGCCGGCCGCGCGCACGATGGCGATGCCTGCGGCGATGTCCCATGGCGAGAGCTTCCGCTCCCAGTAGCCCTCGTACGTCCCGTCGGCGACCAAGCAGAGATCGAGCGCGGCCGAGCCGCACCTCCGCACGGCCTGGCACTTCTTCTTGATGGTGACGAATGCGTCGAAGTTGTTGTCGAGGCTCGTTCGGCGGTCGTAGGGGAATCCGGTCGCGAGCAGCGCGTCCGAGAGCGATGCCGTCGTGCTGACGGCGCACGGCTCCTCGACGATTCGCAGACGGGCGGCTTCCTCGAAGGCAATGGCGAGATCGGCCGTTCGGCGGACGGCGTGACGCTCTCCCGTCGCAGCGATCCATCCGAACCACTCGATCCCGAGCGGCGGCGAGATCACGACGCCGAGCACGGGTTGCCCTGCGACGCAGAGCCCGACGGACACGCACCAGAACGGGTGCCCGTGGACGAAGTTGGTCGTCCCGTCGACCGGGTCGACGTAGAAGACCGCCTCGCGAGCCGCTTCGAGCGTGCCGCCCTCCTCCTCTCCCACGATCGCGAACGGCAGCTCGGAGCCGAGGCGTTTCCGGAGCAGCGCCTCGCTCTCGCGATCGAACTCCGTGACGAGGTCGACCGCGCCCTTGTGCTCGACCGCCGGCCTGCGCCGGAAGCCGCCGGCGACGAGCGCAGCGGCGTCCTTCGCGGCGGCGCGCGCGATCGCGAGCACTCTCTCGAGGCCCTCCTTGGTCGTGGGATCGGGCGCGATCATGAATCACTCCGGTGTCGAGCGTCGCTCGAGCTCGCGCACGAGGCGTGCGTGGATTCCGCCGAACGCGCCGTTCGAGAGCAGCGCGACCACGTCTCCGGCGCGTGCCTCCTCGGCGATGGTCTGGATGATCGCCTCGATGCTGGGCGCCGCCAGCGCCTTCGAGCCGATCTCGCGCGAGAGCCTGTCGAGATCGAGCCGCTCGGCTTCGGGCACGTTCGTGCGGCCGAGCGGCGCGAAGATCACGCGATCCGCCGCCCCGAAGGCCTTGGCGTACGCCTCCTGGTGGAGGTTCCGGCAGGCCGTCGCGCTGCGCGGCTCGAACACGGCCCAGAGCCGGCCCTCGGGATGCCGCGACCGAAGGGCGCGGAGCGTCTCGTCGACCGCCGTCGGGTGGTGGGCGAAGTCGTCGTAGATCGCGATCCCGGAAGGGGTGCCGACGAGGTCCTGCCGCCGCCGGACGCCCGCGAAGCGCGCGAGCGCGGAGCGCGCCTTCTCGACGTCGACTCCGAATCCTTCGGCGCAGGCGGCGATCGCCGCGACCGCGTTCCGGACGTTGTGCTCTCCGGGCACGGGGAGCGCGAACCTCCCGCACGACATTCCGCCGACGAACAGATCGAACGGCTGCGCGCCCGTCACGGGATCGGCGGGCACCATCGCCGCGAGCCACGTGGGCGTGACGTCGCCCGTGTCGTCGCCGTCGATCGCGTAGAAGGTGACGCGCGCCTTCGCGTGCTCGTTCACGATCGCGCGCGCCCGGGCGTCGTGCGCGTCGACGACGAGGAGGCCGCCTTCCGGCACCTTGCTCGCGAGCTCGGCGAACTGTGCCTCGTAGACCTCCGCCGACGGATAGATGTCGACGTGATCGTGCTCGACGCTCGTGACGATCACCACGTCCTCGTCCGAGCCGCCGACGTAGTCGAGGAACTTGGGCTTCTTGTGCCAGTAGACCGCGTCGTACTCGTCACCTTCGACGACGAACGGCGCCTTGAGCACGCCGCTCGGCGCCGCCGGGGAAGAGCTCGCGACGAGCTTCTTCTTCGTGCTCGGCGCGCGCGCGCCCGACGGGAAGTTCTTCGGCAGCCCGCCGATGAAGAAGCCCGGCTCGAGCCCCGCCGTCTCGAGGATCCAGGCGCACATCGACGATGTGGTCGTCTTGCCGTGCGTTCCCGTCACGACGAGCGCGCGCCTCCCGGCGAGGAAGCGCTCGCGCAGCGTGCCGGACATGCTCGCGCGCGGCAGGTCGAGCTCGACCGCGCGCACCGCCTCCGGGTTGTCCCGCCGGATGGCGTTGCCGATGACGACGAGCTCGAGATCGCGCCCGATGTTCTCGGGGTTCCATCCGCGCAAGCATCGGATGCCCGCGGCCTCGAGCGCCGGGCCCATCGGAGGATCGAACGCGACGTCGGAGCCGCTCACGTCGTGCCCGGCGTCGCGCAGGAGCATCGCGAGCTGCCCCATCCCCGTGCCGGCGACACCGACGAGGTGAATGCGCATGGCTAGTCACCGATCTTGGTGAGGATCTGAGGTGCGCCCGGCGCGCTCTTCGGGGTGAGCGTCATGGTCGTGCTCTGGATGGCGAATTCGTACGTCGCGAGGCGCAGCGAGCCGCTGCAGGTCGTGCGGATGCCGGAAGCATTTCCGGTGGTCTGGAAGGCAAGCGCGGTTCCCGGCGTGAAGCTCCCGGTCTTCGCGTCGAGCGCGTCGGTCTCGAGCGTCGTCGTCTGGCCCGTCACGAGCGGCGTCGCCCCGTCGAAGTTGTACGTGCAGCGCGTGCCCGCGATGAGCTTGCCGTCCGTGAAGCGGAAGCGCAGGTTCGCCTCCCCCTCGTTCGACGTCTGCGTGATGCCCCAGACACCGCGGAGCACGTCGGGCGTCGGGGGCGGCAGCGGATCGAAGAGGGACTCGTACTCCGGACGGGCCGGTTCGTCCGTGCTCGAGCACGCCCAGAGGAAGAGTACCGAGCCCAGCACAGGTCGCAACGAGGAGAGTGACCTCATGCGCCAAGGTTAGCAGCTCAGCCGTTCCCAGGTTCAGTCATGGGGCCTCGGCAACGCGGGCCTCGGCCTCAGCGCTCGATCGCGTAGCACCGCTCCTTCAGCGCCACGCCCGCTTCGCGGAAGCGCGGGCCGTCGGTCGGCGCCTCGTCGATGGCGGCGACGCGCGAGTCGGCCCAGAGCGCGCGGAGCTCGTCCTCGAGCACGGCGAACGGCGGCCCCTCGAGCTGGCTCTGCGCGTACTCGAACGTGACGACGAGCCCGGGCGCGCCGGCAGGGAGGAGCTCGCGCAGGTGGGCGACGTAGCGCCGTCGCGTCTCGGGCGGGAGGGCGACGATCGCGGCGCGGTCGTAGAGCGCGTCGACCGGGCCGAGGTCGTTTCTCGTGCAGGCGAAGAAATTCGCCGCCAGGATCCGGACGCCGCCCGCCGCGTAGGCGCGGACGCCCTCGCGGAGATCGTCGACCTGCGGCTCGAGCGCGTGCTCGGCGAAGAACGCCTCGACGGCGTCCTCCACGGCCTCGACGCCCACGACCTCGTGGCCGCGTGCGGCCAGGAACGCCATGTCCTCGGCCTTCCCGCAGAGCGGCACGAGCACGCGCCGCTTCTCCCCGAGCCGACCGACGTGCTTGGCGAGGAACGCGTTGGTGCGGCCCTCGTGGAAGCCGATGCGGCCCTCCTTCCAGCGCGCCGCCCAGTACTCGATGTCCATCGATGCGCATCCTGCTCGCATCCGACCGCGATGTCGAGGTAAGAGCTTGGGAATGTTCCGGCGTTCGCAGATCTCGAGCGCGGAGGTCCACGACACCCTCCGCCGACACATCCTCGTCGACGGCTATCCCATCGTCATCGACCTCGAGAAGAGCCGCGGATCGATCGTGAAGGACTCGCTCTCGGGGCGGGAGTTCGTCGACTTCTACACGTTCTTCGCGTCGAACCCGCTCGGGTTCAACCATCCGAGCATCCTCGACGAGCGCACGCGGGAGCGCCTCGCGCGTGTGTCGCTCGTGAAGGTCGCGAACTCCGACAAGTACACGACGTACTACGCCGAGTTCGTCGATACGCTCGAGCGAACGGCCGCACCGCCGGAGCTTCCGAAGTACTTCTTCATCGAGGGCGGCGCGCTCGCGGTCGAGAACGCGCTCAAGACTGCGTTCGACTGGAAGGTGCGGAAGAACCTGGCCGCCGGCAGGGGAGAGAAGGGCCACAAGATCCTCCACTTCGAGCACGCGTTCCACGGGCGGTCGGGCTACACGATGAGCCTGACGAACACGGACCCGAACAAGGTCGCGTACTTCCCCAAGTTCGACTGGCCGCGCATCCCGTCGCCGATGATCCGCTTCCCGCTCGAGAAGCACCTCGCCGACGTCGAGGCGCGCGAGAAGGCCGCGATCGAGGCGGCCGAGGCTGCGTTCGACGCGAACCCGCACGACATCGCCGCGATCATCATCGAGCCCATCCAGAGCGAGGGCGGCGACAACCACTTCCGGCCCGAGTTCTTCCGTGAGCTCCGCCGCCTCGCGGACGAGCGCGACGCCCTCCTCATCTACGACGAGGTCCAGACCGGCGTCGGCAGCACCGGCAAGTGGTGGGCTTACCAGCACCACGGCGTCGCGCCGGACATCGTGAGCTTCGCGAAGAAGATGCAGGTCGGCGGCATCCTCGTCGGCAACCGCATCGACGAGGTCGAGGACAACGTCTTCAAGAAGCCGAGCCGCATCAACTCGACCTGGGGCGGCGGCCTCGTCGACATGGTCCGCGCGACGCGCATCCTCGAGATCATCGTCGAGGAGAACCTCCTCGAGAACGCCCGCGCGCGCGGTGAACAGCTCCTCGCGGGGCTTCGCGAGATCGAGCAGCGCCACCCCATCGTCGACAACACGCGCGGGCAGGGCCTCATGTGCGCGCTCGACCTGCCGGATGCGGACACGCGTCAGGCCGTGATGAAGCGCTGCTTCGAGGACGGCATGCTCGTCCTGCCGTGTGGTCCGCGGTCGATCCGCTTCCGCCCGTGCCTCACCGTCGACGCCGAGATCATCGCCGAGGGCCTCAAGCGCCTCGAGAAGGCGATCACCGAGGTCGAGGCCCAGCGGAAGTGACGATCTTCCGCCAGCGTCGCTCGCGCCTGCACGCTCGGCGTCCCCGACGCGTGCGGGCGCGAGCTCGCGCTCGAAACCGCATCGCGATCCCCGTCGTCACGCCGCGACTCGAACCAGTTGCGTACTTTCGACCGACCTCGTATTCAGGCGAAACGAACGAGGTTTCGGAGGGGATCCATGGGGGATCGTGACGAGGGGGGGCTGGACGCGGACGTCGTCACGGAGCTGCTCGACGAGCTCCAGGACGGCGTGCAGGTTCTTTCGCCGGAGTGGCGGTACCTCTACGTGAACGAGGTCGTCGCCCGGCAGGGGCGGAGGTCGCGCCGTGAGCTGCTCGGCAAGACGATGATGGAGGTCTACCCGGGCATCGACGAGACGCCGATGTTCGCCGTCCTCTCGCGGTGCATGCGCGACCGCGTCGCCGAGACGATGGAGAACGAGTTCGTCCACGACGACAAGAGCCGTTCGTGGTTCGAGCTCCGCATTCGACCGTGTCGCCTCGGGCTCGTCGTCGTGTCCCTGGACATCACGGAGCGCAAGGCCGTCGAGACGCAGATGAAGGAGGCCTACGCGCGTGCTCTGCGCGAGCTGATCACGCCCGTGATCCGCCTCCACGCCGGGGTGCTCCTCGTCCCGCTGATCGGCTCGCTGGACGACGAGCGCATGTCGAGGGTGGCGGAGAACGTCCTCGAGCGCGTCGAGAAGGAGGGGGCGAAGGTCGTCATCTTCGACGTGGCCGGGGTCCCGACGATGGACACGCTGGTCGCGCAGTACCTCATGCAGACGACCAAGATGATCCGTCTCCTCGGCGCACGCGTGATCGTGACCGGCCTCGCGGCGGCGGCGGCTCGGACCATCGTGCAGCTCGGCGTCGACCTGTCCACCGTCGAGACGAGGAGCCACCTCTCGGAGGGGATCGAGCTCGCTCTCGCGCACGTCGGGCGGGTCATCGCCGCCCAGGCGCGGTAGCCCGTCCCGGACGGTCGCTCACGCGGTCTTCGCGCGCCGGCGCACGGTCGTGCTCGTGCTCGTCGTCGCGAGCTTCGGGAAGTAGAATCGCGCCGACTCAGACCTGTGAGACGCCGCGACGAGCTTCTCGCATGGATTCGGGCGCTGCCCGAGGACGAGGTCGACGACGCGGTCGAGCGCGCGCTCGGTCTGCCTCCGCGCTCGCCGGCGCCCCCGCTGGGCGAGCATCTCATCGGCTACTTCCCGTCGGCCGTCCCGGCGATCCTCGAGGCGATCGAGCTCGTGCCGATCCGAGCGTCGAACGTCGTCATCGACCTGGGCGCCGGTCTCGGCAAGGTGTGTCTCCTCGTGCACCTCGCGACGGGCGCGCGCTGCATCGGCGTCGAGCTCCAGCCCGAGCTCGTCGCCGCGGCGCGGGCGGCGTCGGAACGTCTAGGGCTTCGGGACGACGACGTGCGGTTCGTCGAAGGCGACGTACGCGAGGTCGACGAATGGCTCCTCCGCGAAGCGGACGTGTTCTACATGTTCACGCCCTTCCGCGGGCCCGCGCTCGATGCGGTCCTCGCGCGGCTCGAACGCGTCGCCGCGAGCAAGCGCATCACGGTCGCCTCGCTCGGCTTCGACATCGAGCGTCCGAGCGGGGGCGTTCACCGGCCGATCCGCTGGCTCGAGCGGCGCGCGACTCGGTCGTGGCTCGCGATCTACGACGCGCGCTGAGTGGCCGGCGCGGTCGCCGGGGTCTCGTAGAAGGCGATGCCGCACCGGTACCAGTTGAACCAGCGCAGCTTCTCGTACGGGATCGCGGCGGGCCAGTCGGCGTACTTGCGGAACAGCGAAGACTCCGCGAGCACGTGCTCGAACCGTGGATTGATGTATGCGAAGCGGATCCTGCGGGGACGTTCGCGCCACGAGAGCTCGATCTTGTCGAGCACCTTCTTCAGCGTTCCGGGGCCGAAGGAGTGGTACAGCGTCACGGCCGTCACGTCGGAGAAATCGAACTCCTCCGCGTACATCTGCCGGAAGACGACGTTCGGGAACTTCGCACGGCGGCGGGCCAGGTTGGCCTCCGCGCCGGCGTGCAAGATGCCGTCGAACTCGACGCCGACCGCCTTGCCGACGCCGTACCAGCTCGCGGCGAACACCACTCTGCCGAGCCCCGATCCGAGGTCGACGAGGACGTCGTCCTTCGACAGCTCCAACTGCCGGAACACCTTGAACAGCCGGAGATAGGAGAAGGGCACGAACTCGTTGCGGAGGGCGGGATCCTTCTGGGAGTCTCCGGTGGGCTTGTAGCCCAGCGCGTAAGACGTGGAGACGCCGAGCCACCAATCCATGAGCTCGTCGGCCGGGTACCGCATCCTGTAAC
Organism: uncultured Myxococcales bacterium; assembly: GCA_937949945.1. GTDB lineage: Bacteria > Myxococcota_A > Polyangia > Polyangiales > Polyangiaceae > Labilithrix. Next base: position 104,168 of record CALFEQ010000153.1, read on the forward strand.
GGAGCCTGCGTCCGCGGAGCCTGCCCAACAGGCCACGCTTCTCCGGACTTGCTTGCGGCGAGCTCGGCATCGGTCACCTCCTCCGTCAGACCTTCACGAACTTGAACCCCGACTCGCCGTCGACGTCGCAGAGCACCGTGCTGCCGTTCGTGTAGCCGCCCGAGAGGAGCGCCTCGGCGAGCGGGTCCTGCACGGCCTTGACGATCGCGCGCTTGAGCGGACGCGCGCCGAAGGCCGGCTCGTAGCCGATCTCCACGAGGCGCATCTTCGCGGCTTCGGTGAGCTCGAGCTTGAGCTCGCGGTCGGCGACCAATTTTTCGACCTTGCGGAGCTGGATGTCGACGATGCCGCGGAGATCCTGCTTCGACAGCGGGCGGAAGATGATGACGTCGTCGATGCGGTTCAAGAACTCCGGGCGGAGGAAGTTCTTGAGCTCCTCGCGGAGGACGTCTCGGAGCGCCTCGCGGCCTTCGTCGGACTCGAACAGCTTCGGATCCGTCTCGAGGATGCGCTGCGAGCCGATGTTGCTCGTCATGATGACGACGGTGTTGGAGAAGTCCGCCGTCCTGCCGCGGCCGTCCGTGAGGCGGCCGTCGTCGAGCACCTGGAGCAGCAGGTTGAAGACGTCGGCGTGGGCCTTCTCGACCTCGTCGAAGAGGAGAACGCTGTACGGGCGGCGCCGCACGGCCTCGGTGAGGAAGCCGCCCTCCTCGCTGTCGACGTAGCCCGGCGGCGCGCCGACGAGGCGCTGCGCCATGTGCTTCTCCATGAACTCGCTCATGTCGAGGCGGGTCATGGACTGCTCGTCGTCGAAGAGGAACTCGGCGAGCGCCTTGGCGAGCTCGGTCTTGCCGACGCCGGACGGGCCGAGGAAGAGGAAGCTCCCGATCGGCTTGCCGGGATCGCGCAGGCCGACGCGGCCGCGGCGGACCGCCTTCGAGATCGCCTTGACCGCCTCGGTCTGACCGACGACGCGTGCGCTGAGGCGCTCCTCCATCTTGAGGAGCTTCTCGCTCTCGGCCTCGAGCATCTTGGAGACCGGGATGCCGGTCCAATCGCCGAGGACCTGCGCGACGTCCTCCTCGTTGACGACGCGCGAGGCGCCGTCCTTCAGGCCCGCCCGCTCGACCGCGGCGTCGGCGGCCTCGAGGCGACGGCGCACGTCGGGGATGAGCACGTGCTCGAGCTCGCCGAGCTTCGCGAAGTTCTGCTCCTTGCGGGCTTGCTCGAGCTGCGCTTGGAGCTTGGCCATCTCCTCCTTCAGCGCGGCCTGCGCGGCGAGCGCGCCGCGGCGCGACTCGAGCTTCGCGCGCATTTCGGCGACCGTCGGCTCGAGCTCTCGGATCTCTCGCTCGAGGCGCTCGCGCGTCTTGACGCTCATCGCGTCGACGTCGTCCTGCAGGCCCGCGAGCTGCGCCTTGAGGGAGGCGACGCGGCGGATGGCGTCGTCCATGTGCGCGGGCAGGCCGTCGATCTCGACGCGCTTGCGGGCGGCGGCCTCGTCGAGCAGGTCGATCGCGCTGTCGGGCAGCGCGCGCTCCTGCACGTAGCGCTTCGCGAGGCGCACCGCGGCGGTGATCGCGGGATCGCCGATCTGCACCTTGTGGTGCGCCTCGAAGCGCGTCGCGATCCCGCGGAGGATCTCGATCGCGCGCTCGGGCGTGGCCGGGTCGATCGTGAGGACGGTGAAGCGTCGGAGAAAGTTCGGGTCCTTCTCCTGCAGCTTGCGCATCCCCTCGGGGGTCGTCGACGCGAGCAGGCGCACCTCGCCGCGCGCGAGCAGCGGCTTGAGCAGATCGCCGACGCCGGTGCCGCCCGCGCCCGGGCCGAGGAGCGACTCGAGCGCGTCGATGTAGAGGAGGGAGTCCTTGCCCTTGATCGAGGCGATGACCTGCTTCAGGCGATCTTCGATTTCGCCGCGGAGCTTGGCGCCGGCCACGAGCAGGCCCGTCTCGAGCTCGAGGATCTCCAGCGACGCGAGGTTCTGCGGAACGTCGCCGGCCACGATGCGCATCGCGAGAGCGCGGACGATCGCCGTCTTGCCGACGCCGGGCTCGCCGACGAGGAGCGGATGGTTCTTCTGCCGCCGCTCGAGGATCTGGAGGAGCCGCCGGACCTCGACGTCGCGACCGATGACCGGATCGAAGCCGCTCTCGCGCGCTTGCGCGGTGAGGTTGTGGAGGTAGCGGGACGCGTCGCCCGCGGCGGCCGAGCCCGAGGTCGTGGGGACCTCGCGCGGCACGCTCTTCAGCGCGGCCATGTGCGGCCGGAACGATCCCGGCCCGAGCCCGAACGCCTGGAGGACGACGGCCGCCGGGCCGCGGATCTCCTGCGAGAGCGCGTTGAGCAGGTTGTCGACTCCGACCGTGCCTTTGTCGGCCTCCTTCTCCGCGCGATTGAGGAGCTGGAGCATCGCGGTCGACAGGTACGCGAGCCCGGTGCCCGCCTTCGGCAGCTTCTGGAGCTGGGCCTCGGCTTCGGCGGCCACGTCCGCCGGGTCGGCGCCGGCCTTCTTGAAGACCTCGGCCACGCCACGGTCGCGGTCGAGGGCGCGTGCGAGCAGGTGGAGCGGCTCCACCTGCACGTGCTTCCGTTCATCGGCGAGGGTCTGTGCACCAGCCACGAGCGCCTTCGCGTCGGGAGCGTAGCGCTCGAGGTGAATCGTCTGCTCGGCGGCCATTGGATGGGGGGAACGTATCACGGTCTTCGACGTCCCACAGTACGCGGAGGCCGGATCTCGAGGCCTCCGGCCGGCTCCGCGCGTGCGGCGGCGGTGAGTCGCCGGGCGGCCGAGGCGACGGCGTGACGGGCGCGCGCCCGGCGCCGCGCGATCGCCCTTCAACTCGAGGCCCGTAGGGGGCAGGATCGTCCAATTCGATCGGCCGTTGGGGGGGCTCGAATGGCAGACGAAGACGCGACGACCCTGCAGGCGGGGGGCCCGGTGGCGCCGCGCGGCACCGGCTCGACGGCGGAGGCGTCCGAGGGTGCCGCTCGCGACGAGGTCATGCACGTCGAGGAGGCCGCGCGCGCGGCCGCGTTCGGGCGTGGGGTCGCCATCCTGAGCGGGCTCGGGATCGTCGTTTGGTTCCTCCGGTCGGTGCCGAGGGAAGGGCGCCTGTCGCTCCTCGGCGCGATGGTGACGCTCGGCGTCATCGGCACGATCACGTGGTGGAGATCGCGGAGCGCCCGGACCTACTCGCGCACGTTGTTCCGCTTCTTCGGGATCGCCTCGGCGGTCGCCGCCCTCGTCCTCGTCTACGGCTCGGGGATCTTCACGCCCGTCGTCGTGATCATCGTGCTCGGCCTCGCGTTCTTCGTCCAAGGGCAGGACACGCGCGCGATCTACCCCGTCTCGATCGCGGTGATCGTCGCGTACGTCGTCATGGCCGCGCTCGTGATCGCCGGCGTCCTGCCCGATCGGGGCATCTGGTACGACCGGCAGACGGAGCAGCTCGTCTCCATGACCGTCATCGTCACGGGGGTGATGGTCACGCAGCTCGTCCTCGCGCGCGCGAACCATCGCGCGCTCGCCGACGCGATCGCGCGGTCTCGGGAGGCGATGCGCGTCGTACGGACCCGCGAGGCGCAGCTCGACGAGGCGCGAGAGAACCTCCACGTCGCGCTCCGCGGAGGCAACGGCGGACGCCTCACCGGCGCCACGATCGCGGGGTATCGCATCGGCGACGTCGTCGGGCGTGGAGCGATGGGTGAGGTCTACGCCGCGCGGTCGGAGCGCGGGCAAGAGGTCGCGATCAAGGTGCTGCGCGCGCACGCCGACGTGCACATCGCGAAGCGGTTCATCCGCGAGGCCGAGATCGCGCGCAGGGTACGCGGCCGGCACCTCGTCTCGGTCTTCGAGACGGGGCAGACGCCCGACGGCGCGATCTACATCGTCATGGAGCTCCTCACCGGAAAGGACCTCGCCGCGATCCTGCGCGACCGCACGACGCTGACGCTCGGGGAGGTCGTGACCCTCGTGGAGGAGACGGCGAACGGGCTCACGGCCCTGCACGATGCCGGCGTCGTGCATCGCGACCTCAAGCCGCAGAATCTGTTCTTGTCCACCGAGCCCAAGCCGGTCTGGAAGATCCTCGACTACGGCGTCTCCAAGCTCGTCGACGCCGGCACCCTGACCGAGAACGACCTCGTCGGGACGCCGGGCTACATGTCGCCGGAGCAGGCACGAGGCGACGACGTCGACCGGCGATCGGACGTCTTCTCCCTCGGCGCCGTGGCCTATCGCGCGCTCACCGGGAGGCGGCCGTTCACCGGTGAGGACGTGCCGGCGATCCTCTATCAGGTCGTCCACGGCGCGCCCGTTCGGCCGCGCGAGATCGACGCGAGCATCCCGCGGTCGGTCGAGACGGTGCTCGCGATCGCGCTCGCGAAACGGCCCGGGGAGCGCTTCGAGACGGCCCGCGAGCTCGCCGTCGCGCTGCGCGCCGCGTCCAGAGGGAAGCTCGATCCCGAATGGGCGAGACGGTCCGCCTCCGTCGCGCGCGCATGGCGGTCGGAGACGGCGTCGTTGGCTCCGGTGTCTCCGCGCGGGCCTCGAGCGTGAGCGTCCTCACTCGGCCGGGCAGTCGCTGATGCAGGCGACGTAGCTCGCGCACGCGTCGTCGTCGAAGCAGGAGTCCCACTCCGTGCAGCAGCTCGTCACGGTGCAGAGGTCGCAGCTCGGGTCGAACGTCGTGACCGGGTTCCGGCAGCTCCCTGCGTCGACTCCTGCATCGGGCACGCCGCCGTCGGACTCACCCGGCGTGCAGATGCCGGGGCAGGCGCCTTCCCAGCACGCGACGATCGCGTCGTCCTTGGCCTTGCCGCCGGGGAACTTCTCCGCGCATTCGGCGAGGCATGCATCGCGCGTGAAGGGCTGACCGGCCTCTTCCGCAGGCGGCGCGTCTCGCTGCACGACGTCCGCGACGTCGCCGCCGTCCGGCTCGCTTGCCTTGGCCGTATCGTCATCGGAGCAGCCGCCGGCGAGCGCGGCGAGCCCGAGGACGGTGCCGATCGCCGAGACGGTGACGATCCAGGCTGCGCGTGAGCTCATGAGCTTGGCGGTACTCACCGCGACACCGATCGTCAAGGCGGCGCTCGATCGGAGGCGCCGCGGTCGGCGCGATCAGGCGGCGAGCTTGCGCTCGAGCTCGCCGGACCTGTCGAGGGCGCGGAGCTCCTCGAAGCCGCCGATCGGCTCGTCGTCGATGAAGATCTGCGGGACCGTCCGTCGACCCGTCGTCTCGAGCAGCCAGCGGCGAGCGTCCGGATCGTGCGTGACGTCGATCTCCTCGAACGCGATGCCTTTCTGCCGGAGGAGGAGCTTGGCCCGGATGCAGTACGGGCAGACCAGGGTGGAATAGACACGGACACGAGGCATTCGCCCCGAAAACATACGATCGCGCTCCGGCATGCGCGAGCTCGAGCGCAGCTGTCCGCGTGCGCACGAGGGCGCCGGCGTCCGAGCGAGAAGGCGTCGACCCGGCGACCGCGTCAGAGCGCGAGGGCGTCGACCAGGCGGGGCACGTCCTTCGCCGCGACCGAGCAGAGCGCCACTCGGAGCGCGCCCTTCTGGGGTACGACGAAGACGCCCTTCTCCCTCATCCGAGCTGCGCGCTCCTGAGCGTCCTCGGCGAACACGGTCACGAAGAAGCCTCCCTCGTAGCGGGGGTACCGGAGCGATCGCTTCGGCGCGAGCTCGTTGAACGCCGCCACGCGCGCCCCGAGGAGGGCCTTCAGCTCGTCGCGCTCGCGGTCGCAGGCCGCGGCGAGGTCCGGCTCCGTGAGCAGGCGCGTGATGGCGCGCATGCCTCCGCGCGAGCAGTTCGACCACGTGCCGCGGCACGAGTAGCTGAGCGCGGCCTCCGTGGCCGTTCGCTCGGCCGGATCCGGTACGCACGCGACGATGGCGCCGACGCGCAGGCCGTAGTGCGTGAAGGTCTTCGACGCGCTCCACGCGAAGAGCAGGCCGACCTTGCCGAGCAGCGGACGCAGCTCCTTGAGGAACGCGCGCGGCTCGCGCGCGTTGTAGGCGAAGTAGGCCATGTCGACGAGCAGCGTGATCGGCGCGTCGTTCGAGCGCGCGACGAGGCGCTCGACGACCGCACGCCACTCCTCGGGGCGCATCGAGTAGCCCGTCGGGTTGTGGCACGGATCGTTGAGGAAGAGCAGCACGCGCTTCTGCTCGGCGATCTGCGTGGCGAGCGCACGGTCGAGCGCCTCGACGTCGAGCCCGCCGTCGGCACCGAACATCGAGAACGTGGTGACCTTGCGATCGGCCTCGTCGCAGAGCGTGTGGTACGGGCCCCAGTAGAAGCTGGTCGTGAGGAGCGACTGCCCCGGCTCGAGGTAGTTCGCGATCGCGTGGCGGAGCGCCCCCGTGCCGCCCGGCGTCGCCGCGGCGACGGCGCAGGCCTTCATCTCGGGCTCGTCGCGGAAGATGTCGCCGATCACCGCGGACAGGAAATCGGTCGAGCCGGCGATGGGCGCATAGGGGGCCCACTCCTCCGGCGGGACCTCGCTCACGGCGCGTGCGGCGGTGGGGAGGATCGCGAGGCGGCCGTCGTCGTGCAGAAGCGCTCCGACGGTTCCGTTGATGACGTCCTCGCCTCGCGCCTTGCGCGTGGTTGCCTCCTTGTTCAGGGCGAAGATGGGATCGTCCGAAGGGCGGCTCTGGTGACCAGCGATGACGTGGAGCATGCCGTGCTCCTGCTACCGCTCGTGCGCCCCGGCGTAAAGGAGGGGCGCGCCTAGGGAACGCCCGCTTCCGACCCTCCGACCAGCGGGTTGCGGCATTTCCCGACGTCGCCCGGCGGTTGCCCGGCGAGATCGCAGACCTCGTTGCCCGGGCACTCGGCGTCTTTGCAGCAGAGCTGGTCGCCCGGCATGCATGCGGCAGAGCACGCGTTGCTCGAGGTGGAGCAGCAGGCCGGTTTGGCGGTCGTCGAGCACACCTCCTCGCCACAGACGAGGTCCATGTCGCGGTTGCACTTCGGCCCTTCCTGCACCGGGGCCTCGAGCCTGCACGTCCCCAGCTTGCCGGCGACGGGGCTGCACGCGTGACCGCTGGGGCAGTCCTCGTCCTTGCAGCAGTACTGAGCCGCCGGCAGCGGGCACGCCGGAACGCCGTGACAGATCGTACCCGGGGGATCCGTCGTGCAGCAGAACGTTCCCTCCGTGCACGGGGTGCCGTTGCACACGAGGACGTCCGTGGGGGCGCAGAACGGTGCGCCCTGCGAAGTGCCGTCGGGCGCGTCGTTGCTCGCGTCCTTGCCGTCGGTCGCGTCGCCGCTCGCGTCTTCGCCGTCGGCCGCGTCGGTCGCCGCGTCTTCGCCGTCGGTCGCGTCTCGGCCCGCGTCGACGAGCGGACCTGTGGCGCCGTCGCGCGGATCGCCGGAGTCCGGGGGCACGACGTCGATGCCGCCGTCCTCGAGCATCCCGGGGACCTCGCAGATGCCGTTCGCGCAGTCCGTGTCCGAGTCGACGCACCGACCCCTGCTGCACGTCGAGAACGCGTCGCACGGGACGTTCGTGCAGTCGGGATCGATCACGATGGGCATCCGCAGTCGCGTGTGCTCCACGAACGTGAAGCGGCGCCGCGCCACGATGCAGCCCGTGTAGCTCGGCGGCTTGCAGCTCGCCGGGTCGTTGTTCTTGTAGCCGGCGACGACGACGACCGCGCCCCGGCCTTCTTCGTTCGGCGTGACGACGAGCGTCCCGATGTGTCCGGTGCCGAAGTCGCAGCTCGTGGTCCTCGCGTGCAAGAATCCCTCGGCGACGTGCGATTCGGTGCGTGTCGGATCGACCCCGACGGCGATCGCCACGCCCGAAGGGATCTCGTCGCACCGCGCTCGACGATCGAGCGCGATCTCGAGCGTCACCTGCGTCGGTTCCTGGCAGCCCCCGGCGAGCGTGAGCATGCCGCACGCAAAGAGTCCGCATCCGACCAAGAGCCGCAGAAGCCGCACGCCCCCAGGCTATCGCAGCGGCTCTGCGTCTTGCGATCCCTCGTCGCCCGCCGCGGCGAGGATCTCCTCCGCGCGGTCGACCGAGAGATAAAGCCCACGCGCGTACAGCCGACGCCGATCGGCCTCCGGCAGATCGCCGGGCCGATGGGCCGTCGCGGCGGCGAGGAGGATCGCCGCGCTGACCGAGACGTTCAGGCTCTCGACGAAGCCTCGCATCGGGACGCGCACCCGTCGCGAGCAGGCGCGCGCGAGGTCCTCGGCGATGCCGTCCCGCTCGTTGCCGAGCACGAGCGCGAGACGCGGCACGTTCGCGAGATCGCTCGGTGTGAGCTCGCCCTCGGCGTGCGCGGCGACGAGCTCGAAGCCGCGGTCGCGGAGCCATCGCACCACGTCGTCCGCCTTCTGCCAGCGCCGGAGGTCGACCCATTTCTCGGAGCCGCGCGTCACGCTCGTCGCGAGCAAGAACGCCTCGTTCCGCTCGACGACGTTGACCCCTTGGACGCCGAACGCATCGCAGGAGCGCACGACCGCGGCGCCGTTGTGCGGGTCGTGCGGAGCATCGAACACCACCTCCACGCTCGCGATGCGGGCGTCGATGACCGATCGCAGGCGCTCGCGCCGACGCTCCAGCACGAGCGGCTCGAGCAGGCGGATCACGCGCTCCGGATCGTGCGACTCCGCGCGCGCGATCCGCGCCGGGATGGCATGACCTCCGGGGATGACCCCTGCGCTCTGGCGACGCATCGGGGTGGCGGTTAGCACAGGGCCGAGCTCGTCCGGAGCACCGAAGGGGGAATGCGCCGAAATGTGGAGGAAAATTGGGGCGTTCGGGGCTCCGCCGCTAGACTTCGGTCTCGGGACATCAGTCTTCAGGCTCCAGGCTCCAGGCTCCAGGCTCCAGTCCAGCGGCGAATGGCGCGTCGTGCCAGCTCGTCTTCCTCGGGAAGAGGCCGCTGGTCACCGGGTTCTGAGACTGGGGTCTGGAGGCGGGCATCACTGGAGACTGGAGTCTGGAGACGAGCCTGAAGTGGACGCGCGAAGCTCGAGCACGCAGCTCCCGCCGATCCGGCGCACCCGGCGCCGTGATTGGGGGCGTGTCGTGTGCCGCATCCTGTGCGTCCTCCTCGCGTTCGCGGGCCTGATTCCCGTCGGGCTCGGGCTCCTCGTGCGGACGTCGTGGGCGCGCGGGCATGCGACCCGCGAGACGCGCGAGCTCGCGGCGAAGCTCGGCGTCGATGCGACGTACGATCTCGACCTTCGCCTCTGGCCGCTCAGCGTCTCGCTTCGCGACATCCGCGTCGAGTCGAGCGACGGCGGCGAGCCGCTCCTCACGGCGAAGAGCGCGACGGCCCGGCCCAGGATCTTCGGGCTGCTCGCGGGCAAGCTCATGATCGATCAGATCGAGATCGATCGCCCGAAGGTGCGCGTCGTCCTGAAGGACGGCAAGCTCCAGAACCTGAAGCTCGATCTTCCAGACTCGCCGAAGAAGGACGGCCCGACGAAGCCGCCGTTCTCCGTCGTGTCGACCAGCGAGGCGGAGATCGATCTGACGATCGACGACGTGCGGATCGTCGGGCGCGAGATCGACGCCGACGTGACGACCGACGACGACGGCGCCGGCGGCACGGCGCTCGAGGTGGCGATCCGTGCGGCCGAGGCGCGCACGACGGTTCGGCGCAAGGTGAAGGCGAAGAACGGCGACGAGTCCGTGGCCGTCGACGAGGACACGCTCTGCAAGATCGACGGGCGCGCGCGCATCGAAGAGGGGCGGGTCTTGGTGCGCCGACTCTCGGTCTACGGCGCGGCGGACATGGATCCCGCGCCCGACACGCATCTCGGCTGCGACCTCCCGAAGAGCGACTACCGACGGGTGGAGCTCGAGCTCGGGCACCTCGGCGTCGTCTTCCCGAAGACGAAGGGAGAGCTCCCCAACGTCGAAGGGCGCGTGAGGGCGCGCGCTCCGATCCCGCTCGTCGACCGGACGGGGAACGCCCCGCTCACGGAGGGATGGGTCGGGGTCGACGTCGAGCTGCGCTACACGCCCGAGACGCCGATCCCGGACCTCACGGGTCGCATCGAGGTCCACGACGTCCGCGTCCTTCAGTTCACCTTCGCGAGGAACCTGGTGAGCGAGGTCGCCGTCCGGCGCGGCGTGGTGACGAGCCCGCTCACGACGCTCGACATCGCCGACAGCACGACCGAGATCCGCGACGTCGAGGTGCGGCCTCTGGAGAAGGGCATCCCCATGAAGGTGGGGAGCGTCGAGGTGAGGAACGCGAACTTCACGCACCTGCTCCGCGACTTCCGCGTTCATCCGCGCCCGTTCGTCGCCTGGGATCTCCGTCACGTCCAGGTGACGAACATGAAGGGCACCGTCGATCCGCTGAAGCTCGACGGCGACCTCGTCGCGAGGACGTACGATTTCTCCGTCAACGATCGGCCGGTGCAGGATCCGGCCCACGTGCGCATCTTCGGCGTCCGCGACGCGGCGCTCCACGGCAAGCTCGCGGTGCGCCCCCACGCGCTCGAGTTCCAGCACACGACCGTCACCACGCCGAAGAGCGTGGCGACGGGTGTGCTCGTGTCGATCGGTTTCCACGACGAGCTCCGTGTCGAGGTGCCGGGCGGCAAGATCGACCTCGCCGAGCTCTCTCCGCTCGGCTCCGTGGAGATGGCCGGCGTGCTCGAGCCGAAGGTGCTCGTCACGGGCACGACGGGCGATCCGTCCCTCGTGGGGGACGCGGTCATCAAGGACTTCGTCGTCGGCGACATCCCGTTCGGCAACGTCACGCAGGCCCACATCGAGTCCGACATCTCGAAGCTCACCGTCGACATCACCGACGCGCGCGCGCAGAAGGGCAAGAGCACCTACGAGATGTCGACGGGGCGGCTCGACTTCAACAAGCCCGCGAACATGCGGCTCGACGGGCAGATCTCGTCGAAGAACCTCAACATTCGCGACTTCTTCGCGATGTTCCACCTCGACGAAGACCCGCGCTTCGCGGAGATCGACGGGACCGTCGAGACGAGCGCGCGGATGCACCTCGCGCTCGGCGGGCCCGAGGACGTGTGCAAGGGCGGCTACCTCACCGTCACCGCCACCACGAACGCGAGGGACCTCAACCTCCTCGGCGAGAGGTTCGACGAGGGGCACGCGGACTTCGAGTACCGGTGGATCGATCGTCTCGCGGGCGTCGACGGTGCGGAGCTCGACGTGCGCTCGCTCTCGCTCACGAAGGTCCGGAAGGAGGGGCGTGCGCCGGTGGGCTCGGTGCTCGGCTCTCTCTCCGTCCGCCGCGGCGGCGAGATGCGCGGGAACCTGATCGTCCAGGGATTCCCGCTCGCGCGGTCCGACATCCTCGGTCCGGCCGCGAAGCTGCTCGAGGGGTCGGCCTCGGGCGTCGCGCGGATCGGCGGCAAGCTGAGCTCCTTCGACATCACGGCGGACATCAACGTCACGCCCGTCCGCATCATGGGCGCGCCGTTCGGCGGCTCGGACCTCCACGTCCAGATGACGCAGAAGCCGCCCGCGGAAAAGCCGATCGGCAAGACGCCGTGCGGGGCGCCCATTGCCGCGAAGTTCGACAAGGAGGCCTATCTCAAGGACACGTCCCCGCAGGGCGAGTACCGCGTGTCGGGCGCGCTGTTCGGCAACCAGATCCGCCTACAGGACTTCGTCGTCACGCGGCAGAAGGCGCCCGTCGTCACCGGGAAGGTGACGCTCGACCGGTTCGATCTCGGACCGATCGGGAAGATCATCACCGTGGGCGACGACCCCGCCGCCGAGACGCCGTCGATGCCGCTCGGCGGAGAGATCTCGGGCGAGGTCGTCCTCGAGCGCATCGCGACGAACGACCTCGCGCATGCGAAGGCGACCTTCGCGCCCAAGAGCCTCGTTCTGCATCGCGGCGGGCAGCGCATCGAGCTGCACGAGACCGGCAGCGTCTTCACCCTCCAGGACGACACGCTGACGATTCCCAGGATCACGTTCGATCTCTCCGCCCCGAACGGCTTCAAAGGCGCGGTCTCCGTCGACGGCACGGTGAAGAAGGTCACGCGCGGCGCCGAGCTCGGGCTCGAGGCCGAGCTCTCGCCGATCGACCTCGGCATCCTCGTCGGCGCCGTTCCGCGGCTCACCCGCGCCGCCGGCACGCTCAGCGGATCGATGAAGATCACCGGCAGCCTCCGCGAGCCCGACCTCGACGGCCGCCTCAAGGTGCGCGGCGCCGAGTTCGGGATCAAGGGCCTGCCCGGCGGCATCACCGACGTCGAGATCGACGTCGAGGCGGACGAGAACGAGGCTCGCGTCACGCGCGCGGTCGGCCACTTCCTCGGCGGCGACGTGTACGCGACCGCGCGCATGCCTCTCAAGGGCGGCCAGCTCGGCGTGGCGCACGCGACCGTCACGGGGCGTCAGCTCTTCGTCGCGCCCGTCGACGGCGTCCGAGCGACGGTCGACGCCGATCTCGAGGTCACGGTGAACCCGAACGCGCCGTCGGCGCACGGCCGCCTGCCGTTCGTGGGCGGCTCGATCACGATCACGCAGTTCGAGTACACGCGCCCGGTCACGCTCGACCTCACGGGCTTCAAGGGCGGCGCCAAGCGCACGGTCGTCGAGGCGTACGATCCGTCGGCGGACTCGGTCGCCTTCGGCATCGACGTGCGCGCGCGTACGCCGCTCCACATCCGCAACAACCTCGTCGATGCGAAGCTCGCGATCGATCCGCGCGGCCTCCACGTCACCGGCACCAACCAGCGCATGGGCCTTCGCGGCGAGCTCACGACGATGCCGGGTGGTCGCTTCCGCGTCTTCGCGAACGACTTCGAGGTGCAGAGGGGCTCGATCCGCTTCGACGACCCGACGAAGATCGCGCCGCGCGTCGACATCACCGGCGTGACCGAGTACCGGCGCTACTCGAACACCGTCTCGAGCGCCGGCACGGGCACCAACACGACGGGCAGCGCCAGCGCCACCGCGGGCAACATCTCGAGCGGCGGGCGGGGCGGCGGCCTCTGGCGGATCGCGCTCCACGCCTACGGCGACACGGAGGACCTCCGCGTCGACATGACGAGCGAGCCCGCCCTCAGCCGCGAGGACATCTTCTTCCTCCTCACGATCGGCCTCACCCGCGCGGAGGTCGATCAGGTCCGCGCCGGCTCCGTCTACGCGAGCGCCGCGTTCGAGGCGATCGGCACCGTCAGCGGCGCCGACCGCGCCGTGAAGCAGGCCATCCCCGTCATCGACGACTTCCGCTTCGGCAGCGCCTACTCACCGCGCACCGGCCGAACCGAGCCGCAGGTCACGCTCGGCCGCCGCCTCACCGACAACGTCCGCGCCAACGTCTCGACGGGCCTCACCGAGGATCGCCAGCTCCGCTCGAACGTCGAGTGGCGCCTCAGCAGGCCGCTCAGCGTCCAGACGTCGTACGACAACATCAGCACCGTCTCGTCCGGATCCGTCGGGAACTTCGGTCTCGATTTCCGGTGGCGGCTCGAGTTCGACTAGCGCGCGCTGGCGTCGATCAGAAGGTCGCCGGTGCTCGCGAGAGAAAGACGCGATCGAAGAGCGGGCGGAAGCTGTTCGTTTGCGTCTCGATCTTCAATCGGACCTGCGCGAACGACGCCGTGGCCGGGGAGGTCTTCGTGGCGGACAGGCTCTGCCAGACACCGAGCGTGGTGGTGTCGGCGGACACGAGCTCGGTGCCGATGGTAGCCGCGCAGCTCGTGGAGCCCCAGGCCACCTCCACGCCGGCCACGTCCGTCGCTGCAGCGGACGCTAGGAAGACCTCGCCTCCGAAGTTGTAGGCCACACCAGGCTGGACGGACACGCACTGGTTGAGCGTTGCCTTGATCCCGGACGCGCTGGTCGTCGTCAGGCCGACGGAGCCCGAGGTCGGGCAGTCGAGCGCGTCCTTGGGATCCCACGAAACCTTCAGCGCGAGGAGCTGCGTCGACCAGGAGCCGACGTTCGTGTCGAACCCGGGATTGGCGAGAAGGTTGGCCGCGCTCGGTCCGCTGCAACGGGTGCCGTCGTCGGGCAGAGATGCGTCGGGCGGACCGGCATCGGGCTCGCCGGGGTCGGGTTCGTTGGGATCGGGCTCGTTGGGATCGGGCTCGCTGGGGGCGGGCTCGTTGGGGTCGGGCTCGTTGGGATCGGGCTCGCCGGGGTCGGGTTCGTTGGGATCGGGCTCGTTGGGGTCGGGCTCGTTGGGATCGGGCTCGCCAGCATCGGGGTTGCCGGCGTCGGGGGCGCTGGTGTCGGGGGCGCCGGCGTCGGGCTCGCCGGCGTCGGCGTCGGTCTCGGCCGCGTCGGGCTCGCCGGCGTCGGTGTCGGTCTCGGCCGCGTCGGGCTCGCCGGCGTCGGGCTCGCCGGCGGCGTCCGTGCCGAGTCGACCGTCTTGCTGCGACGACGTTGCGTCGGGCGCACCGTCGTCCGTGGGCGGCGTGGCCGCGTTCGGCGCAGGCACGTCTTCGGAACCGCAGCTCACGACCAGCGCGACCGCCGCCGCCTGGGCGGCGAACAACCCAACCACCTTGCGACGCATCTTCATCGCGCCATCTTCGTACGCGACGGCGCATCGCGTTCATGGTCATCGCATTGGGTCAGCCCGAGACCGGTTCGCGTGTGGTGTCTCAGCGCGCGAGGAGCCGATCTTCCGCGGACGCGACCGCCTTGAGCCCCGGCCAGCGCCGGAGTCGTCCTTGCGCCCTCGGGCTGTATCCGAGGCCGTAGCCGAACGGAAACAGCGGGTCTCGGATCTCCTCGGCGACGTTCTCGGGCAGACCGCTCTCGCGTCGCGGCCATGCGCGCGCGAGCTTGCCCGTCGGGGCGTGGTCACCGTAGAGGACGTCTGCGACCGCGGGGCCGCCTTCGGAGCCCGGGAGCCACGCGGCGAGCCAGGCGCGCGCCTTCGAGAGGTGCGGCTCGATCACGAGCGGTCGGCCCGTGAGGAGCACGACCACGACGGGTACGCCCGACGCGTGCAGGCGGTCGAGCACCGCGAGGTCGTCCTTCGGGAACGAGAGGTCGGCTCGGTCGCCGAGCCACTCGGCGTACGGCGGCTCGCTCGCGACGAGCACGGCGACGTCCGGGCGGCTCCGCAGGCTGAACGAGCCGTCGGCGGAGTAGCGGACGTACGACGGATCCTTCGCCGCGCGCCGCAGACCCTCCAGGATCGTCGTCGCCGCGAACGGCCGATCGGGTGCTTGCCACGCCATCGTCCAGCCGCCCGACTGGCGTGCCGCCGAGTCTGCGCCCGAGCCCGTGACCAGGATGCGCGCGTCCTTCGCGAGCGGGAGCAGCTCGCCTTCGTTCTGGAGCAGTACGAACGTCGCGCGCGCCGCGCGGCGCGCGAGTGCGTGGTGCTGGCCGCTGCCGATTCTGGCGGTGAGGCGTGGATCGGTCGGTCCGGTCCGCTCGAAGAGGCCGGCCTCGCACTTGACCGTGAGCACGCGACGGACGGCGTCGTCGACGCGCTCTTGGCTCACGCGGCCGTCGCGGACGACACGCTCGAGCGTCTCGAGGAACTGGCGGAACGGCGGGACGCCCGGCGTTCCTTCCGCGGTCGCCGGCACTTCCGTCGCGACGCCCGCGCCGCCCGGCACCTCGGCGTCCATCGTGACGTCGATGCCCGCGTTGACGGACGCGACGACCTGATCCTCGTACGAGCCGGGGAGCTCGCGCAGGCCGGACCAGTCCGAGATCACGATCCCGCGGAAGCCGAGCTCGCCCTTGAGGACGTCGGTGATCCACC
The DNA here is from genome assembly GCA_937949945.1 of uncultured Myxococcales bacterium. Lineage (GTDB taxonomy): Bacteria > Myxococcota_A > Polyangia > Polyangiales > Polyangiaceae > Labilithrix. The sequence continues at coordinate 119,886 of CALFEQ010000153.1, forward strand.
GCCGGCTCGCGTGCATCGGCTCGCCGCGCAGCGAGCTGAACGAGACCATGATCGACGCGACACCGGCGGCGATCGCGGGGCGGTACTGCTCGACGGCGAGGCGTCGGAAGTCGGCGTCCGAGAGGCGTACGTCGCCTCGGTCGAGCAGCCCTCCCTCCGTGGCCTTCGGAGACGTCCCGAACGTCGTCGCGCCGTCGCCGGCGAAGTGCTTCGCGCAAGCCATGATGCTCGCCTCGTCCCTGCCGAGGCGCTCGCCCTGGTACCCGCGCACCGCGACCGCGCCGAGGAGCCCGGCGATCTGCGGTCGATCCGAGAACGTCTCGTACGTGCGTCCCCAGCGTGGATCGCGGGCGGCGGCGACCACCGGCGCGAAGGTCCAGTCGACGCCGGTGCCCGCGACCTCGATCGCCGTCGCGCGCGCGACCTCGCGCACGATCTCGGGATCGCGCGCGCACCCGAGCCCGATGTTGTGAGGGAAGATCGTCGCCTCCGTCACGTTGCCGTGGCCGTGCACGGCGTCGACCGCGTACGCGAGCGGGATGCCGAGGCGCGTGCTCAGAGCCTCGGCGCGGAGCTCGTCCACCATCTTCACCCAGTCGGCGGCGGAGCCCGAGCCCGGATACGAGCCGCCGCCGCTCAGGACCGATCCGATGAAGTACTTCGCGACGTCGCCTTTCGCGAGGTGCTTGCGCTCGGCCTGCACCATCTGACCGAGCTTCTCCGGCAGCGTCATGCGAGCGAGGAGGTCCTCGGCTCGACGTGTGCACTCGGGCGTCGGCCAGGAGGTGTCGATCTCTGCGCGTGCGATCGCCGTCGGACGTCGAGGCGACGCACAGGACATCGCGACGACGGCGGCGCCGAGCGTGATCGTCGCGACGCGGGCCGAGCGAGAGACGCGAGCAGCGGACACCCTCATGCAACTCAGGTTGTCCATCGCGAACGAGGCCTGCTCGTTCGAGCGAGTGCGCCTTCGACGAACGCGATCGCTCTCGCTGCGACCGCGCGCACGCGCGCCGGAGCCGCGCGGTCTCGGAAGTCTCAGACGAGGAGGACGTCGGATCGCCCGCGGGCGAGCATCCAGCGCGTCACGCTGCCGAAGACGAGGTGGCGCACGACGGAGCGGCGCGGCGCGAGGACGAAGAGCGTGTCGCGGTCGCGGTTCTCTTCGTCCTCGAGCTCGAGGACGCGCCACGGGCCTCCGTGGCGCAGGACGAGGGAGCGCGGATCGAGGCCTGCTTCGACGATGGCGCCGACGAGCGCGCCGCGTACCTCCTCGCGGACCCGCGAGCGGTAGAATCGCATCTCCGGCGGGGCCGTCCCGTCGAGGCGCATCGCGCTCTCGAACGGTCCCTCGTAGGCGTGGAGCAGCGTGGGACGGACGCCGGGCGCGACGCTCCTCGCCGCGGCGGCCATCCTCTTCAAGTCGGAGCCGCGGTCGATCGCCATGACGACGCGCGTGTACGAGCGCGTCATCGCGCGGCGGACGACGAGCACGGGGCGCCGGACGACCGAAGCGATCCGCTCGCCGGACGAGCCGAGGATGGCGTCCGGAAGGACGCGTCCGCGTGCACCGACGACGACGAGCTCGGCGTCGAGCGCGCGCGCCGTCCGCTGCATGGCATGCGGCAAGCTGCCTCCGCTCACGTCGAGGGAGGTCGGGATGCCGCTCGCGCGGATCTCGGCGTCGAGAGCCGCCATCGCTTCGCGCACGGACTCAGCCTCGGATGTCACGTGGAGAAGATGCAGGCGCGCGTGCCGCGCACGGGCGACGTCGATCGCCCGGTCGAGCGCGCGACGCGATTGGGGCGAAAAATCGACCCCCACGACGATGGCCGGCTGGCGGTTGCCAGTCGGCCGCACCGACCCCATGTTCTTCCGGCCTTCCTCTCGCTCGACGAGCGAGAGGTGCGCGGGCGCTGCGACACGCGCCGAGATCCGCTCGAGCACTACTCCTCCTCTTGGATGAAGGTAGGTCTCGACCTCGATGCGGGTAGGGCGGTTGCCCGGCCGCATTGTTCGGCTTCACGAACGATCAAGGCTGTCAGCCGCCCGGCTCTGCGCTCGGGGCGATGAGCTCGTCGCGCTATACGGAGTGAGGAACGAAAGACGATGGCAGAGCTCAACGTGCTCATGACATTCACGGGCGGCCTCGCGGCGGCGCTCCTGCTCGGTTTCGTCGCGAAGCGCCTGCGTCTGTCACCCATCGTCGGGTACCTGATCGCCGGCGTGGCCGTCGGCCCCTTCACGCCGGGCTACGTCGCAGATCACCACGTTGCAGAACAATTCGCCGAGATCGGCGTCATCCTGCTCCTCTTCGGCATCGGTCTGCGCTTTCACCTGCGCGAGCTGATGGCCGTCTGGCGCATCGCGATCCCGGGCGCGCTCTTCCAGAGCGCGATGTCCACGGTCGCGCTCGCCGCGCTGCTCCGTCTCGTCGGGATGGACTGGCAGTCGGGCATCGTCCTCGGCATCGCGATCTCGGTCGCGAGCACCGTCGTGATGGCGCTCGTGCTCGCCGAGCGACGCGACCTCCATGCCCCGATCGGACACATCGCGATCGGATGGACCGTCGTCGAGGACCTCCTCACGGTGACGGTCTTGCTCCTGCTCCCGATGTTCCTCGGGCCCGGCGCGTCCGGCGACACGAGCGTCGGGATGGCGCTCGGGCAGGCGGCGCTCAAGATCGTCGCGCTCGTCGCGCTCGTCGTGGTCCTCGGCAAGTGGGTGATCCCGTGGGCCCTCGGAAACATCGCGGCCGCACGGTCGCGTGAGCTCTTCACGCTCTCGGTTCTCGTCATCGCGCTCGGCATCGCCGTCGGCGCCGCGAAGCTCTTCGGCGTCTCGATGGCGCTCGGCGCCTTCCTCGCCGGGCTCGCGGTCGGGCGCTCGGAGTTCGCGGCGCGAGCCGCGAACGACGCCTTGCCGATGCGCGATGCGTTCGCGGTGCTCTTCTTCGTCTCGGTCGGCATGCTGTGCGACCCGACGAGCTTCGTGAAGGCGCCGCTCTTGACGGCGCTGGTGCTGCTCGTCGTCGTTCTCGGCAAGCCGCTCGCCGCCCTCGTCGTCGTGCGTCTCCTCGGCCGGCCGATGGCGACGGCCGTGGCCGTCGGCGCGGCGCTCGCGCAGGTCGGAGAGTTCAGCTTCATCCTCGGAGCGGTGGCGAAGGACCTCGGCGTGGTCACGGCCGACGGTTGGAACGCGCTGGTCGGCGCGTCGATCGTGTCCATCGCGCTCAACCCGACGATCTACCGGTTCGCACGCAAGATGACCGGCGGCGCCGCGAGGCTCACGATCCCGACCGACGTGCGCCCGGCCGTCGACCCGAAGAAGTGCATCCTCATCGGCTACGGTCCCGTCGGCAGGACGGTGCGACGCATCCTCGTCGAGTACGACGCGGACGTCACCGTGATCGAGCTCAACCTCGAGACCGTCCGTGCGTTGCGTGCCGAGGGCGTCAATGCCGTCTACGGCGACGTGCTGCGACCCGGCACCCTCGAGGAGGCGGGCATCGCGAACGCCGGGAGCCTCATCATCAGCGTGGAGATCGAGGACGCGGCGGAGCTCGTTCGCCAGGCCCTCGCCGTCAATCCGTCACTGCGCGTCTTCGTACGGTGCGCGTACCTTCGCCAGGCCGAAGAGCTCCGTCGGGCCGGCGCGACCGTGGTCGCGGCCGAGGCCGAGGTCGCCATCGCGCTCGCCGAGGTGCTCGGGACGAACGACGACACCGAGGCCGCACGAGCCGCTCGAAGGGAGGCGATCCGGCGCCGGCTCTACGAGCTCGTGCCCGCCGCGGCGTCCAAGAAGACGAACGGCGCCGGGGAGATCAAGAAACCCCGAGATGACCGTTCGCCCGCTCTCGAGAGCTCGACGTCCGAACCTCCAGCATGACGCCGCCGGTCGAAGGCTCGTTGCCCGTGACGACGGCCTTCGCTTCGGCGATCACCGAGAGCGCCACCTCCTGCGGTGTCTCCGCGCCGATGGCGAGGCCCACCGGCGCATGGACGCGGGGATCGCCGTCGATCGCGTAGCCGAGCTCGGCGAGGATCTTCGCCGTGCGCCGGCGCGGCCCGTGGACGCCGATGTAACGCGCCGGCGATCGCATCGTCACGGCGAGCGCCCGCTTGTCGCGTTCGTAGTCGTGGTTCATCACGACGGCGAGCGCGCGGTCGCTCTCGTCGATCATCGCGCTCACCTCGCCGGCGCCGGTCACGACGATCGCGTCGGCCGCCGCGAAGCGCTCGCGCATCTGGTCGTTCGCCTGCGGCACGCACACGAAGACGTCCCAGCCGACCGCGCGCGCGAGGTTGGCGACGGGCGCCGCGTCTTGGCCCGCGCCGAACAAGAAGAGCCTCGGAGGAGGAATGATCGCCTCGACGAGCGCCTCCACCGGGCTGCCTGCGTCGTCGTACGTGTGGACCAGCGTGGACCCCGACGCGATCGAGCGGCGGCAGTCCGCGACGAGCCGGTGGTGGAGCGCGGCGGGCAGGCCGGTCGACTCGACCGGGCCGTCCTCGACGACCTGGACTCTCGCGCCGACGTGGACGTTGCGCGATGCGGATCGAAAGACGGTGGCGATGCTGCCGCGCTTCTGCTCGCGCATGCAGCGCTCGATGAAGGCGAACGGGTCGAGCTGGGTGCGCGGGCCGATGCGCTCGAGCAGGACGTCGAGCACGCCATTGTATCCGAGCCCGAGGCTCCAGCCGGCGCCGTCCTCGGTCGTGGCGTCGTGCGTCACGAGCACCGGAGCGTTCTCGCGCGTGTGCCACCAGCCCTTGCGGACGACGTCTCGCTCGTGGCGGTCGCCCGTGATCGAGCCGGCGATCCAGCGATCCTCGGAGAGCAGGATGCGCGCGCCCGGTCGCCGATACGAAGAGCCGCGCACGCGAACGACGGTCGCGACGAGGACCTCCTTCTCCTTCCTGCGTATCTCCGCTGCGGCCCTGACGAGGTCTTTCAGATCACTCATGGTGCGCTTCGCGTTCGCGCCCGCCGGACGAGGCGGGAGGCGCGGGCGCGACTGCAAGCACGATGCACGGCGCGCAACGTCGCCGATTCACGCGACGGCCGTGGGTCAGAAGGCCACGTGCGAGACGATGGTGCGCGCTCTCCCCACGACCGGATGCACGCAACGGCTCCGCAGCGCCCGCGCGCCGCGTCGCGCGCGAACGCCGGCAGACTCCGCGTCCGCGCGTCGCTTCACTTCACGAGGCGGGCGTTCGCCCAGTCCCCGTGATCGGCGCCGATGCCGTCGCCCGCGTCCGTGACGATCAGCTCGAGCTGCTGCTTGCCGGTGACGTCCACCGAGACCTGCTTCGTCTCGGTGTCGCCCGTCATGACGCCGCTGTCGAAGAGCGTCTCGCCGTCGACGACGACCTGGAACACGATCGAGCCGCGCTCGGCGACCTCGTCGTCGACGCCCACGTCGGCGAGGAACTTCGTGTACTGGCCGTCGAGGGCGACGACGATCTCGGATGCCGCATGGACGCCGAGGCCCTTCGGGTAGACGACGCCTCCGAGGGTGATCGGGTTGCCGTCGCCCTCCATGTCCTCTCCGTTCGACGTGTCGCGCTCGACGGGGCCCCAGCCGTTGCTCACGACCTCGATGTCGAGATCGGAGACGAAGACCTCGGTCGGCGTCGTGGGCGCGCTCGCGTCCTCGGTCGGCGTCGCGACCTCGCCTGCGTCCGCGCGAGGCTCGGTCTCGGCGCGTTCCGTCCTCGGCGTCCTGCGCAGCTTCGGGACGTGACCTTCATCCTCACTGCACGAAGGCAGTGACACTGCCATCGCGCCGAGCGCGATGAGCGTGACCAGCGAGCGACCCACGTCATGGGCGCAGCAATCCCCGCGCCGATCGGCCACGACGCCGAAGTGCTCGAAAACGCGGACGACGACTTCTGGAAAGCATGCTGCCTACCGACAGCACGCTGGATCGGCCGTCCGATTCAACGGAGCTTGCAGAGCTCGCCGACCGGCTTGCCGGCGGAGTAGATCTCCGCGACCTCGTCGAACGTGAGGACGCGATTCCAGACGACGAGGTCGTCGATCAGTCCCTCGGGGCTGTTGTTGCCCTGGCCGCCGAGTCGCAGGCCGACGGGCGCGTTCTCCGAGGTCCATGCCTTCGACGTGAACCCACGGTACGGCACCGGCAGCTCTCCGCTGCTCGCCGCGTCCGGGTAGCTCGGGGCGCCGCCGTCGAACACGACGCCGAGCCCGCCGTTGAGCGCGATGTACGCGGTCGGTCCCGCGGCCGCATCCTTCCTCCACGCCGCGAAGTAGTGGTTGTAGTCGCCGGCGCGCAGGAAGGGCGTGGCCTCGCCGATGGGGAACGTGAGCACGCGATGGCTGTCCGGGTTGTTCGCGAGGCCCTGATAGAGCCCGATGTCGTCGTCGTCGGGGGACGCGGAGTCGAGGTCCCCGTGGAGCAGGTAGAACGTCAAACCCGACGGGCGGAGCGGATCCGGAGGCAAGGACCCGACGGGACGATAGAGCACGGGGAACTGCGGCTGCCCATCGGGTGCCGGACGGAACCATACGGAGATCGACCCGACCTCGTCCGGCCAGGGATTCCCTGCGTCCGTGGCCTGGAAGTAGTGGGCAGCGCCTTCGGCGCTCGTATCGTTCGTCGATGCATCGCGGACGAGCGACAGCGCGCCACCGAACCTTCCTTCCGCGCTCAGCGTCACGCCGCCTCGCGAGAGCGTCGACTCGCCGCCGACGTCGCCCGTCAGCTTCCCGTCGAAGCTGGCATAGAGGACGATCCCGTCGCAGTACGACGGAGGCGGCGGCTCGGCGACGTCGGGCTCCTCCGTGACGTCCGGGCGCGGGCTCGCGTCCACGCCGCCTTCGGCCTCGGTCGCGTTCGGATCCCCGAGCGTGCGATCACCGAGATCGGCGATCAGCGCGCACGCCGACAAGACCACGGGGCCGGCGACGAAGGGGAGCATCCGCTGCTTGCGCATGCCCTTCGATCTTACCCCGGCTTCGTGTTCGAGGCCGCTTTCTCGACACCACCGTCCGGCGATGAAGATCTTTGCGCGAAGAGTGAACCTGCCGAGCGTCAGGCGCGCTGCCGGAGCTCGTCTTCGACGAGCTTCTTCGCCGTCAGGAGCGAGGACTTCGCCGCGCCGAGGAGGACGAGGGAGATCTCGGCCGGCGTGTGCACGATGACGCGCGTCGAGAGGAACATCCCGTTTCGATCGAGGATGTCGACCTCCTCGACTCCCTCGAGAGGGAGCAGGCGCTCGGTTCGCGAGCCCGCGTCACGGATGTACGAGCCGAACGCGGCGAGCCCTTCGGTGTGCTCGCCCTTGCCTGCGAGCAGCGCGCCGACGTCGTCGGTGAGCGCGACGCCGCGCAGGCCCGCGACGCCGCCGACCTTGTCGACGAGCGAGCGATAGCGATCGAGGTCGAGGTCGAACCCCGAGACGCGCTCCGCGCGCTTCGGCGGTGTGCTCCCCAGGATGCGCGCGCGGAGCGACCGATTCTCGGCGGTGAGGCGCTGGACCTCTTCACGGAGCGCAGCGGCCTCGTCGATGCTCGGCCGGAGCGATCGCGGCACCGCGGGCGCGCCGAGCGAAGCTCCCGGCGGCATGCTCGCCCCGCTCGAGGCGGTCGGAGGCAGGCTCGCCGACTTGGGCGGCATCGACGTGCGCTCGAGCTTCTCGGACACGTCACGCAGCTTCTGGCGGATCGCCTCGGCCTCTTCGAGGTCGCGCCGGCGGTGCCACTCGCTCTGCGTGAGCGCACGCACGCGGCCCTGGAGCGCCTCGCGGAGCTGCTTGGCCTGCTTGTCGAGCGACGAGACGCGGTGGCGGAGCGTCGCCGCCTCCTCCGACGCGGCCGCGAGCCGATCGTCGAGCTCGGCGGCGCGCCGCTCCGCCGTCGCGCGTGCGGCGACCTCCTCCTTCAGTTCCTGGCGCAGCGCCTCGATCTGACGCTCGAGCTCCGCGCGCACGACCTCGGCGGCGCGTGCCTTCTGCGCCGCGTTCTCCGCGCGCTCGAGGGCCGCACGAACGTCGCTGCGGAGCGACTCGAGCTCCGCGGCGGCGGCCGCGAGCTCGGCGACGATCGACGGCGATCGCGGCCGCGGCGGCGGTCGCGTCGACGGCTGGGCCGTGGCCTCGACGACCGGCTGCGGCGGTTCCTCGGGAACGAGCGTGGGGCGGTCGTCGGGGTCGTCGTCGGGCGGTGCGTCGGGCTTCGCGCTCGCCTCCGGGGCCGGCGGCGTCTTCTCCTCGACGGGCGGCGCGACGGGCGTCTCGGCCTCGGGTGCCGGGGCGTTCTCGGACGCAGGCGTGCTCGCTTGCGGCGTCGGGCGGTCTCCGGCAGGAGCGGTCGCGCTCGGGTCGGCCGCTCGCATGTGTGGGCCCTCGAAGAGCGACGCTCGGTGCCGACCCGCGACGTACCCGGCCGCCGTGAAGGCGGCGGCGCCGAGGATGGACGTCAACCAGACGCCGACGATTGCATCCATTCTACCTCCCGACCCAGCGTACTTCGACGCGCCGGTTCACCGATTGCGCGTCGGGTTCGTCGTAACGAAGCGGCCTGGTCGCGCCGAGGCCCACGGTCTCGATCCGTTCGGGGCTCACGCCGAGCTCGACGAGGCGATTCTTCACCCACTCGGCGCGCTTCAGGCTGATCTCGTGGTTGTAGGTCTCGGCGCCGAACGTGTCGCTGTGCCCCTCGAGCACGATCTTGGCCTCGTGGTCTTCGATCATCGCCGTCGCGAGCGCGCGGATCGCGGACTCGTCGATGGGCTCTTTCGCCTGGCTGTCGAAGCGCGCGACGATCGTCGGCACCCGCGCCGCGGGCTCCACGACGACGCGCACGACGGGAGCCGCCGACGCGGACGCCGCCACGTCGGCGCTCGTCACGGCCGCCGCGTCCGTCGCGTCGCGCTCGTCCCGTTCCGTCTCGGCGATCAGCGCCGGCGCGAAGTGGAGATCGAGCAAGAGCAGGCACGCCACACCGACGAAGAGGGATCCGAGGAACCAGCTGCGATGGGGACCACCCACGAGCATCCGGAACGAAAGGGTCGCGCGTAGGACGAGACGAGGGAAGAATTTTTCCAGCTACGGGCCTCCGAGCGACGGAGCCGGTCGTCGAAGCCGAGCCGTGGGTTGTCCGAATCGGTATAGTCGCGGACCCGAACGGCTGGCGTGCGGCTGCACGAGAAGGCAACATCCGTCGCGATGCGGGCGCGAGGCCTTCTCACCGACGCGCGAGCCGACGCGCGAGCGACCGGAGCACGAGCGCATGGCGCGGTGTTCGTGCTCCTCTTCGTCGTCGCCGCTTCCGGCGCGTGCCGTACGGCCGAGCGTCCGCTCCCGGCGAGCTCGCCACGCGAGGCCCTGGCGCGTGCGGACGCATCCGTCGCGCCTCCCGTCGCGGACCGAGGCGCGTCCGCCGACGCCGGCGCGAGCGAGACGGACGCGGGCGGCGCGTCTGCGTACGTCCGCTACGACGTCAATCACGTCCTCATCACCGGCCAGAGCCTCTCGGTCGGCGTCTCCGGCGCGCCGCCGCTCTCGACGTCGCAGCCGTTCCACAACCTGATGTTCAACACGGGCGTGATGGCGGGAGGCGAGGACCTCGAGAGCTTCGAGCCTCTCGTCGAGGGCGACTTCATCCCCGGCTCGAAGGCGGTCGTCGAGACGATGTCGAGCGCGTTCGCCAACCTCGTCACCGAGCTGTCGCTCGCGGGCGGCGATCCGTCCGCGAGGCACGACCTCCTCGTCAGCGTCCACGGGTCCGGTGCGAAGCAGTACGCGCGCCTCAAGAAGGGGACGAAGCCGTACGAGAACGGGATGGCGCAGGTCGTCGCGGGACGCGACATCGCGCGCAGGATGGGGAAGACGTACGTCGTCCGCGCGATCGCGACCGTGCACGGCGAGTCCGATCACGCCGAGCAGAACGATCACTACGACGACGACCTGCTCGAGTGGCAGGCGGACTACGAGCGGGACATCAAGGCGATCACCGGTCAGTCCGAGCCGGTCCCGATGTTCCAGACGCAGATCTCGAGCTGGACGCGCATGATGAAGGGCACCGAGACGAGCGCGGTCCCCATCGCGCAGCTTTCGGCCCATCGGAAGAGCAACGGCAAGGTCGTCCTCGTCGGCCCGAAGTACCACCTCTCGTACTCGAAGGACGGCGTGCATCTCACCGCGCGCGGCTATCGCCACATGGGCGAGGACTACGCGAAGGCGTATCGGCGCGTCGTGCTCGAGGGCCGTCCTTGGGAGCCGCTCCGCCCGATCGCGACGCGCCGAGAGGGCGCCGTCATCACGATCACGTTCGCCGTCCCGGTCCCGCCGATCGTGCTCGACACGACGCTCGTGAGCGATCCGGGCAACTACGGCTTCGAGTACACCGACGACTCGGCGTCGCCTCCGTCGATCACGCGTGTCGAGGTGACCGGGCCGGACACGGTCGCGATCACGCTCTCCGCGGAGCCGACGGGCCAGAACCGGCGCATCCGCTACGCTTTCACCGGCATCCGCGGCGCACCGGCGGGGCCGACGAGCGGGCCGCGTGGGAACCTGCGCGACTCGGACGACACGCGTTCGCGCACGGGCAACCGCCTCTACAACTGGTGCGTCCACTTCGACGAGCCGGTTCCGTAGAGCCACGGAGCCGCCGGAGAGCTCCTCTGGCCGTCACACGTGGAGCGGAACGGCCGCGTGTATCGGCTCGGACAATGGTCTAAACTGCGCCGCCGATGACCGGAGGCTTCTGGCGGCGCGCTCTGTGGGTCGCCGTGGTCGCGCTTGCGGTCGTCCTCGGCGTCGCGCCCGCGCGAGCGGACGGCGCGGCGGACGACGTGAGCGTGCTCACGCCTCCCCCCGTACCGCCGCTCGGGAACCCGGCGCCCGAGATCGAGATCGCGCAGGACCTCACGCCGTTCATCGGCCAGGTCGTGCTCCGCGTGGACGTGGTCGTCGAAGACGCCCGCTGGCCCGACGTGAAGGCTCCCGCCGTCTCGGTGCTGCGGCCGGGCGACTTCGTGACGGCGAGGGGCGTCCGCGCCGCGATGCGCGAGGTCCTCGACAGCGGTCGGTTCGCGAGCGCGCGCGCCGAGCTCTCGATGGAGGGCGCCGGCGTGGTCGTCACGATCCGCGCCACCCCGCGGAAGGTCATCGACGCGATAAACGTCGACCTGCACGGCGCTCCGCTCGATCCGGACGAGCTCTTGCGCGACCTCGATCTCGCGACCGACGGGGAGCTCGTCGCGAGCGAGATCCCCGGCCACCTCGCCCGCCTCGAGGCGCTCATCCAGCGTCGCGGGTTCCCGGCGCCGCGGGTCGCGATGTCGACGCGGGGCACCGGCGATCCGCTCCGGGTCATCCTCGACATCAGCGTGTCCGTCGGCGCTCCGCGCAGGATCGAGCGTCGCGTCCTCTACCCGACGGGCGCGACGAAGGAGGAGATCGAAGACGCCGAGCAGTTCTACGCGATGAAGGTCGGCATGCGCGCCGACGAGGTCCTCCTCGCCGCCGCCGACAGCGCGCTCGAGGCGCGCATCCGATCGCGCGGACATCACCGCGCCGAGGTCTCGCACGACGTCGTGCTCCACAAGGGCATCGTCGTCCTGCGCGTGCGGGTCGACTTCGGGACGCGCTACGAGACGCGGTACGAGGGCAACGACCACTTCGACAAGTCGACGCTCGACAGCGTCCTCGATCTCGAGGAGGAGACCGACCGGACGCCGAACCACCTCGTCCAGAAGCTGACGGACTGGTACGTCAAGCACGGCTTCCTCGACGCCGAGGTCCGCGTCGAGGTGCGGGGCACGCCGCAGGACGCCACGAACCACCTCGTCTTCCACATCATCGAGGGCTCGCAGGTCCAGGTCGCGGCGCGATCGTACCCGTGCTTCCGGGAAGCGGAGGCGAGCAAGCTCTCCGAGGGCGGTCCGCGGTCGGCGCGCGCCATCGGGAGCGAGATCGACAGCTACCTCGAGGAGGAGCTGCCCGGCAGCGACGTCATCGTTCCGCCGAAGCCGGCCGTCCTCGATCGCATCATCACGGGCGCCATGGGGGCGACGGGCGCGCGGCCCGCGCCGCTGGATCTCGAGCCGCGCACGGCGTACGTGCCCGAGACGTACGAACGCGCCGTGCAGCACGTCCAGGAGCTGTACCGAGCCGAGGGCTTCCTCTCCGCGCAGGTCGGCCCGGTGCAGGTCATTCGGCGTCGGTGCCACCCGCGGTCGCCGCCGGGCGAGTGCACGCCGATGCCGGTGCCTCCCGAGAAGGAGGACATCTGCACGTACGACGCGATCGGGCTGCCGCTCCCGGTGCCGCCGCTCGATCCGAGCTCCACGTGCGTCCCCGACCCGGTGCACGGCGTCGAGTGCGAGCCGCGCGTCTGGCTGCGCATCCCGGTCAAGCTCGGACCCCGCACGCAGCTCTGGGACGTCGCGTTCACCGGCGCGACGGCGCTCTCTCCGGCTTACCTCGCGAAGGCCGCCGACGTCGAGCTCGGGAGGTACGTCAACACCCTCAAGCTCGAGGAAGCACGTCGCAGGCTCGTCGAGGTCTACAAAGAGGAGGGCTACGCGTTCGCCGACGTGCGGTACTCCCTCGAGCAGTCGCCGGATCACACGCGTGCGCGCGTCCGCTTCGGCATCTCGGAGGGCGAGAAGGTCATCGTCCGAGACATCGTCATTCGCGGGAACCACCACACGCGCGAGAGCGTCATCCGGAGCCGCGTCGCGCTCGTCGTCGGCGAGCCTTATCGCGCGAGCCTCGTCCGGAAGACGGAGGAGCGCATCGCGACGCTGGGCGCGTTCTCGTCGGTGTCGGTGTCGCTCGAGAACCCGTACGTTCCTCAGCGGAACAAGACGGTCGTCATCACGGTCGTCGAGCGGACGCGGCAGTACACCGAGGTCGGTCCGGGCTTCTCGACGGGCGAGGGCTTCCGGCTCCGCGCGGAGTACGGTCACACGAACCTGTGGGGCAACGCGATCCAGCTCACGCTGCGCCTCCAGCTCGCGTACATCCCGACGCCGCTCATCATCGACCCGGTCGCGCGCGAGAACTACCGCAACCTGAACGACTTCGCGCGGCTCGGCGTGCGCGCGACCGCCGGGCTCGTCTTTCCGGAGATCGGGCTCGGGCCGCTCTGGCGCGCAGGCCTCGACACGCTCGTCGTCCACGATCTCCAACGCGACTTCTACCTCACGAAGATCGCGACGATCCCGAACATCAACTACCGCCCCGTGAGCGAGGTGCAGCTCACGTTCTTCCAGAGCTTCGAGTTCAACAACAGCCGCATCTTCCAGTCCGGAAGCGCGCAGGAGTACCTCGTGTCGCTCGCGCGCCAGGGGCGCAACATCACCGATCTCGTCCGCCAGCTCCTCGTGCCGGACGGCGAGACGTACGCCTTCTCCCAGCGCCTGCTCATCACTTGGGATCGTCGCGACAACGCCTTCAACGCCTCACGCGGCACCTACGTCGTGAGCGGCATCGAGCACGTCGACGCGTTCCCGACGGAGGCCAACATCCAGCAGGCGCTCGTGCGCGGCCGTGCGGCGCCGCCGGAGAGCCACTTCTTCAAGCTGACGCAGACCTTCGCGGGTTACATCCCGCTCCCGAAGGGGCTGCGCATCGCAGCGCTCACGCGCCTGGGCGTGAACCTCCAGCTCACGCAGACCTCGCAGACGTACCCCGATCGTCTGTTCTTCATGGGCGGCGTCGACACGATGCGCGGCTGGACGCTCAACAGCTTCATCCCGCAGGACAACGTCGACCGCATCTACGCGACGAAGGACCTGCCCGACACCATCCCCGATCCTGCCAATCCGTCGGATCCGAACGCGCCGCAGGTGCCGAACCCGAACAAGTTCACTCCGGCGACGCAGCCGATCCGCGGCGGCAACCTCATGGTGAACGAGCGCGTGGAGCTTCGCATCCCGGTCAAAGGTCCGCTCGAGACCGTGATCTTCACGGACATCGGCAACCTCTGGATCGACCCGAAGTACCCGTTCGAAAAGCGCGTGTTCCCGATGCGCGTCGCCGCCGGCACCGGCCTCCGCGTGCAGACGCCGGTGGGACCGCTCGCGGTGGACTACGGCTTCAACCTCACGAAGGAGTCCTACGAGGACATCGGCGCGATCAACTTCGCGATCGGGCTGTTCTGATCACTGTGCCGGTGGGTCGACCCGCATCATCACGAGGAGGTTGTCGACGACCATCTGGCAAGAGGTCGCCTCCACGCAGCCGACCGCGCCGACGACCTTGGAGCCTCGAGGCAGGGGCCACTCGAGCTGCAGCGCGAGCAGCTCGTGGCACGTGTCGTCCGAGAGGACCGCGACCCCGAACCTCGGTGGCCGCGCCTCGTCGCCGTTGACCGTGCCGTAGATGTGCACGCGCTTGCCGATCGGGGCAGGGACGGAGGGCGTGCACGTGTCGGCGGATCCGCCATCACAGAGACGGATCCGGCCGTCCTCGACGCGGAGGCTGATGTCCCGTGAGCCCGTCTGCGCGTCCTGCCCGATGCCGATGGTGGCGATCGTTCCGTTCGTGGTGCTGGTGAGGTCGATCAGATCGAAGACGAGCTCGAAGAGGCTGTCGGGGAAGTCGATGCGGTCACGCTCCCGATACAGGTAGGCCGCCCCCGAGATGTGGCATCGGCCGTCCGTGCTCTGCACGGAGCCGCTCTGGTGGAAGTCGTCGAGGTCCTTGCACCCCTCGCCCTTGCAGTTGTCCTTGCCGTCGTCCGTGACCTTCGGACAGTCCTCGATCGCGCACACCTCGGGCATCGGCCCGGTGCCAGCCTCGACGTTCGTGATGCCGCCTGCCTCGGACGAGGTGCTCGCGCCGCCGTCGGTGCTCGCGTCGAGGTTCGAGTCGGGG